>CAMENE010000001.1:0-183583 GCA_945928165.1 uncultured Campylobacter sp.
CTCATATTGGTTACATTACTGACATTCCAAGAATTTAATGGTTGATTAAAATTTTTACAACCATTAAACATAGAGCTCATATCGGTTACATTACTAACATTCCAAAGCTCTGTACCATCAAAATTTTCTCTTTCATTTATTATAATTTCATCATCTTTATCATAACCTTTAACAAACAATTCGCTCATATCAGTAATCGCGCTTGTATCAATATCACCTAAAAATATATCCATATTATCTATGAGAGTTTTTAAACCTTTTTTTGTCTGTGGATAATATTTATTATCTTTTAAAACAAATATACAATTAATATTAGCTTCAGTCGACAAAAGCGATACTTCATCAGTATTCCAATTGTATATTGGTTGATTAAAATTTTCACAGCCAATAAACATACCGCCCATATTTGTTACATTGCTAACATTCCAAGAATTTAGTGGTTGATTAAAATTTTCACAACCATCAAACATACCGCTCATATCGGTTACATTACTGACATCCCAAGAATTTAATGGTTGATTAAAATTTTCACAACCATAAAACATACTATCCATATCGGTTACATTACTAACATTCCAAGCATTTAGTGGTTGATTAAAATTTGCACAGTCCATAAACATACCGCTCATATTTGTTACATTGCTAACATCCCAAGAATTTAGTGGTTGATTAAAATTTCCACAACGATAAAACATATAGCTCATATCGGTTACATTACTAACATCCCAAGAATTTAATGGTTGGTTGTAATTATTGCATTCATAAAACATATCGCTCATATTTGTTACATTACTAACATCCCAAGAATTTAGTGGTTGATTAAAATTTTCACAGCCAATAAACATACCGCCCATATTTGTTACATTACTAACATTCCAAGCATTTAGTGGTCGATTAAAATTTTCACAATAATTAAACATACCGCCCATATCGGTCACATTACTAACATTCCAAGAATTTAGTGGTTGATTAAAATTTGCACAGTCCATAAACATACCGCTCATATTTGTTACATTACTAACATTCCAAGCATTTAGTGGTCGATTAAAATTTTTACAACCACTAAACATACCACCCCTAAACATACCACCCATATTTGTTACATTACTAACATCCCAAGAATTTAATGCTTGATTAAAATTTTCACAACAGCTAAACATTTCACTCATATTTGTTACATTACTGACATCCCAAAGCTCTATACCATCAAAATTTTCTCTTTCATTTATTATAGTGTCATAATTTTCATCATAACCTTTAACAAACAATTCGCTCATATCAGTAATCGCGCTTGTATCAATATCACCCAAATAAATATTCTCATCATCTACAAGTGCTTGCAACTCATCTTTTGTTTGTGGATGATATTTAAACTCTCTTTTTTGATTTGCTGTAGTATCGCTAGAATCATTGAAAAATAAACTAGAATCACTAAAAAACAAACTAGAATTCCAGCTTATATTTATAGAATTATTATTGAGAATTCTAGCTACTTTTTCGCGTGCACTAGGATTTTGACACACTATACCAGCTATCATAGCGCTTGGCACCTTATCTGGCACCAAGACTTCTGCCATCATCTTAAATTTTTTTTCATTTTTTACATTTTCGTTAGCATCATTCCAAGAAGTAGCAAACACTTCATCCCAGTTAATAAAACTAGAATTTAATAAATCATCTATATCATCAGCAAAGCAAAAATTACTTGCTTTAACGCTTTTATTGGTAAAAATTACATTATTTAAAAGCAAAACATCTTTTTTAATCTCTAAAATAACTATATCATCGCCATAAGTTTTTTGTCTTGAATAAAGCAGTGAATTTCTTGGATTAAAATAAAAGCAAATATATTCATCCAAAGGCTTATTATTTATAAGCTGAACAAACTGTGTTTGTAATTTCTTTGGTGTGCGAAATCCATGTTCTAAAATACTTTTTATATTATGAATACTACTTATGCAATACACATAGCCATTTTTCAGTGCTATTTGGTTTATTGTATTATCAACTTGATATATAGCCATAATTTCCCCTTATTTTTATTATCATAGCACAACACCACCAAAATAAATCTCATCAGCACTTATATCTAAACTAGAATTCCAGCTTAGAGCATAACCTTTTGGCTCTATTTTTACTTGTTCAAAAAGCCCTTTTATGTTTTTTAAATCTTTAAAAACTTCAAACTTATCACAAAGCTTTGAAACATCATAAATACATTTTTTACCATCATCAAAACCAACTAAAATAGTATAATTTTCTAAGGCTTCTACACTGGTGATTTTATGAAACATTAGTCATCCTTATTTTAGTGGTTCTATCGCTTGAAAAATCTGTGTATTTCAAATATCTAAAAGCTCATCTTTGTGCTTACTAGCCCACTCAAATACAAGACTTTGAGCCGCAAATCACCTTCTAGCATTTTCAAAGTCTCAATATCAAAAATTCCAGCTGTATTACCATAAATAACATGAAAATGTGGCGGATTATGCTCTGCTACGCGAAAATACATTTTTATAATTAAACCATAAAAACGATAAATTTCAGGTATATTTTTTCCTTTAAAATTCTAGAATTCCTAATTCTTTTTTAGCAAATCTGCCAGGGCCTGCCTTACATCTTTGCCGTTTATGACCTGAGATATTTGATTGGCAATGCTCTCTATTTAAAATTACATTATTTTCATCCATGCTGTGTCCTTTCGGTTTGGTTCTTTATTTATTTTATTATTCTTGCTACAAAAAATTATAACTTTAAGAGCTCATTTTTTATATCCATAACTAATTCTTGTCCGGCTATAAATTTTTTCATTTTACTCAATTCGTTGTCATTTAAAACAGGAAAAACTAATTTATATAGATCATCTATCTTAACATCAAGCATAATAGAACCACTTGCTAAGGCACTCATTTGAGTTAGATATCTTGGAGTA
Organism: uncultured Campylobacter sp.; assembly: GCA_945928165.1. Lineage (GTDB taxonomy): Bacteria > Campylobacterota > Campylobacteria > Campylobacterales > Campylobacteraceae > Campylobacter. Next base: position 2,933 of record CAMENE010000001.1, read on the forward strand.
AAAAGAAAATGATAAAATGAAAGTCGCTCAATATCATCTTTAAACCTAATCCTATAGCAACCATTAGTTAAAACCAGATTGTCAGTATTTTTTTGTAAAATCATAGCGAACTTATCTAAACTCCCTTTTAGTTTAGCAATACAAATATCATCTTTTTTCAAAGAAATCTTAGCTCTATTTGGAAGTTCCCAACCACGCAAAATATTTTCAATTCTATATCCACCTCGTTCTAAATTACCTATGTCTATGTAAGTATAAATATTGCTATTACATTTAGTTATATCTTTTTCATTTGATATTAGTGCATTTTTTAATGTTAAGAAATGCTGTGATTTTATTAAATTTATTTCATTTAAATATTTTTTTTCAGCCCTTTCTGCTTGTAGAACTAAATTAGAATCTTTTAAAAGCTCACTTTTTAAAATACTAGAGTATTTAACTTTGGTATTTTCACTTTCAAAGCCACTTATATTGCCACTTTCATAAATAAAATTTAAAAACTGTTTTGTAATATCTGGAAAATCACTTAAAGGAATAAAATGATTATCTTCATCTATAAAAAATTCGCCATTCTCCATATTTACTTCAAATAGTCTTTCTAATTTTTTTGATTTGTAATTAAAGCCTATTTGATTAGCAACAGCAGTAAAAATTTTATAATCTACCCTTTCTTCAACTTTTTCTTTTTTAACAATCAAAATGCAAGGCTTTACTCCAGTATCGCTTGCTTTAAAACACCCCTCAGGCAACGAAATGCTAGCTATTATGTGAAAATTTTCAAGTAAATATTTTCTAATAGGCGAATCGCTTGGATTAGTAAGGTATCCATTTGGTAACACTATACAAAGAATTCCACCATTTTTTAGTAATTTTAAACTTCTTTCTATGAATAATACCCCAAGTCTTTTATGTCTATTTTTAGCTATCTTACTAACACCACTATTTGTACCTAAAAATAAAGAACTTAAATTATAATTTTCTAAAATACTATCATCTTTATCAAAAATTGTATCTTCACCAAAAGGTGGATTTGTAATAACTAAATCAAATTCTCCATTATTTGAATCAAAATCCAAAATTGAATCTTTTAAGCTAATATTGGTTCTTCCGTCACCATTTAGTATCATATTCAATTTTGCTACTTCTTTAGCATTTTCTGATACATCCCAATAAAATATATTTTGTGCACTTTTTATATTTTTTTTAAGAGCACCGATTAAGAAATCGGCACTTCCACCAGCTGGGTCTATTATCTTAGTGGTATTGCCTATCTTACACAACCCAACAATAAATTCAACTATATCAATAGGTGTATAAAATTGAGCTAATTCAGTTTTTAGAGTACTTTGAGCAAATTTCATAAACAAGGCTTGCAGTATATCTTGTCTAGAAATCAATAAAGAATAATTTTGTAATAAGCTAATAGATTTTTTTAATGCTTCACCGTTAATTTTTAGATTTCCTTTATCTAATTCTGTTCCGTAATAATTTCTAGCTTTTTCATATAAATTTTTTATTTTTATATCTAAATTATCTTGTAATTGAAACTCTAAAATTTCATTAGTATCAATTTTATCTCTTTCATCAAAATATTTACACAAAATAAGTTTAAAAAATTCACGATATTTTTCTTCCTTGGTTGTACCCATATTGTGCAGAATTTGCTCTATTTTATCTATAATGCTATGTATATTTTCTAATTTTATAAGGTCAGAAAACATAAGTGGCTTTTCTTCAAACTTAAAACCAAATTTTGGAAATTTTAGTAAAGAATGCTCTTCTTTATACCCATCGCTTTTTGAAAAAAACACATTTTCAATACCATCATAGTATATCCCATAATCAGAGTCGCAATGAATAAGAGAAGGATTTAATTGATGTTCTATCGCACTTTTTTTATCTCTATTATCTCTTTTAATTTCAGCTATTATTGCTCTTCTTGTTTTATCTTTATCACTAAAAACAACAATATCAGCCATAATGCGATTTCTACCTGAATTTCCCACATCCCAAACTTTATCTTCCATTTTAAAAAGTTCTTTTGGATATCCAAGGTTTAAGAGAATTTTAATGCATTCAATTCTTCTAAATTCTTCTGTATAAGTAATTCCATCTTTTGCTTTTTCATTTACATTTAATTCTCCACGAATAGGACAAAACAATTTCATACTACTCCTTAAAAATTTAAAATTCTAGAATTTCTAATTCTTTTTTAGCAAATCTGCCAGAGCCTGCCTTACATCTTTGCCGTTTATGACCTGAGATATTTGATTGGCAATTGGTGTGTAAATGTCATTTTTGGCTGAAATATTAACCACCGCATGCGCTGTTGGCACACCCTCAGCTACCTCGCCCAAATGCTCTAAAATAGTAGCAAGATCAGCCCCTTTTGCTAGCATTTTGCCAACTCTAAAATTGCGCGAGAGCTCACTTGAAGCTGAAAGAAAAAGATCTCCTGCGCCACTAAGTCCCAAAAAGCTCTCAATTTTCGCCCCAAAAGCCTGCCCAAAGCGTGCCATCTCAACTAGCCCACGAGCCATCAAGCTTGCCCTAGCGTTATTGCCAAGCCCCATGCCATCGCAGATTCCACCTGCTATTGCGATTACATTTTTATACGCACCGCAAATTTCAGTACCTATGACATCGCTACTCTCATAAGACTTCATAAAAGGTGGAAAAAACTCCGCCCACTGCTTAGAAAGACTCTCATCAAAGGCTGAAACCACCACCGCACAAGGCAGATTTTTCTCCACCTCGCTAGCAAAGCTAGGTCCGCTTAAAAAGGCTAGATTTTTGCTATCAAAAAACTCGCTAAAAATCTCGTGCAAAAAAGCACCAGTGCTAGTTTCTATGCCTTTTTGTGCTACTAGAATTTTTGCGTTTTTGCTTATTTTAGAGCTATTTTTTTTAAGAAATTCTCTTGTGCTTTGTGTAGCCATAGCAAAGACGATATATTCGCTTTTTAGCGCAGCATCTAAGCTTATTAGCTCGCTATTTTTTCGCCCAGTGGCTGAGGCGTTTGTGCTAGTATTTTTCACGCCAAGAGCATAATTTAGCGCAGACCCCCACGCCCCAGCACCGATAACTGCGATATTTGCCATATTTTGCCTTTAAATTCTAGTTTGCAGTCGGCTTTTTCTTCTCAGCATTTGCCACCCAGTAGCCAAAAAAACTAGCCGCAATAGTCAAAATCACCACAATCCAAGCTGCCAAATCCATCATTTCCCCTTATCGTTATTGTATGTCAAAATAGACAAAAATCCAAATAAATAAACACCACAAACGATCACAATCACAGAGCTTATCGCACTACCTTTATCTAGCACAAGCTTTAAAAATCCACCAGCCACAATAGCCATACTAAAGTTTAAAAGCGAGTTTAAAATCAGTTCTTGCCACTTTCTCATTGTTATCACACCTGTGAAGCTCTGTGAAGCCCCTGTGAAGTCATAGAAATTCTAGAATTCCCAAAGAAATCCAAAATTACCTACCCCAGCTTACCTTTTAGCAGTTCATTTACTTTTGCTGGGTTAAAGGCGCCTTTGCCCTCTTTCATCACCTGCCCTACAAAAAAGCCAAAGAGCTTATCTTTGCCACTTTTATACTCAGCTACTTTTTCGCTGTTTGCGCCTAGCACAGCATCTATGATAGCGATTATTGCGCCATCGTCGCTTACTTGTTTAAGTCCTAGTTTATCTATCACAGCCTCTACTTGTGCGTTTTCATTAGCCACAAGCTCATCAAGCACCTTTTTAGCAGCATTTGCGCTTATTGTGCCCTCTTCTATCGCTTTTAAAAGCTCAGCCATTTTAGCACTACTTACTGGGCTAGTTTCTATTGTCACACCGTTTTTTAAGCGTCCCAAAAGCTCCACGCACAGCCAAGTTACGCACAATTTTGGTGAAATATTAGCACCGATTAGATCCTCAAAGTATCTTGCCATCTCATAGCTATATACGATCACGCCAGCATCATAAGGCTTTAAGCCAAGCTCATTTACATATCTAGTCTTTTTTTCATCAGGTAGTTCTGGCAGGTTCCGAGCAGCTGCCATCATCTCATCGCTTAGCACCGCAGGTAGCAAGTCTGGATCTGGAAAATATCTATACTCAGCGGCCTCTTCTTTGCTACGCATAGGCTTAGTTATTAGCTTATTTGTATCAAAAAACCTTGTTTCTTGGACTATTTCGCTCTCATACTTGCCATCTTCCCACGCTACTTTTTGACGCTCTACTTCGTATTCTATTGCTTTTTGGATAAAGCGAAATGAGTTAAGATTTTTTATCTCCACGCGTGTGTAGAGCTTAGAATCACCTGCTGGGCGTATGCTTACATTCACATCGCAGCGAAAGCTTCCTTCTTGCATATTCGCATCGCTTATATTTAAAAAGCGCAAAATGCTATGAAGCTTTTTTAAATACGCCACCGCCTCATCGCTGCTGCGCATATCAGGCTCGCTTACGATTTCTAGTAGTGGAGTGCCGCAGCGGTTTAAATCCACAGCGCTTGAGCTTGCTAAGTGATTGTTTTTTCCAGCGTCTTCTTCAAGGTGAGCCCTAGTTATGCCTATGCGCTTTTCGCCACTTTCAGTAGTGATAAAAAGCTCGCCATTTTCTACCACAGGTGTCGTCCACTGCGAGATTTGATAGGCTTTTGGCAAATCTGGGTAAAAATAATTTTTTCTATCAAAATTTGACTTTTGATTTACCTTAGCATTTACAGCAAAGCCAAAGCTAGCCGCCTTTGCTAGGGCTTCTTTATTTAGCACAGGCAAAGCACCTGGCAGAGCTAGGCAAACCGGGCAGGTATTAGCATTTGGCTCATCGCCAAACTTCGTAGAACAGCTGCAAAATATCTTAGTTTTGGTATTTAGCTGACAATGGACTTCAAGTCCTATTATAGTCTCAAACATTTTTCAAGCCTTTTGTATTTAAAATTAAAATTTGGCGATTATAGCGCATTTTGGCTTGATTTTTCTTTATTTTTTTATTTTTTGTTTGGCAATTTGGAATTCCAAAGAGAATTCCTAGTAAATTTCGCCTAGGAATTCTAGTTTTTCATCTCATTTTTCACACTTTTTGCGATAAAAGCACCGATTTTTTTATATCCATCGTGGCTTAGGTGTAGGTTATCACGGCTAACAAGCTTGTTTTTGCGCCAGTCCTTCCAGCCACCGCTACTTTCTACAAAAGCCCTAGTGTCCACAAAAATCGCATTTTCATCTCTGGCTAGGCGTTTTAGAGCACTTATTACCAAAGGCATTTTCTTTATTTTTGGGCTAGGTGGTGGAGCAAGAAGGACTAGTTTAGCGTTTTTTGAAGCACTTTTTAGCTTGGTGATTAAACTTTTCATTGAGTTATAAAAGCCACTTTCGCTAAAGTTTTTATCTAGCGCATCATTTGTGCCATACCCTAAAATAAAAAGCTCATAATCAAAACCAGCAAAGTCCCTACTCCACGCCTTAGCACCCCACTTTGCGCTTATGCTTGAATAAGCTCCATTTGCGGCGCAAAAATCCACAAAATCGCCCTTTTGATAGATTTTATATCCGCCAAGTTCTGCGCCATTTTTAAGAGCTTTTATTTCAAGCGGAAAGCTAAGCGCAAAGGTGCTATACTCCCAGATATCAGGGCTTTTTTGCGTGATTTTATACTCTTTGGCGTTAGCATCTTTTAGCGTAAATATTTCGCCACTTTGGCTAAATTTATGTAAAATCTCCACCCCAAAAAGCCCTTTTAGCTTTTTTAGTTTTAAAGACATTGTAGCGTTCTCATCAGCTTTTGCCACCACGCCACAAAGTGCGTAGTCATCGTATTTATCGTGCCTTGAATTCAAAATCTCAAAGCCTTTATTCTCAAAGCTTAGCTCAGAGTGGGCATGATACTTGCTCATCGCAGCTGGCACAAAGCCCGCTGAGCCCACGCTAGCACCAAAATACTCATCTCTAAACGCCGCTACCATCGCCCCACTTGCCATATGCGAATCGCCAAAAAACTTTACTCCACGACCATTTGGGCTAATATTTAGCCTTTTTAGCTCTTTTTTGGTTAGAATTTCATCGCTGCTCCCAGTTATGATTTTTTGCGCACAAGCTGCTAGCAAAAGCGAGGCACAAAGCCACAAAAAGGCATAAAAACTAGCTAAAATCTTATTCAATTTCTATCCTTTTTAGTATTTCATCAGCTAGTATCTGCGAGCCTATTTTGCTTATGTGAATTCCGTCATCTTGGCGGATTTTAGAGCGTTTGCCAGCGATATCTATATGCGTTTTGTACTCGTCATTTTGGCAAAGATACTCGCTAGTATTTATGAAAAACTGCCCATTTTGCTCGCTTACACTTTTGTAAATTTCATTTAAAAGCCGGGTTTTTTTCGCATAGTCAGTTTTTTGCATACAAGGTAGGCTTAGCCACAGCACCTTTACATTGCTAGCTTTGGCGATTTTATAGATTTCATCCACACGCCCAGTATAAAACTCCCTCCACTCAGGCGAGTTTAACTCATAAAACTTACCATTTACACTTCGTCCCCACAGATCATTTGCGCCTATTAGCATCACAAGTAGCTTTATATCTTTGTTTTTAGCTATAGTGTCTTTTATAACCTGCGCCCAGTTATGAGATTTTTTATCTAGTAGCCCTGTGCTATGCTTGCTTAGATCAAGCACTTTTAGCCCTAGTTTTGGGTAGTTTTGGCGAGCTGCTATGCCGATGTATTGCATCATGCTATCGCCTGTGATTAGCACGCTATCACCTTGTTTTAGCACTATTTTATCATCTGGGCTTTGCTCTATCATAGCAGTATCTACGCTAGCATTTTCATCGTCCATTTTGACGCTTATATTTTCTTTTGCTAGCTCTTCTTCTGTTATATTATCATCAAAAGGCATTATATCGCTATCATTTTGTTTATTTATCTCAAAGACAGCGCCATCAGCGCTTTGGGTATTATTTTCAAAAATAACATTTGCGCTAGTATCAACAAACACGCCAAAAGCCCTAAAAATCTCTGCTCCCTTGCTAAATGCTGAGCCCTTTAAAAGCTCATCAAGCCCAAAAGAGCTATGAAATCTTTGTTCTATATAAAAAATCAGCGAGTTTTGTGTGAAAAAAACCAGCACCACAAGCATTAAAATATTTACTAAAACAAACTTAAACATGACTTAAAAACTCGCATAAATAAAATTTGGAATTCCACTAGGCATAATAGCAATTATCATGCTAAAAACAAGCCCTAGCACAAGAGCTTTGAGCAAGATTGGCATGCATGAGAGCATATAAACACAAAAGCCAAAAAATCCAGCGCATTTGTGATATAGCCCCACGCCAGCAAGCAGCAAAACCACTAATGCTGTCTGCGAGCCAAAATTCCCAGCTCCAAGTGCTGCAAAAAGCCCTTTTAGTATAACTAAGCTATTATCAAAGTCATTGGCAAAAAATATCCACGCAAAACTAACAAAAATATAGGTTAAAATTAAAGATACATAGTAGTTTAGCTGCGGCAGGGCTAAGGCTTTATAAGCGTTAAAAATCACCAGCCCCACGCCATGAAGCAGTCCCCAGATGAGAAAATTCCACTCTGCTCCATGCCAAATTCCAGAAAGCCCAAAGGCAATAAGCACATTTATTTGCGTGCGAGTAAAGCCCTTAGCCGACCCACCAAGCGGAATATAAATATAACGCGTAATAAAAGTAGTTAGCGTGATATGCCAACGCTGCCAAAACTCTCTAATATTTCTAGCTGCATACGGCATAGCAAAGTTCTGCGCTAGCTCAAAGCCAAGGGCTAAGGCAAGCGCACGGCTCATATCTATAAATCCGCTAAAATTCGCATATAGCACCACGCCATAAAGCAAAATCGCAAGCAGTATCTGGCTAGCCGAGCTAGATGATGAATAAACCGAGCTAAAAGTATTATTTACATAAGGGCTAAGTAGCGAGCTAATCACAAGCAATTTCACACAAGCAAAAATAACAAGCGCGAAAATCTCATCACCACAAGAAAAATTCTTTGGCTCATTAAACTGCGGCAAAAGTGCCCTAAGCCCCTTCTCATCGCTAGCACGGCTAATAGGTCCCATCACAATACTAGGAAAAAACGCTAAAAAGCAAGCTAGAGAGATAAAATCATCACACTTCTCACACTGCCCCCTGTACATAGCTAACAAGTATGTAATACTCATAAATGTATAGTATGACACGCCCAGAGGAAACGCCACACTCTCAAAAAGACTAAGCCCAAAAAACTCAAAAAATCCAGCAAATACTCCATAAAAGAAATCATAATATTTAAAAAAGCACAAAAACAGCACACAAAAGCCAATAATCACGCCCAAAGCTAGATTTGAAGTAGGTGCGAACTTGTTTTTATAGGAAATAAGCTCAGCACTTTGCGAATTATTTTGCGTATTATTTTTTGTATTATTTGCTAAATCTCCGCTTAATTTTTGACTTTGTTCTAGTAGACGCACGAGCTTGCCGTGTTCTTGCAGATACTTGCCACACACAAAAACAGCGCAAGTAAAGCCAAAAAGCACCAGCGCAAAATACAAGCTATTTGCGCAAATAAAGGCATAAGAAGCAAATAAAATCAGCAATTTTTGCATGCTAACAAAGTTTTTAGCCGCCCAGTATATCACAAAAAACAGTAAAAAAAGTAGTACAAACTCAGGTGAGAAAAAAGTCATAAACTAGCCTTGAAAAATAAAAAAGTAATTTTATCTTATTTTTTGTGAATTTTGGCAAAATTTCAGTGTTTTTTTAGGAATTCTAAAGTCGCCGTCATTGAGGGGGGAGCAAAGCGACCGAAGCAATCTCTATAAAAATTGTCCACCTTGCGTGTTCTGTGTCATCCCCCGACTTGCGTTTTGCTGTCATCCTCGGGCTTGACCCGAGGATCTCAGTGCTAGGGAATTCTAAAATCGCCGTCATTGCGAGGGAGCAAAGCGACCGAAGCAATCTCGTTCAAAACTCCAAAGCAATCTCGTTCAAGGCTTAATAAATGAGATTGCTCCCTCTTTTTTCAAAGCCTCGCAATGACGAATTTTAGGGAATTCTAGAATTCCAAATATAGAATTCCCAAAATAAATTCTAGAATTCCTAAACTAGAATTCCTAGAGATTGCTTCGGTCGCTTTGCTCCCTCGCAATGACACAGAGAATTCTAAAATTCTAGAATTCCCAAAATAAATTCTAGAATTCTAGAATTGCTAATCTAGAATTCTTAAACTAGAATTCCCAAGGCTGTGTCATTGTCCACCTTGCGTGTTCTGTGTCATCCCCCGACTTGATCGGGGGATGACATCGCAAAAAAAATCTAGAATTCTAAAATTCCTAGGCTAAAATTTAGAATTCCTAGAATAAATTCCAGAATTCCCAATCTAAAATTTTCAAAATAAAATCTAGAATTCTAGAATTCCTAAAATAAATTCCAAAATTCCCAATCTAGAATTCCCAAAATTCTAAAATTCCTAGAGATTGCTTCGGCTTTTTTAAAGCCTCGCAATGACGAAGAAAATTCTAGAATTCCCTAAACCTTCAAGCCCTTTTTAAGTTTTCTAATCAAAAACCTTGCGCTGTGAAACTCGCTAAAAAGACTATGGCTAATGCACAGCGGACGATTTAAAAGCAAATCAAGCATTATCTCAGAGCCCAAAACAGCCGTGCTAAGCCCGTGCGCACCGTGTGCGGTATTTACAAAAATGCCCTTTTTGTATCGTGGTGGTGGCAAAATCTCAGCTTTGTTTTTCTGCCACAAAAGAGCTTTGTAATCCTGGCAATTGCCCTGATAATCGTGCATCTGCGAAATCAGCGCAAATCTATCGCCACTATAAGCTCTAAGCCCAGCATTTGCGCCTAAAACTTCAATATTTTTGCCAAGATACTGCGCTACTTTTGCGATATTTTCATCATTATCGCTCTCTCTAATCTCGCAGTTTAAATCCAGTCTATCAAAGCTAGCACCGATGACCTGCACGCTGTTAAAAGGCGCACAAATGTAGCCCTTATGACTAAGCGGGACGCCTTTATAGCAAGGCTTTATATGCGTAGCTTGCCCGCGAACCGCACTTAGCAAAATGTTTTTATCATAGCTTTTTATAAGCTCATTTGAATACGCACCACCAGCGACTATAAGCGCATCAAAGCTGATTTTTTGCCCACTTTTAAGGCGCAAAGTGCTATCAAAAATCTTTTCAACCTCACAGCCAAAGCGCAGGGTAAGCCTGCTAGCTAAAAACTGCCTTAAAGCTAGCGGAGCGATTTGCATAGCGTGTTTAACTAAAATCTCATCGCCGTTTTTAGTAAAAAGCTCAGGGTAAGCCAAAAAAGCCTCTTTAAAACGCTGTTTTTCACTCTCATTTTTAGCAATGTATTTTGCGCCACAAAAGCTTACAAAAGGCGCAAGCTCGCTGTGCTTTTTATAAAAGCTTATAGCTGCTAAAAAAGCCCTGATATGCGCTTTAGCAAGTAGCGAACTAGGTTTATGAATAAGTGGCAAGCAAAGCCCAGCAAGATTAGAACTAGCTCCATTTTTTAAGCTAGGATTTTTTTCTAAAACCAGGCTAGAAATGCCAAGTTCTTTTAGTCTATAAGCTGTAAGTAGCCCTGTAATACCTGCGCCGATTATTACTATATTTTGGGGTTTTTTTACCAAAGTAGAATTGCTGTTTTTGGCAAACCATGGATTTAAAGTGTGCTTTTTTACCAAAGGCTTAGCACAAAGTGCGTGGATAAACTCACGCTTTTTGCCCTGCCCTACTCTTTTTTCATATATAAAGGCATTTTTGCTTAAAGCATCCTTAAACACCCTAGCGCAAGAATACGAGCGCAAAATAGCATTCTTAGCACAATGCTGCCTTACAAGTGCCAAAAAATCAGTGCTAAAAAGCTCTTTATTTTTGCTAGGACTAAAGCCGTCAATGTAGAAAATATCAGCCCTAAAATCGCTGTTTTCAAGCCAAGCAAAAGCAGGTCCAAAATAAAAGTCCAAAATCCCAAAATCGCCAAAATATATGCGCAAAATCTCATCTTTTATAGGATAATAAAAGCTTATAAACTCACAAAAAAGCTCTCTAAACTCGCTAAAATCAGCATAAAAACACTCTAAATCAGCCCTGCTAATAGGCTCTATTTCACAAGCTATATAATGAAGTTTTTTGCCCAAAGCCTGCGCTTTTTTAAGACTAACAAAAAAGTTTAGCCCAAAGCCAAAACCGCTCTCAGCTATGATAATTTTATCTTTTTTTATTTCATCAATAGCACTTGCATACACGCTTTGTCTCTCAGCCTTTGGGTTATTTGCATCAAAATACACATCGCCAAAACGCTCATTATACGGCACCCCGTCTTTTAACAGCATTTTTTGTCTTTTTATCCTTTTGTGTTTTTGCTTAAAATCCCGTAGCGAGTAAATAGCTCTTTTACTATATCGCTTGGGGTGGCGGTTTTGTTTACGGCGTAGATTTTTAGCACTGCTTGGTCGTTTTTTTCATGCGCTTTGCGCAAGTTTGCTGGCATTGTGAGTGGATTATACAAATCAGCCAAAGAACTATCCCCAAACTCCGCCCTAGCATCCAGAATTCCCTGCGCTGTGGCTGTGAGTGTTTCTTTATCTTTTTCATCAAGACTAGCAAAAGGGAAGTTATTATAAACTATTTAATTTATTGCTTTTTCTATCTCTTGCCAAATACGCTTTAAAACACCTACACATACGCTATTGCCAGCTTGTTTGTATAAATGCGAGTTTGCTATATTTGGCAGTTTAAAATCACTTGAAAAGCCTTGAAACATAAAGCACTCTTTTGGAGTTAGCTTTCGAATTCCGTGTTTTGTCAAAACAAGTGGCACATTATGCCCACCTGTGCCCATGTTTGCAGTTAGCGTAGGGCAAAGATTGCTTTTGTTTTCACGCACATATTTTCTCCGCCATTGATATAATGTGTCTTTTTTGATCACGCTTTCTTTTAGCTGGTCAAACTGCTTGAAGTTTTCTTTATAATAAAACTTATCATCTACTTTTGCGTTAAAATCTACAATATCACCTATGCTTTTACTAAGCCTTATAGGCTCTGGGAAATGAAAACGCAAAAAAGCATTTTCATCTAAAAAAGCCACTATATAAATGCGTTCTCTATTTTGCGGTGTATTGCCGTATTCGCAAGCATTTAGCACTTTGTATTTTACAAAATATCCTAGATTTTTAAGCTCTTTTAAAATCACTTCAAAAGTATTGCCACCATCGTGTCCAACTAGATTTTTTACATTTTCTAAAAGTAGAACTTTTGGCTTTTTTGCCTTAGCAATTCGCACTAGCTCAAAAAATAAATTCCCACGCTCATCATTAAAGCCTTTGCGATAACCTGCTACGCTAAAAGCTTGGCACGGAAACCCAGCGCATAAAATATCAAAGTTTGGAAGTTTATTTTCATCAACGCTTTTTATATCTTTACAATCAACTTTTAAATTAAAATTGTTTTCATAAGTGGTTACTGCGTTTTTGTCTATTTCATTAGCATAAATGACTCCAAAGCCTGAGCCTATTTCTATACCACCAACACCAGCGAAAAATGATGCTATTTTCATACTTTGCCTTTATATTGCGGCGTGCCGCAATTTTTTAGAGCAGGGCTACCCAAAATGCCCTGCTCCTTTCTATATTATTTTATGTGCCATTATATCAATAGTGCAAAGCTTTTGTATATTATTTTCTTTAATATACTCTATAAGGCTAATATGTGGTCTTCGCCCTTGCTTTTGCTGCATTGATATACTTTGCGTTTTATTGGCTTTTAATTTACCTATGGTCTCGCCAGTCAAACCCAAGTCATAAATATCGGCTGTATCATTTTCTTGATTTAATCTAAAAAATATCAGCCTATCAAAATGCGTTTTTGGTGAAAATGAAGTCAAATCGCTATTATAATTTGAAGTAGCTTTTATTTCAATCAAAGCCCCATTTTCATCACTAGCATCACCCCCACGACCCTTATTCCATTTAAGATTTAGCGCATAGCAAACCATTTGTTCGCTAATAATATCAGGCATATTTATGCCCCTAGAAGTCTGCGATTTAATAGCATTAAAAAGCTTTAACCACATAGAATAAAGCCTACAAGCCTCAATAAATCTTGCTTCATCGATAGTAACTAAATCTATTTTTGCGTTTTTCATAATCAAACGGCATTTTGGGTAGGTAATTGTATCTAAAACTTGATAAAAATAAAATATTTAAGCTAAAATTTTGTATTAAGGAAAGGCTAGAATCTCTGGGTCTGCAAACTTACTACGCTTATGCTCTGGTGTAGCGAGCATGCTAAAAACATCTAAAATCGCTTGGCGCATGTTTGCTTTGTGCGTGGCAAGATATGCGCCAAACATATCGTGCTTTGTAAAAACGCCGCTATCATCAGCATAAAAGCAAAATACAAGGCGAGTTAAGAGCATATTTATACTAGCAAAATCCTGCTCGCTTGGCTCGCCGCTTGGCGTGGCGGCTGCGTAGAGTGCGATTAGCTCGTCTTGGATTTGTCTTATGAGTCTTGCTGCTTTAAAGCTTAGTTCGCTTTGCTGGGCAAGGGCAAGGGCTTTTAGCTCATCGCTTTTACTCTCGCTTAAAAAGGTAAAGCGGTGGATTTGCTTTGTAAGATCTGCGAAGTTTATTATCTGCGGTGGGTCTTTGGGGCTCTCCATGTCGTGGATGTGAAACTCATCAAAGTTGCAAACGATGATATAGCGTGCTTTTTGGCTATAAGGTAGCTCGTCATTGTAGCGTTTGGCTTGCTCAAAAGGCGTTAGCTCGCTACCATCGCTTTGCTTTTTAGCTTTGTTTAAGTCTATGCCTGAGCTTTTTTGTTCTATCAATGTCTTTGCGTGTGGGATATAAGCGTCAATAAAACTCGTGTGGCTAAGACTCACGCGCTTTTCAAACTCGATTTTCTCTGTCGGGCTAGGTACAAAAATACCTAGAAAATCTATCCAAAAGCTCTGCGCGCTGCTTTTTTCATTGCTTTTGTCTTTGTATTTTTGGATAAAATGCTTTGCGGCTTGTTCTAGCTCTTTTGTGCTTTTCATCTGCTTGCCTTTATTATAAAATTTTGGAATTCCTTAAAGCTCATTTATTAGCTCTTTTATTTGCGTGCTAGCAAAGGCGATTTGATCCCTAGTTATAACATATGGTGGCATGAAGTATAGGCTAGCACCAAGCGGACGAAGCAATAAGCCACGATTTAAAGCTAGACTTCTAAACTCTCTACTTTTTGCCCCAGCAAGACGTGGCACATCAAAGGCTAGCACCATACCACGCTGGCGGAAGTTTCGCACCTTTTCATGCTCCCTAGCCCACTTAAATTGCTCCAAAATAAACGCACTTAAAGCCTTGTTTTTCTCAATCACATTTTCGCTCTCAAAGATATCTAAAGTAGCGTTTGCCGCAGCTGCTGCTAGGGCGTTTCCTGTGTAGCTGTGAGAGTGAAGAAAAGCCCTATCAAAATCCCCTAAAAACTCATTATACACGCTATCACTCGTAACTACCACTGAAAAAGGCAGATTTCCACCGCTTAGCCCCTTGCTAAGGCAAACAAAATCAGGCACAAAGCCCACCTGCTCCATCGCCCACATAGACCCACACCGTCCAAAGCCCACCGCAATCTCATCAAAAATCACATCTATTTCGTAGCTTCGCACCAGCTCGCAGGCTTTTTTGGTATAAGCAGGGCTTGGCATATTCATATTGCCAGAGCATTGAATTAGTGGCTCTATTATAAAGGCACTAATTAGGTGAGCGTGTGTTTTTAGCACTTTTTCAAGGTCGCTTAGAGCCTCATCTTCGCTTACAATCTCGCCACCCCAAGCAGAAAAATCACAAGGCACTTTTGCTGAAATACAATCAATCAAAATCCCACCATAACTAGCTTTGTAAAGCTCCACATCGCCCACGCTTAAAGCCCCGATGGTCTCTCCGTGATAGCTATTTTTAAGGTTTAGAAAAAGCGGTTTTTTTTTGCCTGTTAGCTTATTTTTGTGATAGCTCATTTTTAGGGCGATCTCCACAGCTGCTGAGCCATTATCAGCGTAAAAGCATTTGTTTAATGGGCTTGGCAGTAATTTACAAAGCCTAGCACTAAGTCGCACCAAGGGCTCGTGCGTAAAGCCAGCTAGTATCACTTGACTAAGGCTCTTTGCTTGTTCGGCGATTTTAGCGGCTATATAAGCATTGCCGTGTCCAAAAATATTTACCCACCAGCTAGAAATACAATCAATATAAGCCTTTTCATCGTAATCGTAAAGCACAGCGCCCTCGCCACGCTTGATAGCTAGCACACTATCATACTCACTCATCTGCGAACAAGGATGCCAAATGTGCTCTAAGTCAAGTTTTGAGAGTTCTTGGGCTGTATTATTCATTTTACGCCTTTAAAAAATATATAGAATTCTAGAATTCTTAGGGCAAATTCTAAAATCACTGAGCTAAACTTCAAGGAATTCTAGAATTCCCTAGCCTTGTGTCATCCCCCGACCTGAGTTCTCATCACAAAGAATTCTAGAATTCCTAGGGCAAAAGGGTAAATACCCCCACACCCCCAAAATCTAAAATTCCTAAACTAAATTCTAAAATTCCTTAGCTAAATTCTAGAATTCCTTAGCTAAATTCTAGAATTCCTAAACTAAATTCTAAAATTCCTTAGCCAAATTCTAAAATTCCTAAACTAAACTTCAAGGAATTCTAGAATTCCCTAGCCTTGTGTCATCCCCCGACCTGAGTTCTCATCACAAAGAATTCTAGAATTCCTAGGGCAAATACCCCCACACCTCCAAAATCTAAAATTCCTAAACTAAATTCTACAATTACTTAGCTAAATTCTAGATTTCCTAAGCCAAATTCTAGAATTCCTTAGCCAAATTCTAGAATTCCTAAGCTAAACTTCAAGGAATTCTAGAATTCCTAGCCTATAAATTTTTAGCAAAATACTCATCTACACCATCAGCTATGCCTTTAGCTATGTGGTCTTGGTATTTTGAGTTTGCGATTTTTTTGCTCTCTTCTGGGTGAGAGATGTAGCCGATTTCTATTAGCACCGCAGGCATGAGAGCACCCACTAGCACCCAAAATGGTGCCTCTCTAACTCCACCATCGCTTACTTTGTAGCTGGTTCGCACGCTTTTTAAAAGGCCTGCTTGCATATCAATTGCTAGCTTATTGCTAGCGATGATTTTTTCGCGGTTTAAAAAGTTTAGAAAGCTTAGTTTTGTAAAATAATTCATCTCATCAGTATCTGCTTTGTTTTCTAGATTTGCAGCGTTCATTGAACGCTCAGAGCGTGACGGACTTAGAAAATAGGTCTCAATTCCGTTTAGAATCTTAGCTTTTTCTTTATTTGGTGCAGCGTTTGCGTGAATGGAGATAAAAAGGTGCGCACCTTTATCATTTGCAAAGCTCGTGCGAGATCTAAGCTTAATAAAGCGGTCGTTGCTACGAGTCAAAAGCACCTTGTATCCACGCTCTTTTAGCAAGCTGGCGGTTTTTTTGCTTACACTTAGCGCTATGTCTTTTTCACGCAGCTTTTTATTTTGACTAAGTGCGCCAACATCTTCTCCGCCGTGCCCTGGGTCAAGCACTATGATTTTGCTAGCTTTTTGCTTTTTACTTAGTTTATTGCTAGCAGTGGCGGTATCAGCTGTGATTTTCATAGCTTTTTGATTTACTGGTTCTGGCTTTTTAGCTATTTTTTTATCATTTTTAGTGTTTTGGGTTTTTGCGGTTTTTTCCGCCTTGACTGCGCTAGTTTTTTCTGCGCTAGCTACTTTTTTTGCGCTAGTTTTTTCTGCGCTAGCTACTTTTTTTGCGCTGCCACTGGCCTCTACTTTTTGCGTGTTTTGTGCTAGCTTTTTGCTAAAGGTTATTTCTTTTTCATTTATTTGAGCGTAAATTTGGCTTTTTTTAGCATCTTCAAAGACTATTCGCACGGTGCTTGGGTCTTTTTGGGCTATACGGATTTTGGCTGAAATGCCGTTTTGTGGGATAGAAAATTTGCTAGGCAAAATGCCAGTTATATCATAGACATTGCGCCAGCTATCTTCTGAGCCAAGAGTGAAGTTTTTTAGCTCGCCTTTATTTATATTGCGGTTTAGCTTGATTTTTAGAGAGTTTTTATCGCTTAGTGCTTCAAGCACTCTTAGGCTTTTTGGCTCTGCTTTTTGCGATTTTTGCTCTTTGGTTTGTGCTGCCCTGGATTTTGTTTTTTGTTCTGTATTTTTAGCTTCATTTTTAGCTTCTTGGGCATTATCTTTATTTTGGCTTTTTGGAGTAGATTTTTTAGTATTATTTTTATCAGCGTTTTTAGCATTAGTCTCACTTAGATTAGCTAGTTCTTTTTTTAGGGCTTTTGAGTCTATGTTAAAGACAGCATTTGCCTTTATTAGACGCTCCAAACTAGCTTTTTTACACTCCAAATCATCGTTTATAACTGATTTTATATAGGCGTTTTTGATTTCATTGTGTAGGCGCTGGCGTTCTTTTGTGCCTACTTTCATGAAGTTTTTGTCAAACTCGCTAAAATCACAAGCACCAAAAACCACGCTCATAAAAAGCGTGATTAAGACTAAAAATCTACTTATTTTCCCCATGAATTAGTTTGCCAATTAGTTCTTTTACACTTATTATTTGTTTTAGGCGGTAGCCATTTGCACCGCTAAAAAATAGCCCTGTCTCAAGGCGTCCCATCACGCCATCATATAGTCTATCTGCTATACAATACCCTACTTTTTTTGCGCCCTCTCCACGGTTGCATGGAGCTACGCAGTTGCTAATGCAGTTTATTTTTGGTGCCTCGCCTTTTTGCATTAGTTTAAAAAGATTTGTTTTTATACCACGGGCTGGGTAGCCAACCGGGCTTTTTATTAGCTCGATGTCTTCTTTTTTTGCTGAGATTAAAGTTTGCTTAAACTCAAGGCTTGCATCGCACTCATGCGTGCCTATAAAGCGAGTTCCCATTTGAACACCACTTGCGCCTAGGCTCATAGCGTTTTTGATATCATCGTGATCCCAGATGCCGCCGGCTGCAATTACTGGTATAGGCGAGCCTTTTTGCTTAGCCCACTCGTTTGCCTCAGCTACTACTGGCGCAATTAGCTTTTCAAGCTGGTAGTTTGGGTCAATACACTGCTCATAGCTAAAGCCTTGATGACCGCCTGAGAGTGGGCCTTCTAGCACCACAGCATCAGGCAGCACGCCATAGCGAGAAAGCCAGCGTTTGCAGATGATTTTTAGAGCTTGGACTGAGCTTACTATTGGCACCAAGGCTACTTCTTTGAAGTCTTTTGTAAACTCAGGCAAGCTAGTAGGCAAGCCTGCGCCACTTATTATTATGTTTATACCATGCTCGCAGGCGTCTTTTACTATCCTAGCATAGTCATTACAAGCACACATGATATTTGCAGCCAGTGGAGCATCGCCACAGATTTTTCTAGCATTATCTATTATAGCTTTAAAGCCCTCTCTTGAGTAAAAGTTTATGCTATCAAGAGGCTTGTCTTTTAGCGTTTTAGCGGCGTATTTTAGGTGGTCGTAGTATCCTGTGCCAACAGAGCTGATCACGCCAAGGGCATTATTTGCGCTTACAGTGCCAGCTAGTTTGTCCCAGCTTATGCCTAGTCCCATGCCACCTTGGACTATGGGATATTTTATCTCGTATTTACCTATTTTTAAGCTTTTAAATTCCATTTTTTACCTTTAGTTTTGCGTAAGCTTTTTTGCCCACTTGTAGCACATACTCTCCAAATTCTAAGTGTAGCTGTTCGTCATTTATTTTGCTTTGATTTATACTTACTGAGTTTGCCTTTATCGCGCGTCTTGCATCAGAGCTTGAGTTTACTAGGCCGCACAGCTTTAGAGCCTCTACTATCCAGATTTTACCTTCGCTTTCATACTCTTTCATATCGCTTGGCAGTGCGCCCTTGCTGTGAACGCTCTCCCACTCAGCTCTAGCAGATTTTGCGTTAGCCTCGTCATAAAAGCGCTCTACAAGCTCGCAGCCAAGGGTCTTTTTTACTTCCATAGGATGAGCACTGCCATTTTCTACACTAGCTTTTAGAGCTTCTATCTCATCTACGCTTTTGTTTGATAGCAATAAATACCACTCCCACATAAGCTCATCGCTTATACTCATAACCTTAGAAAATATCGTATTTGCTGGCTCTGAAATACCTATATAATTGCCTAGGCTTTTACTCATTTTGTTTGTGCCATCAAGCCCTACTAGCAAAGGCATCATCAGCACGGCTTGTTCTTTGCCAACCTCATAAGCACGCTGTAAGGTGCGACCCATAAGCAAATTAAACTTTTGATCCGTGCCACCTAGTTCTATATCGCATTTCATCACAACACTATCATAGCCTTGTAGCAATGGATATAAAAACTCGCTAATTGCTATGCTTTGTTGTGCGTTATAACGCTTTGTAAAATCATCACGCTCAAGCATTCTAGTAACGCTAAAAGTGCCAGCTAGCGCAATTAGCCCACCAGTACCAAGCTCATTTAGCCACTCTGAGTTAAACATAATCTGCGTTTTGGCAGGATCAAGGACTTTGAAAACTTGTTCTTTGTAGGTCCCAGCGTTTTTTTCTACTTCTTGTTGGCTAAGAACCTTTCTGGTTACGCTCTTGCCAGTAGGATCGCCTATGCGGGCTGTGAAATCACCGATCAAAAACTGCACCTTTGCGCCGTGTTTTTGTAAAAAAGCAAGCTTGTTTAAAATCACCGTATGCCCTAGGTGCAAATCAGCAGCAGTGGGATCCATGCCGATTTTTACCAAAAACTCTTTGCCATTTTCATAATAATCTTTTATAAGCTTTTCAATGCGCTCAAAATCTATTATCTCAGCACTGCCTTTTTTTAGTTCTTTTATGATTTCATTTATATTCAAAGTCTTTCCTTTTTGCTTAGGAATTCTAGAATTCCCACTATTTAGATTATACCAAGCTTAAACTCAAATCTAGAATTCCTAGCTAGAATAAGCATCAGCTAGCGAGCTAAACTCCACGATTTTATACTTATTTTTTAGGCTTTCCATTACCTTTTGGCTATCTACATTTTCTACTATTTGAATAACAAGCTCAAAGTACTCAGCACTATCTTCCTCGCCGCCATCAGCTAGATTTATGGTAACTAAGTCTATTTTTAGCTTAGCAAGGTCTGTTAAAAACTCAGCCAAAGACCCACGCTTATTCTCCAAGCTTAGTATGATTTTGTAGCGATCAGGTGCAACCTTTGTCCATCTTACAAAAATCATCTCTTCGCCATTTTCTATTAGCTTAGATGCACGCTCGCAAAGCTTGTGGTGAATCACAGCTCTGTGTCCGTGGCGAAAGCCAATTATATCATCGCCACGCTTAGGATTACAACAATAATCAAACTCGGCTGATGTTATTTTATAATTGCTATAAATAACAATATTATCGCATTTTTGTTTTTTGATTTCGTATTTTTTGCCAAGACCGCCGATGCCAAGAATTTTATCTTTGCCGTATTTTTTAAGCGCATTTACCACATCTTGTAAAAACGCAGAATCAGTAGAAACCTTAAAGATTTTTTTGCTTAGATTTTCGCTTAATAACCAGCTTTCAATCACATCTGCTGGGCGAGAGAAAATCGCTGAGATGATCTTTCTAGCGACTTTTTCGTTGATTTCACGCAGTTTTTGGCGGCAGTAGTTGCGTATGGTTACCCTTGCTTTGCCAGTTTTTACGCTATTAAGCCAGCTGCAGCGCAACTTTGGCTCATCGCCAGTTATGATTCGCACGATATCGCCATTTTTTAGCTCAGTTAGCAAAGGCACTTTGATTTTGTTTATATACGCTTCGCTTGCGTGAAGTCCTACCTCAGAGTGTATCTCATAAGCGTAGTCCAAAGCAGTAGCTCCCCTAGGCAGCGTAAAAATGCGTCCAGTTGGCGAGTAAACAGCGATATCTTCTACATACAAGCTATCTTTGGCAAACTCGTAGAGATCTTCTGGAGTTTTTTCATGCTCGTCGATTTGACTGATGTCTTTTAGCCAGTCGGTTTTTACAGCTACTGCGCCGCTATGTTTGTATTTCCAGTGAGCTGCTAGTCCGTATTCGGCGGTTTTATGCATATTAAAGGTGCGGATTTGCGCCTCTATTATGCTTTGATCATCAAAAAGCGTAGTGTGTAAGGTGCGATATCCATTTTGCTTTGGCAGTGCGATATAGTCTTTAAACCTAGCGGTAAGTGGATTAAAGTTCGTGTGTAAAATACCAAGCACCAAGTAACAATCAAGCTCATCAGGCACGATGATACGCACAGCTAGCAAGTCTAAAATTTCTTCTAAACTAATGCCTTTGCGCTGCATTTTTAGATAGATTGAGTAGTAGTGCTTGATGCGTTTTTGTATCTCAAAACTATCTTCGCTAAAGCCATTTGCTAGCAGCTGCTCGCTTACTTTTTGGCTAAACTCATTGATTTTTAGCTGCAATTGCTGCTTGGCATCATTGATAAAATCATCGATTTTAGCATATTCTTTAGGCATAACATACTTAAAGGCTAGATCTTCAAGTATATTTTTTATAGCTGAGATTCCAAGTCTGTGGGCAATAGGCGCATACACTACAAGAGTTTCTTCTGCTATGCGCTTTTGCTTATCAGGACGAAGAACATCAAGTGTTAGCATATTGTGTAAGCGGTCGCACAGCTTAATAAATAGCACCCTAACATCCTCAATGCTAGCTAATAGCATTTTACGAAAGCTCATAGCCGAGGCAGTTAGCTTTTCGTTTGAGCTAGAGCTTACTAGCTCGTCTTTGCGAATTGCAACGATTTTGGTTAGTCCATTTACTAGCGAGCAGACATCTTTGCCAAAGTCAAAGGTAAGCTGCTCCTCATCACACTCAGTATCCTCTACTACATCGTGTAAAAGTGCTGCTATTAGCATACTCTCATCGCCACCCATATGTGCGACAAATGAAGTTACCAAAATAGGATGTATGCTATAAGGCTCACCACTTTTTCTAGTTTGTCCATCGTGTGAGCTAATACAGTAGTCTACGGCTTTTAGCAAGATTCCAGTAGGTTTTGCTACGCTATATAAGATATCCTTTGCATCTTCAAGCGTATGGCAGGCGCAAACTCTATCTATTAGCTCTTCTAGGCTATTATCACTGCGGTTCATTAGTCATCAATGCTTATTTTACCCTCTGCGATTTCACGCAAAGCGATATCTACATTTTTTAGCTTAGCTGTATCATCTATGAGAGCCTGGGCACCATTTCCTAGTTGTTCTGCTCTTTTTGCTACTATTAAAGATAGCTTGTATCTATCATCTCCTACTTTTTCAAGGGCTTTTGTTATTATTTGTTCGCTTCTCATTTTTATCCTTTGTTTTAGTTTTGTGTTTTAGCCTCTTTGCTATATTTTGCTAGCAAAAACCAGCAAATAGTAACCGCCACCGCAAGTCCCTAAATAAACTCAATCATCTATCATTGCTAGTTTTTTTATCAATATTTTTAGCTAATATTATAATCCCCATGCACAGCCTGTTATCACAGCTACACAAAGATAATGTGATATATTTCTTGCTATTTTCTTATTTTACTATAGAACATCCGCTTAAATCACCATCCACGATGATTTTAGCAAGGCTACCAGGTTCAAACATATTACACACCACAATCGGCAACTTATTATCCTTTGCTAGCGCAATTGATGTATCGTCCATTACCTTTATATCATCTCTTAAAGCATCATCGTAGCTTAGTGTGCTAAGCAGTTTTGCGCCTTCAAATTTATTTGGGTCTTTATCATACACGCCATTTACCTTTGTAGCCTTTACTATCATATTAGCCCCGATCTCCACAGCACGCAAAGTAGCCGCAGTATCAGTGGTAAAAAACGGATTTCCAGTCCCAGCTGCAAATATCACCGCACGACCTTTTTGAAGGTGGCGTATAGCCCTACCCATGATAAAAGTCTCGCAAATCGCTTCCATTTTGATAGCGCTTTGGACACGGACACTTAGTCCAAAGTGTTCTAAGGCTTCTTTTAGCGCAATAGCGTTTATCACAGTAGCTAGCATACCCATGTGATCGCCACTTGTGCGCTTTATGATACCGCCTTGGCTAGCACTTACTCCACGGATGATGTTTCCACCGCCTATTACTATACCAGTCTCTACGCCTGCTATAGCTAGGCTTTTTATCTCACCAGCGATATACTTGATAACCTTAGGTTCTATCCCAAAGCCAGAGCTACCAGCTAGCGCCTCACCAGAAAACTTGACTAAAACTCGCTTAGGTTTCATTTTTATCCTTATACTCTACAAAAATTCGTAGATTCTAGCCAAAAAAGCCTTAAAAAGCGTTAAAAACTATCTATTAAATCGGTAAAAATCGCTTTTAGCTTTTTAACTTCATCTATACTAACACGCTCATTTATTTGATGAATTCTATCATTACACACGCCAAACTCCACCACACTCACGCCAAACTCGCTTAAATGCCTAGCATCGCTAGTGCCACCTGTGGTGCTAAGATGCGGTATAACCCTGCAGTGCTTTTCTATAGCCATTGAGATAGCACGCACGATTTTACTATTTTTATCACTTAGATAAGGTTTTGATGCCCTAGCGATATTTAGCTCAAAATCAAGCCCTGCAAACACGCTTTTAATGTAGTTTTCTACACTCTCTAAGCTAGTTAGGTTTGAGTTTCGCACATTAAACATGATTTTAATATCCGCTGGAGTTACATTTACTACCTCCATGCCGCCTCTAATATCAGTTATTACGATTTTTGAAGGCTCAAAAAACTCGCTGCCCCCGTCCATATCATGCCCTGCGATTTTTGCTAGCAGCGGGGCTATTTGATGGACTGGATTTATACATTTGCTTGGATAAGCTGCGTGACCTTGCTTGCCTTGCACTATGATTTTACCATTTATTGAGCCACGACGACCGATTTTAATAGTATCGCCAAACTGGACGCATGTAGGCTCAGCCACTAGAGCAAAATCAGGCAAAATTCCTTGTTTTTTCATGTATTCTAGCACTTTTATTGTGCCATATTTGCCATCGCCTTCTTCATCGCTAGTTATTATCATGCTAAGTGTGCCGTTAAATTTAGTCTTACTAGCGTCTTTGCAGGCTGAAATAAACGCCGCCACGCCAGCTTTCATATCCTGCGCACCCCTTGCGTAGATAAAGCCATCTTTGCTAACAGGCTTAAACGGATCGCTATCCCAGCCCTGCCCAGGTGGCACCACATCTATATGCCCAGCAAAGCACAAATGCTCGCCACCCCCAAACTTACGCATCAAAAGCAGGTTTTTCGTCTTGTCCTGGTCTATATTTGTGATAGTAAAATCATCCATAAGCATTGAAATATAATTCATCGCTCCATCGTCATTTGGCGTGATACTTTTAAAGCGTAAAAGCTCGGTTAAAATCTCTATTGTTTTCATCTAAATGTCCTTTAAAAATGTATTATAAATCAAAAACGCAGTAAAAAACAGCATCAGCACAGCCAAAACATACGATCCTAGCCATTTTAGCGCTCATAATGCGCCTAGCAAGCGATGTGGCAATGCTAAGCCCAAATACCAAAAGTGCTAGTAGCAAGCCAAGGCTAAGTAGCACAAAGTAGAGAATATCTGCACTCATCGCCCCCATCCCCAGAGCAAATCCACGCCCAAAAGAACTAAGCGAATAGTTCATTATAAGGATATTTAAAGGACCAATGGGAATAGCCACGCCAAGCCCTAGCAAAATGCCTGTGATAAAAGAATCCACAATTTACCTTGTGATTTAAAATTGTATAATTTTGCCTTTTTATTTTAAATTAAAGCTTAATTTTTCGCTTTTTTTATTTGGTTTTATTTTTAGTTTTTTTTGTTAGTTTTCTTGGGGGTGCGGGGGTTTTCTTTTAGGGAATTCTGGAATTTTAGATTAGGAATTCTAGATTAGGAATTCTAGAATTTCTAGGGCAAAAATTCTAGGAATTCTAGAATTCCCAAAATAAAATCTAGAATTCCTGAGAATAAAATCTAGAATTCCTAAGGCAAAATTTAGAATTCTAGATTAGGAATTCTAGAATTTCTAGGGTAAAAAACTAAGAAATTCTAAAATTACTAAAATAAATTCTAGAAATTCTAGAATTCTAGCTTAGGAATTCTAGAATTTCTAAGGCAAAAATTCCAAGAATTCTAGAATTTCTAAAAATACCCCCTAACCCCCAAAAATCTAGAATTCCTAGAATAAAATCTAGAATTCCTAAGGTAAAATCTAGAATTCCTTAGCTAGTTTGTTAAAACTCAGCTCGTGGCTGTGCTAAATAAAAGCCTTGAAACTCATCTACACCAAGCTCTAAGCATTTATTATAGATTTGCTCGTTTGCTACATACTCAGCGATGGTCTTTGCCCCAAGGTGCTTAGCAAAGCCGATTATCGCCTCTGTCATTTTTCTAGCCTTTTCATCCTCGCAAATGCGCTTGATGATTTCTCCATCGATTTTGATATAATCAGGCGCAATCTCTAAGAGCAAATTGAAGTTTGAAAAACCAGAGCCAAAGTCGTCTACTGCGATTTTAACGCCTCTTTCTCTTAGGGCTTGGATGTAGAATTTAACCTTTGATGAATTGCCTGTGCAAAGATTTTCGTTTTCTAAAATCTCTACTATCACGCGCTTGCCTATTTTGCGCCGGTCGATTTCTTGGATTATTAGGTCTTTTAGTGGGTTTGCTATCATATCAGAGATTGACATATTTATGCTTAAAGCTGCCTGGGCATTGCAATTCAAGCAAGAAAAGGCTTGTAAAATCATCTTTTTAGATAAATCTACATAGCGTTTGATGTGGTGCGAATACTCCAAAAACACGCCAGGCAGCACTGCATGCCCATTGCTATCGACGATGCGAGCTAGCGTTTCATACTTGCTAATCTTGCCATCTCTATCAAAAATCGGCTGAAAATACGGCACAATCTTATCATCGCTCATCGATTTTTCTATCAAATCATAGACAAACTTTTCGCGCTCAAGCTTGCTTGCCAAGCCCAAATCATCGCTATAAAGCGCATAATCAAGCTTGTGAGTTTTAGCAAACTCTAGTGCCATAAGAGCCTCATTTAGCACATTTTTTTGCCCAAAAGCCCCACCAATGCTAGTAGAAATGTGAATGCGGTTGTACTTGTAAGTAATCTCAAGGCCCTTAAAAAACGAGCTAAGCTGGGCGCAGAGCTTTTCTACATCGCAGTGTCTAGGGCAAAACAGCACAAAACACACATCGCCCAAGCATCTAACCTCAAGTCCGCAAAAACTAGCAAAATCACGCAATTTTTTATCAAAAATATTTATAATATTTTTTGTAGCTTTTTTGCTATAAGTGGTGATGATTCTATCGTAGTCATCGATTTTTATCGCCATCATTGACAAAAATCCTAGCTTTTTTAGCTCACTCTCAAGCAAGAACTTTTTTTTGTAGAAATAACTCATTTTTTACCCTTAAAAACTAAAATTTAAAATTCCTAGGAATTCTAGATTTTAGGAATTCTAGATTTAGAAATTCTAGAATTCCTAGGAATTTTAAATTTAGGAATTCTAGATTTAGAATTCTAGAATTCCTAGAAATTTCGCAAGCCCTGCCCTATAATTTCACAATCTTTGAGCCAAAGCCACCTTCATTTGCAGCCCCATCTCTAAAACCCTTTATGCTAGGATGAGCTTTTAAAAACTCCTTTACTGCGTAAGCTAGCTTGCCAGTGCCTATGCCGTGCTTTATAAGCACTTCATCAAGCCCAGCTAAAAGCGCATCAGAGATGAACTTATCAAGCCTCTCTACTGCCTCATGGCTACGCAGTCCGTGTAAGTCTATCATCACGCTAGCTCTACGCGCAGCCTCCACTTTTACCTGCGCTGTGGCTGGGGGCTGTATCATCACGCCGCCTTTTTTTAGCGAGGTTAGCGGCACACGCATTTTTATGCCGTTTGCTTCTATGTTAGCATCATTTTTGCTTAGACTTAGCACCTTGGCTTTGATATTACCATATTTTACGCTATCGCCGATTTTTAGCACAGGTGCTGGGGTAATTTGTGGTTTTTCTATGGCTTTTGCTAGCTCATTTGCTTTATTTATGCTTCGCTGCTTTTCTTTGGTATCTTTTAGATTTATGGCTTTTTTTGCCTCGCTAATTGCGTAAAAAAACTCTCTTTCAAGCTTGGCTCTAAGCGCTTTTAGCTCGTCATTTGCAGCAATTTTTTGCTCTTTTAGATTTTCTATTAGGCTATCAAGCTTTGCGCTTTTTTCATCAGTGGCTTTTATTTTGGTTTTTAGCTCTAGTTCCAAGTTTATTGCTTTTGTGACCGCTTCATTAAAACTCTCCCCGCCACCTAGTTTTCTAGCAGCTTCAACTATGCTTGGTGGCACGCTGTAGCGCAAAGCTGTCTCAAAAGCATAAGATTTACCGATAATGCCGGCTAAAAACTCGTATTTTGGACGAGAGTTTTTCTCATCGTATAAAGCCGCTAGAAGCTCTACATTTTCGTTTTTAGATAAATTTAGCGCAAGCTGTTTGTGATGCGTGGTGATTATTATTTTAATACCATTTTTGATAAGCTCTTCAATGAGTACACTATATAGCGCAGCTGCCTCAGCAGCGTCAGTGCCTAGCTCTATCTCATCTACGCCTAGAAGTAGATTTTTTTTGCCAAAAAGCTTGCTCCAGCTTTGCATACGACCAGCGAAGGTTGATATATCGTCTTTTACATTTTGTGGGTCTTCTATGATTGCATCAATTTCTTTAAAAGAGCTAATTTTGCTCTTGCTAGCATTTATGGACTGGGGTAGCAGGTATTTTGCGCAAAATGCAGCACTTAGCAGGCTTTTAAGTAGCATTGATTTACCGCCTGCATTTACGCCAGTTATCAGCAAAACTGAGCGAGTAAAATCTATACTAATTCGCCTGGGGTTTTTTAGCGCAGGGTGAGCAAACTCACAAAGCTTAATAACTCCGTCATTACTAGGCATAACAAAGCTATAATCACGACTTCTAGCAAAAAACACTCTAGCTAAAAGTGCGTCTATATAATCAAATGCGCTGTCAATAAAGCGCAAAAACTTCATATTTTGGCTAAAAAGCGCAGAAATGCGCTTAGCGTGTTCGTAAATAATCTCTTCTTTGCGGTCTATTAGGGCGCTTTGTTCTTTTTTTAGGGCTTCAATGCTACTAGGAAATACATAAAAATACCCAGCTTGCGTGCGTCCCATGACAGCACCTTTTATACTAGTATTAAAGCCACCTCTAAGTAGCAAGCACTCGCATCCGCTGATAAAATGCACATTAAAATCAACTAGATAGTTAGCAAGCGACTTTGAGCGCATGAGCGAGCGCAAACTCTCATCAATCTGGCTTTTTAAACGCCTTAGAGCCTCGTTAATGCTAATAAGCCTTTCATCAACGCTGTCTTTTAGCTCGCCATTTTCTGCAAAATAAGAACAAATCTCAGCGATTTTATCAGGAATTTCAATTTTGGCTAGATATTCATCAGTTTTTGTGCCGATTTGCTGATTTTTTAGGTAAATAAAATAGCTAATAATCTTGCTAAACTCGTATATTTCGCTAATATGAAGCACTGCCATAAGACCTAGCCTTTCAATAGCATCACTTAGTGCTATTACTGGCTTTGGGGCGCTTAGCTTTGCGCTACTAAGCTCGCCAAGCCTAGCAAAGTTTAGGGCTAAATCTCCATTTACAAAAAGCGGTTTTTGCCTAGCTAAAAAACTCTCAAAGCTAGAAATATACGCACTTAAATCAAGCTTAGCAATCAAATCTTTCATTGCTCTTTTATCTCGCAATCTTTGATTGCTATGATTTGACCAGCAAAATCTTTTGCGCCTTTTTTAGCCACAAAACTTTGCGTGCCATACTCAAAGCTAAAATTGCTCGCATTTACCTCCAAAGCACCACATTTTAGGCTTTTGCCTTGCTCGTAAGCTAGTAGTAGTTCTGTGCTTTCATTTTGTGAGTTTTGCGAACTCTGGGTGAAAAAATACGCTCCACCAAAAACAAGCACAAGCACCACCAAAATCACGCCTTTACTCTTTTTGCTGATGATTTCATCGCTTAAAGCTATGATTAAAAGCACTGCTAAAAGCAAAATTAAAAACAAAATTATACGCATTTTTTATCCTAAATTTTTTCTTTGATTTTAGCATAAAAATTGCTATTTTTGCTAGGAAATTCTAGATTTTATTATTTTTTTGGAGTGTTTTAGAAGCTTTTAGAAATATCTAATTCTAGAATTAGCAATTCTAGTACCCTGGTGCTAGTATGAGCAGCGAGCGCGCAACAGGGATAGAAGTTCATCACAAGGCGTGCGCGGCTGGCTTTTTTTATAATAGTGCTGCGAGACGAATTGCTATAAAGAGGCTTCACATTTTTGGATGATATAATCTACAAAGCTCTCACTATCATTTGGCGCCTTTACCACAGCATATTTTGCTACGCCCACCTTGCTAGCGTGTTCTCTAAACATTATATCAAGCTCAAAATCACTCTCTGAACAATCTATACAAAAGCTAATAGGATAAACAAGCACATTTTGCCCTTTTAGCCCTTCTAAAACAGCAGAGATATTTGGCCCTAGCCACTCCACAGGCCCAAGGCGACTTTGATAAGCCAGGTGAATGCCTTTAAAATCTAAGCTCTTGCTAAGCAGGCTAACATGCGCATTTGTGTGCTTTTCGTATAAATCTCCAACTTTTATAATGCTAACTGGCAGGCTGTGAGCTGAGAAAATCAAATGCGCATCATTTGGGCTAAATCCAGCTTGGATGCAGGTTTTTTTAATATCATTTATCAAAATCTCATTAAAACTCTCATCCTCATAAAAAGGCTCTATTATTTTAATCCCACTAATTTCATGCATTTTAGCAGCTGCGGTGGCATCATCTAGGCTTGAGAGCACCGTAGTTTGCGAGTGGTGCGGATATAGTGGGAAAAAGGTGATTTTCTTAGCACCTTTGTAGCGGGCCAAAACATCCTTAGCAAAAGGCGGCGTGTAGTTCATAGCAAAGTCAAAATGAAAGCGATTTTGCGCTGCGTTTAGCTTTTTACACAGGCTTTTGCTAAGCCCTACAATAGGCGATTTTCCACCAAGCGCCTTGTAACTCTCGCTGGCTTCTTTTTGTCTAATAGCGGTTATAAACCACGCTAAAATACTGCGTAAAAACGCTGATTTTAGTGGCAAAATATATTTGTCATTAAACATATTTTTTAAAAAAACCTTAACCTCACTAAGGTCATTTGGCCCACCCATATTTAGTAAAATTATTATTTCTTTATCCATTTTTATCCATTAAAATAATGTATTTTCAATCACTTTTGCTGGCATCAGCCTCTCTTTTAGCTCGTTATAGTCGCAAAATACTAGCGCAAAACGCCTAAAACTAAGAGCCTTTAGCTCGCTAAGACTTCCAAATTCTATCAATTTTGCGTTAATAAAGTTTTTATTTTTTTTCATATTTTTTGGTAAAGCTAGCACAAAATCACTTTTAATTTTTTTGTTAAAATAGCTAAAAACAAGCCCCAAAATCTCTTCATCATTTACGCAGACAAAAGCCCTGTTTGAGGGCTCAAAAGGCTCGTTATTTACCCCCACAAAAAGTGGCTTAAAATACTCAAAATCTCTAAAATCTTTTAGAGCAAACTCGCTAAAATTAAAGCTAGCAAAAAAATCTAAAATTCCTAAAAACTCAGGCAAAAAAACAGGGCTTAAAGGCAAATCATAATGCCTGCTAGCAAAGACAAAATTGCTATAAAAAAGCGAATGCGACCTGCTTTTTATGCTATTTATCACCCCAAGTTCGCAGCCATCAAAGCTAAGATTTTTTAGCCCCTTATCATTTGGCGCAAAAATTATCTCGCCCTGCTTAGATTTTTTTAGCGCAAAATACGCCTGAGCAAGACTTTTTGGCAATAAAGAAAAATCTCCGCTTAGGCAATTTAGCAGGGCAATTTGTATTTTGCTAGCAAAGATGATTTTAATATTTTTTTGGCTGATTTCATAGCGCAACAGCCGCAAAATCGCAGTATCTACATCATTGCAGCGCAAAAAAGCCACCTCGCTATCAAAAGGCTCGATATCGCCTACAATAGCGTAAGCACCATTATTTACAGCGATTTTTGCGCTCTTTAAATTAGGGGCAAAAAAGCACTCGCCTGCTCTAATTTTTCTCTCATCAAAGCAAAAGCCACAAATCTCGCTGATAATAGGGTCGCTAAGCAGTTTTGCACCTAAGATTCCTGCTAAGTTTTGTATATTCAAAATTACCCTTTTGCTTTTAAAATCTAGCTTAGGAATTCTAGAATTTCTAGGCCTTGTGTCATCCCCCGACTTGATCGGGGGATGACATCACAAAGAATTCTAGAATTCATAAGCTAAAATTCTAGAATTCATAAGCTAAAATTTTAGAAATTCTAGATAAATTCTAAAATTTCTAAGCTAAAAATCTAGAATTCCTAAGCTAAAATTTTAGAATTCCTAGCATGAATCTAGAATTCATAAGCTAAAATTCTAAATTCCTAAGAATAAATCTAGAATTCCCCAAGCCTTTGTTATCCTCCGACTTGATCGGGGGATCTCATCACAAAATAGAGATCCTCGGGTCAAGCTGGGGGATGACATAGTAGAGAATTCTAGATAAAATCTAGAATTCATAAGCTAAAATTCTAGAATTCCTAGCTTTGGTCGCTTTGCCACCCCTCAATGACGCAAAATTCTAAAATTCCTAGAAAAAATTTTCTTAAAAATACCCCATAACCCCAAAAAACATCTAGAATTCCCTAGCAAAACAGCAATTCTACTGCGCCCAGCAAGGCTAAACTCACGCAAGATGACTTTTAGCCTACAATTGCGCCGTTTTTGACTTGGGTGTGCACGCCAAGTAGCACTAGCTTGCGGCCACCATCTTCAGCACTTAGTATCATGCCCTGAGATTCTAGTCCCATAATTTTTGCTGGTTTTAGGTTTGTAAGAACGCAGACTTGCTTGCCTACAAGCTCGCTAGCATTATAAAACTTCGCAATGCCACTTAATATCTGCCTAGGCGTACTCTCGCCCAAATCCACCTTAAACTTCAAAAGCTTCGAGCTGCCTTCTACATTTTCACACTCAAGCACAGTGCCGACTTTGATCTGGCATTTAGCAAAATCATCGATTGTGATCTGCTCGCTTTGTGACTGGCTTTGTGGCACAGGAGGAGTCATAAGCTCGCTTTCTACCTTATTAAATAGTGCTTCACAGGCTTTTGTAGTAAAGTCTTTTGTAGAATTTTGCGTAATAAAATGCGTAAAATTCTCTGTATTTATCTCAAAGCCCATGGTATCAGCGATTTTAGCAGCTGTTTTTGGCAGGGCTGGGCTTAGCAAAATAGCTGCTTTTGCTAGCAGGTTCGCACACAGTGCCACCACAGCATTTGCGCCCTCTATGTCGCCGTTTTTTACCAGCGTCCACGGCTCATACTTTGCTACAGCGGTGTTTGCGATGTTTAGCACACGCCAGATTTCTTCAAGGTAGCGGCTCATATTTGCTTCATCTATTTCTTTTAGCGCAGTATTTATATGCCCCTTAGCAACGCCTAGCTCTTCTTTGTGCTTAGCTTCTAGCTTGCTAGCATCTATTTTATACTCTGAGTACTTTGAGCTCATGCCTACGATGCGAGATAGCAGATTGCCAAGGTCGTTACAAAGCTCGCTATTTATGCGGTCAATAAACGCTCTTTGGCTAAAATCACCATCTTGCCCAAAAGGCACTTCACGCAGCAAAAAGTATCTAAACTGCTCTATTCCATACGCAGCGGCTACTTCTTTTGGATTTATGATATTGCCTTTGCTTTTGCTCATTTTTTGCCCATCTCTTGTCCACCAGCCATGCGCAGCTACCATTTTTGGCAAAGGCAGACCAAGACTTAGCAAAAACGCCGGCCAAAAAACAGCATGAAAGCGCAAAATATCCTTGCCGATGATGTGAACTCCACAGTTATTAAAATGCGCCATATTGCCCTGCCCTGCTAGATTTAGCGTGCCGTTTTGTTCTAGACCAAGTGGCGAGAGATAAGCAAACAAAGCATCTAGCCATACATAAACCACATGCTTTGGCTCATTTAAAATACCTGGCAGACTAACACCCCAGCTAAAGCTCGTGCGAGTGATTGAAAGGTCTTTTAAACCACTTTTAACAAAGTTTATAACCTCATTTTTCTTACCTCTTGGCAGTATGCATTTATCGCTTTCATACCACTCAAGTAGCTTTTTTTCGTATTTACTAAGGGCAAAAAAGTAGCTTTCTTCTTTGATAATGCTAGTTTTTTTACCACAATCTGGGCAAAACTCGCCATCAATTAGCTGATTTGCTGGAAAATAGCTCTCACAGCTTACGCAGTAATTACCCTCATACTCACCTTTATATATATCGCCACTTTCATACATACGCGCAAAGACAGCCTTTACAGCCCTTTCGTGGCTCTCATCAGTAGTTCGCACGAAGTGATCATAGCTGATATCAAAGCTATCCCAAAGCGCTCTAAACTCAGCACTTATTTTATCAGACAGCTGTTTTGGTTCTAGGTTATTTTTAGCAGCGGCCCCCTCAATTTTTTGTCCGTGTTCATCTGTGCCAGTGATGAAAAAAACATCATCGCCCTTTAAGCGGTAAAAGCGCGCTAAAGTATCGCAAATAATAGTAGTATAAGCATGCCCGATATGCGGTATGTCATTTACATAGTAAATTGGGCTAGTTATTAGTCTTTTCATTTTTATCCTTTGTTTTGGAATTCAAAAAAGTTCTTAAAACTCTTTGGAATTACAAAGTTTAATTAATGCCTAAATTGCTATGCGAACCTAAGCGCAGTGCTGTTAAAATCAACTCTTCTTTATCTTTTTTATAAATAAGCACTAAATCAGGCTCAATATGGCAATCTCTAATGCCTTTTAAGCCACCTTTTAGCTCATGGTCTTTGTATTTTTGCTCTAAGGGTTCATTGTTTAAGAGCTTTTCTATTACATAAGCTAGTTTTTCTAGCTGCTTTTTATTTAGTGCTTTTTTGTCTTTTTTATAGGCACTTGTTTCATCTAGTTTATATATCATTTTGCTTTATAGCCGTATTCTTTTTCTAAGTGTTCTTTTATTTCAGCGGCGGTTTTATAGACTTTTACTTTGCCGTTTTTTCTGTCTATTTCGTGCTGTGCGGCTATTTTTAAAATCTCATTTTCAAACTCCTTTGTGTAGCCATTTTCTGTGAGTTTTGGCGTTTCTTTTATGCTATAGCTTTTCTTTGGCATAGCTTTTAGCATAGATTTTATCGCATTTACAAAGTTGATATTCGCACTATCATTTAGAGTAATTGTTATCATTTTTTATCCTTTTTTTAAACTAGAATTCCATAAGGAATTCTAAATTCCAAATTCTAGAATTTGAAATTCTAGCTTTTAAGCAAGTATCGTGCGCCATCTGTGGCTAAACTAAGCGAAGTGCGAAAGACAGGCTTTGCGCCCATCGCAGTGTAGCACAAGCGAAGTTTAGTCGCAGATGGTCTGCAAGACCCAGCCTAAAAGTCAAGCGAAGTTTAGTCGCAAATAGCGCGCATGCGAAGTTTAAAAAGCAAAGCCCTTGTCTTCGCCCTCACACATTTTATCATACGCTGCTTTAACATAGCTATGACGCAAATCACAGCTAAAAAAGCTCTCGCACCCAAAGCAACTTTCTTTACCTTGCTTTGCGTTTTGACATTCTTTTAAAGCCTTGGTTTTATTTTCAAGCTGGGCTATAAAAGCACTACTTTCTACGCTAGACATGATTTTACCTTGTCTATTTCATACTTTGAGCCAAAGTAGCATGGGCTAGTTTGATGAGCTTTTTCTAGGCTGATTTCAAGCAGTCTTTTTCCCTCATTATCCACAGCATATCCCCCTGCAAGCTCGTAAATAAAAGCAAAAGGTAAAACTTCAAAACTAAGTCTTAATTTACCTTTTGGCGCAGCACTAGTGGCTGGATAGCTAAAAAGCCCACCGCCTTTTAGCAAAATTTGATGTAAATCACTTACCATAGCTCCAGAATATCTTAGGCGATAACCCTCATCAAATAGCGATTTTATAAGCTCTTTATGCTTTTCATCCCAGCCTTTTTGCAACCCACCTGTAGCATTTAACTTGCCTTTTTCTTTTAATCTTAGCTCGCTAGCAAAGACAAAATCGCCCTTTTTATCAAGCCTAAAAAGCTCTACTTTGTCTTTGGCAATCACCAGCTCTGTTCGTGGACCATAAACGCTATATACGCTAGCAACTAGATTTGCTGGATTTAATGAGCCTTTATAAATGCCAAAAATAGAGCCAACCGCAAAGTTCACATCCACAAGCGAACTGCCATCAAGTGGGTCGTAGGCTACGATATACTCGCCATCCCCGCTTACTTTTAGAGCCTTTTCTTTTTCTTCGCTTACTAGCTCTTTTACTAAGTTTATTTTGCTTAGAGTTTTTGTAATTATTTCATCGCTTAGCACATCTAGTTTTAGCTGAGTATCACCGGTGGCGTTTTGATTAGTCGTGTAGCCAAAATCGCTGTATTTTAAAGCCTGCGCTATGTCCTTTACAGCTGTTTTTATACCGTCAAAAATTTCTTTCATTTTCACACCTTTTTTGCGTTTTTATCTATCCAAGCAATGATATTTTCTATATCATCAAGCCCAAATCTAGGGCTTAATCTCTCATCATCTAAATTTGTAACAAAAGCATCGCTGATGCCTAAATACTCATCATTTATCTCATCTCGCAGCACAGATATCCTAGGCAGCGGCAGGTTTTTAAAGCCCTCGATTAGCAAATAATCAAACTGGCTAAAAAGCCCCAAAATATCACTAAGCCCAGTATTATCAGCCCTTTTAAAAATGCTAGTTCGCTCAGGGCTTAGCACAGCGACATCTGCGCCAGTCCCAAAAAACTTCGCGCTGTCCTTTGGCTCACCAAACTCATTTAAAGCAGTATCAAAAATAGCCTTATCCTTTGGGTCGTGCTTGATTATAGCTACCTTAAAGCCTCGTTTTTTTAGTGCCTTTGAAATCTTACAAATCAGCGTGGTTTTACCACTATTTGAAGCGCCAGTTAAGCAAAGGGCAAGCTGTTTCATCAAAATCCTTATTAAAATCTAGAATTCTAGCCTAAACTTGCTTAAAAAATAAAATTTTTAGCTAAAATTGTGCTTAAAAAATTTAAAAGTAAAAACATTGATAAAACATTTTTTTTCAAACTCAGCTGGTATTTTTGTCTCTCGTATTTTGGGTTTTTTGCGTGATTTGCTCATCGCTAGCCACCTTGGCGCTAGCGTGTGGAGTGATATTTTTGTAATCGCCTTTAAACTACCAAATCTTTTTCGCAGACTTTTTGGCGAGGGGGCTTTTACTCAGGCTTTTTTGCCCCACCTTGTAAAAGCACGCAAAAAAGGACTTTTTATAGCTAGCACACTTATTAGTTTTACTCTTATTATGCTAGTGCTTACAGCTCTTGTTATGCTCTTTGCGCCGCTATTTACTATGCTTTTAGCAGGTGGCTTTGATAAGGAGACCATAGCACTTGCTGCGCCTCTGGTGCGAATAAACTTT
This sequence comes from uncultured Campylobacter sp., assembly GCA_945928165.1. Taxonomy (GTDB): domain Bacteria; phylum Campylobacterota; class Campylobacteria; order Campylobacterales; family Campylobacteraceae; genus Campylobacter. Next base: position 39,580 of record CAMENE010000001.1, read on the forward strand.
TGGTATCTTATTTTTATATTTTTAGTTACGCTTTTTGCCTCGCTTTTACAGTATAAAGGCCACTTTGCTACTTCTGCTTTTTCAACTGCTTTGCTTAATATTTCAATGATAGCAGCCCTACTTCTAGCGCAGGATAAAAAAGCAAATGAGGCTGTGTATTACCTTAGCTACGGCGTGGTAGCAGGTGGTGCGCTGCAGGTTATTTTACATATTTTTATGCTTTATAAACTGCATTTGCTCCCTTTAATAACCCTTGGCTTAAAGGCTTTGGCAAAAGGCAAAAGAAGCGAGCACAAAGGCTTTTGGGGCTCTTTTGGGGCTGGCGTGCTAGGTAGTTCATCAGCGCAGTTAAGCGATTTTATAAGCTCTTTTATTGCTAGCTTTTTGATGGCTGGTTCTATTAGCTATTTATACTACGCAAACCGCATTTTTCAGCTCCCACTTGCCCTTTTTGCCATTGCACTTAGCACGGCAATTTTCCCAAAAATTGCTAGGCAAATCAAAGCCCAAAACGAACAAGGCGCAAAAATCTTGCTTAGCAAGGGTTTTTATTTTTTGCTTGCTTTGTTATTAGCAGCTAGCTTAGGTGGCATTATACTAGCAAAGCCTATTATTTTTATTCTTTTTGAGCGTGGGGAGTTTGGCAGAGCAAACACGCTTGAGTGCGCATTTGCTTTACAAATGACCTTAGTTGGACTACTACCTTTTGGGCTATATAAGCTCTTTTCGCTGTGGCTATATGCTAAAATGAAGCAAAAACTAGCCGCAAAAATCTCTATTATTTCGCTGATTTTAAATGTGATTTTAAGCCTTGTTTTATTTAGACTGGGTGCTGCTGGGCTTGCGCTAGCTGGTTCACTTAGCGGATATTTCATATTTTTTGCTGCTATTTACTACTTTGGAGTGCTAGAATTCGCTAAAATCTTAAAAAGCTTTAAGCTTATTTTGCTTTTAGGCGCAAATGCTCTTTTTGCCCTGCTTTTATCTCTAGCTTTACCATATATTGAGAGTGTTTTAGGAATTTAAGCAAAATTTGCTAAAATCACGCAAAAATTAAAAAAGGATAAAAAATGAAAATCTACGACTCAGCTCACAAAGAAAAGCTTGATTTTATCCCTGCAAACGAGCCAAATACCGTTAATATCTATGTTTGTGGCCCTACTGTCTATGATGATGCGCATTTGGGGCATGCAAGAAGTTCTATTAGCTTTGATTTGCTGCGGCGCGTGCTTTGCGAGCTTGGATTTAGCGTGAAGTTTGCTAGAAACTACACTGATATAGATGATAAAATTTTACACAAAATGAACACCACAGGCAAAAGCTTAGAGCAGATCACCGAGCATTATATAGCAAGCTTTGAGAGTGACATGAAAGCTATGAATGTGCTTGAGCCTGATTTTAAGCCAAAGGCTACTGAGAGCATCGCTGAAATTATTGCTTACATCAAGAGACTTGAGGCAAATGGCGCAGCGTATATAGTAGAAGGTGATGGTGTGTATTTTGATACTAGCTTGGATGATGAGTATTTAAGCCTCTCAGGCCGCAAAGATGAAAACTTACAAGCCAGAGTAGAGCGTGAGGCGCATAAAAAAAATGAAAAAGACTTTGCTTTGTGGAAGTTTGATGAGAGCTACTACGACGCGCCTTTTGGCAAAGGCAGGCCCGGCTGGCACAGCGAGTGCGTGGCGATGATATATAAGATTTTTACGCCAAAAGAAGAACAAAAGTATCAAATAGACATCCACTGCGGTGGCTCTGATTTGATTTTTCCCCATCACGAAAACGAGTCCGCACAGTGCCGCTGTGCTTGTAAGCAAAATCTAGCCAAATACTGGATGCATAATGGTTTTGTGCAAATTAACAATGAAAAAATGAGCAAAAGCCTAGGCAATTCATTTTTTATAAAAGACGCTCTTAAAATCGCCCCTGGCGAGGCTTTGCGCTTTTATCTTTTAAGCACGCATTATAGGGCAAACTTTAATTATAGAATTGATGATCTAAGTGCGAGCAAAAAGCGCCTTGATAAAATCTACCGCCTAAAAAAGCGCCTTAGTGGCGCAACAGCTAGCAAGGTAAATGCTAGCTTTAAGCAGGGAATTCTAGATTTTCTAAGCGATGATCTAAACATCTCAGGCGCTTTGGCTACGCTTGATGAGATGGTAAATGACGCAAACGCAGCCCTGGATAACTCGCCAAAAGACAAGGCGCTAAAGGCGCAAACCGCGGCAAACTTAGAGTTTGCTAGGCGTGTTTTTGGCATACTAGAAAATGACGAGAATGAGTGGTTTCAGTGGGGTGTGAGCGATACGCTAAAAGAGCGCATAAACTCTCTTATCGCTGCTCGCCAAACTGCTAAAAAAGACAAAAACTTCGAGCTAGCTGATAGCATTAGAAGCCAGCTTGCTGAGCTTGGCGTGGAGCTTATGGACACTCCAGCTGGCACTGTGTGGGAGAAAATCTAGAATTTCTAGGGCAAAATCTAGAATTACTAAAATAAAATCTAGAATTTCTAAAATAAAATCTAGAATTCCCTAGTCTTTGTCATCCCCCAGCTTGAGCTTAAGATCTCTGCTCTATAAATTCTAGAATTCCTAAAATAAATCTAGAATTTCTAGGGCAAAATCTAGAATTCCCTAGCTTTTTATTTGCTTTTATCGGCTGGTACAGCTTTGCGGGGTTGCTAGTTTTTTTTTACTGCTGCTACCGCAAAGCCCAAAGGACAGCACAAATCTAGAATTCCTAAGCCTAAATCTAGAATTCCTAGAGATTGCTTTGGCTTTTTCAAAGCCTCGCAATGACAAGAGCTCTAGAATTCGCTAGTAGAGCCCCCCAAAAAAAAGGGGGGGGGGGCTGTGGGATGACAGGGAAAGCAAATCTAGGGGATGACAGGGAAAGCAAAGTCGTGGGATGACATAGTAGGGAATTCTAGATTTGCGCTGTCCTTTGGGCTTTGCGGTAGCGGCAGTAAAAAATAGCTGAATTTAAAAAATAGTCTATAAAAGTTAGGGAATTCTAGAATTCCCTAAAAATACCCCTTAACCCTAACCAACGGATACGAAGCAACCAACGGATGTGAAGCAAAAAAAAACGCAGCAAGAGAATTTTAAAATTCCCTAGCCCTTGCTAAAAAATCATTTATCAAAACAAGCTGCTTTTCTACGCTCTTATTGCTAGTGCCGCCACTGCTTTTTCTGGCTTCTTTGCTAGCTTCTAGGCTAAGGACAGACAAGGCCCCTTCATCAAAGCGAGAATCAATGCTTTTTAGCTCTTCTAAGCTAAGGTCGCTAAGGTCTTTACCCCTGCTCTCAGCCAAAGCCACTAAGCGCCCTGTTATATTATGCGCTAGGCGAAAGGGCTCGTTATAAGCGCTAACTAAGTAATCAGCAAGGTCAGTGGCAGTAAGATGCCCCATTTTACACGCTTTTAGCATATTTTCTTTGCGCCAAGTCGTGGTTTTTAGCATTTCACGCAGTATCACAAGGCTGGTGCTAGCTGTGCGGACGCTATCAAAGACGCCTTCTTTATCTTCTTGCATATCTTTATTATACGCCATCGGCAGGCCCTTCATCACAGTTAGCAGGGCGATTAGATTGCCATAAACTCTGCCCGTTTTGCCACGAATCAGCTCGGCTACATCTGGGTTTTTTTTCTGTGGCATGATGGAGCTACCGGTGCTAAAAGCATCACTAATGCTAATATAGCCAAACTCTTGGCTAGACCATAAAATCAGCTCTTCGCACAGCCTAGAGGCGTGAGTGAAAATCAAAGAAATATTAAAAAGCAGCTCCAAAGCAAAATCTCTATCGCTTACGCTATCCATCGCATTTGGCGTAATGCCGCTAAATCCTAGCTCGCTAGCTACTAGCTCACGCCTTGTAGGATACGGCGTGCCAGCAAGTGCTGCGCTGCCAAGCGGACTAAGATTGTTTCGCTCGTAGCTAGAAAGTAGCCTTTCATAATCACGCTTAAAGGCAAATGCGTAAGCTAAAAGATGAAAAGCAAGGCTGATAGGCTGAGCGTGCTGTAAGTGCGTAAAGCCCGGCATTAGCGTATCTTTGTGCTCACTTGCTATGCTAGCAAGAACAAAGATTAGCTCACGCACAAGGCAGGCTAGCTCTTTTGTGCGGTTTTGGCAATAAGTCCTAAAATCTAGTGCCACTTGGTCGTTGCGAGAACGAGCGGTGTGAAGGCGGCCGCCTAGTTCTTTGCCGATAATCTGGCTAAGCCTGCTTTCAACTGCCATATGAATGTCTTCTTGGCTCACGCTAAATGCAAACTCACCACGCTCAATCTCGCCTAAGACCTGATCTAAACCAGCTCTTATCTTGGCTACATCATCAATATCTAGAATTCCACACTCGCCAAGCATTTTTGCGTGTGCTTTTGAGCCGGCGATGTCTTCTTTAAAGAGTTCTTTGTCAAAAAAAATCGAAGCATTAAACTCCTCAAGTAGCTCGCTACTAACCTCGTTAAATCTGCCATCCCACATTTTTTTCATATTTTTGCCCTTTTTGCGATAAAAATAAATAAAACAATACCTACAATTAGCGCAAAAATCACTTTAAAATCTAGATTTTTTTCGCTTTTTATGAGGATTTTTATATTATGTGTTTCACTTTTAAACTCTATCACATCGCCATTAACCCCACTAGCACGCATTTTTAGCATGTTTATTGCAGTATCTTTTAGGTGCAAACTTGAGCCAAAAGGCAGGCTATAGCTATACTGGCTAAAGCTGTCATTACAATGCTTTGGCGCAAAAAATACTTCATATTCTTTACCATCTTCAAGCTCGATTATATCGCCGTCATTTACTATGAAGTAAGGAATTTGTGGCTCTTTGGTAGCAAAACTCCACGAAAGGCTTTTATTCTGGCCACCTTGCGTGTAAGTAGCTAGCACCTCATAACTAGCACCAAAATCAAAAGGACTTAACGAAAAAAGCGCAAACTGATTGCTAGTAAACCTTAGGTCGTTATTATTGCTTAGTAAAAGCGTGTTTTCTAGCTCTTTTCCATCTTTAAAAAGCTTAAAACTATTTAAAGAAATCTCTGAGTTTGGATTAAACTCCAAGCTAACAGGCGCAGATGTGATTTTACACTGGGGCAAGGGGTCAGGGTCTTCATCGCCAAAAACAGCCACGCTAGCAAAACTTTCATTTGGAAACATTAAAAAATCAGGCTTGCTAGGCTTGGTGGCTTGCTTAAAAGAAGTAGGACTTAGTGGCATTTTTGGATTTGCGCAAGCCCCTAGTATATACTGCCTGCCTACACCCTCTCCACGCTCGCAAAGCCTTAAAAGAGTTGAGTTTGACATCTCATAAGTGTAAATATCGCCATCATCATAATAGCCAATCTCATCAAAGCTGTAATTTAAAAAGTTAAATCTATGATAAATTGCGCTTAAAAGCCCATCAATGCTGTCATTAAAGCTAGCGTGCTTAGCTGAGATATTCTCACTAACAAAGCTAGTACTAAGCCCAGCAAAAATCGCTCGCTCGCTAGGGGTTGCGCCTGTAAAATGCTTGTTTCCTTTGCTTTCATCGTGGCTGATGATACCAAGGTTTGAAAGATACAAAGTGTGATTTTTAGCAGCTTTGCTAAGAATGGAGTTTTCTTTAAAAGGCACTAAGCCCACGCTCTTTCTAGCAAGGTTTAGATAACTAAGCCCAAAAGAGCTATAAAGCTCGATGGGAATTCTAGAATTTTGGCTAGGAATTCTAGAATTCCCAGCCAAATCTGCATCAGAAAAATTAGTTAAATTGCTTGGGTCTTTTGCAAACTTTGTAGGCTCCAAACTCTCTTTGCTAAGCTTAAAAAAAGCATAGGCAAAAAGAGCTATAATTATACTAAGACCTAGGACCAGCCGCAGCAATTTGCTCCCCCTCTGCTCCGTATCGTTTGAAGTTTTCTACAAACATTTTAGCTAGTTTGCTTCTAGCTTCTTTATACTCACTAGCATTTGCCCAAGTGTTAATTGGGTTTAAAAGCTTGGTTTCTACGCCTTCAAGGGCTTTTGGGATAGCTAGATTAAACTCATCAAAGTTCTCAAACTCACATTTTGTAATTGAGCCATCAAGTATAGCATTAATACAAGCCCTAGTGGCCTTTATACTCATGCGTTTGCCCACGCCATAAGCACCACCACTCCAGCCAGTATTTACTAGATATACATGCACGCCGTGTTTGTCGATTTTCTCGCCTAGAAGTTTAGCATACACGGTTGGGTGCATAGGCATAAATGGCTCGCCAAAACAAGCTGAAAAAGTTGCTTCTGGCTCTTTTACTCCACGCTCTGTGCCAGCTACTTTTGCTGTGTAGCCACTTAGAAAATAATACATTGCTTGTTCTTTGCTTAGCTTGCTAACTGGTGGCAATACACCAAAGGCATCTGCTGTTAAGAAAATGATATTTTGTGGATGACCTGCTTTTAGGCTTTTTTCGTGGTTTTCTATGTGTTCGATCGGGTAACTTACGCGGGTATTTTCAGTCTTGCTAGCATCGTTATAGTCTACTTTACCAGAGCCGTCAATTACTACATTTTCTAGCAAAGCATTTTTGCGAATTGCAGCGTAAATTTCAGGCTCGTTTTCTGCGCTTAGATTTATACATTTTGCGTAGCAGCCACCCTCAAAGTTAAACACGCCCTCATCGTCCCAGCCGTGCTCATCATCGCCGATTAAGGCGCGGTGTGGGTCAGTTGAGAGTGTAGTTTTTCCTGTGCCACTAAGTCCAAAAAACAGCGCAGTATCACCGCCTTTGCCCACATTTGCTGAGCAGTGCATAGGAAACTTGTTTTCAAGTGGCAGCCAGTAGTTCATCATAGAAAAAATTCCTTTTTTCATTTCGCCGCCATACCAAGTGCCACCTATCACGCCTACATTTTCTTCTATATTAAATATTACGAAAACTTCGCTATTTAGCCCATCTTTTTGCCACTCATCATTTGCGCATTTACAAGCGTTGTAGATAGTAAAATCAGGCTTGAAGTTTTCTAGTTCGCTCTCATTTGGGCGGATAAACATATTTTTTACAAAATGCGCTTGCCAGGCAACTTCTGAGATGAAGCGAACAGCTCTTCTTGAGCTTTGAGAGCTACCAGCATAAGCGTCTTGGACATAAATATCTTTACCACTTAATTGTGCTCTTGCTTTTTTTAGAAGTTTGTCAAAAAGTTCTTTTGAGATTGGATGATTGATTTTACCCCAAGCGATGTATTTATTGCTTGGGTCTTGGTTTACGAAGTATTTATCTTTTGGACTACGACCTGTGAAAATGCCAGTATCTACGCTAAAAGTGCCATTTTCAGTAACCCTGCCTTCGCCCCTTGCTTTTTCGTGTTCAAAAAGCTCATCATAGCTAAGATTATGAAAAACCTTGCCAATGCCGTCAAGTCCTAAACTTGCCGTATCTTTCATTTTTATCACCTCTTTTTAAAATTTTTTTGAAAGTGTAGTTAAATTTAAATGATTTTTAGCTTAAAAAAGCGCAAAAATTTATTTTTTGCGAATTTTTTCTAAATCTTTTGCCACTAGCTCGCTTGAAACCGCACCTAGATAATAAAGTGCCTCTTTACCGCCTCTCTCGCCTAGATTATCGCTTAAAAGCTCGTATTTACCGCCTTTTAGCACTACTTTAAAAGGCAGTGAGAGCGCACTATCATAGTCGATGTCAGTCAAAACTTGCGAGATTAAACGCTCGTTTTTCTCACCCTCGTTTGCGATGAAATAATAAGCATTAAAAGGCTTTATAAACTTTTCAATCACATCTTTATCGCTGATTTGCTCAAAGGTTATAAGCCCAATTAGCATGAAATCATCGTGATTTAGCTGATAATCCATAAGATGTGGTGCTTCTGTTTTACAAGGCTCACAAAAAGTACCAAAGATATCTAGCATAACGATTTTATCGCTACCCTTTAGCACAAAGCCCTTGGCTGTTCGCACCAAGTTCACGCTTGCGCCACTTACGCTTTTTAGGCTGATTTCCTCTCCGTCTTTAAAAGGTGCGTACTCGCCAAGGCTGTAGCTTTCACTCTCATTTTTATTACATCCTAAAAACACTAGCGCAAAAGCGCAAAGTAATACTAAAAGTAGTTTTTTCATTTTTATCCTTTCTTAAAATCTAAAATTTCTAGGAATTCTAGATTCTCTTAAACTCTAAAATTCCTAGAAATTCTAGATTCTCTTAAACTCAGCCAAAGCACGCTTAGCATCCATATTTGCTTGCTTTTCTTTTAGGGCTTCACGCTTATCGTGCAGGTTTTTGCCCTTTGCCAAAGCGATTTTTGCTTTTAGGCGGTTTTTTGAGTTTAAATACAGGCTAAGCACGACTAGCGTGTATCCATCAGTGCTTACAGAGCCTAAGAGCTTATCTATTTCTTTGCGGTGCATAAGCAGCTTTCTTGCTGCTTTTTCATCTGGGCGAAAGTGCGGATTTGTCGTATTTAATAGGCTTATATGACAGCCTAGCAAAAACAGCTCGCCTTTTATAATCCGCACAAAAGAATCTTTTAGATTGCCCCTGCCCATGCGTAGGCTTTTTATCTCAGAGCCTTTTAGCACCACGCCTCCTTCGTAGTCTTTGATGATAGTAAAGTCGTGATAGGCTTTTTTGTTTTGAACTAGAGTTTTCATGCTATTACCTTAAACTTCGCTGACCCAGACCCACTCAAAAACTCAGATTCTTTTATACTAAATCCTGCATAAATTGCCACAACAGGCGCTAGCAAATCATTTAGCTCAAAGTTTTCATAAGAGCTTAAAATCTCTTTGCTACTCATATTCTCAAGCCTTTTTGCTAGCTTTGTATCTTTGATAAAACTTCCTTTTGCGTAGGCTTTATACACCTCAGGTGTGGAGCAAAAAATCTTGCTTAGCACTATGCCAAGGCGTGGCAAATCATCATCAAAGCTCTCTACAATCTGCCCAAAGCCACGCACATTAGCTGAACTTACCTTGCTAGCAAAAAAGCTCACATCAGAGCCGATTTTTGCTGAAATACTCATCAAAAGCTCATCCTCGAAGCCTAAAATCTCTTGCATAAAAAGCAAAAAGCTAGCCACATCGCTACTGCCCCCGCCTAGTCCAGCACCGCTTGGAATGCCTTTTAGCAAATATATTTGCTTATCGCTAAAAAACCTAGCCAAAGCCTCTTTAAAGCCAGCATTTTCAAGCTCGCTATAAGCTTTAAAAATCAAATTATCAGCAATATCATTTGCATACATTAGCCCGCTAGTATCAATACGCTCTATTATTCTAAGTTCATCATAAAGTCCATGAAATCGCACAAAACGAGAGCTAAGCTCGTGATAGCCGTCATTTGCCCCACCTTTTATACGCTTTAATATTTTTAGAAAAATATTTAATTTTGCCGGTGCTTTAAAGCTTGCTATTATATTCATTTTGACTCTGTTAGTTTTTCTATCATTTTTTTGATTATATTTGTGTTTTGGTGTGTAGCTAGTTCGTTTGATACCTTTATATCTTTTGTCAGCTCTGAGCGCAAAATCCGCACAGAACTAGGCGCAGATATGCCTATTTTGACATTTGCGCCATCTATTTCTAGTATGGTTATTTCTGTATTTTCGTTAATACTAATGCTTTGCTCTTTTTTTCTAGTTAAAATCAGCATTTTTTACACCATTTAGTCTATATGTTACTTGCCCGTTTAAAATCTCTATTATACTAAAAAATTTTTCAAATTTGATGAAATATTCGCCATTTTCTTTAATTTTAAAATCATCTACGCAAAGTTTTTTGCCAAGTTCAATATCACTTTGGCTTTTTTTATACCAGTTTTGCGCTATTTTTAGGTGTTTTAGAGGATCTAAGGCTTTTTCATTTTCATAAAAAAACTCTCCTTCGCTCTTTCGCTCCAAAGCACTCAAAGTCGCATTTATGCCAAGCTTTTTAGCTAGTAGCCCAGCCCAGCTTCTAGCATAAGAGCCTTTACTAAGTTCAAGTCGCACTAGCAAAAAAGGATGAGTATAGTGTAAAATCTCTGCGCTAAAAACCTCCATTTGCTGGGTTTTTAGCTCAAAATCCACGCCACGCCTTGCTAGCTCATAGGCCCTCACGCCACCAACATGCTTTGCGCTGTATTTTGGCGGAGTGTAATCTAGAATTCCTTGTAGATTTTCTACATTTTTACTTAGAATTTTTGGCTCAAAAGGCTTTACAATATCAACTTTACTTATATTTTCATTGTCCCCACTAGGACTAAAAGCCCCTAGCCAAAGACAAGCCTCATAAACCTTAGGCTCCACCTCTAAATACTGAAATAGCCTTGTATAGCTGCCAAAAGCTACTAGCAAAACTCCACTAGCAAAGGGATCAAGCGTGCCTGAAAATCCGGCTTTTTTAACGCCATATTTGCGCTTTAAGCGAGCTAAGAAATGATTGCTAGAAATGCCTGAGGGTTTTTTTGCTGCAAATAATTTATCTATTTTTCATCCTTTTTTTAAAATTACAGCTCAATCTGCGGACGCCTTTTACGAATTTTTGCTTAGGCAGCCCAGCTCATTCTAGCAAAACTTTCACGGCAGTTTCCTTCGCTCGCCGCTGATTTTGTGACTTTTGTGACAGCAGCAGCTCGCTCGAAATTCAGCCGTAAAATTTTGCTAGCCGATGTCTCGGACACGGCTCCAAGGCTAGCCTTGCGCAAAAATTCGCTAAATTCGTCTCGCAGCCTGATTTTAAGAGCAACCACCAAAAGTTGCAGGGCTACGCTAAACTTAAATTCCTAGGGAATTCTAGAATTCCCTAGTCTCGTAGCGGTTTAAAAAACAGGCTCCAAGATTTTTTAGCTATTTTTTACGCTCAGAGCGCAGCGCTAGCCGTGGAGCGCCGTAGCGGAGCGTTCGCAGAAATTTTACGACAGCTTTTGGAGCGTTAGCGAACAAAAGCAAGCAAAAGTTTCTGCGTAAGGCGCTGGGCTGCGCAAGCTTTGAGCGTAAAAAAGAGCCACCCAGCGGGTGCGAAGCAAAAAAAGCTGAGCCGTATCAGACCTTTTCTACAAAGCCTGACATTATTTCCTTTATATTTCCGCCAAAGTTTATTTTTAGCTTAAAATCGCTTTTTATCTGCGTTACTTCTAGCACCCTGCCGATGCCAAAGATTTTATGCTTGATTAAATCGCCTCTGCGAAACTCTTTTGTGCTTTCTATGCGAAGTTTGCCGCTTATTAGCCCAGCTTCGCTTAAAAAGCGTGAACGCTCTAAGTTTGATTTTTTACCTCTGTAAATGCGAAAGTTTGAGCTACTTAGCACTAGATCGCTTTTGGCCCTAGTGATTGCCACATAGCCTAGGCGGCGTTCTTCTTCCATGTCGCACTCATCGCTAATAAGTGGAAAAAAGCCCTCTTCAAGCCCTATTATAAAAACATGTTCAAACTCTAATCCCTTGCTAGCATGCACGCTCATAATGCTAATGGCATCCTCGCTTATGCGGTCTTGGTCGCTTTGAAGCGTGATGTCGTTTAAAAACTCTTCTAAGCTAAAATCAGGATTATTTTCTATTTTTTGGTTAATTGAGCCATAAAACTCATCAATGTTTAGTAGCCTATCATCGCCATCTGGGCTTTGTTTGTAAAACTCTTTTAAGCCAAATTTATTTTCTAGCTCAAAAATAAGGTCTTTTGGCTCTCCAAGCTCAGCTATATCACGCGCAAGCTCGTTTAGCGCAATAAAGACCTTTTTGCCAAGCAGCCCCTCATCCATGCGCAAAATCGCCTCATAAAGCGAGATTTTATTATTAAAAGCAAACTCGCTAAGCTTGTTAAATCCTACCTTGCCAAGCCCACGCTTAGGGCGGTTTATAATTCGCTCTAAGCTAAAATCATCATGCGGATTTAAAATTAAGCGCAAATAGCTTATGATATCTTTTATCTCAGCTCTTTCGTAGAATTTTATCCCACCTACGATTTTATAAGGCACACCATTTGCGATAAGTCCTTCTTCAAGCGCGCGGCTAAGGGCGTTTATGCGGTATAAAATCGCTATTTGCGTAGGGTGTTCTCCATCATTTATAAGCTTTGCTATGCGAGCTGAGATTATCTTTGCTTCGCTTTCTTCGTCGCTGTTTTGTAGTATTTCTATATCTTTATTATCTTTTTTTGTGCTTATTAGCTTTTTGCCTAGGCGGTTGCGGTTGTGGTCTATTAGCTCGTTTGCGGCATTTAGGATATTTGAGCTTGAGCGGTAGTTTTCTTCTAGACGCACTACCTTTACAGAGCTAAACTGGTCTTTGAAGTTTAGTATATTTTCTATTTTTGCGCCTCTCCAGCCATAGATGCTTTGATCATCATCGCCTACTACTACTACATTTTCATGCGCCACGCAAAGTTTGCGAAGTAGTTTGTATTGAAGTTCGTTTGTGTCTTGATACTCATCTATTGTTATGTATTTGTAGCGGTTTGAGATCTCAGCGCATAGACTAGGGTTTGAGTCTAGAATTCTATATGTCAAACACAGCAAATCATCAAAATCAACTAGATTATTAGCTACTAAATACTCCTCGTAGCTTTTGTAGGCTTTGGCGATTTTTTCGTAGTTTGCCCTACCACCGATAAAAGCTGGCATGACAGAGCTAGAAATAATCTCTTCTGGGCTTAAAAGCATATTTTTATAGCGCGAGATTTCATTACTAACGATATTTGCAGCAATGCTATTTTCAAACTCTTTTATGATTTTTTTCTTATCATCGATATCAATTATGACAAAGTTATTTGCTCTATTTAGCTCTCTTATATATAGCTTTAAAAACAGCAGTCCAAACTTGTGAAAAGTACAAAGCAAAGGGTTTGCTGAGGGCTGCGAACTTCTAATTAGATTTAAAGCCCTTAGCTTCATCTCAGTAGCAGCTTTGTTTGTAAAAGTAAGCGTTAGCGTATTTAGTGGATCTATACCCACCTCGCCGATAAGATAAGCAAGGCGAGTTGTGATAGTAAGCGTCTTGCCAGACCCTGCGCCTGCTAGGATTAGCATTGCGCCATCTATGTGCCTAGCAGCCTCACGCTGGGCGTCATTTAAGCTAGATAATATATCCATTTTCTACTTCTTAAAAAAATCTTTATTTTTTGGGTTTGCTTTGAAAATATTTTTGCTTTTTTCAGTCTCGCTGGGCTCTTCTGGCATGGCAAAACTCACAAAAAACACAGCATTCCCAGAGCTTATTCGCATGATGGCACAAAGCGGGATTAGCACCATGCTCTCAAAATCATTTTCGCCAAAAGCAGCGTGAAAATGTAGCCCACTCTCACTTACATAAGCAGAGCTCAGCGTATAGCCCTCAAGCCCAAAAAGCACGGCATTTTTCTCAGGCAAAAGTCCCTTTGGCAAGGCTGGCTTAAACTCTATTTGCTCCACATCTGCTAGGATATCAAACTTTTGATTTTTAGCAATTAGCAAATGCAAAACTTCTTTTGCGTGCTTTTTCATTAAAGCATTAAAATCACCACTGGCTAAGAACTTTTGCATTTTTTCTCCTTTTAATACTTAGGAATTCTAAAATTCCATCTAGAATTCCTAAAAAATTCTAGAATTCCCTAGAAAATTCTAGAATTCCATCTAGAATTTCTAACTAGAATTTCTAAAAAAATTCTAGAATTCCATCTAGAATTCCTAAAAAAATTCTAGAATTCCTTATAAACTCTCAAACTCATCAACTAGCTTTTTGACCTCGTTTATACCGATTTGCCAAAACTCGCTACTTTCAATATCAAAGCCAAACATAGCCACCATTTCTTTTGGGCTTTTGCTGCCGCCAAGGCTTAGAAACTGCGTATAAATCTCTACAAAATTCTCGCATTTGCCACTTTTATAAAGCCCAAAAATCGCCAAAACCAAAAGCTGAGCGTAGCTATAAGCATAGCAATAAAACGGCGTATGAATAAAATGCGGTATATAACTCCACCAAAGCTCGTAATAATCATTTAGCTTTAAGCTATCGCCAAACATTTTTTCGCTCTCATTCATCCAAAGTTTGCTTATCTCATCGCAGCTTAGCTCATCAGGCTCATTATGCACAGCACGCTCAAAGGTAGTAAAGTTAATCTGTCTAAACAAAGTAGCAAAAATATCTTCTATTTTAGCGCCTAAAATCGCACGCTTTTCTTCATTTGAGCTAGCTGCGTTTTTAATGCGTTCAAAAACCAGCATTTCACAAAAAACCGATGCTGTCTCAGCCATCGTTAGTGGCGTGTGAGAGCCAAAATACCCAGCCTTATAGCTTAAAAACTGATGTATAGCATGACCAAACTCATGGGCTAGCGTATAGACATCACGGCGTTTGTTTGTGAAATTTAGCAACACAAAAGGATGAGTATCAGCAGAGGCACTATGACTAAAAGCCCCGCCCATTTTAAAATCAGCTGGCATAGCATCGCACCAGCCGTTATTTAGCCCAGTCTCAGCTATAGTGGCAAACTGCGGGCTAAAGTCTTTAAACGCAGCAAGCACAAGCTCTTTTGCTTCATCAAAGCTAAACTCGCCATCATCGCTGCCAAGTGGCGCATAGCGGTCATAATCATACAGCTCTGAGTATCCTAGAATTTCACGCTTTTTAGCATAGTAGCGGTGACTTAGCTCAAAGTTACTCTCACAAGCTTTAATTAGCGCATCCACGCTTTCTTTACTTACAGCATTGCTTATGTGCCTAGGACTCTCAGCACTCTCATAGCCACGAAGCTCGCAGTTGTTTTTAAGGTCAGTTTTTATGATATTAAAAATAAAACTTAGCAAATGCGAGTTTGCCTTTAGTCCCTCGCTTAGGCTAAGGGCTGCTGCTTTTCGCACTAGGCGGTCTTTATCACTTAGTTTTGAAAGTAGCTCTTCCTCTCCGATTTTTTCGCCCTTAAAATCAAACTTAATGCGTGCCATACTCTCATCAAATAGCCTAGAAAATGCGCTTGCTCCAGTGTTTGCTGTGCGAAGCAGCACACGCTCTTCTGGCAAGCTAAGCTCGTATTTTTTACTCTCTATGCTACGCTCTAAAAAATATCTATACTCCTCACAATGCTCACAAAGGCTCTCTTGCTTTTGTATAGGCAAAGCATTAAACTCAAGCATAAAAAATAGCAGTTTTTCATCTATTTTGGTATAAAACTCTTCAAACTTTGCTTGCAGGGCACCTTTTCTAGTATCTTTAGCAAAACTTAAATGCGCCCAGCTCATCGCCTTTGAAGCACGCTCACTTATGCTCTCATACTCTCTAAGAGCTTTTTTAAAATCCTTATCGCTTAGAGCAAAAAGGTTATTTTTATACTCTTTTTCAAACCCCTCTGCCTCAGCTAATAAATTCACACAAAACTCGCTAGCTTGGCTTTCATTTTCAAAAAACTCAGTTAAATTCCATGTCATTTTCTAATCCTTTTTAATACTTTCATTGACTTTAAGATTTTCATTTACAGCAGCTGTAAATAACACATCAGTAGAACTATTTAGCGCGGTCTCAAAGCTATCTTGTATAACGCCGATGATGTAGCCTATAGCCACCACTTGCATAGCAATGTCATTTGAGATACCAAAAAGCGAACAAGCAAGTGGAATAAGCATAAGCGAACCTCCAGCAATGCCACTAGCCCCACAAGCTGCAATTGCAGATACAAAGCAAAGCAAAAGCGCAGTACCAAAATCTACGCTAATGCCAAGAGTATGAGCAGCAGCCAGTGAGAGCACCGCTATTGTGATGGCAGCTCCAGCCATATTCACAGTAGCACCAAGCGGTATGCTAACAGAATATAGCTTTTCATCTATATTAAGTTTTTTAGCAAGAGCGATATTTACAGGGATATTCGCAGCCGATGAGCGAGTGAAAAATGCTGTAATTGCGCTATTTTTGATACAAGTAAAAATCAGCGGATAAGGATTTTTCTTTATCATCACATAAACAATAATCGCATTTATCACAAAAGCGACAAAAAGCATAGAAAATACAAGCACTAAAATCAGCTTCATATACCCGCCAAGAGCTTGGGAGCCAGTCTGCGCCACGCTAGTAGCAACAAGACCGCAGATACCAAAGGGAGCTAGGCGGATGACTAAATAAACTACTTTATTTATAGCCTGGGCAAGGTCTACTAGGGCTGCTTTTGAGCCATTTGATGCGTGGCGAAGTGCTATGCCAAGTCCCACCGCCCAAACTATAAGAGCGATGAAATTACCAGTAGCAAGAGCATTTACTGGGTTATCTACGGCTTTTTTGACTAGATTTACTAGCACAGCCCCCACGCTAGCTGGCGCACTAGAGTTTTCTGCCACGCCTTCTAGCACCAAGCTAGTAGGAAAAGCAAAGCTAGCAAGAACCGCACAAATACTTGCTAGCAAGGTGCCAACGATATACAAAACAATAATTTTTCTAAGCCCAGTAGAACTAGTAGAAGTAAAGTGCTTTGTAGCAATAGACTCACAAATCAGCACAAAAACCACAATAGGC
The DNA here is from genome assembly GCA_945928165.1 of uncultured Campylobacter sp. Classification (GTDB taxonomy): domain Bacteria; phylum Campylobacterota; class Campylobacteria; order Campylobacterales; family Campylobacteraceae; genus Campylobacter. The sequence continues at coordinate 56,012 of CAMENE010000001.1, forward strand.
GCAATAGCCTTTAAAGCTCCAACAAACAAGCTACCAAGTAGTTCTAAAATCACAGCAAGACTATCTATATAATAAAGATATAAAAAATACCCAAGCACTGCGCCTATAAGCACGCCAATAGCAATCTGGGCTACCAAGCTTCCATCGCCACTGCGAGATATCGCATTCAAGACTTTCATCTAACATCCTTAAAATAAAAAAATTAGCAGATTATAGCAAAAAGGATTAAAAGTAACTTTAAATGAAATCTTAATAATAAATATGCTCTATAATATCTCTAAATGCTAGAAATTCTAGAATTCCTAAGATAAATTCTAGAATTCCTAAGATAAATTCTAGAATTCCTAAGAAAAACCCTAGAATTCCTAAGATAAATTCTAGAATTCCTAAGATAAATTCTAGAATTCCTAGGCAAATTCACTTAGAAATTCTAGGTTTTAAAAAACTTTACTCGCCTATACCTGCTTTTAGCGCTGATGCAAGATTTGTGGGGTCGTAGACATCAGCATAAAACTTCTGTGCCACTTCTTTGTGAGAACGAAGGCGGTGTTTTAGATAGTTCCAGCCGATTGTTGGGATTAGCGGGTTGTGCAGCTCACGCTCCACGCCTCTCATTTTTTCTTTTAGTTGCGGTGGTAGTTCGTAAACTTCTAGCTTATAATCTAGTTTTGAGCCTAAAAAAATCACGCACGAAATACGCTCTTGCCCTTTTAGTGGGCTTTTTACCCTGTGCTTTGTCGCACGCAAATACCCATCAGTAGCAATCTCTAAAAACTCGCCTATATTTATCACAAAGGCAGCTTTTTTATACCCTACATCTATCCACTCGCCTTTTTTGGCCTCTACTTGAAGTCCGGCTATCTCATCTATCATTAAAAGCGTAAGAAAACCATCGTCTTTATGCGCGCCTACGCCTTGTGTGTCTGCGCTATACTCATCTCCCATCTCAGCTCTGCCTGGATAATGAATAAGCTTGCCATGCTCATAAAAATCATCACCAAAAAGCTCATCAAAAACCCCAGAACGCCCATAAAGCGCATTAGAAAAAGCATTAAGCAAAGTAAAGCCCATTTCATTTACCTTGCCTTGCCACTCATCAAAGGTTTTTTTAAGCTCTATTGTTTCATCGCTCCATTGATTTGGCCCATAAAGTCTCATAAATGCTGGCTCATCGCCCCTTGGCGGCTGGTCAAGCCCTAAATCTATCTCTTCTCGCCAGTCCTTTTGCCCTAGTGTGTACTCACCGCCCACTGCTGTATAGCCACGAAAATGCTTTGAGTTTTCAAGGGCGATTTTTTGTTTTACTTCAAGTGGCAAGCCAAAGAACTCTTTGCTTTGCGCTCTTAGTTTATCGCAAAGCTCCTCACTTATGCCATGTCCTACTAGATAAAAAAATCCTACCTCATGCGCTGCGTGAAGTAGCTTTTCATAAAATGCCGCCTTTGCTTTAGGCGTGCTAGCGTTTTTGTATTCGCTTAGATCTATTGCTGGTATTTCTTTCATTATTATCCTTTTGTGAGGCGAGCTTGAAGCCTATTTTTAACTGCCGCTAACGCAAATCTAGAATTTTAGGAATTCTAGAATTTTAGGAATTCTAGAATTTTAAATTCGCGGTAGCGGCAGTAAAATAAGGCGCAGCTCTTGCCCTTAGTGTGCCTGCCGCAAGCCAAAGATTGAATACTTAATTCATCGAGGCAGGCAGCAGGTGCAATAAGGGTAAGAGCCGCCGATTAAAAGCTACTCAAAAATTCCTGTTGAGAAGTATCTAGTCCCTGTATCAGGCAGCATTGTTACCACTACCTTGCCCTGATTTTCATTTGCTACTTTACTAGCTACAAATACATTTGCCCCAGCTGAAATGCCTACTAATACGCCCTCATTGCTAGCTAGTTTTCTTGTAGTTGAGATAGCATCGTCGTTTGAGACTGTGAGAATCTCATCAATCACACCTCTATCAAGGTTTGCTGGGATGAAGTTTGCCCCTATTCCTTGTATAGCGTGAGGTCCTGCTTTGCCTTGAGTTAGAAGCGGGCTAGCCTCAGGCTCAACTGCTATGATTTTTACATTTGAGTTATGCTCTTTTAGCGCTTTGCCCACACCAGATATCGTCCCACCAGTGCCAAAGCCAGCTACGAAAAAGTCTATTTTGCCATCAGTTTGCTCTAAAATTTCTTTTGCTGTTGTGTCATAATGAACCTTAGGGTTTGAAGCATTATCAAACTGACTTGGGATAAAGCTATTTGCTAGGTTTTGAGCCAGTTCATTTGCTTTATCTACAGCACCTTTCATACCTAGGCTTGGTTCAGTTAGTTCAAGTTGGGCGCCATACGCTTTTAAGATGAGTTGCCTTTCTTTGCTCATAGAAGCTGGCATGGTAAAAATCGCTTTTAGCCCCAAAGCTGCGCAAACCATAGCAAGTCCTACGCCAGTATTTCCGCTAGTTGGTTCGATGATTACGCTTTGGTTAGTGATTTTGCCACTATCAAAGGCATCTTTTATCATCGCATAAGCAATGCGGTCTTTTACTGAGTGAGCCGGATTTAAAAACTCAGCCTTTGCTAGGATTTCTCCACCAAAACTATTGATTTTAAGCAGCGGCGTACCACCTATCATCTCAGTTATATTTTTTGCTATTTTCATTTTTTCTCCTTTGTGTTAAATTTTAGAATTTAGCCTAAAAATTTCTTTTAAATTCTAGAATTTATCTTTTTAAATTCTAGAATTTATTCAAAAAGCCCTTTACTCTACTAAGCAAACAAAATCAATGATTTTTTAAACAATTTGCTTTTTTGTTAATAAGCCGTGTATGTATTAGACATATTTTTCTCCTTTAAAAAATTTAATTTTTGTCAAATAAGCTGAAATTAATCCTAAAAATATATATAAATAAATATAATTAAAAAATACTATAAAACAAAAGCTTTTTGAGTATGTTTTATTTTTAAAATTATCTAAAAATTTCATTGTAATTTTAGCAAATATTATAAAAATAAAAAATCAGTAATTTTACCAACAAATAAGGGCCAAATTCCTACTTTTTGAGCAAAAATAAAACTGAAAGAATTTATAAAAGAACAAAACGATATAATAAAAGCAAAGATTGTAATATTAATTTTGTTTAAAACTAGCATTATTTTCCTTTTTTAAATTCCAAATTTTATTTAAAAATTCTAGAATTCTAGAATTTCACTCAAACGCCCTTAAATAAACACCACTAAGCAAAGCGTCCCTAAATAGTATAATTTAAATATTTATCTGCGTTTTTGTTAAACTCGCTTAAAGGCTTAGAAAAAAGCTTTTTAAGCTCATTATCAAGCGTGCCAAAAAGCTCTTTATACTCACCCTCAATGTCTTTGGCAAAAAAGCCAAAGTCGTTTTCAAGCGTATCTAAAACCTCGACAAAGCTGATTTCGCTCAGGTTTTTACTTAGATAGTATCCGCCTTTCATACCTTTTAATGCGCTTATTATCCCTGCTTTTTTTAAAGCGTTTAAAATCTGCTCTAAATAATTGCGAGAAACGCCGATATTTGCTGAAATCGCATTTATAGATACAGGATGCTCGCTAGTGCCTTTTGAGACCTCAAAAACAGCCATAAGCCCATAAGCACCCTTTGTGGTAATCAAACTCACGCAAGCGCCTTTTTTAGATCTTCTATCAAATCATCTGCGTTTTCTAGTCCCACGCTTAGGCGGATTAGCCCAGCGCTAATGCCTGCTTTTAGCTGCTCATCTTCGCTTAGCTGAGCGTGAGTAGTAGAGGCTGGGTGTGTGATGATGCTCTTGCTATCGCCTATATTTACCATTACTCTAAAAATCTCCGTGCCATTTGCTACTTTTAGCGCAGTCTGCTCATCAGCCACTTCAAAAGCCAAAAGCCCACTAGCAAGCCCTTCGGTGAAATTTGCTTTAACTCGCTTGTAGTTTGGCGAGCTTTTTAGCCCTGGGTAGTTTACACTTTTTACCTTTGGATGACTTTCTAAAAACTGCGCTATTTTTAGAGTACTTGTGCTTATTGCTCTCATACGCACATTTAGGGTTTCTAGCCCTGCTATTAGCTGCCAAGCATTAAAGGCTGAAAGGCAAGCACCGATATCACGGAGCAAAATAGTCTTAATGCGAAGCGTGAATAAATCAAAATCATCAGGCAAAGAAGCAAATACAAGTCCGTGGTAGTTTACCTCTGGTTCATTAAAATAAGCATATCTAGAATTCCCTCTTAGCTTAGCATTTAGCTTAGCATTAGTTGCGATTAGGCCGCCTAGCACGCTACCATTGCCATTTATATACTTTGTCGCACTATGCAAGCTCACATCTGCACCATGCTTTAAAGGCTGATAAAGAGCTGGGCTAGCAACTGTGTTATCTACTATGCTTACAACGCCGTGTTTGTCAGCGATTTTTGCGATTTTATCAGTATCGGCTACGGCAATTTGTGGATTTGAGAGACTCTCAAAAAATATAGCCTTTGTCTTATTATCTATTAAGCCTTCTAAATCATCAGCATTATCGCTATCAAAGGTCTTTGTGCTTATGCCAAAGTTTTTTAGAGTATTATGTAATAAAGCAGCTGAGCCGCCGTAGATTTTTTTAGCTACGATTATATTATCGCCTGCGCCTGCTAGGTTTGCGATAGCATTAAAAATAGCAGCTGCGCCAGAAGCAGCGCTAATGCCACCCCTGCCACCCTCAACGGCTGCTATTCTAGCTTCTAGCACATCAACAGTAGGGTTTGTAATGCGAGAGTAAATCGCACCTAGTTCTTGTAAGGCAAAGAGCCTAGCACCACGCTCGCTAGTTCCAAAGTCATAAGCGTTTGTAAGGTATAATGGGACATTAACTGAACCATAGGTCTCTTTTGACGAGTCATAGCCGTAGTGAGTGGCTAGAGTTTCTTGATGAAGGTTGTTTGACATTTTTTGATCCTTTTTTGTTTTTTCCCAGAATTCTAGCAAAAAATTTTATAATTGTCAAGTATTTTGCTATAATTTTTTAATTATTATATATTCGTGTTTTTATTAAATATATATATTATAACTATATATTATTTATTAAATTTTTTCTAGGGAATTCTAGATTTTTTGCGCTTTGTTTTTAAAAACAGCTCAATTTTTGCTAAAATTACGCCATGCAAAATGAGAAATTTATACGAGTTCGCTATTTGCGCTGTTTAGAAAAGTTTGCTACAAATGTGATAAAAGCATTAAAGCGTGATGATTTTGACGCCCAAAAATTTAGCGCAATGGTAGAAAAAAACGAGGAGCTACTAAATCGCTGCCAAAAAACCACGCTGTATGATAGCTACCCAAGGGCTTTACAAGCTTTTGTAGAGCAGTGCATGGCGCACAAGGGCGCTAGTAGCGCAAAAAACGAGCTTTTGCGCTTGGCAAATGCGCTTGAAAAGTTTAAAAAAGCAAGAGAATATAAAAGGAATAAAAATGATAAAAATTTTGATGATTGAAGATGATTTAGAATTAGCTGAGATTTTAAGCGAGTTTTTAGAGCAGTTTGAGATGAGTGTAAAGACCTGCGCTGAGCCTTTTTTGGGGCTTAGCGAACTTGAGGTAAATAAATACGACTTAGTGATTTTAGACCTTTCTTTGCCAGGCCTAGATGGGCTTCAAGTATGTAAAGAAATACGCAAAAAGCACGATGTGCCAATCATCATCTCAAGCGCACGCCACGATTTAAATGATAAGGTAAATGCTTTTGAGCTTGGGGCTGATGATTATTTACCAAAGCCTTATGAGCCAAAAGAGCTAGTAGTTCGCATAAAAAGCCATTTGCGTCGCACAAATGCTAGTTTTGCGCTTAGTGCGCCAGCTAGCAAAACTACTAGCACAGATGCCCAAAAAGACATAGTCTGCGATGATTTTGCCCATCAAATCACCTTTAAAGGCGAGCCGCTAAATCTCACCATCGCCGAGTATGATATCCTGCGCTACATGCTAAAAAAACAAGGCGGAGCCATAAGTAGAGAAGAGTTCATCTGGGGTTGTGAGAGCATAAACGATACTAGCACAAACAAAAGCATAGATGTGATTATAGGTCGCATTCGTGCTAAGCTTGGCGAAGACCCTAAAAACCCACGCTATATCCACGCAATCCGTGGCGTAGGCTACAAGTTAGAGCAATGATTATTTACTAGGAATTCTAGATTTTACTAAAAAAATCTAGAATTCCTAATAAAAAGTTAAAATATTTATGCTAAAATCTGCGCCAAAAATCATGAGAAAATAAAATGAGTATTTTTAGTCTAATCAAAGAAGATTTAGCCCAACCAAAGCTTAAAGACCCTGCTTACAATAGCTTTTGCGATGTGTTTTTTAACTACCCTGGCATTTGGGCTGTGGCAAACCACCGCATAGCTCACGCCCTGTGGAACAAAGGCTTTAAGTGCCTAGCACGCATAATAGCTGGCATCTCAAACGCTCTTACTAGAGTAGATCTGCACCCAGCAGCCCAGCTTGGCAGGCGAGTTTTTATAGACCACGCAACAGGCGTGGTTATCGGCGAGACTGCTATTATCGGCGATGATTGTCTTATTTATCAAGGCGTGACTCTTGGTGGTGTGAGCTTAGAGAAAACTAAACGCCACCCTACTTTGCGTGAGGGCGTGGTCGTTGGTGCTGGCGCAAAGATACTAGGCAACATCACCATCGGCAAAGGCTGCAAAATCGGCGCAAACGCCGTGGTAACAAAGCCTATGGATGATTTTTGTACTGCTGTGGGAAACCCAGCTCGCATCATCAGCAAAAGCGATGCTCCACTAAACAAACTGCCTGATATAGAAAAAAAGCTGTTTTTATATCTCTTGCAGCGGCTAAACAAGCTTGAAAACGGGCTTTGCGGACTAGGCGCAAAAACCGAACACACAGAGCTTGAAAAAGAATTTGAAAACTTTTTAAAATCACTAGAAAAAGAGTAGGAATTCTAGATTTGCTTAGGAATTCTAGATTTTAGCTCTAGAATTCTAGAATTTTACTAGGAATTCTAAAAGGGTCAATTAACTGATAGAGGATTTTCTTTTATCATTTTTAACAGAATTTTATATAATTTTGCTCCCTTTTTGTCCCTGTTGTTAAATCTAAACTCACACTCTTTTAAGTGCAAGATAAAATTCTGCCTTTTTATGTCTTTAAACTTACTTAATCTAAGTTTAGCATAAGCTGGGAAACTCTCTATTGCATTGATATGATTGCTTGCAAACTCATCTGCTCCATGATTGATGCGGTGATGCTCTTTTACTTTATAGTTAACCAGACTATCATAAGCAGCCCATTTATCACTATATACAGTGCCAAGCCCAGTGTGCTTTAAAATCAGTGGTTCTAGCTCTTTTTTAGAGCAGTTTTTTACAACCTGCGTATAGACATTACCATTTCTTTTTAATAGCCCACACAGCGGGAGCGAAGCTAAATACTGGAGCACCACTGCCGTGCTTGCCGCGCACTCTTTTGGGATCGAAGTAGCTCTCATCTAGTTCAAAGTGTAGCTTCTATGCAAGCAAAGTGAGCTGGAAATCTCACCTGAGACCTTTGATGAGTTTTGACTATACTCCACTAAACGCACCCTCAAAGTAACCTACACAAACACTGCTTGCTAACGCCAGTTAAACTACTGATTTTACTAGCTTCTAAATCTTCGCAAAATAATCTTAAAATTTCCCTAAATTTCTTTTCTGAAATTTTGGAACGAATTATATATTTATTTTCCACCCTTTATATCATACTTTAAGCCACCTTAAAATATTCTATCGGTTAATTGACCCTTAGGGAATTCTAGAATTCTTAGCTGTATTTTAATAAGGAATTCTAGATTCTGGAATTTTAGATTGTAGGAATTCTAGATTAAGGAATTCTAGATTTTTTTTTGGGAATTCTAGAATTCCTATCTTTTTGCTTACGAGCGGTAATCAGCATTTATGCTTACATACTCATGACCCAAATCACAGCCATAAGCACTGTAAGCACCATCGCCAAGCCCAAGGTCGCAGATGATGCGGTAGCTGTCTTTTTTCATCACAGCATGCGCTGCACTCTCTCTTGCATCATCTAGCTCTTTGTGGTCTTTGTCGTAGAGTAGCACTTCATCGCAGTATATCACAAGTGAGTTTTCATCGCACATGGCGCCACTTGCGCCTATGGTGCTAGCGATCCGCCCCCAGTTTGGGTCGCAGCCAAAAAGAGCGGTTTTTACCAAAAGCGAGTTTGAAAGAGCCTTTGCGGCGTGCTCGGCGTCTTGGTCATTTGCCGCCCCACGCACTTCAAAGGCCACTACTTTCGTGCTTCCCTCGCCATCTCGCACTAGATTTAGAGCCATTTCTAGCGTGATTTTATTTAGCGCAAAGGTAAAGGCCTCTTTATCATACGCCCCACTTGCGCCTGAGCTTAGCAACATTACAGTATCGTTCGTGCTAGTATCGCCGTCCACGCTAATAGCATTAAAGCTTGCATTTATGGCACTATCAAGTAGCTCTTCAGCGTCGTTTGCTGGCACATCAGCATCTGTTAGGATAAAGCAAAGCATGGTGGCTAGGCTTGGATTTATCATGCCAGCACCTTTACAAATACACGCTATATTAAAGCTTTTGCCATTTTCTAGCTCTACTTTTAGCGCAATTTCTTTTTTAAATCTATCCGTGGTCATGATTGAGTGCGCTGCATCATCGCTATTTCTAGCATTTAGATCAAAGTTTGCAGCAGCTTTTAAAATCTTTTCTTTTGGCAGGCGGTAGCCAATCACGCCTGTGCTACTCATCAAAGGATTTACTAGCTCAAAATTAGCAAAGTTTGGTAGGCTTTTTAAGCTAGCAAAAATCTCATTTATATCGCTTATACCAGCCTCGCCAGTCATTGCGTTAGCGTTTTTTGAGTTTAGCAAAATAAAGTTTGTTTTAAGCTCTTTGCCTTTTAGTTCTGCGCTTGTTAAGTTTTTGCCGTTTTTAGCATTTTCATCAAAGCCAAAGGTGCGGTAAAAATGCCTTAAAGGTGCTGCTTTAAAGCGGTTTGAGGTAAAGCGAGCAAAAAGGCTAGCTGGCTTATGAGCTTTTATAAAGCCAAGGTCGTTGCTGCCGTCTTTTTTTAGCCCCATGCTAACGCCACCAAAGCTAAATCCAGCCACATTTTCTAAGCCATTTTTAAGGCTAAGAACATTAAACATATCTATACTCCTCAGGTTTGTGTTTGCTATAAATTAGGCGTTTTGCCGCTCGTATGCTCTCAGCCGTGCCGATTACAAGCAGACGAGAGCCAGTGCCAATTAGCGTATCGCCATTTGGCATAGGCAAGAATTTATTATTTTGGTCTCTAAGCCCTACTATATCAGTATTTACGATGGTTCGCAAATGTGTTTCTTTTATACGCTTAAAGCGCAGCCAGCTGTAATCAGGCACCTTAATCTCCTCAATATCAAGGGCTGTATTTTTATCATATACAAACTTTTCAAGCATATTTTCCATATCAGGTCTAGCTGAAATCGCATTTAGGCGTTGGGCTACTAGCTTTGTGGCACTTACGATGCTGTTTGCGCCTAGCTTGATGAGTTTTTCTTCCTCTCCATCGCTATTTGCGCTAGTCATGATAAAATACGGCACCCGGCCAAGCTCTTTTTCAAAAAGCCTAGCAGATGTTACCATTGCGATATTATCTGCTATATTATCGCTTAGGCTGATTAAACCTTTTGCGCTTGAGAGATGGCTTTTTAGCATAGCTGTTTGTGTGTGAGGTTCTGCGATTATGTAGTATGGATATTTGTGCTTTGCAGCTAACTCGCCAAGCTGTGGGTTAGCATCAACTACTACAAAAGGCACATGATTTTCTCTAAATTGCTTTGCTAATTCTATTGTATAGACATTGTGATAGCAGATTATAAAGTGATTTTTAAGACTTGCGATTTTATAAAGCATACTTCGCTCCTCTAGAATTCTAGTTAAAGTGCCTTTTTTTAGCACCTCGATAAAAAGACCCATAGAAAAGGTAAAAACCAAAAATCCGGTAAAAATGAAAAGAATAGTAAAAAGTCTGCCAAAGGTGGAGATTTTGTTTACTTCAGTAAAACCAACCGTGGTAAAGGTCATACCTGCTTGATAAAGAGCATCAATAAGGGAGAAGTTATCAATAAGCATATAGCCTAATGTGCCTACAATAGTCATTAGAACTATAAAAATAAGCGGCAAGCGAAAAGGCTTTAACTGCTCATAAAGCTCACCGCTAAGGTCGTATTCAGGGCTACTGATATGCCATTTTAAAAATTTTGCAAGTTTTGCAAACATATCAGGCTCTTTGGGTGAAGATTGTTATTTCGCGTTTTGAAGCTTTTTCATAGTGCGAAGTGTGCTAGCAGCTACACGGATTCTTTTTGTAGTGCCATCTTCTAGTGTTATGCGAACTGAGCGTAGATTTGGCATAAAGCGGCGTTTTGTGCGGTTGTTAGCGTGGCTTACATTATTTCCTACCATTGGGCCTTTGCCTGTTATTGCGCATACTTTTGACATCGTAAAATCCTTGAAATAAAATAAAGCTACGATTTTAGCAAAAATTGCTTAAAAATCGCTAAAAGACAGCTAGAAATTCTAGAATTTCATCTTAAAGTGATAAGAAATTCTAGAATTTAAATTTAATTAAAAGCCAAGTTTGACGCCACCGCCATCATTGACTTGATAATTAGCATCGCGACCTTCACTATAACCTGAACCAGAACCACCACCTAGTGGACGACAAATATAGCCTTCTTTCATTTGACCTTCTATGATTTTAGCATAGCTTAGTTTTGGATCAGCTCTAGTGATTTCTACTTGCCCAGCCCTAGTTTCTACTCTCATATCGCCTGTGCTTTGTTTGGTGTAGCTGTCTTTCAAAGCCTTTCCTTGAGAGAAACAATCAAAGCGCTCGCCTACGCTTAAATTTTGTGTAAATACCACTTCTTGCCCATTTATGTTGGCGATTTTTAATGGATAAATAGCGTTTAGTATATCGCTTGTGATTTTATCAGCGATTTTTTTGAATGCCGCCTCATTTGATTTTAGATCATCTTTCACGCTTACGCTCATAGTTAAGGTATTGCTATATTTAACCTCTCTAGTGGCAAATAAAATCACTTGATAATCCACCGCAACTTCTGCTTTTGTGATATTTTTGCCAGTTAGATTACTCTGTTTTGTTCTAGCTTGTGCGGCCTTAATATCAAAAATCATAAGATAATCGCTGCCAAGCACATTTTTAAGCTTATATATTTCATCGCTATTAGCATTGCTACTTTTAATCAAAGCTTTTTCCATCTCATAGTATCCGCCATTATCTCTATCAAGGATATTAAACTTTCTTGATTGAGTTAGATTTGTTATTATATAAGTTTTTAGGTTTTCGCCAAGACCTCTAGTCTCTCCATAGCTAGCATTAAATACCGATAAACTGCGTCTTTGTTTATGATCAAGCCCTGGGGCTTTATAGCTTTTTGTAGTTTTTGAGTTTTTTATCTCTACTACTGCTATCCATCTACCAGAGCCATCTTGTTCGGCGCTTATAATATTATAAGTATCTGCTCTACCTTTTGTAGCTTTGCTGATATCATTTGAGTAGATATCTACTATATTTGAGCCACTATTATCGCTTATTGCCTGTGTGCTAGATCTTTTCATTGAACTTACATTTACACCGCTAATTTTACCGACAGCCTCAATTATCGCATTATTAATAGCCTCTTCTCTTGTAAGGCCATGTCCTTCTCCACTAGCTGTTTTGGTGCTAGTGTGAGTTAGCACCTCAGCATTTAGAACGCAAGCTAAAAAAGCAAATATAAATAGATATTTTTTCATACTCTATCCTAAAAATCATCTACTGTATTTACTGAAGCTGATTTGCGCTTAATTGCTACTTCTGGTTTATTAGCAGTAGTTGAAGTAGTAGTGGCATTTGCTTTATTTTTAGAATTATTAATTGCCTCTGTTGTATTTAAATAGTTCGCATATGAATACACTTTAACTACACCTACATACTTAACACCATTTTCATCAGTGGCTTTCCATCTTTTAACAGGACGAATTCCTCTTAAATCGCCACTAGCTCTTGCTATAATTTTTGTAGAAGTTTTATCTATAATGCTGGTCAATTCTTGTTCGCTTAATTCTACATTATCAGTATTTATATCTTTTGTTTCTTTTATACTTTCTTTTATAATTTCGCCAGAAATTTCTGTATTAGCATAATTAAGACTAGTATTTACAAACTCTACAATAGCAGCATCTGCCATAGCAGCAGCCTTATCTTGCGATAAAGTTTCTAGCCTATCAGTAGCTTTTGAATTTACTTTTGGAATATAACCCCAAGTTCCATAACTAATTATCATAGGTGCGCCTGTTTCATCATATACTAAACGAATTCCATATTCATTTAAAAAGCCTTTGCTATTTTTAGGTAAAAATTCTTCTAGAGACTTACCTTTAGCAGAAGTTACATTTGGCGCTCTTTTTTCTCTGATAGCCCTAGCAATCTCTCGTGTTTTATTACTAACAACAGCAACTACCCCTATTCTGTAATTGTCATTTTCTGTTTGAACTAATGTTGTTTCAACTGGCACAAGTCCGCTCATATCCCCAAAAGCTTGTGTCATACTTTTGCTTAAAAAGTTATCAAGAAAAAGTTCTTTTTTTCTTTCTTCTGTTAAACCTTGTGTTTGAATACCCATATCATTAAGCGCCTTATCTAGTTTAGCACCTGTCCACTGCTTAGTCTTACCCCAAATTTGAGATAATGCACCGCCTTTTGGCAATTCCTCAAATTCTCTAGCATTGCTTGAGTTATCTGCTTCTATTTGTCTAAGTCTTTCGGTTGTTGTTCTACCAAAAGCATCTTTTATAAATTCTGTTTGTAAGTTTAAAACTGCTTTATTATAAGCAACAAAAAGCGCTTTGGCAAAATTTGGGTCTTTTGGGTTATAGCTTACATCAGCATATCCATAATAAAATGTTCTACCATCTTTTGTTTCACCAAAAGTAATTTGGTGTTTATTTTCAAATTGATCAAAAAATTCTTGCATATTATCTATTGGTTCTTGCCCCACACTTGCGTCACTAAGAGCATTTTGGATATCCACATCAACTTGGGTTATCTCATTAGTTTTATCCTCCATCCCAAAAGCAAGTGAGGCACAAACAGCTAGTGATAATAATGTCTTTTTCATTTAGCATCCTTTAATTGAAAGTAAATTTAAGTTTTTAAATACAGATATTAGGAATTCTAAAATAAAAAATTTAAAACAAAGGTAAAATTCTAGAATTCCTAAATTTTAAATCAAATTTCTACCAGCTCACGCTTTTTGAGCTGCCTAGTTTTTTGATTTCTTTTTCATCTTCCCAGTAAGCAAGACCGCTATTTAAATCAGTTAAGCGAAGTAAAAAGAAATACTCAACTCTAGTTTTTCCGCCAACTTGAATATTATCTTGACGAATTTTGCCAGAAAGAGAAAAATCAGGAGCAACTAGAGTATTTTTCTTAGCGATTGTTTTTTGATTAAACTCATCGTTATCTCTTAGCTCTCTTACATCTTCACTCATGCTATCCAATGCCCCACCAGCAGCTACTGCTGTAGTTAGCACAAATTTACCAGACTGTCTCATTGCTCTTGTAATTTTGGCTGTTAGCCTCTCTGTATCTATGCGAAGAGCAGTGTCGTTTTTTACTCTGCCGATAGCTACTACTTTACGAACCCCAGCTGGTGCATTGGCAAATGCTGGATCGCTAAGAAGACTATTTATCATAGTCTCAGCTGCTAGCTCAAAGTCGTCGCCACTTAGTTGCATAGTACTCATATCGCCACTACTACCTGCGCTAGTGTTCCCTACGCTTGGTTGCGTGACACAACCTGTCAAAAGCAGTGCAAAAGCACTTGCTAAAACTAAAAATGATTTTTTCATTTTGATCCTTTTGAAGTGAAATAAATTTTAAAACTTTTTGCTCTTTTATCTTGAGCAATTTTATTTAGAACAAACTCTCTATGGGCTTTAAGTTCTATGCTGTGATAATGCTCATCTATTGAATTTCTTAGCACAAAACCAGACTCATCAAGCCAGTCAATTTTATAAAAAATCGACTTACCAAATTCACTTTTTAGGATAATTTGAGCTTCTAATAGTCCAAGCGCATTAAATCTTTTTCTAATGTCACTTACTATTTTCATATCAATACCTTCAAAACTTACCAAGCTAACATCATAGCGAGGATGGTCTAAAAGCACTTCTTGATTTTTAGTACAACCAACCAATAATAGTGAACTAAAAAGTAAAATTTTTGCAAACTTTTTCATTATTTCTCCATTACCACTACTTGAGGCTCAGCGCCAGCTACAGAGCGAACCCAAATTAGAGCATTTTTACCCTTTTTTACTTTGCCCTTTGCAATCTCTTTACCGCTACTATCCTTGATACTGTATGAACCTTTGTTTTCTACCATAGCTATACTTGCTGTTTTTGGCAGTGTTAGCCAACTTCTAGTATCGGTTTTATTTATTGCTGATAGCAAGACACCAACCCCTAGACTAGCTAAGCTACCACCAATACCGCTTGTATTATTTGCAACCGCGCCAGCTACTGCTCCTTTTGCTACGCTAGACATTACGCTTTTTAGTATAATGCTAGGAAGTTCTATTTTAAACTCTGTAGCAAAAATATCATCAAAATTTGCTATTTCAAAGCTTTTAACTCCATTTAAACTAAGAGTTTTTAGACTAGCATCTCGCTTGACTATTTTTGGAAAGGTTAAGGAAGTAGCTGTTATCTTGTCATTTATTGGCAATGGAATTATTAGCTTAAACTCATCTTTTTTAGAGCCTAACCCATCTTCAAATGCTAAGAAAATGTAGTTTTTACCACCTTTTACTCTATTTGCTGCTTTGCTAAAGTTTTTCTCAAAAGGCACTGCTTTTTTATTTATCGCTGAGATTTCTTTAAATTTATCTATGGCCTTTGCGTAGTCTTTATCTATAAAACTAAAAACAGCTTGGGCGTAGCTAGCATAAGGATTTGTAAATTCCTTTGCTACATTATACCCATCAAAAAGGTGCTCATATTCGCTTTTTATTTCTTTGATACCGTCTTGGACTTCTTTTGTGTAGTTAGGGTCTTTTTTAGCTTTTTCTTGTTCTTTCTTTTCTTTTGCTATTTCTTGTTTGAAGTATTCTTTTGCTATCTCTTGGCGAAGTGCTACTCTATTAAACTCAACCCTAGCATTTTCATAATCGCCAAGACTCATAAAGTTAAATCCTTTATAAACATTTACCATTATTCTTTCATACATATTTCCATCATAGTCGTTAAAAGTATCGCTCAATACTAAGCTTGTTGCAAGCTTTGCTCCTTTTTTGCCTATGCTTTCTAAATCCACATCATTTTTGTATTTACTCTCAGCAAGGTCAAAAAACTCATTACTTTTATTAAAATCCCCGCAAGACCTAGCGATGCTACCTGAGTTAATGGCTACAAAAATAGGATCATTATTTTTATTTACTTGTTCCATTTGCGCTTGTAGATAGTTTTCATTTGCGCAATCTGGTTTGAGAAATTCTTGATTAAAATCAACTTGCGTTTTTGCTGTACCTAAAGTAAAATTAGCACAGCCACTAAATGCTAGAGCAATAACAGCACTAAGTGCGCATAGCTTTAAACCCCTTTTTAACATTTTTATTCCTTAACAAAAAATGTCACAATTCTATATTTATATTCCTTAATAAAAGCTAAATTTATTAAAAATATATTAAAAATAAATAATTACATAAGATTTTCACACATTTTTTATAAAAGTGCTAATCATATAACTTTGGTTTTAAAATATTAATCTAGAATTTCTAGATTAGCTTTGGGATATTAAAATAATGATCGATTGCGCCGCAGCCCTGCCCTATTTGCTCACTCCAGCCAATAGCCTTTGAGATAAAGTCTTTTGCATGAGCTACTGAGCTTTTTAGTCCCAGCCCAGCAGCCAAAGCACAAGCAAGAGCCGCACTTAGCGTACATCCCGTGCCGTGAGTGTTTTTTGTAGCAATTAGTTCGCCTTTAAACTCGCTAAATTCTGCTCCATCCCACAAAATATCAGTAGCATTTAAATGACCACCTTTTACTAGCACAGCAGTTCCGCAACGCTCATATATAGCCTTTGCAGCGTCTTTTTGCGTAGCGATATCTCGCACCTGAAATCCAGATAAAACACTAGCCTCAGCAGCATTTGGTGTAATAACACTACTTAGCTCAAAAAGCCCCCAAAGAGCAGCGATAGCGTCATCTTCAAGTAGTTTTGCCCCACTTGTAGCTATCATAACTGTATCACAAACTACATTTTTTGCGTTATTTTCTAGCAGGGCCTTTCGCACCGCTTCTATGATCCCGGCGTTAAAAAGCATACCGATTTTAAGAGCGTCTGGGACAATATCATCAAAAACAGCCTTTATCTGCGCAAAAACAAACTCGCCACTTACAGCACTCACAGCGCTTACGCCTTTTGTATTTTGCGCTGTTAGGGCTGTGATTGCGCTCATAGCATACATTTTGTGAGCTGTGATGGTCTTTATATCAGCTTGCACTCCAGCCCCACCACTGCTATCTGATCCTGCGATTGTAAGTATTTTTTTCATTTTTTTATCCTTTTATAGGCAAAGTCGCCTAGCATCTGTATAAGCTGAACCATGACAATGAGAATAATCACCGTATAAATCATAATATCAGGGCGAAAACGCTGATAGCCATACCTAATCGCCACATCGCCAAGCCCACCGCCGCCAACTGTGCCAGCCATAGCCGAAAAGCCGATGATGACGATGAGCGTGAGTGTAAGAGCGTTTATGATAGCAGGCAGGGCTTCTGGTATTAGCACACGAAAGACGATTTGCGTCCTGCTAGCCCCAAAGCTTCTGGCTGCCTCGATCACGCTTTTATCTACCTCTAGCATGGCTGCTTCAAGCAATCTTGCTATAAAGGGAGCTGAGCCTATGGTAAGTGGCACGATAGCAGCTGTGGTGCCTATGCTAGTGCCTACGATGAGCTTTGTTAGCGGAAAAAGCACTATCATAAGGATAATAAAAGGAAAAGAGCGAAAGGCATTTACAATAGCGCCAAGCACTCTGTAAAACTGCGGCATAGGCGCAAGCCCACCGCTTCTAGTAAGCACTAGCAAAATCGCTAGAGCCATACCAAAAATAA
This sequence comes from uncultured Campylobacter sp., assembly GCA_945928165.1. Lineage (GTDB taxonomy): Bacteria > Campylobacterota > Campylobacteria > Campylobacterales > Campylobacteraceae > Campylobacter. The sequence continues at coordinate 73,195 of CAMENE010000001.1, forward strand.
GTGCCAAAAAAGTAGAAAGCAAACTCATATAAAGTGTTTCTAAAGTAGCATTTATTAGCAAATCACTTATCATTTAATTTCCTATTTTCTTTTCTTTTATGTATTCTTTGATTTTTTCATCATCTAAAATTTCATCAAACCAAGACTTATAAGCACTCATTTTTTCAGGCTTACACTCACAGATATTGCTTAAAAACTCTTTAAAATCTCTATTTTTCATACACAGCTCATTTGCTGCTACCATATCAAGTTTGTCGTTATTTTTAGCTTGGGCAATGATTTTGCTTTGGGCAGGCTCGCAGCTATTTAGGCTAATTACTCCTATGCCAAAGCTCGTATTTAAGCGCATTATAGCTTCCAGTAGCTCATTATCGTTTTCTATATCAAGGGCGACAAGGTAGCCCTCATGCGCCCAAGATGAGTTGCTAACAGCTTGAAAATAATATTCTTTTAGATTATAAAGTTTAAGCTCTTTTTTTATCTCAAAAGAATATATTTTTATAGGAAGTTTTTCAAAACTTCTGCTATATTCTACTAGCTCTTTTTCTAAATTTGCCGAGCTAAAAGATGCGCCTACGATATCAGGGTGTAGCCACTTATCAGCACCTTTTGTGCTTTTTGTGCTATTTTCGTGAAAAATAGTCTTTGTATAAACACTATCAAACTCAGGGCTGTTTGCCACAAAAAAGCTCAAAAGTGCATGCAAATCTCTCTCGTGATATGAGCTTTTTTGCTCTTTTTTTGGCTCTGGGGTAGAGATGATTTTTTCATCACTTTTAGCTAAAACTTGACTTTTTAGTTTTATAGTTTTTGGCTTTACATTAACAACTTCAAAAAGTGAGTTTTCATCTTTTAAGTTCATATAAATCGCAGAGTAAAAACTCTGCTCAGGTGTAGCCCCGCTAAATCCTAAGTTTTCGCCAAAACCAAAGAAATCATTTGCTTTAATTTCTTGCCAAATATCAAAAAATTTCATAGCTTGTTTTTTATTTTCAAGCACCATTTTTGTGGCTTCAAAGCTTAGATCCCTGCTAGATTTGCTCACTTTTGCGCCTTTATTATTTTTTAGTGTTTTTGTTATTTTTCTGGCTAGCTTTATCGCTAGTTGCTGCGGCGCAAAGACTTTTGATATAAAGCTCAGTATCTAAAAAATCTTGCTTGCTTAGGGTTTTGATTTTTTCTTGCATTACTTCTGCCATATTGTAGCGGTTGCGAGTACCTTTTTTGTAGTGCCAAGCATAATCAGCAATAGTCTTTACATCACATAAATTTGGCACGATGCTTTTGTATTTAATATCAGCCTTTGAGCCGTGACAGGCAGCGCAGATATTGTTATATAGCTCTTTGCCGCTACTTAGTCCTTCTTCATTTGAGTGTACTTGCAAAAGCCCTGTATACTCTGATTGTATCAAGTTCGCCATGATTTTTGCTTAGTTTTCGTCAAATTTCACTCTTTTTGAATACGGCATATGAGTGCCGATAAAGCTTGTTTTATGCGCTTTTAGAGCGTTTATTACTTTTTTGCGGGCTTTGATTGCATCTGCTTTATTGTGATCCCATACAAAGGCGACTTCTGGCGCTGCTGCTTGAAGCTCATAAGCGTGAAAAATATCGGCCACGAACAAAAACTGCGTACTAGCAAAAAGCTCAGCCTCGCTAGTCCCACTAGAACCAAAGGCTATCACGCTATGACCTGGAGTATGTCCATAAGCTGCGATAGCATAAATCCCAGAGCCATTTATAAGCTCAGTATTTGGCGCAAAGGTTTTGATATTTAGCCCCTCTGTGCTGCTTTTTTCTTGCCAAAAGCCAAGTTCTTTTTCATTTACTAGGATTTGCGCGTTTGGCAAGGCTTTTACTCCACCTATGTGATCTTGGTGAGAGTGCGTGATGATGACATGAGTGATTTGCTCTGGTGTGAGTGCTCTTGCGTTTAGGGCTGTTTTTAGCTCATCTATTGTCTTTTCATAGCCAGTATCGATAAGTGCTACAAAGTCCTTGCCGCTAGCTAAAATGATATTGTGCTCGTTGATTGCTTCTTTTTGGCTATATAAAGTGAGTGCGGCTAGCTCGTTTGGCGTGCTTTGGGGGATTATATTTTTTAAGTTTACTTTATTTTGTGTTAGGCTTATAATGTCGATTTTTATAGGGTTTATAGCATTTAGCTCAAAGCTCTCATCACCAAAAAGCACTGAGATTAACAAGGCAGCGCAAAATAGTTTTTTCATTTTTCATCCTTTTTTTGTAGAAATTCTAGAATTCCTAACAAGATTTTAAAACAAATTTTTAAATAAAAGTCTTTTTGCAGAAAATCTAGAATTCCTAAAATAAAGAATTCTAGAATTCTTACGAAATTTTGCTAGGAATTCTAGATTTTAGGAATTTTAAAATTTAGGAATTCTAGAATTCTTACGAAATTTCTTAGGAATTCTAGAATTCCTAGGAATTCACAGCAAAGATTTTAGCAACTCATCTTGCTTGTTTTGCGCTTTGTTCTGTGCGGCGTTTTTAGTATCCAAAAAAGCAAAAGCTCTCATCACATCCACCTTTGCGCTAGGGCTTTTTTGCGCCTGCTTTTCATCTTCTAGTTCTTTTGCTGCTTGCATTTGTTCTAAAAGCTGCTTTTTATATGCTTCTAGCATTTCTTCTATGCTAGCAATTGTCTTAGCTTTTTCATCGCCACTTAGCTCAGCTAGTTTAAAAATCTTGGCAAGCTCGGCTCTTTTTTCTTCTATTTTTTCTTTTATTTTATCCATATTTAGCTTAAAGGCAAGGCGCAAAGGACCGAGTTCTTCAAGGTCTTTTTTAAACTGCTCTACTTTGGCTAGGGTCTTACTAAACTCGCTATTTTTGCCACTTATTTTTTGCTCAATGCTAGTAAGCAGCGTAGTATTTTGCTCTATTTTTATCATTTTAGCTCCTTTTTATGGCAATTTTCAAGCAAATTTTATTCCTTTATTAGCTCGGCTATCACGCCATGAGCCTTAGCAAAGTCTAGCACGCTTTTTGCGTCATTTTCTTTTAGGCAAATGATTAGCGAGCCTAGCACATGCTCGCCAAGCCTCTCAAGTCTACCCCACACTATGCTAAACTCTATATCTAAGTGCCTTGCCATATCAGCAATAAATCCTTTTGAAGCTATATTTTGTGGGAAGCTTAAGCGGATATTTGTCCCATCTCCAAGCACCTCTGCCTCGCCCAAAAAACCTCTCATCACTTCACTAGGACACAAAAACAGCTCTTCAATGCTGCCTTGTTCTACGATTTTGCCATCATCCATGAGCACAGCACGGTTTGCGCTGCTTTTTATTACGTCCATTTCGTGCGTTACAAGCACTATTGTAATGCCTAGTTCACGGTTTATACGCTTTAAAAGCTCTAAAATCTGCCTAGTCGTATTTGGATCAAGCGCACTTGTGGCTTCATCGCTTAATAATATTTTTGGGCTTAGCGCAAGGGCTCTAGCTATTGCTATGCGCTGTTTTTGCCCACCGCTTAGCTGGTTTGGAAAAGAGCTTGCCTTATCTCTTAGCCCCACAAGCTCCAAAAGCTCATAAACACGAGCTTTGATAGCATTTTCATCATAGCCCCACACACGAAGTGGCAAGGCGATATTTTCAAAGGCGTTTTTTTGCGCTAGCAAGGCAAAATGCTGAAAAATCATACCTATATCACGGCACAGTTCTTTTAGCTCACGCTCTTTAAGCTCTTTTATCTCTTTGCCAAAGACTTTTAACGAGCCACCTTGATAGCTCTCAAGCCCATTTATACAGCGCAAAAGCGTGCTTTTGCCAGCACCGCTATGACCAAAAAAGGCAAAAATTTCACCTTTTTTGATATGAGCTGAAATTCCACTTAAAACTTCATTTTTGCCGTAACTTTTGCTTAAATTATTTATTTCTATCATTATTTATCTCTTTTCATGTAGGAATTATTGAGTTTTTTCTAGCTGTTTTTGTTAGCGAGTAAAGGCATAAAAGTAAAATTATAGAATACACAAGCGAGCTTGATTTTATTCCATTTACTAAATACTCTTGAAAGTCTTTTTTTTCTTTTAGATCATTTATTGTGGTTATTGTGGTATTTAGATCATTTATTGTGGTTATTGTGGTATTTAGCTCATTATCGGCAATATTTATTTCTTTTAGATTTTGTTTTATTAGCTCTTTTGCGTTTATTATTTCTGCATTTGTTATGGTGTTTAAGTCTATTATTTCTTTATGCACTTTTGTAAGATTTAAATCTGTGATATTTTTTAACAAATTTGAAATTTCTATAATTTCACTAGCATTTAAATCATTTAGTTTTTTCTCAAAGTAGTTTGTTGGTAGTATCTCATCGCTTTTAAATACACCTAAAAAAGGATTTATCAGCTGTGGATATAGATATAGCACAAAAGCAACAACAACCCAAATAACCAGCTTACACACATGATCGATAAGCTTACATACATAATCGATAAATGTTATCTTGGACAAATAAATAATTTTTTCCCTTAAATAATCAATAAATTTTCCTCTAAAAAATTGATTTAAGCCAGACCATAAAGCATGAGAAGAAATTATTAAACAAAAATAAAGAGAAATCCATATTGCTATGGTTATTTTAAATAAAAGTGCATAATCTTGATTAGTAAAATTATAAAAAATTGATAATCCTATAAGTAAGGGAATTATTAAGAAACAACAAAATAAAAAAGAATATAGTGATATGGCTATATTTTTAGAAGCCATAGTTGCCATAACAATTATTGCTAATATAAACAAAAGTGACATTGAGTAATTAAAAAAGCTTTCGCTATATTTTATATCAAAAAATATAGATTCTTCAAAAAATGTAGCTGTGTATATATCCACGAAAACAAAACTACAAACAGCATATACAGCTATACAAAACACAGTAAAATTTAAAATTTTTAAAAAATTCGTATGATGATCGCTAGTATTTCTATAAAATTTTAAAAGCAAACTATCTATAAAAGTAGAAAAATTCTTATTTTCTTTTTCTAATTCTAACTCCTTACAATATAACTCAGCTTTGTGAAATTTCTGTGCTTCTAGTTGATTGTTTTCTTGTATTAGAACATTTTTGATAGCACGAAAAGAATCTTTTATATTTCTTATTGTCTCTAATTCATCTTCTTCTTTTTCACTTTTGCCACAAGCTTTATCTACTATTTTTTCTACATCTTCAAATTCTAGGTTGCCGTTTTCTCCCCAAGTAGCGTTGTTTATATTTAGAATTCCTTTAAAATCACCTGGGCTAAAATTTGGGATCACATTAAACTTTGTCTTATAAAAAGATGCTGTCTTTTCAAACACACAAAGATGAAAAGCCACAAATTCATTAAAATGGCTTTTATCAAAATAAACATTATCTTTAAAATGTATCTCTGAAAAATCAAAAAAATCATCTCCACTAAGTTCATTGAACTTACATTTTTTAAAAGAAACTTTTTTTTCAAAAGTGGATTTGCTAAAATCAATTTTACCATTAAAATTAACATTTTCAAAAGAAATTTCTTTGTTGCAAGTTATATTTTTAAGTTCAACTTTTCCTTTAAAAGTCCAATTTTTGATTTCTATTTTAGGTAAAAATTTATCCTCATTCATATGAACATTATATGCAACAAAATCGGATTCATAAACACATTTTATAAAATTATCACTTCTCAAATTTATAAAATTTAAAAAATCATTTATATTTTTAAAAGAACATTCTTCGTATTTAGCAGAATTACAAAGATTTTTGCCATCAATGCCATCAAATTCACATTTAATAAACTCTAATAAATTTTCACATGGTGAAAATATATTAAAATTATTCTTGTTAAAAACACAATTTTTAAAAATAGCACCATTTGGAAAACAAAAATCTTTAACCTCTGAAATTCTAGAAAGTTCTTCAAATTTATCCTTAGATATTGTTACCATAATATGAATAAGATATGTACATTTGCTTTCTAAAACTTCTATACTATCATAACTTATATGCTTTTTTTCTATATTTAAAATACTTGATATTTTATTTATAATGTATTCTTTCACCCAAACCCTTTATAAATTTAATCTATATTTTTAAAAAATTGCAAATCCAGTTCCAAATATCCATTTGTATCACATTTAACAGCCTTTTCTTTTAATGATAAATTTCTTCTGCGCAAATTTGTTGAAGCTTTTCTCTTATTTGCTCTTTGTGGAAAAAGATAGATAAATTTTCTTTCTTTAAATTCTAAAATTTTATTGTTTTGATAATTATAGACATCACACAAATAATCAAATAAAATTTCACTACCCTTGCATTGTCTCAGAGCTTTTTCCAATGGATTTTCATCATTTATATATTCTGTGCTAGCAGAATTTGATTTTAATTCCACAAAAAATACTTCATCATCGATTACCACTATAAAATCGCAAGATAAAATAGCATCTTTGAATAATCCAGCTTTAAATCCATCTTTTTGTTTCAAAACAAAAAAATTACCATATTTTTTTATGGCTATATGTCTAAATGTACTACCTTCTTTTTCTTTAATTACATAAACGCCGTTATTTTCACATTTTAATTCTTCGCTTAAAAAACTATAAAAATTTTGCAAATATTTTTTCATGATTGACTCTTTAAGATTTGTTCGTAAATTTTATCTTGAGTTCTATTTTGTTCGTTTATAATTTCGTTGAAAGTATCCATGAAAATACCATCATCTTGAGTAATTTTAACACTTTCAGTAGTTATTTCACCTCTAATTTTTATAGTTTGATAAGCTCTTACTTTATTAGCGTCTAATTGCATTTGTTTTGAATACTCTTCTAAATTTTTCAAATTTTCATCGCTAATATTTTTTAGGCAAATACATGAACTAAACTCACGCAAAATATAATCACTATGAGTGCTGATAAATACCTTTATGCCGATATTTACCAACATAACTAAAAGCCTAGCTAGTAGAATTTGATTTTTTGGATGCAGGTTTAATTCTGGTTCATCTATAATTAAAATATCACCTTTTTGAGCCCTATATCTTACATATAAATCCAATAAAAATAAAGATTTAACAGAACTTGAAGCCTGCTGTATATCTACTACTTTACAATTGGAAGTTACTCTCACCTTTGCCCCTTGTGCAAATTGTATACCACTTTCACTTATGAGATATTTTCCTCCAACTATTTGCCAAAGTAAATCTAAAATTTCATTATTTTGCTCTTTTAATATAAAGCTTTTCTCTATTGCTATATTTTCCCTTAGATTTATTGTTTCTATATTATCAATAATTGGCAATGGATAAAGAGACATTGTTTTTTTCATATAATTATTTATATCTCTAAATAAAGTCTTTTCATCTGCTTGTGCTAGCCCTGCTAAAAGACTATTTTTATTTAAATTTAACTCATTATAAAACATATTAACGCCGGTGCGTTCTACACTGATTATCTCTATATTTCTAGGCTTGCAAAATAGCTGACCTAAGAATAAAACTAAACATCTATTAGCCACCACAACGGAATATTCTTTATCGGAATAATCAAAAACTATATATTCGTCTCTCTCATAAGTATTAAATAATAGATTTTGTTGATTAAAAATTTTTTCAAAATTTAAAAGCTGAAAATCTAGTTCAAATTTAGTATCTTTATAATTATCAGCATTGCCACCCAAAACTTTTGCTAGATCATTTTTATAGTATTCATTTATTCCGCTTTTTAAATTATTATAAAATTCAATAAATTCTGTTTTTTTGATAAGAATAGTTTTATCTTTTTGACTAAAACTATTCTTATGGCTTAAAACGAACTTATTAAGATTTTCAAAAAACAATCTCCAAAAGCCATAAAAAGCATAAACAGCATAAGTTTTTCCACTATTATTTTCCCCACAAATCATAGTAAGATCACCAATTTCAAACTCAGCTTTTCTTAAAAGACCTAAATTTTCAACTTTAAATTTCATATCTTTGCCTTTTTATATATTTTCCAAGCTCTCTATCTCGCTAGATACTTTTTCTAGCTTAGAGGTGGCGTTTTGCAAAGCTTCTTTGTTTGTAGCCAAAACAGCCTCTGGGGCATTTGCTACGAATTTTTCATTATTTAGCATATTTTCAAGCTTAGCTATCTCTTTTTCTAGCTTTGTTTTTTGCGCATTAAGACGCTTTAAAATCGGCGCTGTATCAATGCCAGCAAGCTCAATAAAGCTTTCTACATTTTGGCTTACATCTCTTACGCAGCCAGCTTTTATCTCGCTTATAAACTCTACATTTTCACATTTTGCTAGCAGTTTGATAAAGTGGCTAAACTCGCTCAAATCAGTATCCCCACGCAAAAACGCCTTAGCAATCTTAGCATTGCCAAGATCAACTACTGCCTTAGCCCTACGAATGCTAACGATACTCTCTATTACTAGATTAAAGAGCTTTTCAATGCTATCATTTTGCCCTCCAACCACAGGATAGCGCATTATCATCACGCTTTTTGCGCCAGATTCTAGGCTCGTGCCACTCATCTCGTGCCACAAATGCTCGCTAATAAAAGGCATAAATGGATGCAGTAGTTTCATGCTCTCTTTAAAAATAGAGCCAAGCTCGGCTACTGCGCTTTTATCAGCTTTGCTAAGCTCAATTCCCCAGTCGCAAAACTCATTCCACAAAAATCTATAAATCGCGCTAGCTGCGTCATTAAATCTATACTCATCAATGTTTTTTCTCACCTCAGCCACGCAAGCATTAAAACGGCTTAGCAAATAAGCACCAAGTGGCGTTTTTACCTCACTTTGCTCTAAATTGGCAAAAGAACTAGCATTCATTAGCAAAAATCTACTAGCATTATAGATTTTATTTGTAAAATTGCGTGAGATTACCATAGCTTCATCGCTCATGCGTATATCACGGCCTTGGACGCACAGCATTGTCAAGGTAAAGCGCAAAATATCAGCCGAAAACTCATCAATTTTTTCTAGTGGGTCAACGACATTTCCGCTTGATTTACTCATTTTTTTGCCATCTTTGTCTTTTACAAGGGCATGAAGATAAATATCCTTAAACGGCAGTTCGCCCACAGCCTGCGAGCTTTGAAACATCATTCTAGCCACCCAGAAAAATAGTATATCAAAGCCAGTTATTAGCATAGAGTTTGGGTAAAACTCTTTTAAGTCCGTATCAAACCATTTTGAGCCTTTTAAAGCCTCACCATTGCCCCAGCCAAGCGTAGAAATAGGCCACAAACCACTAGAAAACCAAGTATCAAGCACATCAGGGTCTTGAATAAAATTATTTCCGCCACATTTTGGGCATTTGCTAGGCTTTTCGCACCTATCTGCCCACTCATGCCCACACTCGCAGTAAAATACTGGAATTTGATGTCCCCACCACAGCTGACGGCTGATACACCAGTCTTTTAGCTCTCTCATCCACGCATTAAAGCTATTTATCCAGTGGCTTGGATAAAACTCGCTTTGCCCCTTATTTACACGCTCTATCGCATCTTTTGCGATTTCAGATTTTACAAACCATTGCTTGCTGATATAAGGCTCTACCACATTTTTGCAGCGGTAGCAGTAGCCTACTTGATTTTCATAGTCTTCGATTTTTTCTACAAAGCCCTTGCTTTCTAGCTTCCCAGCTATTTTATCTCTAGCTTCAAGCCTTTCAAGCCCTTTAAACTCTCCGCAATGCTCATTTAAAATTCCTTTTTCATCAAAAATTGTGATAAACTCTAAATTATGCCTATTTCCTACTTCATAGTCGTTTGTATCGTGCGCAGGGGTGACTTTCACACAGCCTGTCCCAAAACTCATATCCACATGCTCATCAGCGATGATTTTTATTTTTCGCCCAAGCAAAGGCAGCTCAACAAACTTGCCTATTAAATCCTTATATCTTTCATCATTTGGATTTACCATGACAGCAGTGTCGCCAAAATAAGTCTCAGGTCTTGTAGTCGCGACCACGATATAGGGACGCTTGCTCGCATCTTTGGCGGAGCTTGAATTTTGCTCGCAATTATTCACTGCGCTCGCAAAATTCTGCGCAACCCCCAAATCTGCTTCGCCGCCTATCTGGTTATGGTTTGAAGAGCTATTTTCACATAAAAAATATCTCAAATGATATAATTTACCCTTATTTGCTTTATGTTCTACCTCTACATCGCTTAAAGCACCATCGTGAGTACACCAGTTTACCATGTAGTTTCCACGCACGATGAGCCCTGCTTCATAAAGATTACAAAAAGCCTCTCTCACAGCATTTTTAAGCCCCTCATCCATAGTAAAGCGCTCTCTACTCCACGCAGGACTAATTCCAAGGCGGCGCATTTGATAGACGATTTGTCCGCCGCTTTTTTCTTTCCACTCCCAAACACGCTCTAAAAACTTCTCTCTGCCTAGCTCTTCTTTTTTAATCCCCTGCGCTAAAAGCTGTTTTTCAACCACATTTTGAGTAGCGATTCCTGCGTGATCTAGGCCCGGTTGCCACAGCGTTTTAAAGCCATCCATGCGCTTATAGCGAGTCATTATATCTTGGAGTGTAAAAGTAAGTGCGTGACCGATGTGTAAAACGCCAGTTACATTAGGTGGCGGCATCATTATACAAAAGCTTTTGCCGTTTGTTATATCAGCATTTGCATCCGTTTCAAAATGCCCTCTCTCTTCCCAAATTTTATAGTATTTACTCTCTATCTGCCCTGCTTCATAAGCCATGAATCTCCTTTAAATAATGATTAAAAATCAGCAATTCTAGCTAAATTTAGCTTAAAGTTTTGGGGGTTAGGGGGTATTTGTAATTTATATTTTCTATAAGATTATAAATAGTAACCTAGAATTCTAGAATTTCTAGGGCTAAATTCTAGAATTCCTTAAAATTGCTTAGAATTCTAGAATTCCTAAAAAATCTAGAATTCCTGAGGCTAAATTCTAGAATTCCTAGAAAAATTCTAGAATTGCTTAGACTAAAATTTCTTAGAATTGCCTAGAATTCTAGAATTCCTAAAAAAATCTAGAATTACTGAGGCTAAATTCTAGAATTCCTAGAAAAATTCTAGAATTCCTAGGACTAAAATGGGCTAAAATCTAGAATTTCTTAGAATTTCTTAGAATTCTAGAATTACTAGGGCTTGTTTTTGCTGCCTAAAAAGACTATTTCGTATTTTGCGCTTTTAACCAAAGCATTTTTGCTTGGTTTTTCTTTTAATAGGCTTTCATAGTAGCTAATCTTGCTTTGAAGTTCTAAAATCAGCTTTGCGCCAGCTAGATTAACTCCCAGTTGTCTAGTAAGGCGCAGCACCTCACGCACACGCTCAATATCCTCTGCGCTATATAGACGCATTTTGCCATCGCTACGAGATGGCTCTACTAGCCCTTCTTTCTCGTATTGGCGCAGAGTTTGGGGATGGATATCAAGCATTTTTGCTACTGCGCTAATTAGATATTCTACTTTTTGGCTCATTTTTGCCTCTTAAAGCTCGTTTTTAAGCAGCTCTACAAGCTCTGGACTAAGCGTGCTAATCTCAGGCAAAATCACACTTACTTCAAGATACAAATCGCCTATTAGTCCACTTTTGCGGTTTGGGACGCCATAGCCTTTTAGGCGGATTTTTTGTCCGTTTTTTGTGCCAGCAGCGATTTTTAGGCTTACTTCTTTTTTATGTGTTTTAAAGCTAACCGAACCGCCAAAAAGCGCAGTTTTTAAAGGCACTTCAAGCCTAGCTTTTAAATCATCTCCATCACGCTCAAAAACTTCATCGCTAGCGATATTCACACTTAGTATGATGTCTGCGCCTCTTGCTGCTTTGCCTTTTAGGCGCAGTTTTTCGCCATTTTGTATGCCAGAGGGGATTTTAAAGTTTACTTCGCCGCCACTACCTCTTATGGTTTTGCTAGCACCTTTTATCGCATCATCTAGGCTTATTGTAATGCTCATGTGCTCGTCATCTAAGCCGTAGCTAGAGCTATCAAAGCCGCTAGAGGCTTGCCCAAAAAAGTCAAATCCAGCAAAGCCTTGGCTTCCTGTAAAGCTAGTCCTAGAACTACCACCTTTAAAACCACTGCTTTTAAAGCCGCCCAAACCGCCAAAAAGGCTATTTAAAATGTCATTTATATCGCTGCCGCCGCCTTTGTAAAAGTCGCTAAAATCCTGTCCGCCAAACATAGAATCGCCGTATTTATCATACTGCTCGCGCTTTTTTTCATCGCTTAAAATCTCATAAGCTGCGTTTATTTCTTTAAACTTCTCTTCAGCTTCTGGGCTTTTGTTTATGTCTGGGTGATATTCTTTTGCTAGCTTGCGGTAAGCTTTTTTTATCTCATCGCTACTTGCGCCTTTTGCTATGCCAAGTGTCTCATAAAGCGAGTTTGCCATTTTTATCCTTATAAAAATTTTTGAGCCAAAATTATAGCACAAAGTTTAGCCACTAACACTCAAGTTTGCGCAAAAAAATCAAAAAAATATCTAGAATTCCTTAATAAATTCGCAGTTAAGATTTTATTTATAGCGTATTAAAATCTATTTTTTTATAATTTCGTAAATTACAAAAAAGGACAATGATGAAAAAAATTATACTAAGCGCAGTTCTAGTAGGCTCGCTAATCTCAAGCGTAGCTGCTGCCTCAATAAGCTTTAAAGACGCAGCAAACGACTACACAAGAAAAAACCCAGATCAAAGCACTATACTTTCATACTCAAATGTAGTCCTAAGTGCGAAAAAATCAGTGGTAAATATCTCTACAACTCGCACTGTAAAGAGTAATTTTTCTACTATGAATCCATTTAATGATCCGTTTTTTGAGGAGTTTTTTGGCTTTAAGTTCAGAAACCCTCACGGCGAACAACAAAAGCAAAAAAGCTCAGCCCTAGGCTCTGGTGTAATCATCTCAAATGACGGCTATATCGTAACAAACAACCATGTAGTAGAAGGCAGTGATGAAATAGTAGTAAGCATGCTAGATAGTCAAAAAGAATACAAAGCCAAAATCGTAGGACTTGATTCAAAAACCGACCTAGCAATCATCAAAATAGAAGCAAACGGACTTGAAGCAATCAGCTTTGGCGATAGCTCAAAGCTACTTGAGGGCGATGTGGTCTTTGCTATAGGCAATCCTTTTGGCGTGGGTGGGTCTGTAAGCTCAGGCATAATCTCAGGACTAAACAAAGACAACATCGGCCTAAATCAATACGAGGATTTCATCCAAACTGATGCTAGCATAAATCCTGGCAACTCAGGTGGCGCGCTAGTTGACAGCCGTGGTGCGCTAGTGGGTATAAACTCAGCCATTTTAAGCCGCAGCGGCGGAAATAACGGCATAGGCTTTGCCATACCTTCAAATATGGTAAAAGAAATCGCTAGCAAGCTCATAAAAGACGGCAAAATCACTCGTGGCTACATAGGTGTGAGCATCGGCAATCTAACAGCTGATATAAAAGAAGCCTACACAAGCCAAAAAGGCGCACTAATCATTGGCGTGGGCGAGGACAGCCCAGCAGCTAAAGCAGGACTAAAAAGAGGCGATCTAATCACAAAAGTAAGCGATAAAGAAATAGAAAACGCTAATGCGCTAAAAAATCTCATCGGCAGTTTTGAGCCAAATAGCGAAGTATACGTAGAATACGAGCGTGGCGGCAAAATAAATAAAGTAAAAATCCGCCTAGCAAATATGGACGCACCAAACGAGCAAAGCACTAATATCACTAGTATAAATGGGCTAGAAATCTCAAATCTAAGCAACGAAATCATGCGCAAATACAAACTACCAGCAAACACAAAAGGCGTGCTAGTAACTAATGTAAAAGAAAACAGCAGTGCTAGCAAACTAGGCTTTGCTAAGGGAGATTTGATAGTTCAAATCAACGAGCGCAGTGTAGAAAATATAGATGCCGTAAAAGACGAAATAGCAAAATCTAAAAAGCAAAACCGCAAAGTAATAGTATGGCTAGTGCGTGGCGGTATGACAATGGCAATAGTGCTAAAATAATCCTTGCTACAAACTAGAATTCCTAAGGTATTTTGCTGGGAATTCTAGTTTGTGGGAATTTTAAATTCTGGGAATTTTAATTTGTGGGAATTTTAGATTGTAGGAATTCTAAATTCTAGAAATTCTAAATTCTAGAAATTCTAAATTCTAGAAATTCTAGTTTGTGGGAATTATGGTTTGTAGAAATTCTAGATTGTAGAAATTATAGATTGTAGAAATTCTAAATTCTAGAAATTCTAGTTTGTAGAAATTTTAAAATTCCTTAAAACAATCACCCTTTTATCTAAAAAACTGACAAGCTATTTTGTGCTTTTTGCTACAAAAGCTCTGATTTGAATCATAGCAATTTATTAAATATCAATGTCCAAATCACTCTTAGCATCAATCTCTAGCCATTTACTTGGTGTAAATACTGCTTTTGCGTTATATCCACTATCTATTAAATGCTGCAAAAAACTAGTCATATACATATTTGCAAAGTCTTTACCATCATAAATTATAGACTTATTCATTTTATCATATAAACTAGCCACAATCTTACTAAACCCCTTAGAAAAAGCAAAAAGCCCCAGGTATTGCGCTTTTATTTCATCTATACTTTTTGCTTTTTTACCTAGTTCTATTATGTTGCCATTAGTGTTTATTTTTAGGCTCTCAGCATCACTTAGTGGGTCTTCAAAACGCTTAGACCATAAGCCAAGCCAATTTTTATCTACTAAAATTTTAAAATCACTCCCCGCTTTTAGCAGCTCTAAGACTGCATTGCTATCATAAATTATATCACTATAGCTTATTATAACATCACTATCAATCCAGAATTTCTTAGCGCAAAAAAGTGTTGCTACCATATTTGTACTAGCAAAATTTTTATTTTCAAAAAATTCAATCCCCTTGAAATTTTTATCTAAATACGCCTTTAAAATCTCGCTTTTGTAGCCGCCAATTACTGCTATTTTATCTATACCGTTATTTTGTAGGGCTGATATTTGATAATTTATAAGAGGTATTTTTTTATACTCTACCATGCATTTTGGTTTTGTTTTTGTAAGTTCGCGTAGCCTACTACCAAGTCCTGCTGCTAATATCACCGCTTTCATTTTAGCCCTTTTAAGATTTCAAAAATTTTTTTACTAGCTTGGCTGGGTTTAGCTTCTCTTTCAAAATGCCACATTGCACCTAAAATTTTAAATTTTTCATTACTAAAAGCTTCTATATAGCCATCAGTACTACTCGCAAGTATTTTTGCATTTTCTATACTTTTTATAGCATAATTATGATACGAATTTACCTTTAATCTATCGCCTAATAAATCTATTTCATGCTCACCTACATGAGCACTTACTTTTTCAAAACAAGCTCCCAGAAAATTTGCTAAGCTTTGCGCTCCTTTACACACGCCAAAAATAGGAATTTTATTTTGTATAGCATATTTAATACAGTTGCTCTCAAACTCATCTCTAAGAATATTTATATCATTAGAGATAATGCTTTTTAGGTCATTTCCACCACTGATTATAAGCATATCAACTCTGCTAAAATCTGGCTTAAAATAGTTTAAAATTTCTCCTTTGATACCATAAAATGCGAGTTTTTTACAAAACTTTAAATCAAGTGCTTGTAAAATTTCTCCATGCTCATTTTTGATAAGTTTTGAGATTATACCAGCCCTCATAGCTCTATCCTTTGATTAAGACAATCAAGTGTTATGATATCTGAGCTCAAACAACGCTCTAAAAGCTCATCTCCCACGCCAATTGCAGAAGGCAATCCAAACTCATTAGCCCTAACTGCCATATGTGAGTTTGCCCCACCAAAGGCAGTGATTAACCCTGCGATTTTATGAGTAAAAATAAAATCATAGCCTGGGTCTGCTGAGTGTATACAAATAATTTTACCATCTAATTTTTCTTCGTTTGCGCTTGCTGGTTTAGCACTTATGCATTTTTGTGTAATGAAGTTTGGTGTATGTTTATCAAGAGTAAAAAAATACACATCACTAGCATCAGTAATAAGTGGTGGCAAACTTAGTTTGCATGATATTTCATATTCTTTTTTATTATGAGCAATGTTTGTTCGCATTTGCTCTTTTGCTTGGATATTTTCTAATCTTGTATAAAATCCTAGCAAAAGTGCGATATCAAGGTGGCTAGCATCATCTTTGCTAATACCACAACTTTTACAAAAAATTGCTATTTCATCTAGCACACTGCTAAGGGCTTTTGTAAAGATAAACTTAGCTTCTTCTCTAGATTGTATTGCCAAAGCCAAAAAGTTAAAAAACTCATCCACACTCATTTTAAAGTTATGAAATTCTAGAATTTCTTCTATTTTTTTAATATTTTTAGGCACAAATTCTGTGTTGGCGTTACTTTTGTTAAAACTAGCTTTTTTAAAATACTTTTCGTAGTTTTCATTATAGGTAGGGCTTGTGATTTCATATGTATTTGTTCGTAAATGCCCATATTTTGCCAAAAAATCACTTTTGCTAAGACTGCTAATATCGCTTGCTAATTTACCTGAGATTGTAGAAAAAGAACTTAAAAATTTATTTTTTTCATCTATGCTTATGCCGCCAACTCTAACAAGAGAATTTAGTAGTGAAGTAGCTATAAATGCCGCTCTTGCAATACCTGAAAAAGCTTTTGTACCATATCTTTTACACTCACTTATAAGCCAGTATATTTTATCTACACTTGCAAGGTCTGTGTTTTTATATTCACGCATTTTTTCATCAAGTTTTCTTATATCTTCTAAATCTTTATAAAACACTGAGTTATTTTTAAACACTCCAATGCTGATTTGTTTTAATTTTTTTTGTAAAGATATTTTTTGAGTTTTGTTTAATGCCTTGCAGCGCTCCAAACGCTCAGCCAAATCAAACTCATAAGAACTAAATGCTATATCAAACTCTATTTTATCGTGTTTAGATGGATTTTTTTTAAGTTCATCTAGATAGTATTCTACTAATTTTTGACTAGTTTTTTCATCTAGGTTTTTTGGTAAAAATGAGTTAAAGCTGGTTCTAACATCAATATAACAAAGCCCAGCAAAATCAAACATAAGCGGAAAATCACTTAAATCTTTATATCCATAAGCAGCTCGCCCCAAAGCCCAAATTTTATCAGTAATCAATTCTTTATAAAGGCTAATAGCAAGGCGTTTAGCTTTAAGTCCTAAAATTTCAGCAGGATTCCAATCTGGCATTATGCCAAAAATACTTTTTTTGCCAAAAATATTTGGTCTTTCTTTGCTGATTTTTTTAATTTTACTTTCTATGAAAGTTAGCGGTTCGCTTACATCTAATGTTTTTGGCGCTGAGGCTATAGAGCGAACCTGAAAAAGATAAAGCTCATCTCCCACAAAGCCAGCCTCTAAATCTAAAGCATCACAATTAAAAATCATTTCTAATTCAGTTATGAGACCCAGTATAGCATTTATTTTCTTATCACTTGTGCGCTTTGTTTTTAATACCATTATTTTAGAAAAACTACCAGTGCCATTTGTGATAGACGAGCTATCGCCTGAGTTATCTATATTTATACTAACATAATTTACTCCCCCACTAGCACTCATAGCAACTACAAAGTTATCAAGTTTATCACACATTGGTTGGATAAAAATTTCATCATCACGGCCAGGCAAGCTTTTAGCTACTTCATTAAGAGCTTTGAGTAGAGTTTTTTGGCTTATGTTTTGAATACTAAGAAACTCACCTGCATGAGATGAAGTAGTGCTATCTTCACATTTTGCACTACTTCGCACTATCATATTCTCCCAGCTCTGAGCTATGATTTTATTTATAGTGCTAGTTTTATTTATATCGTCTTTATTTATTATTATTAAGGGTAAAATCTTAGCAGATTTTAATTTTCCAATTAAGTTTTGTAAATTTCTAGCCTTGCTCTCAAAACGCATTTTTATCCTTTGTTAATCTAGAATTCTCTTGTAGCCTTACAAAAATATCATACGCCACCAAGGAATTCTAGTTTATAGGAATTCTAGAATTCCTTATTTTTTAGTTACATTCCATGCTCTTGTAGTATAGCGTATGTTTAGAGTCTGCGGTAGTTTGCTACGCCATTTTGCACAAATACTTTCAAATAGCTTTTTGCCAGCCTCTGTATTTAAATCCCAAAAATCATTTTTAACACTTTTCCATGCTAAGATATAGTTTTCTAAGCTTTGAGTGAAAATAAAGTCTTGTTCTATATAAAAAATATCTCCAAAAAGCTGAGAATTTTCAAAAATAGGTCTTTGTCCCTCTCTTCGCACTCCGCCATGGTAGTTAGGAATAAAGTCTTTTATTATCTCTTGTGCTGTGTTTTGAATAGGGTCGTTTAAATCCCTATGATTCCACATTGCGCTTAGTTTTCCACCATCTTTTAGTATTCTATAGGCTTCTTTTAAAGCTAATTCTCTATCTAATACATTAAAACTAGAACCAAAGGTGACCCAATCCACACTTTTATCGCTAAGTGTAGTTTGTACTCCATTTGCTCTTATCCATTTAGCATTTTTTAGACGCTCTTGCCCTATCTCTCTCATCGCATCATTTGGTTCTATTTCTATTACATCTAGACCACGAGTTGCTAGCATTATACCTAAATTTCCAGTGCCAGCACCTATATCAGCAACTGTTTTTGCTCCTTTACTCCACGCTACAAGCACATCTATAGCATCACCAGCGTAATTTGGTCTATAGCTATAAAACTGGGCGTGTTTGGTATAGTCCCACTCTTTTTGTATTAATTCGCTCATTTTTTCTCCTTTGCTGCGAAAATTTTTTTTAAAATCTCACACAGCAAAAACTTATTTTGTACTTGTTGCTACAAAAGCCTTTATGGTGTAGTGCTGTGTGATGCTATCTTTATTTTTGATTTTTTCTTCTATCATTTTTAAGATATCATTCCATAGCTGCTCCCCCCCCCCATAGCTTATAGCTTGGGCTTGGATATCATTTACACTTTTCCAAGCACCTATATACCTCTCTTTACTCATAGTTTCAGTATAAGGCATTTGCATATAAACGCAGTCTTTAAAATCGCCAGTGCTAGTTAATACGCTTTGCCAGTCTTTTGCGTTTTGTGCTCCGCTGCTAACCCGGCTCAAGGTCGGTATCATTGCTTTTATTTCATTTTCTATACTTTGTAGTGTTTCATCGCTATTTATCTGCCTTGCATTCCAAATAGCACAAAATATCCCATTAGGTTTTAGAATTCTACGAAACTCAGGCAGACTTTTTGTGTGCTCACTCCAATGAAAGCTAGATGCCATACAAGCAAAATCAATGCTACTACTAGCAAGAGTGGTAGCTTCTGCGCTACCTTTTATAAACTCTGCACAAGTTACTGATTTTTCACCCTCAGCCCTCATCTCATCATTTGGCTCAACGGCTATTATTTTTGCCTTTGGTGCGCCAGCGCCTAAAACAGCAGTCATCTTACCAGTACCAGCACCAATATCTGCTATACTAAACTCTGTTTTACTCTCATAGCCTGCGATTTGTAAAATATATTTCATCAAAGACAGCGGATATGCTGGGCGGTTATGATAGTGCTTAGCTAGTGCTGAAAAATCTCCTTGTTTCATTTTTTCTCCTTATTTAAAATTAAAAGTTCGTTACACTTATACCATTTTGCGCTGTATCTAGTGGCTCATCGTCTTTGGCAATCTCAAGATACTTTTGATACCATGTGTAACTTGCTATAATCTCTGGTTTATGCGCCTTTAAAAAAGTCAAATGCTGATTTAACACATAGCTAAACACTTGCCTTGATTTTGGATGAGCTTTAAAATACTCCAAAACATCATCTTCGCTAAATCTATATTTATAATGCTCTTTAAATACAGCATCCATAGCTTGCATTAAAGCTTTTATATACGCCCTTAGCTTAGTCATCATATTTGGTGCTAGTAGTTTTACTAGGGTATCAGCATCTGCGCTAAGACGCATAAAATTGTCATCAAAACCATCAATATCATTAAAATACTCGCTTATATCATAGCGAGAAAGAGTAGCTATTGGGTCCATAGCTGAGCTTAAGATAATTTTTGCTGAGTTTTTTATGTCACTTAGTTTAAATTTATCGCCTTCACAGCTACCATCAAAAAACTTTGTTTTGTTATTAGCATAAATCGCTATAGGTAAAAACCCAACGCTATTTGCAGCTCTTTTACTAAAAATTTCAGCCAAGCTTTCATCTGGTTTAGCTATCCCAAAAAACTCGCAAATATCACACATACAATCATAAGCCTTTTGCCCTATAAAATCGCTAGTTTGCTTTAATTTAATATTTTTTAAACTACCAGATAAAAGGTTAAAAAGCACCCCATCATGAAATGTTTGAGCATTATCAAGCATCCAGTAATCAATGCTATCTATACAAGGACGCACATGTATCTCTCCACCCTCGCCTACTTTTTGTTCTTTTTTCTTTTCAAAGCTTCCGCCTTGAGGATAGATAACCACAGCTTCTAGGCTTTGTTTAGGATTTGAATCAAAGCTTAATGCAAAGTCTTTAAGCTCATCACAATCATCATACTTTATAAACTTTATCATTTGCGGATTATTTACCAGACTTTTTAGATTGCTTATAGGGTCACGCACTATATATAAAGCCTTGCTAGCATCTATTAGGCTATATAGTTTTTTAGCATCACTATCAGCAATAAAGTCATTTAAGCGCAAATAAATATGAGAAAAAGGCATTTTTTCGCCCTCTTTTTCGCCGTTTTTCTCTCTTTTTTTGGCTTGTGCTTCTTTGTAGCTTTTTAGTAGCATAAGAGCTTTTATCATGTTTATATAGTTAGCTTTGTTTGATGGTTTTTCATCATCATCTTTATCATCTATCTTAGCAGTTCTGCTAAGTCCTACAGGCACAGCACCACATAGCCACAAATAACCATTCATAGCAGTAGTGATGCCAACTCCATGTGAGCCAAATACCACAAAATCATAGTATTTTGGAAATGGTATATTTAAAGTCCAAGCATGTAAAGCGTTAGCACCTTCAAAATCTATTTTTTCAGGATTGATTAGCGGCGGATATGGCTTGCTCGCCCATTTTTCTCTAAACTCATCACTCTCTAGCCACGGCACTATATGCTCTGCGTAGCTTTTTATGATATGTGTGTTTTCATCATTTAGTTCTATCTTGCCTATGTGGCAGATTTGCTCTACTGTCATTTTCGCCCTTTTTGCGCAAAATAAAGCTCATATTATACCCCCCCCCTATTAAAATAAACTTAAAAATAGATGAAATTAAGCTTATTTTAATATAGCGAGTTTTTATTGTTTTTTCTCTTTTTCTTTGATTTCTTTTTTATTAAACTTTACAAATACATAGCTTTTATCATCATTTTTTCTACAAAGTCTGTAACAAAAACCTTCATCATCGATATTATTTACTATTTGCTTAAATCTTTGGTAATACTCCCAGTCATTTAGTATATTTTCATTGCCACTTTCTTTTATAGGTCTTAGGTGAGAGACAAGCAAGCCATCAAATAATAAAGCACTTTGTGGATTTGCTTTGAAATACTCTAGCACATCATCTTCTGTGATTTTTTTGGCATTTTCTATTTCGTTTTGCTCCATTATAGCAGCGCAAAGTTTGCTTAAATAAGCCTGTATTTCATTTGCCAAGCCACTTTGATTGATTTTTTCTATATCATTAGCATTATTTACTTGAACCTCAAAAAAATCAGGCAAATTAAAGCCATTTACTGTGATATTATCCCTACTTACACTAAACTTACTATGTAACTCAAGCAATAAAATATCATCAAAACTGATTTTTTGTGCTTTGCCATCTTTGCCTTTTATATCCTGTGGGTTTAGTAGCAATATAGCTGGAATAAAGCATTTTAAATCACTTACTCTAGATTCTAAAAGCTCTTTTTGGCTCTCATCAGGCTTATTAAAACCAAACTCATTAGCCAGTTTTTTAAGAGTATCAAAGGCATTTTTGCCACTAAAATCTTTAGTCTGCATCACCCTAAAATCCCCTAGCCTAACAAGCGAGTTAGCCATAAGCCCATTGTGATAGCCTTGGAGCAATTCTCTCATCCACAGCTCGCAGCCACTAGCGTTTGGTTTGTCGCTATAAGCATTTTTTTCTATACCTACTCTATAATGAACCTTATCTTTTAGCAATTCTTTTGGGTCCTTATCTAGCGTATATACAAGATTTTTGCGTCTTGTTCGCTGGATTTTTTGAACCATTTTATCGTTTTGGTCAAGCTGGCTAAAATCATCTTCTTCACTCTCAGCCTTATCAAGCTGTAAATTACAACAAGCTTTTAGTAAGCTTATAGGGTCACGGTCTATCAAAATAACATTTTTACAAGCAATTAAAGCAAAAAGCTTGTCATTATCAGCGTCTGTTGGAAAATCGCAAAGATAAAGACCAATGGCTTTTATAATATCTGCGCTTTTTTCTTTTTTGAGTTTTATTAGTTGTTCAAAAAGACTTTCGTATATAAAAGGAGCCTCTTTTTCACTATCCCTGCCAGCTGTGCCGCAGCCTAAAATATTTAACAGCTTTGGAATAGCAGCAAAACCAACGCCGTGAGTGCCAAAAAGCATAAAATCATAAAAAGGCGGCAAAGGGATATTTAGCTGCCAGCAAATACTAGCTTCACTGGTAAAATAATTTATACTATCAGGGTCAAGCAGTGGTGGATAAGGCAAGGTAGCGTAAGTTTGATTATCTTTGCCTATTATTTGTTCTTTAAATTTAGTGCTTTCTAGCCAAGTGCTAATTTGATTTTGCAAGTTAGTAATAAGTGCTATATTTTCATCATTTAACTCTATCTTGCCTACGCCGCAGATTTGCTCTAGTGTCATTTTCGCCCTTTTTTGCGCAAAATAAAGGGCTAGACTATAAAAAAAAAAAAAAAACGATTTTTAAATATTTACTATTTTTCTAAGTCTTTTTTGGAGTATTCTTATGCTTAGGAATTCTCTTTGTAGGAATTCTCTTTGTGTGAATTTTCTTTGTAGGAATTTTCTTTGTAGGAATTCTAGAATTCCCTAAAAATATCCCCAAAAACGCAGATAAAGCAAGAAAATTCTAAATTTTAGCGGGGTTTTAGGGGCGACAGCCCCTAGGGGTTTAGGGCATAGCCCTTATAAAATTTGTAAGCTAAATTTATCTAGCCTAAAAGCGAGCAAAATTCTAAAATTCCTAAGCAAATTTATTAAGCAATTCTAGAATTCCGTCTAAAATTCTGTAATTCCGTCATTGCGAGCGAAGCAATCTCTAGAATTCCCTACAAAAAATTCAAGGGAATTCTAGAATTCCTACACTAAAATCTAGAATTTCTAAGACTAAAAATATCCCCCAAAAAAGCAGATAAAGCAAGAGAATTCTAAATTTTAGTGGGGTTTTAGGAGCGCCAGCCCCTAAGGGTTTAGAGCTAACCCTTATAAAATTTGTAAGCTAAATTTATCTAGCCTAAAAGCGAGCAAAAATCTAAAATTCCTAGCATAAATTTAGAATTCCTAGCATAATTTTAGAATTCCCTAGGGATGAATTTAGAATTTCTAGAGATTGCTTCGCTTCGCTCGCAATGACGAAAATTCTAGAATTCCCTACAAAAAATTCAAGGGAATTCTAGAATTCCTACACTAAAATCTAGAATTTCTAAGACTAAAAATATCCCCCAAAAAAGCAGATAAAGCAAGAGAATTCTAAATTTTAGTGGGGTTTTAGGAGCGACAGCCCCTAGGGGTTTGGGGCATAGCCCTTATAAAATTTGTAAGCTAAATTTATCTAGCCTAAAAGCGAGCAAAATTCTAAAATTCCTAGCATAAATTTAGAATTCCCTAGGGATGAATTTAAAATTTCTAGAGATTGCTTCGCTTCGCTCTCAATGACGAAAATTCTAGAATTCCCTACAAAAAATTCAAGGGAATTTCAGAATTCCAAGAATAAATTTAGAATTTCTAGAGATTGCTTCGGCTTTTTCAAGCCTCGCAATGACGAAAATTCCAAAATTCCAAGAATAAAGATTTTAAAAAATTATAGCTGAGTTCTGGCTACTTCTTTGTATGCGCTGATTGCTTTGTTGCGGATTTCTAGCATGAGTTTCATGCTGGTTTCTGCCTTGCCAATAGCAATAGCTGCTTGATGAAGGTCTGTTATCTCGCCAGTTGCTAGCTCTGCTACTGCCTTATCAGCTGCTACTTGGCTTTCATTTAGCTCGCTTAGAGTTTTGTTTAAGATGGTGCTAAACTCCCCACTCTTTTGCGCTGGCTGGCTACTGCTTTGCGCTGGCTGGCTACTAAGCCCACCGATAGCACCAATATCAGATATAGAGCCAATATCAGAGCTTATAGAGCCTACGCCGTTTATTATATCACTCATTTATTATCCTTGTCTTAACATATCTATTGCGCTAGTTGCGATGTTTTTGGCACTTTGAAAGGCAGCCACATTTGCTTGATACGCCCTTGTTGCTTCTATCATATCTGCCATTTCTATTACTGGATTTACATTTGGCATCATCACATAGCCACGCTCATTGGCATCTGGATGCTGTGGGTCGTATTTCATGATAAAATCACTATCATCACGCACGACTTTATCTACAACAACACTCATCATCGCAGGGCGAGGAAACTGCGGTGCTGCTGGGTCATCAAGGGGATTTTCATACCCTAGATAATCAATACCATTCGGCCCACGCAAAATCTTATTTCCTAGGGCTTTTTGCATTTCTTCTTCTACTATATTTGTGGTATTTAGCACATTTTTGCCCTGAGCAAGGGCCTCTATATCGCTGGTTTTTTCTTTTAGCTTAGCATTTAGCTGGGCGCCAAAATCAACAGCCTTAAACACTACCTCACGCCTACGATACGGCCCACCTTCTGCTGTGCGAGAGGTGTTTGCGTTTGCGATGTTTGAGCTTATGAGATTCATACGAAATCTCTGAGCACTTAGGCCATATCCGCTTATATCAAAATCACTTAAAAATGCCATTTTTTAACCTTATCCAGATAGTCTGCCACTAGCGTCAATAACGCTTGTAAAGATACCGCCAAGCTTCTTGCTAGCGACATCCAGGGCTTGTATCATTATGCTATTTTTACTTAGTTCGCTGCTTTCTATATCAAGGTCTACTGTGTTTGCATCATTTCTAGCCATATGTCCATCACGCAAGAAAATAGTAGGATTTATTGCCTTTGGAAAAAGCTCAAGCGCATCAAAGTGCTTTTCGTTTGTTTTGGCTAGTTCTAGATTTGGCTCGTTTTTCTCAGACCCGAGTTTGTAAATCTCACGCTTTTGCTGTGCTAGGGCTGTCTCAAAATCAACATCGCGCGCTTTGTAAAATGGAGTATCGATGTTTGCGATATTTCCAGCGATGAGATTTTGGCGAAGCACACGAGCCTCAGTCGCGGCGACTACTAGGGCTTTTGACTTGTTTGGACTAAATCCTGCGAACATTTTTTTCCTTTATTTTTGATATGCCTATATAAGCAAATTTCGTTCCAAAATTGCCTAGGTGATTCGTCTCGCAGCACTATTATACTAAAATCCTACGGAAATGCGCACGGCTCGGTGAACTTCATGTTCTACCCACGCCGTGCGCACCGCAGGCTTTTAGCATACTAGCACCACGATACTAGAATCGCAGAAATTCTAAATTCTCGCGGTAGCGGCAGTTAAAATAGGCTCCAAGATTACAAGGCAAATTTCACAGAAACTTCGTTTTGGCTATCACGCACCGATGATAGAATAACGAAGTAGTAACAGATAGAGCCCTAAAAATAGCAGGCTATGAAAAAGCACGCTACTACGCAAAGCGCATAGCCCTAAACGAAACAGCTAGGGCATATAATGACGCAAGAGCCTATGAGCACGCTAACAGCGATGACATACAAGTAGTAAAAATACAAATGAGTATAACCCACCCACGCACTGATATTTGCGACTATTACGCCACCGTGGATAAATACGGGCTTGGTGCTGGGGTATATCCAAAGGATAAAGCACCTGTGCCGCCCTTTCATCCCTTTTGTAGATGTCAAATGATACCGAGATACGCTGATGAATACGCTAAGCCCAAGCTAAATGCTAAGGCTGATAAAGAGTATCTCTCAGGGCTAAAAGAGTGGCAAAGAGCTAGAATTCTTGGCAGCAAAGCCAAAGCCGATGAAGCTCTAAAAACTGGCGATATAAACAGCGTATTTAACGCTATCAAACCGCATAGATATAAGGTCAAAAGCATAAGCGAAGTAGCGCAATTTCAAAAGCAAAATGGCACAATCTCGCCTTTAAAAGAGCCTGATGAAGTAAATAAGGCAAATAAGGCTAATGAAGCAAATAAGGCTAATGAGGTAGCAAAGAATTTAGATATAATTCCGCCTTTAAATCAAGGGTATGGCATGGTACAAATAAACGGCGAGATTAATAGCTACGCCCAAGCTCTACAAGAACTTATTAAACTAGCACATAAAAATTTAATAAATGGTGAGTTTAAGGGGCAAATAAATACAACGCAAAGAAATAAATTGCTTTCAAATAAAGCCATAGACAAAAGCATAAATAATGGCTTTACTCGTAAAGCACACCTTTTGGCGATAGTTAATATTGATAAAATATTTAGTGGAGCTAGTTGTTTAGGGAGATTTGATGATACAAAAAACAGCCAAGGCAACTTAAAAATTCTACGATTTTGTAGTGAGTTTATTTTAAATGGAGAGAAAACCAAAGCCTTGATTACAGCAAAAGAAAGTATAGATAAAAAAGGTAGAAAAAGCAATAATATTATAAAAATATACTCATTAGAACTATTAAGACAGTAACAAGCTAGATTAGTCGCAAGCGTGGAGAACTGCGCATAAGCGTTGCGTCTAGCTTGTTCGTTTAACAATATTGGTGCTGTTGCCACGCCCAACGCTCATATTGCTAACCTCGGCGAAATTATACCACAAATATTTTAAAAAACTCTTAAAATTCTAAAATTCCTAGCTTCTATCATAAATGCGTCTTAGTGTGCGGTGGCTTAGTTCGTATTTTTTGGCTAGGCGTTTGATTATATCATCTTTGCTCACTTCAAGGTCTTTTAAAAGCTTAATATCTCTTAAAATGCTAAGTTTCTTGCTAGGCATTTTAGGTATATAAAAGCTCATGCCGCCGCAATGCTCAGCTAGTTTAGCAAAGTTTTCAATCCCAATTAGCTCTAAAAGTAGCTCTAAATTTTGGCTTTTCATATATCTAGCCTTAATCCTAGCGTGCTAGCTCTCGTTTTAATAAGTGGCTCTAAGGCGTAGCGCAGGGCGTCTATTGCGTGGTTATTTTCATCTATAATCTGCGTTGTAATCTGCCCTGAGTATTTATCCACCTTGTAGCTATATAAACTAAACTCGCTTATAGTATTTACGCATTTTGGGTGTATGTAAATACGCTCAAAGCTACGCATAAAGGCAATGCCATCTTCTAGATTATATTTTAAGGGAATTCTAGATTATATTTTAAGAAATTCCAGAATTCTAGAATTCCTACAAACAAAAACCATCATCAACTACGATATTTTGTCCATTGACATAAGCACTAGCATCGCTTAACAAAAACAACGCTGCGCCACAAATATCGCTAGGGTCTAGCATTCCTTTATTTAAGCAGACATTTTTATACTGCTGTAAAAAAATAGGATTTTGCCCATCTAAAATTCCACCTGGGCTAATGCAATTTACTCTAATATTAGAGCCTTTTAGGTATTTTGCCAGGTATTTTACCATGTGAATTAGCCCAGCTTTTATAGCACTATAGCTAATAGGCGAGCTCATGTCAGTGCCCTTGTAGGTCTCAAACTTTGGTGCTACAACGCCTTGAATGGATGAGAGCATTATGATATTTCCAGCATTTTTTCTTTTAAAAAATCTAGCAAATTCTTGCATAAACAAAAACGCACCGCCAAGCTGCATATTTGTATTTTTACAAAAATCCTCATAACTAGCATCAAAAAAATGTGCCCCAAAATCCTTAGTGCGTGGATACGCCGCGTTTATAGCAGCATCAATCTTGCCAAATTTACTAAGCGTAAAATCAATACATTTTAAAATCAAATCTTTATCACAAAGATCAAATTTCACAAACTCTACGCTGCTATAAAACTGAGTTTTTAGCTCATCACAATATTTCTTGCCCTCTGCTTCGTTTATATCAGCAATTACTACCTTTGCGCCATTTTCAAGGACTGATTTTACAAAGCTTTTTCCCAAGAGCCCTGCCCCGCCAGCTATCACTACTACTTTGTCTTTTAACATTTTTGCTTCCTTATTATAAACTCTACAAACTCAAAATCAAGCTCGCTATCAATGTCAATAGAGCGAATTTCAGGCATCACATAAAGCCCAGTTCGCTCTGTAAATACACTATCACACTCCAAAATCGCCCTTTTTTTCCAAATATAAATAGAAGCATTCATATCATAAGTTTTTGGCGCATCTTGGCGCCTTAAAATAGACTTAGCTAGTGGCTTGCTAAGCCCCGCTTTGCCACGCTCATCAAGCTCAATTAGATTAAAATACGGACTTCTGCGACTTGGCATAGCTGTTATTAAAATATCATTTTTATCTTTTAAAAACTGCTCAAAAGCCGCTGTTATATCGCTAGGCAAGCGCAAAGGCGAAGTAGCATCAAGGTCTACTAAATACTTAAATTCCTTGCCAAAATGCTTTTCGCTACGCAAAAATGCATCCCTTATAGCTGGAATTTTACCAGCCGCATCACTTGCAAGCTCTGCCCCCCTTTTAAAAAACACCTCAGCACCATACTTTATAGCAACGCTTGCTATTTCATCGCTATCTGTGCTAAGCACAACATGCTCAAAAAGCCCACAAGCCCTAGCTTGTTCTATGCTATAAGCGATAAGCGGCTTGCCACAAAGCTCTTTTATGTTTTTGTTTTTTACGCCTTTGCTGCCACCTCTAGCGCAAATCGTGCATAACGCCTCGCTCATTTATTTTCCTTTTGAACTTCATTTATAATCTCCATTGTCTTTAAAGCAAACTCATAATCGCAAGCAAACTCTTTTTTACCTAAAATATCTTCATGCATAGCTTTAAAACTAGAATTTCTATCCAAATTTGCTAGAAATTCTAGAATTTCTCCATTTTTATCAGCGATTTTTAGCTTTGAAGCGATAAAATCAAGCAAAAAACTTTTATCCAAAGTTTCTATTAAAAGCGTTCTTTGCGTGATTTTGCTTATATAATCTAAATTAACACTAATAATCTCTCCACTTTTGCCTTTGGCAAAAAACGCACAAAAATCATTACTAGTTATTTGCAAATCAGAGATTTTTTTATCCACGCTAAAACTTAGCTCAAAATCGCCCAAAAGCCACAGCAAATAATCAATCTCATGACTAAGGTCTAACAAAACTCCACCACCACGGTCTTTGCTAGCACTATAGCACTTGCGGTAATCGCCCTTTCTCCAAGTAGGCAGATATGAAGAGCATTTTGCCTGTGCGAAAATTATTTTTTCATTTTTTAGCTCGTTTTTTAGCTTTAAAAGCAAGGGATGATAGCGCAAAACATAGCCTACAAAAACTGAGTTTTCTAGTTTTAAATACGCTTTTTTGCTCTCAAAAAGCGGTTTTTCACAAAATATAATTTTATTTTTAACATTTTTATTTAGAAATTCTAGATTTTCAAAATGCTTATTTGTAGGCGTAGCAATCACAAAATAATCAAACTCAGAGGGCGAAATTTCGTCAAAACTCTTATAGCTTTTAAACTCTTTTAAATCCTTGCTTGTAAGCACCTCTACTTCGTGCCCTAAGCTGCTTAAAACCTCACAATGCCTGCTGCCAATAGAGCCATAGCCTACAACCAAAACTCTCATAGCCCAAAAACTCCCTCATACTCATCATTTGCCCTTCTATACTCGTCCATTTTGCCAATATCAAGCCAATACTCACGGATAAAAAAAGGATAAACCGCAAAACCCTGCTTTAAAAGCTCGCCAAAAAGCGTCGGCATATCGTAAAAAACGCCCTTTGGAATAAAATCAAGCACAATAGGACTAAACATATAAATCCCAGCACTTACAAAAAAGCTCTGCGTAGGCTTTTCTTCTATTGAAGTTACTTTATTTGCCCTTACATTTACCACGCCATAAGGCACTTGCATTTCATATTTGCGGACACAAATGCTAGCACAGGCATTGCTATCTTTATGATATTCGTGTAAATAATCAAAATTTACATTTGTTAGCAAATCGCCGTTCATCACAAAAAAATCATCTTTTGGTCTTTTTTGAAGCAAGCTTAATGCCCCAGCTGTCCCCATGCGCACACTCTCTAAAACATACTCTATTTTTACGCCAAACTTATCTCCATTTCCAAAATACTCTTTTATTATCTCAGATTTATAGTTTACACACATTATTATATCTGTGTATCCATATTTTGCGAAGTTTTCTACTATGGTGTGTAAAATCGGCTTGTTTCCTACATCTAGCATTGGTTTTGGCACATCATTTGTAAGAGGTCTAAGCCTAGTGCCAAGTCCCCCAACCATCAAAATCACTTTATTTGGCTTATTTTTTGGAGCCAAAAACTCCCTTATATCTTGAATTCCTATTAGCTTGCCATTAGATATAATAGGTATTTGATGAAGCTTTTTTTCATTTGCTAGCTCTAGAATTCGCTCTTTTGTATCATTTATATTTGCTACTACTGGATCCCTGTTTATTATGCTAGTTATGCTATCACCCAGGCTCATGCCTTTTAAAAGTGCTCGCCTTATATCGCCATCGCTTAGCATACCAAGTAGCAAGCCATCATCACTTAGCACCACAGCTACTTTTATAGCACCTTTATCTATTACTTTTAGTGCTTGTTTTATACTTGCGTTTTGATTTATTTTTATATCATCTATTTTATACATTTTGCATCCAAATCATAAAATTTCTTTTTTAAAATACCATTTAATTTTATATTTTCTAGCACTTTGATTATTTTTTTACTAGCAAAACCTGAGTCATAAGGATTTTTAACACTTTTTAACTTTGCTTGAAAATCCTTTGAATACGCCTTTTTAATAGCCTTTAAAATCTTTGATTTATCGCATTTT
The DNA here is from genome assembly GCA_945928165.1 of uncultured Campylobacter sp. Taxonomy (GTDB): domain Bacteria; phylum Campylobacterota; class Campylobacteria; order Campylobacterales; family Campylobacteraceae; genus Campylobacter. Next base: position 104,243 of record CAMENE010000001.1, read on the forward strand.
GTATCAATTATGCTAGCTGCTTTTATCCTGCCTTTTTGGCGTTTGCCTATATTTATTGTGGCTTTTTTTAAACTTGGGGCTTCGCAAATGCCACTTGAGCTATTGCCAAGCACTATATCAGCGTGCTTTATCGCACTTAGGTATCTAAGCTGCCCAAGACTCATTACAAAAATAGCCTTTTTTGGGTTTTTAAGACAGTAGCTTTGAGCCATTTCATTTATGATTTTTCCACCATTATCAGCGTTTGCGCCTGTAAAGATAAAATGCGTATCTTTAAGGCTATCAACTGCGTTTAAAATCTGCAAAAATTGTTTGCTAGCACTCTTTTTTTCTAGCGTTTCAGGGTGAAAGGTAATTAAAATATTTTTCTTGCCGAGCTTGAAATTTAAAGAATTCTCAAAATCTTTTTTGCTTAAAAGCTCTAAACGCTTGATATTTTCAACCCCAAGACCTCCTACATTATACACCCTAGCAGGATTTTCGCCTAGCTGGATAATGCGCCTTTTATAAAGACTTGTAGCACAAAAATGAATATGACTTATTTTTGTTAAAGCATGGCGAATACCCTCATCAATCGCACCTTGCGTGCTCTCTCCGCCGTGTATATGCGCTATCGGCACAGCCCTTAGCATACCAGCGATACTAGCACTTAGCATTTCGTATCTATCGCCTAAAAGCACCATTATATCAGGCTTGATTTGCCCTAAAACCTTGCTAAATCCAGCCATACCTGCGCTAAAAGCCAAACAAAGCGCAGTTTTATCATCATTTTCTAGCCCCAAAGGAACTTTATAAAAATGCTTAAAATCACGCTTAACTTCTTTATAAGTTAGCCCTAAACGCTGTTCTAAATGTGACCCAGATAGCACCAAGCTAAGCTCTAAAAATCTGCTTTTTTCTATTTCTTTAAGCAGCCAAAAAAGCAAGCCATAATCAGCCCGACTCGTGCTTACAACGCAGATTTTTCGCTTCATTTTTACCTCAATTTTCTATATTTAGAATTCCTAGTTAAGAATTCTAGATTTTTTAGATCAAATTTCGTAGGAATTCTAAAATTCCGTCATTACGGAATTCCCGTCATTGCGAGGGAGCAAAGCAGAGGGAGCAATCTCGTTCAATGTTTAATAAAAAAGCTCAATAAATGAGATTGCTTCGTCTCACTCACTCCTCGCAATGACGAATTTTAGAAAAATCTAAAATTCCGTCTAAAATTCCCTCTAAATCTCTATTAGCTCATCTGCTTCAAAATCACGGCTTGCCACTCTGCCTAGCACTTCATTATAGCGCATAGGACTTATACCACTGCCAGGTCGCTTGATAGCTAGATTATTCTCACTAAAAATCTCGCCTTTTTTGATAGCACGATTAGCCACTATTGATTTGCGGGCTATATTTATGTTTTTACTCTCGCTCTTGCTTGGCTTTTTTATACCTGTGCCAAGTGCTAGCTCTATATTTCTTATAGCACTTACCATCGCTTTTAGCTCATCAGGCTCTAGGCTGGCTTTGTGATCTGGACCACTCATATTACAATCAAGCGTAAAGTGCTTTTCTATCACGCTAGCGCCAAGTGCTACGGCTGCTATTGGCACCTCGATGCCCCTTGTGTGATCGCTATATCCAACCTTTACTTTAAAGGCTTTTTTTATGGTTCTCATCGCTTTTAGATTTACATCAGCTAGTGGCGTTGGATACTCTGTATTTGCGTGAAGAACTGTTATATCATCTTTTTTTGTGCCTGAGAATTCTAGAATTTCTAGTGCTTTTTCTATCTCGCCAAGCTTTGCCATGCCAGTTGAGAGAATGATTTTTAGCCCCAAAGCACCGATTTTTTCTAAATAAGGCAGATTTGTTATCTCTCCGCTTGGGATTTTTATGATTTTTAGTCCCTTTTTTACTAGCAGATCCACGCTAGGCAAATCAAAAGGCGTAGATAAAAACTCTATATTTTTGCTTTTTGCATAAGCGATTAGCTCGTCGTGGGCTTTTTCATCAAGTTCTAGTTTTTTTACCATTTCAAGCTGGCTCTCATCGCCAGTGTTTTGCACTTGATACTCAGCCTTTTTAGCATTTTTGCTGATTACTAGCTCAGCCTTAAAGCTCTGAAACTTCACCGCATCCGCCCCAGCCTTTGCTGCTGTCTCAATCAGCCTTTTTGCTATATTTATATCGCCATTGTGATTGACCCCAGCTTCTGCTATGATAAAGACTTTTTTCATTTTTGCTTCCAAATAGGCTCTTTTAGCACCCAGCGCCCAAAGCTATCTTTGATAAATAAATCTTTGTTATAAAATCTATCAACAATGCTCCAAAACTCACTTTTACTATACCCAGTAAAAGCGCAAAAATCCTCCACTGCCTTTGGGTCTAGCGCATGGTCTTTTTGACGGATTATTTCTATAGCCTCATCACGACTAAGTAGTCCATAACGAACAAATCTAGCAGCATAATCGCTAGCGCAAGCATGGCCAAACTTAGGATATTTCATCCACGCATGAACTAAATATGCTATGCTGTCAACTTGATCAAAACACTCAGCCGTCATAGTCCTATCCCACTCTCCACGCAAATCTCTAAACCCACGAGAACTAGCAAAAATATAATTAGAATAAGAATTCCAACGCAAAAAATATGATAAATAAATTGGTTCTAGTTTTTCAATCTCACTTTTGCTTGGAGCTATGGTAAGAGCCAAATCCTTAGCACTAACCCCACTCTCAAGTAGCTTTTGCTCTGGTATATCGCTAGCAACACCATTTGCCAAAATCTCTTTTGCGCTATAAGTTTCCTTTTTAGCATCATTTCCGCCATATTCCCAGCTTACATTTTCGCCATAAACTAGCAAAGGGGTGTTAAAACGCAAAGCCATTTTTAAAGGATAAGTATAAATCAAGCGGTCAAGAAACCAAGTAGGTTTGCCGTATTCTTCAAAGGTCTTTCGCATAAGTATTTTTTGCGTGCGGATATCTGGCTTTAGTGAGATTATAGAACAGCCAAACTCTTCGCTGATGTTTTTTAGATTTGCCTTGCCAGCCTCTGTCATAGTAAAGTTATCTTCTACGCTAAATAAAATAGGGTTCATCCCCATTTTTTCTTTCATTACATGAACTTGAAAATGTGAGTCTTTGCCACCGCTTACTGCTATAGCACAATCTGGTTCATTTCCATTCATACCACGGTATTTATCACAAAGTTTTTCTAGTTCTTTATATCTATAGCTCCAGTCTATGCTATCTTTTCTTTTTTCATTATTACAAGCAGAACAAACACCATTTTCATCAAAACTAATACCAGGTCTAGTATCTGGCATTGTGCATTTTTTACAGTATTTCATCGGGTATCCTTTTGGTTAAGTAAGAAAGAATAATTATAGCAAAAAAAACGCAAAGTCTTAAGAAGTAAAATAAAAATCTTAAATAAAATTTACTATTTTATTTAAGATTAAGTATAATTATTTTTGTCCTATAAAAATAAAATGATGGGCACTCCCTTCAAAATCATAAAAATTTATAGGGTCATAATCACCAACAAAAAGTGGTTTAAATAAACTAAATGTTTCTTCTAGTTCTTTTTGAGTATTTATGAAGTGAATTTCACAGCTTTCTTTTAAACGACCATCTAGTTTAACACTTCTAAACCATTCATCAGATTTTAAACTATGTGCGTAATAATAATTTTTAGAGCTCATCATGCTAGCAAAAATTATTGCATTTTCATTACAAATATTATAAAAAGAGCTTAATCTTTGCTCTAAAATATCTTTTGGCAAATAATAAAGACTTTGATTAGCAAATATTACATCTATTTTTTCATCAATGATATCTTCTAGTTTAGTTTCGTTTGTAATATTAAAATATTTACTATCATCGCCTACATTTTTATTCCATTGTTCTTGCAAACTAGGCACGATATCAGCACCACATACTTTAAAACCTTTGTCTTTAAAATACTTTGCGTGAGTGCCATTGCCGCAGCCAAAATCTAGTAATTTCCCACTTGTTTTGTTTAATTTATATTTTAGAATTCTCTCATAAAATCTTATTACATGAGCATCTGGGTACTCAACTCCATAACCTTTTTGCTCATATTTATTTTTATAAAGCTCAAAACTCATCTTGCTACCTTAAAATAAATTTAAGTAGCATTATACCCCCCCCCATAAATTTTAACTTAAAAAATAAACACTACTAGTTTTAAAGGATATTTTTAGTAAATCTAGAATTTCTAAAATAAAAATCTAGAATTTCTAAATAAAAATCTAGAATTTCTAAGGTAAAGATTTATATTTAAGGTATTATTTATAAATATTAGTCATTGCTATCTTTACAAAGTTTAAATAAGCAAGAAAAATATTTAAAATTTAATATCAGCTTACTTATCTATAAAAATACGAAACCAAAGTTCTAGATTTAGTATAGTCCAAAGACTTCTACTATTATCTTGTAAGTTCTCTTTATGGTTTTTTATCAAATTTTCTATATAAGCAAAATTATAAAAGCCTCTTTCTTTTGCTTTTTTACTTCTTAGAAACTCCCAAAAAATTTCAGCTTTTTTACTAGCAAAATATTCTTTTATTGGCATTGGAAATCCGATTTTTTTCTGATAAATAATTTTATTATTTATGTAAGGCTCAGCAATCCTTTTTAATATAAATTTTACATTACGAAAATTATCAGTTTTAGCTTTTATGGAATATTTATTTAAAGCTTTTAATAAAGCAATATCTAGATAAGGAACTCTAATTTCAAGCGAATTTTGCATGCCTGAGCGGTCTTGTCTTCTTAACCATTTATCTAAATATATTCTTTGACCTAAATAAACCATAACTTGATTATTTGGAATTTTAGAAATATTACTTAGTATTTCTGGATTTAATTCTTTTTGATGTAAATTTACAGAATTTTTTAAATTCTCAAATGAGCAATAACTTAATTTATTTATGGCTTCATCTAATTTTGACATTTGAAATTCCCTTAAATGCCAATTATAGCCACAAAAGACTTCATCAGCTCCATCTCCACTAAGTAAAACTTTGTTTGCTTTGCATTCAGCTAGCATATTTATTTCGTTTGAAGCTAAGATATTTGGATGATGAAGTGGAAAATCTTCAAAATAAATTGCTTGGTTTAATTTATCAATATTAAAAAAATTATCATAAACAATAAAATTGCTTTGTATTTGTAGCTCATCTGTTAATAATTTTTGAAATTTTGTCTCATCTAAATCTTTATTTGTAAAACGAACACTAAAAGTTTTCATATCTTTACTATATTTATGAGCCAAAGCCGTTATTAAGCTAGAATCCAAGCCACCGCTTAATTGGGAGCCATATTTTACATGACAATCGCAATGAAGTCTTACACTTTCATCTAATAAATCTTTGATTTGAGAAAAATCTATATCTTCATCATCCCCAAAGGTATCTACTAAACTAAAGAATTTACTTGTTTTTATATCCAAATTAATATCTATACTTAATATTTGAGCAGGTTTTAACTGATAAACACCTTTAAAAATAGTACTTTTCCCAAGGTTTGTTCCAAATTTTAAAAATTCAAACAAATTATCATAGTTAGGACTAAATGAAATAAAAGGCTTAAAAGCCTTAATTTCGCTAGCAAAATATACATTTTGTTCTTTGATAGTATAGTATAAAGTTTTAATACCCAAAGCATCTCTTGCTAGAAACATTTGCTTTTTTTCTATATCAAAAACACAAATAGCAAACATCCCTCTAAATTTTTCAAAGCAGCTTAAGCCCCAATAATCAAAAGCCAAATATACAAGCTCAGTGTCGCTATCGCTTTGAAAAATATATGATTTTTTTATTAGAATGTCTTTTAGCTCTTTATAATTATAAATTTCTCCATTAAAACACAAAACAAAATTATAACCATCTTTTTTATATGGTTGTTCAGAACTTTCATTTAAATCCTTAATTGCCAGTCTAGAAAAAGCAGCAGAAAAATTATCATCATAACAAAGCTTAGGTTTTGATTTCTTATCTCCCCTATGCCTTAAAAATTGCCCAGCTAAAAGTACTTTATCTTTTAAATCTTTACTTGCCCCAAAGCAACCCACAAAACCACACATTAACGAACCTTTATAATATTTTTTACATTATTAAAGACAAAACTATTTTCTTGCAATCCCTTCTTAATAAAAGTATTAGCACTAACTACACAATTAGCACCAACTTTTGTGTTAGGTACTATTATGCTTCCTGATGAAAAAAATACATTTTCTCCTATGTATGAGCCACCACCAATCATCGTATATGGGGAAAAAATAGAACTTTTAGAAATTATAGTATCATGTCCTATATTTACAAACTTATTTATGAAAACATTATTTGAAATTTTTACATTATCGCCAATAACACAAAATGGCATTATTATAACACCATCACCAATCTCACAAGTATCAAAAACAATAGATTGCGGATGAATAAATGTATAGAATTTTGCACCATTTTTAGCGAAATCATCGTATATTTGAAATTTGCTTGGATGAGCTCCAAAAGCTATAATAAAATAATCATTTTCTTTAACTTTATAATCATAAATTTTTCCAAGATAAGGAAAATTTAATTTACTACTTTTATATTTTTTTTCATCATCAGCTAAAATACCTTTTATTCTTACATCAGAATTCATAGAAGTATAAAAACATATTTCTCTTGCTAAGCCACCACAGCCTATAATTATGAGATCTTTTTTCATATTACATCCCCTATAGCAAAAAAAATTTTTGGGACTTCTTGAAATTCTAGAATTCTACTTTTTAGTGCTGCCCCCCCCCAATTTTACGCTACTTGCCATAGGTATTAGTGAGTTTTGTTCTATTATCACGCTGTTTTTGGTATTTTGTTCTTTGCTATTTTGTTCTATTATCACGCCGTTTTTTGTTGTGAAATTTGAGCCAAAAAAGACCTGATCTTTCACGCTTACATCTGCTTTTATCACACTTGCGCCTGCGTTTATAAAGCCGTAATGCATCACAGCTGTGCTTGCGCCTATGCTAGCGTGCTTTGAGACATAAGCAAGTGGCGAGATAATCACAGGTAGGTTAAATCCCAGCTCTTTTAGCTTGTTAAAAAGGTAAATTCTAATTTTAGCTGATTTTATCTGTCCCACAGCGACTATAGCATTAGCACACTCGATTTTGATTTCTTTTAAAATCTCATCTGTCCCAAGCACCTTATAGCCTAAAACTTCGCCATTTTTAGCATTATCTACAAGCACGATTTTTTTAGACATTATAAATTCCTGCTTTATATTTTGCTAGATTTTCAGCCTTGCTAAACCACGAAATAGTCTCTTTTAAACCTTGCTCTAAGCTATATTTTGGCTTAAAAGCGCAAAGTTTTTTTATCTTAGAGTTATCGCAGCAAAGGCGAAAAACCTCGCTAGTACTAGGGCGAATTCTAGAGCTTTCTACCACAAACTCAACATCGCTACTCATCAGCTCTTTTATCAGTTTTAGCGTATCTCCCACACTTATTTCAAAGCCACTGCCTATATTGATAACCTGTCCAGCGATATTTTTAGCACTAGCAAGCAGCGCAAAGCCCCTAACTGTATCTAAAACATAGTTAAAGTCCCTTGTCGGCGTGGTATCACCTAATTTGATTTGCTTTGCGCCACTTGCGATTTGCGTGATTATAGTAGGTATCACAGCCCTAGCACTTTGGCGCGGACCATAGGTGTTAAAAGGACGCGCCACCACCACTTCAAGATTAAAAGCATTATAAAAGCTTAAAGCCATCATATCAGCTGCAATTTTGCTCGCACTATATGGACTTTGAGGCTGTAAGGGGTGATTTTCATCAATCGGCACATATTTTGCCGTGCCATAAACCTCGCTAGTGCTAGTGTGAATCACACGCTTTACGCCATTTTCAAGGGCTGCCCCACAGATATTTAGCGTGCCTTTTACATTTGTATCAAGGTAGCTATCAGGTGCGATATATGAGTAAGGGATAGCAATGAGCGCTGCTAAATGAAAGATAATATCCACGCCTTTTGTGATATTTTTACAAAAATGCGGATCTCTAATGTCGCCACAAAGCACTTCGATATTTTTCTTTTTTACAGCCTCTATATCTTCAAGATGGCCCCAGTAATTAAAAGAATTATACTGACTTAAAGCCCTAATCTTTGCGCCAAAAAAGGGACTTGCTTCGTTTTTGCTCTCTTTGTAAATAAACTCAGTTAAATGCGAGCCAATAAAGCCATCAGCACCGGTAATTAAAATGTTTGTCATTTTATTATCCAAGATTTTTTACATTTTTAAAGCAAAATCCGTGCCAAAATCTAGTTTATAAGCGATTTTAAAGAATTTAAAAGGCAAAATTACTTGATATTTCAAAGGGCAAAAATGGTAATCTGGATAAATGGTCTAGCTGGTGCTGGTAAAACCACCACCGCAAAAGCACTTTGTGCTAAACTTGAAGAACTTCACGCAAAAGGCGAGCTAAAAAGCAAAGGCGTGATTTACACAGACGGCGATGATTTTAGAGAGGTTTTTGAGCATAGTTTTGGCTACTCAAAAGAAGCTCGCATAAACATAACTAGAAAAAAAATTGCTCTTTGCGTAGCCCTAGCCAAGCAAGGCTTTTGCGTGGTTCACACCGCTATTTCGCTCTTTAATGAGTGCTACCAGCACAATAGAGAACTCTGCGAAAAAAATCATCTAAAATACATTGAAATCTACATAAAATGCCCTGCCCAAGTGCTAGAAAAAAGAGATCAAAAAGGGCTTTATAGCAAAGCAAAAGCTGGACTTCAAAAAGATGTAGTAGGCGTGGATATTGCCTTTGATGAGCCAAAGGCTGATCTTGTGCTAGATGGCACAAATAGCACTGAAACAAATGTAGCAAAGATATTAGAGTTTTTAAACTTTTAAAAATCAAAGCAAATTCTAGAATTTAAACTAGAATTTTAAAATTCTAGAATTTCTGCGGCTTTATATCCCAAGCAAAAACAACTGGAATTCTAGAATTTAAACTAGAATTTTAGATTTTAAACTAGAATTCTAGAATTTCTAGAATTTCTAGCAAAAACACCTAGGAATTCTACAATTTAAACTAGAATTCTAGAATTTTAGAATTTAAACTAGAATGCTAAAATTCTAAAATTCCTGCGGCTTTATATCCCAAGCAAAAACAACTGGAATTCTAGAATTTAAACTAGAATTTTAGATTTTAAACTAGAATTCCAAAATTCTAGATTTTAAACTAGAATTCTAAAATTCTAAAATTCCTGCGGCTTTATATCCCAAGCAAAAACACCTAGGAATTCTAGATTTTAAACTAGAATTCTAGAATTTTAGATTTTAAACTAGAATGCTAGAATTTTAGATTTTAAATTAGAATTCTAAAATTCTAGAATTCCTGCGGCTTTATATCCCAAGCAAAAACACCTAGGAATTCTAGAATTTAAACTAGAATTCTAAAATTTAAACTAGAATTCTAAAATTCTAGAATTCCTGCGGCTTTATATCCCAAGTTCTTTCATAAAAGCTATTTTGTTCTGCTCTGGTGTGGTAGCAGGCCTTGCTAGATCGCCTCTTGAGCCAAGCGCACATTTTATTTCTATAAAGCATAGAGCATTTAGCCCCTTAGCCTTGCTAAGAGCTGCTTTTAGCTCGTTTTCATCGCTTGCTTTAAAAACATGCTTGTAGCCAAAGCCACTAGCGATTTTACACAAATCAATGCTACTAGCCATAGTAGGCATGCCGCCTACGCTCTCATGCGCTGCGTTATTTAGCACTATGTGTATTAGGTTTTTTGCACCACTTATAGCTATGGTGCCAAGCCCCCCAGTGTGCATAAGAAATGCTCCATCTCCATCTAGGCAGATTATTTGACGCTCTTTTTTATTTAGTGCTATGCCAAGGGCTATCATACTAGCATGACCCATGCCGCCCACGCACAAAAAGTCCTTTTCATGCCCTAAAGCCTTTTGCTTTCTTAGCTCAAAAAGCTCTCTTGAAATCTTGCCAGTAGTGGAGATAAAAATAGCGTCTTTAAAAGTATCTAGCACGCATGCTATGCACTGCTCTCTATTTAGCGTGTAGGCATTGCTATATTTAGCTTTCGCCCAGCTAGCAAAGGCATCTTTTTTTATAGCGTATGCTACTTGCTTGCCCCCTGCTAAAAGCTCATCAAAAACTCTCTCATTTGCTTCTAGCTCTTCTTGCGTGGTGTTTTTGTCTATAATAAAGCACTTCACACCACAAAGACCCAAAATCTCAGGCGTAATCTCACCCATAAAAGCATGCTGTGGCTCGTCTTTAAGCCCTGGTTCGCCACGCCAGCCTATGACAAAAACACAAGGAATTTTATATATTTTTTCATTTAGTAGCGAAGTAAGTGGATTTATAGCATTGCCTATGCCACTATTTTGCATATATACTAGCGGTATTTTGCCTGTGCTTAGATGATAGCCAAGGGCAAGGGCAAGGGCTGCGCCTTCATTAGCTGCTACGATGTGCTTACCACTAGTGCCAAAAGAAGTGTATAAATAATCACAAAATGGAGCTAAAAGAGAATCAGGGACGCCTGTGAAAAACTCATATTTTTTTAGGAATTCTAAAGTCATTTTAGCCCTTATAAAGGCTCTATTAAAGAAATTATATCTTTAATAGGCATTAGTCTATCATCTACTTCTTTTGCCCTGTGATTAAGCAAGATATCTTTTGCAGTCCCCTGCATAGCCAGAAAGGCTGATCTGGTAAGCTGATTTGCGTATATTACGATATTTACACCATGGCTTGCTAGCTCGTCTTCACTAGCTTCGTTAAAAGATGTAGGCACCACCACAAGCGGAGTTTTACTATCAAAACTGCGAAACTTATCACAAAACTCATAAATCTCGCGCGGGTCTTTTTTGCAAGAGTGTATCATTATAGCATCACTTCCAGCTTTTACATACTCCTTTGCTCTAAGCAAAGCATCATCCATCAAGGCTTCTAAAATAAGGCTCTCAATCCTAGCAATAATCATAAAATCATCAGTAAGCTGAGCGTTTTTGCCAGCTTTGATTTTAGCGCAGAAATGCTCTATATCATCTTGGGTTTGTTCTACTTCTGTGCCAAAAAGCGAGTTTTTCTTTAAGCCGATTTTATCTTCTATTATCACAGCTGAGACACCCATGCGCTCTAGGCTTCTTACAGCATAGACAAAATGCTCTATCATCCCACCAGTATCACCATCAAAGATAATCGGCTTTGTAGTTACTTCCATAATCTCATTTATGGTATTAAAGCGGGAGCTAAGATCAACTAGTTCTATATCAGGTTTGCCTTTTTGTGTAGAGTCACAAAGCGAGCTTATCCACATAGCATCAAACTGCGCTAGACCTTTAGAGTTTGAAACCACTGTTTTTTCAGCTATAAGACCAGTTAAACCGCTATGAACTTCTATTGTCTTTACAATAGGGCAGAGTTTTAAAAGTTTTTTTAGTCTTGCTCTGCGAAACTCAGGCATAGCAAGCTTTTCTTTCATTTTTGCATCAATTCTGCTTATGTTTTCATTATTTGTGTAGCTAAGCTCTATTAGTTTAGAGCCGTATTTGGCACAAAGCGAACAGACATTATCACGGATGACCTTTAAATGTCCTTTTTGCCAGTTATCACCATGAATTACAAAATCAGGCTTTAACTCATCAAAAATCTCATCATAAAAAATATTATTTTGAAGCACTACCTTACTTACATTTGGCAAGTTTTCTATCATTTTTACACGCTCTTTTTCATCAATTGTAAAAAAGCGCAAATATTTTATCACAGCTTGATCACTTAGCACACCTACTATAACTTCGCCATATTTACTAGCTTCGTTTAGGACATTTAGATGCCCTTCGTGTATGACATCAGTACAAAAGCAAGTGTAGATTTTTTTCATTTTTAGCGTTCTTTTATTGTTTTTATAAGCTGGCTTGATGATACGCCTTTTGTATACTCTGGCTCTATTACCTCTCCACCCCAGCTAGCCATAAGCTCTATTGCTTTTTGACGCACATCTGCCAGGGGTCCTTCTTGCCAGTCTGTGCCGTGAACCATGTATTTTGGCTTTAGTTTTATTAGATTTGGGCTATAGTCTTTTATTTCTTGGCAGATTACCTCATCTACGCCTTTTACATTTTCTATTATTATTTTTCGCATTTCATAGTTCATATAAGGCACTCTTTTATAGCTTTTTATCGCCTCATCGCTAAAAAGCCCCACTATGACTTTTCCATATTTTGCTGCTTCTTTTATGATATTTATATGCCCTGGATGAAGTATATCAACAGCCATAGGCACATAAACTAGCTCTTTTTTATCCATTATATTAGTCCCTCATCTTTTGCTTTTTGTATTCTTGTTTTTACCTTTTCATCGCTAAAAATATACTCTTTATCGCCTAGATTTGAGTACTCAGGGCTTAGAGCAAAGGACTTGGTACAGCGGTGATTTACACAGCCATCACAAAGCGTGCCTTTTAAATCATTTGCTAGAAATCTACGGCGAAAATCTTTCATTTTTTCCCCATACCAGCCATCTTTTAAGCTTACTTTATTTAGGTCAGCAACTACAAGCATATTCTCATAATCAGCATTTTCTATTGAGAGATATCCCTCATGCGTGATAGAAATAGCATCAAAAGGCAGATTACAAATCCTTTTTACCTCTTTATCACTCTCGCAGCGCAAAAACTCATCAATCTCTGGCATATAGCCACCTTGATTATAAACTGTCTTAAAGACAATCTCATCAACCAAATCACCAAAAAGCTCAAAATACATATCTTTCATATTTTCGGTGTATTTAGTAAGTATTCCAGTTACAAAAAGCTTGAAGTTTTTACCACTTTCTTTTCTGTATTTTGCCACAGCTTTTAAATGCTCACAAACTCTATCAAAATGGTCTTGTCCGTGGATAAACTCATACATTTTGCGCTCTGGGGCATTTATAGAAAACTTTAAGCTATCAAGCCCAGCATCAATCACAGCCTTTGTGCGCTCTGGCGTAGCAAGTGAGCCATTTGAGGTTAGGTATACATAAAGAAAGCCTATTTGCTTTGCCTTTGCTACATAATCAGCCAAATCAGGTATTAAAAAAGGCTCACCAGTAGCATAAAAGCCAACTTCTCTTGTGCCTAAATCATAAGCTTGTTGCATTATATTAAAAGCAAGATTTTTATCCATCCTGCCTACCTTGCGCTGCATTTTTTGATGAGCGCAAAATATGCAAGCATGATTGCAGCCATTTGATAATTCTAGTAAAAAATTTGATATAGGAAAAGGTGGCTCTAAACTATATAGCTCAGTGCGTGGAGCTTTTTTTAATCTTACTCTTTCTTTTAGATCCATCTGCATTTTTACTCCTAAAATTATTTATTATTTACCACTCTTTCAAGCACAAATTTTTCTAGTTCGCTACTTGAGATTTTCTCTTTTAAGGCCTCGTTGTAGATATTTTCTATGATTTTGCTGTATTTTTCATACTCAAAAAAAGCAAAGTGCAGCTGCCACGCCTGTCTAATACGCTTAGCTGAAATTTCTTTTCTAGCCCAGCGCTTAAATACATCAAAGCCCACAAAAACAGCCGAGGTTATAAGCACCGTGCTTATAATGCTAAAATGTAAATCAATATTTTTAAAACTGCTGTGTAAAACTAGAATTCCAAGTGTTAAAAGCACCACGCAAAGCAAACCATAAATCAAATAAAGCCAAAAGTAATTAAAGCGAAAGTTTAGCTTAGCAGGGTCAACTAGCATGCCTTCATTAAATAGCGCATTTGCCTCAAGTAAATTACCAAAAAGCACCGGCTGGCTAGAAGTCACAAAGATTTTATCAAGTATAAAGTTTTTCATTTTTTATTCCTTTATTTTTACCAAAGATTTTGCTTGTAAATTCCTAGCAAATATATTACATCATCATAAATACCATAAGGGATTATGTATCCTTTATAAATAAACTCTATAATATTTTCTCTTTTTTCTACACCCATATAAGCAAAAGACGATAAAATCATAAGCTTTTTTTCAATTTTAGCTACAAAATCATCGGCTCTTTTAACACTATCTTTTGCGATAAAATCGTAGATTTCTCGTAATTCACATTTAAATCTATCTGTAAATTTTATCTCCATCTAGCCATTCTTTCTTGTAGCTCATTTATACTATAAGTTTTTAGCTCGCCAGACTTAATTTTTTCAAAATCGCTTTCATAGTTTTTATACCGCTCATCTTCGCTAAGACAGATTGAAATTTCCTTACCCTCTTTGTGTGCTAAATTTTGTGCCAAAAGAGCGATTTGTTCTAAAAGAGCAGTATCAGCTTTTAAGGTTAAGCATTGCATTTTTTTCCTTTTCTTAAAAATGTTTTAAAAACTTTTAGAATTACAACAAGATTTTCTTTAAGTGCTTCTAGAATTCTCCGGTAATTTCTAGGGAATTCTAGATGATTTTAAAGAATTCTAGAGCCAAAATCACTCTAGAATTCGCTAGATTACAGCTTTATTTCAGTCTTACAAGCACATCACCTGTGCTAACAGTTGCGCCTTTTTGCGTTAGTATCTCAGCCACTTCTCCATCCCTAGGACTCTCAATCGGTATTTCCATTTTCATAGCTTCTAGCACGATTAGACTTTGACCTGCTATTACTTTATCCCCTACTGCTACTTGGACTTTAAAGACATTTGCGCTCATGCTTGCTACTACTTCATTTTCGTTGCCCACAGCCTTTTTGCTCTCTTTTTTAGGCTCAGGTTTTTTGCCCACTGGCGTGCCTTTATCAGCCTCTAAATTTACATTATAAGTAGTGCCATTTACGCTTATTTCATCGCCATCTACGCTTACATGGTATTTGTTGCCATTTACGCTTACAAGGTATTTTCCATCTTTTGCGCTATTATTTTTGCGTATCATTACCTTAGCTTCACCTTTTAAAAACGCCACGCCTTTTTGCCCGCAAGCTGCTACGATAAAAAGATTTTCATCAGTTTTTTCAATGCCGTTTTCTTCTAAAACTTTAGCAATTGAGCTTAGCTTTTTGCTCTCATCACGGTCAGCTATATCGATAGCTGCTTCTTTTGTAGGCTCTAAGCCAAGCTGCTCGCTAGCGATTTTTACGATATTAGCATCAGGTTCTACTGGGGTCTTGCCAAAGTAGCCTAGCACCATTTTTCCATATCCAGCAGCGATTTTCGCCCACTGGCCAAACATTACATTATTAAAAGCTTGTTGAAAATAAAACTGACTAACAGGCGTCACGCTCGTGCCAAAGCCACCTACTCTTACTACCTCACGCATAGCCTTTATTACAGCTGGGAATTTATCCAAGATTTTATTATCTCTCATCATTTGAGTATTTGCTGTAAGAGCCCCACCTGGCATAGGTGAAAAAGGTATCAGCGGGCTTACTTGCGTAGCCTCAGGCGGCAAAAAATAATCTTTTAAGCACTCATTTAAAACTTCTTCGTATTTTAAAATCTTTTCAGGCTCTAAGCCGCCTAGGTCGTAGTTCTTGCCCTTAAGGGCGTGTAGCATTGTAAGAATATCAGGTTGGCTTGTGCCTCCACTTACTGGGCTAGCAGCTAGATCTATTCCACT
The DNA here is from genome assembly GCA_945928165.1 of uncultured Campylobacter sp. Lineage (GTDB taxonomy): Bacteria > Campylobacterota > Campylobacteria > Campylobacterales > Campylobacteraceae > Campylobacter. Next base: position 119,843 of record CAMENE010000001.1, read on the forward strand.
AACTCCTGCCTCTAAAGCTGCTAAGTAGCACGCTACGCTAACGCCTGCTGTCTCGTGCGTGTGAAGGCGGATGTGAACATCATCACCTAGAATTCTACGAGCCATTTTTATAGTTTCATATACTTTTTGTGGGCTGCTTGTGCCGCTTGCGTCTTTAAAACACACGCTATCATAAGGAATTCCAGCATCTAGAATTTCACGCAAAATTCTCTCATAAAAAGCCGCATCATGCGCTCCTTCTAGCCCAGAGGGCAAATCCATCATAGTTACTACTACTTCGTGTTTTACGCCGTGTTTTTTGATACTCCCAGCACTGAATTCTAGATTTTTAACATCATTTAGCGCATCAAAGTTACGGATTACATCAGTATTGTGCTTAGCAAACATTTTTGCGTGCAAATCTACTATTTCACGGCTTCCAGTATCCAAAGTCACGGTATTTACACCACGGCTTAGAGTTTGAAGCACAGCGTCCTTGCCAGCTGCCTGCCTAAACTTATCCATCATATCAAAAGCATTTTCATTTAGATAAAAAAACAAACTTTGAAATCTCGCACCACCGCCAAACTCAAAGTGGTAAATGCCAGCCTCACGCGCTGCGCTAACTGCTGGCAAGAAGTCGTCCATAGCTACCCTTGCTCCAAAGACGCTTTGAAAGCCATCACGAAAAGTAGTGTCCATAATATCAATGTATTTTTTTGCCATTTTTTTCCTTTAAAAAATTTTTTGCGAAATTCTAGCAAAAAAATCGCATATTTTCTCAATAATTTAGTAATTTTTTTGCTTTTTGTGTATAATTTTCTCAAAACTTCAAAGGTAAATTATGAAAAAAGTCTTAATTTTACTTTTTTTAGCCCTTATTTTTCTAGGTCTTGGTGCTGTTTTGGAAGCCAATAAATACGATTTTAGCGCAAAAAGCGTTCGTGGTGAGTTTGCCCTTTCGAGCCTTAATAAGCCTGCTTTACTCTACTTTGGCTACACAAACTGCCCTGATGTCTGCCCGACCACGCTATACTTGCTAAATAACGCCCTTGACGAGCTAGGGCTTGATGCACAAATCATCTTTATAAGCGTGGATAAACAAAGAGATAACCTAAAAGCCTGTGATGAGTACGCCAAATACTTTCGCGCTGATGCTATCTGTGTAGAGCCAAAAAACCTAGAAAAAGTCGCCAAAGCCTATGATGTGAAGTATAAAATAGAGAGCAAAAACGGACAAATCAGCGTCGCTCACTCGCCCTATGTCTACGCTCTAAAAGACACCCAGCTCATAACTGTGATAGAAAACCTATCCCAAAAAGCCCTAAAAAGAGAGCTTTTAAAATTAAAGTAGTTTTTGCTTCACATCCGCTGGTTGCTTCACATCCGCTGGTTGGGGGAATTCCGTCATTACGATGCTTTGAAAAAAAAGGGAGCAATTTTTAAGGAATTCTAAATTTATTCTTGGAATTTTAGATTTATTCTTGGAATTTTAGATATATTTTAGAAATTCTAAATTTATTTTAGGAATTCTAAATTTATGCTAGAAATTCTAGATTTTTGCTCGCTTTTAGGCTAGATAAATTTAGCTTACAAATTTTATAAGGGCTACGCATCCTTGCCCCCGCTGCCCCCGCTGCCACCCCTAAAACCCTGCTAAAATTTAGAATTCTCTCGCAATGACGGAATTTTGAACGGAATTTTAAATGAGATTGCTCCCTTTTTTCAAAGCCTCGCAATGACGGAATTTACGCAATGACGCAGGGAATTCTAAATTTTTATTTAGAATTCCCCAGAGAGTTTAATTTACTTTTTTTATAAATTTTACATCGACTTCATTTTTGCGATAAATCTCGCTATCAACCTCGCCGTAGATTTCTACTACATCATTTGGACCTACTGAGAGACCATTCCATTTATCATCATCAATCTCTACTATCATGACGCCGGTGCTGTCTTTAAACTCGTATTTTTCGTGTGCGACTTGGCGGATGATATTGCCTTTTAGCGTTACCATTGTATCATCTCTGGCTTTTAGTGCACCTGCTACTGTGTTTGCGCCTTGTGCTTGTGGACCTGTAAAGCCACCGTAGTTTCCACCGTAGTTTTCTTGATTAGCTGGGGTTTTAGCATCTTGAAAACCTGCTCCAAAAAGACTCAAAACTAGAACTGAACTCAAAAGAACTTTTTTCATTCTTACTCCTTTTAAAAAATTTATGGAATTCTAAATCTTTTTTGTTAATTTAGTGTTAAAGAAGAGTTTTGAGAAACTCTTTTGCCTCATTATCAAAAACTTTGCCTTTTAAATGCGCTTTACAAAACTCAGTTGTAAGTGCGTGAAAATGCGCACACAGCAGTGCCTCGCTTAGCTCTTCACCTGCGCCGTCCTTTGCACCAGTCTCGCTTAAAACCCCTTCTAAAAACTCCCTGCCCTCTTCATAGCTCTCAAACTCATAGCCAAGCTCATTTAAAAGCCTTGCGCTATAGCTATCATATACCATATAAGCACGCTCACAAGCAAAGCAAAGCACGCTATAAACGCTCTCGCTACCAAGTCCTTTTTGAGAAAAAAGCCACTGCTTGCTAACATTTTGCTTAAAACTCTCAAAATCACCAAAATCAGCGCAAATTGCCTTAGCAAGAGAGTTTAGGCGTTTTGCCTTGGTATTATAAAAGCCAGCTGGTTTAATAAGCTCTGCTAATTTTGTGGTAGGAATTCTAGCTAAACTCTCCAAGCTATCCACGCCATTATTTTTCAGATTATTTATAGCTTTTAGGGCGTTTTCAAACTTCGTATTTTGCCCCAAAATTGCGCCTATTACCACCCAAAACGACCCATAATCAGGCCACCACTGCCTAGCACTTAGACTGATTTTGCCAGCTAAGGCGATATATAGCTCATTAGCACTCACAGCTGCCCGCCATACATCGCAAAAAACTGCTGCGCAGCACGAGGCGAGCGAAGTCCTTTGCTATCACTAAAAGTGCGAGCTAGCTTGTGCATATTTTCTTTTCTATCCTCATCCCAGCTCTGAGATTTAAAAAGCTCATCGCAAAAGCCGATATATTCGCTAAAATCCATCTCATAAAAACTAATACAAAGCCCAAATCTATCAGCCAAAGAAAGATTTTCTCTCATTCTTTCTTTATTTATAAGAAAATTCTCGCTATTTTCTTCGGTTTTTAGAAAATGCCTGCGGTTTGAAGTAGCGTAAAATAGCACATTTTGTGGCACTTTTTCAATGCTTCCTTCTAAAAGTCTTTTTAGCTCGCTTACATCACTACCGCTACTCTCAAAGCTCATATCATCACAAAAGATAATAAACTTAAAGCTTTTTGCTTCTCTAATCACGCATAACACATCATAAAGCGAGCCTAGTTCAAACTTGCCAAGCTCTATTAAACGTAAATTTTTATCCATGTATTTACAAAACACAGCTCGCACCAAGCTAGACTTGCCACATCCCATCTCGCCCCAAAGTAGCGCATTATTTGCACCCTTGCCTTCTATGAAGCGTTTTGTGTTTTCTTTTAGCAGTCTTTTTTGCTCCTCTATTCCATAAAGGCTTTTTAGCTCTGTGATTTGGATATCATGCACAGCACAAATCCTGCCAGAGCGCACAATTGCAGCTTTTATTTTATGCCAGTTCATTTTTTATCCTATTAAAGCAGCTAGGTCTACATCAGCGTCAATTACACTTTTTTGGTTATTACTGGCAATTTGCGAGCTTATAGTATAATCGCTTATAGCTGCGTAGTAGCCACCTGTGCTACTAGAGTGATTTATACTAGGAATTCTAGAATTCTCTTTGGAATTCTCTGTGGAATTTGTATTAGAATTTTCTGTGGAATTTACATTAGAATTCTCTGCGGAATTTACATTAGAATTCTCTGCGCTAGTCTCATTGCTATTATTTGGGTTTTGCGAGTTTTGCGCCATTTTTTCTTGCATTATTTGAGCCCTTGCGCTCATCTCCATACTAGCAGCCTGAGCGGCTACTTTTAGATCTTGCGGGCTAGGATCAGCTGGTGCTAGGGCTGCTCTGCGTATAGTCTGGGCTTTATTTAGGCTCTCTTGTGGGGTGTTGCCTTCGCTTGTGCTTATACCTACCTCGCCAGCTACGGCATACATTTTGTTATCTGGGCCTTTTTCGTAGGTGTAGCTAGCAGGACTTGTAAGCCCACCGCCTGCTGCCATATGCGCTGCTTCGTGGGCACGGACATTAGTATCAGCAGCTTGAAGCTCGCTTACTATTCTTTTCTCTTCCTGGCTTAACTCGCCTATATTTTTTTGCCCTGCGTTTTTATCATTATTTTGTGTGTTATTTTCAGCACTAGAAGTTTTATCTCCACTAAGGGCTGAGTTAGCTGTATTATTTTCTGCGCCCCTATCATTAGACTGCGCTGGAGTGCTATAGTAGTTTATAGCATAGCTAGTTATTTGCATTTTTACTCCTTAGGTGATTTAAAATCGCTTCTATTATATTATCTTCGTCTTTGCTTTTTGCTTTTATTATGGTTTTTTCTCCATTTATATGCATAAAGCTAATGTTTTGCTCAAAATTGCTAATAGCTTTTATACCAAGGCCTTTGGCTAGGATTTTTATTATAATTACATCCAAAAACTGCTTTGTAAAGGTATCAAGCCTGCCAAAGCGGTCTTCTATTTCTTCGCCTATTTCGTATACTTCATCCACGCTAGCGCATTTACTAAGCCTGCGATAAAGCTCTAAGCGCACTCTATTAGAATCAATTAGCTCGCTATTTATAAAAGCATTTATGCTTAGGCGGATATCGACATTTTGGCTTTCTTTTTGAGTGTTTTGCTCATCATTTTTTAGGGCCAAACAGCGATTTATCTCGCTTTCTAGCATTTTTAGATAAAGACTATAGCCGATTGCTTCTATATGACCGCTTTGAGCATCGCCTAGGATATTTCCACCACCTCTAATCTCTAAGTCATGATGAGCAAGCACCGCCCCTGAGCCTAAAAACGAGTTTGCTTCTAGAGCTAATAGTCTTTTGCTAGCCTCAGCTGAGATTTGCGCATCCTTATCCACAAGAAAATAGCAAAAGCCCTGAGCTTTGCTACGCCCTACTCTGCCACGAAGCTGATGCAAATCAGCTATGCCAAATTTATTTGAATTATCTATAAAAATCGTATTTGCATTTGGCAGGTGAATACCACTTTCTACAATGCTAGTACAAAGTAGTAAATCATATTTTTTATCAGCGAAGTTTAAAATCTCTTCTTCGCTAGTTTTGGCATCCATTTTGCCATGAAGTACTAAAATTCGCAAGGTAGGTACAATAGCCTTTATCTCTCGTTCTATACGAGGCAAATCAGCAATTAGGTTATGGACATAAAATATCTGCCCACCACGGCGTAACTCACGCATGATGGCTTCTTTTATCGCAGTTTCATTCCATCTTAGCACAAAGGTTCTTACATCTTGGCGATCAAGTGGAGGTGTAGTAAGGCTAGAATATGTTTTTACCGAGCTTAGAGCCATGTTTAGCGAACGAGGTATTGGCGTAGCACTCATTGAGAGTATATGAGAGTTTTGGCTGATTTGTTTTAGTTTTTCTTTTTGTTTGACGCCAAATTTATGCTCTTCATCTATGATAATCACGCCTATATTTTTTGCCTCTAGGCTAAGTAAGGCGTGAGTGCCGATAACCACTACTGGCTCGCCGTTTTCTAGGGCTTTTTTGGCTTCGTTTTTGTGCTTTGTGCTAGAAAATCTATCTATGCGATATACTTTTATACCAAAAGGCTCAAAGCGAGCTTTTAGCGTGGCGTAGTGCTGTGAACAAAGCAAAACAGTAGGCACAAAAAATAATGCTGCTGCCTTGCTAGAAATACTAGCAAAAATCGCATTCATCGCAACCTCAGTCTTGCCAAAGCCTACATCGCCGCTAAGCAATCTATCCATGACCTTGCCACTTTTAAGGTCGCTAAAAATCGCATCTACTGCGTTTTGCTGGTCTGTGGTGTAAACAAACCCAGCCATTTTTTTAAACTCGGCGTATTTATCACTAACCTCAAGCACCTTAGCATCTATTAGCTCACGCTTTGCAGCTAGTGCGATTATAGCATTTGCTATGGCAAAGAGTTTTTCTTTTACCTTTTGTTTTATTTTAGCAAAGCCACCTTTGCCAAGCTTGTCTATTTGTGGTACTGAGCCTGAGTTTGCGATGTATTTATCTATTAGATTTAGATTGCCAGCTGGCAAAAGCAGTCTATCGCCACCTTGATAGGTGATTACTACAAACTCTTGGGTTACACCTAGCACTCTGGTTTGTTCTAAGCCTGCAAAACGCCCTATACCATAATCTTCGTGAACTACAAGATCACCTGCGTTTAACTCGCCTATTACTACGCTTGCTTTTTTCTCTCTTCGTTTGGTATTTGGACGATTTAAAGAGACGATTATTTCATCATCACTTATGATATTTATCCACGCTGGGCTTTGTTTTATTTCTAGATTTTTATTTTCATTAAGGCTTAGTGCTCTTATGGCACTATCAGTAGTGCTTAGCAAGGTGATTTTTTTGCTGCTATGAAAGTCAAAAAAGCCAGCATTTAACTTTGGCTCGAAGTCTTTAAATCTCTTTGGCTCTGGTATAAAAGGAATTCTAAAATTCCCTAACTCTGCGTTATTTTTAGCTATATCCTCACTAGCAAAAATACAGCAAAACTCACTAGTAAAATCAACTAAATCATCAATATACCATAGTCCATAAGCATTTAAGTTTTGCTCTATAAAATCAGTTTGTAAGTGAGAGATTTGCTCGATAAGTCTTTTAAACTGCTCACTACTAAAACTAGCTACAAAAGGCGTTATACTAAACTCTTTTAGCTCATTATCGCTTTTTTGCGTAGCTTCATCAAAGCTTTTAATACTCTCAATCTCATCAAAATCAAGCAAAATCCGCACAGGCTTAGGGCTAGCTACATCAAAAATATCTATTATCTCACCTCTAAAACTAGCCTCAGCCTTATCTTGGACTATATCAACTAGGCTATATCCACAGCGCAGCAGTCTCTCTTTTAGTTCTTTTATATCAAGCTTAGCCCCAAGTTTTAGCTTGATTTGTTCTAAGTGTTTTTTAGCTGGCAAAGGGTGGCTGATTGTATTTGCTGGGCTTAAAATCAGCTTTTTTTTCTTTTCTAGGTTATAAAAATGACTTAGAGTTTCGCTGATTTTAAGCAGTTCTGCGCAAAATGCCCTTAAATCATCACCTTTTTTTGCCACAAACTCAGGCAAAACAAAGCACTCATAGCCTAGATACTGCCCTACATGAGCGGCTAAAAGTGCTTGCGCATAAGAGTCATATATAATCACATCAGCACAGCTTTTTTGCTTCGCATCCGTTGGTTGCTCTTTTAGATACTCAAAAAGCGCTGATTGTATATTTGTCATATTTTTACTCTTTGTCTGGCTCTATTGTTTGACAATTAGAGCTTAACTCCCCTTCTATATACTTACAATGCCCGATAAAACGGCCACTAGGCTCACAGCTAAGCTCATAAACTTCCATATCACCTATCAAAGTAGCCCCAGCAAGGATTTCTATACTATCAGCTACTACATTACCTTTAATCTCTCCGTTTATAACGATTTTTTTAGCCTTTACATCGCCTTTTAAAATGCCATTTTTGCCTACTACTACGCTATCAGTTGAGAGTACATCGCCTTCTATGATGCCATCTACATATATCATAGAACTTAGAGTTAAATTTCCTTTAATAATCGCCCCCATGCCGATTATTGTGCTTTGTTTGTTATTTGAGGCGATAGCAGTTTTACCAAAGATTGCCATTGTATTTGTCCTTCCTTTTGGAATATATCTTTATAGTTTTCTTGTTTCCAATTTACAAAGTTTATAGGATTTAACGCTTTTGAGATAAAGCGAATCTCGTAGTGTAGATGTGGCCCTGTGCTAAGTCCGCTGTTTCCACTATAAGCTATTATATCACCTTTTCTTACAAAATCACCTTGTTTTACAAGATATTTTCCATTTAAATGTCCATATCTAGTACCAAAGCCAAAGTTATGCCTGATTTCTACCATGTGTCCATATCCTGGCTGAATACCAGTACTTAGCACCACGCCATTTGCCGTAGCATAAATCGGAGTGCCTACAGGCATGGCAAAATCAAGCCCTGCGTGCATTTGCCTATGATGTAAAACAGGATGTGTTCTATATCCATAATGATCGCTTATGCGGCCTTTCCCGCCTGTTGGGTCTCCATTTGGAATTCCATCAAAAAGCGCCTTTGTCTCAGCCACTGAGAGCATGATTTTTTCAATATCTTGCACAAAGGTAGCATTTTCTAAGCTAGCGTTTAGATCCACGCCGTATTGCTCGCCTAGTTCGCTGATTTTGTCTTCAAGTCTTTCTAGTTCTAGCTGGCTAGCTTGTTTGGCTTCATTTATCATGCTATTTTGGCGCTGTAAATCGCTCATTAGCTCCCTGGCTTCATTTGTAGTTTCTAGCAAATAGCGAATATAAAAAGTAGTAAGCGAGCCAATTAGCACAAAAACAAGCACGATATAAAGCGCAATTCGCTTTATTACATCGCCTAAAACAAAGTTTTTAGACCCATTTAGATCTGTTATGGTGATCATAAATTTATTTTTTCTTAAACTCATTAAACTCCTTTAAAAACTCGCCTACTAGCACAAAAGAACCAAAGACTAAAAAGTTATTTTTCCTTGATTTTAACTCTTTTAAAAACTCTGTTTTATTAAAATCACAGCAAGGAATTCCTAATTCATTTGCTATTTTATTAGCATTTTGTGTGCCAAGTTTGCGCCAGCAGCTCTCATAAGTGTAGAGCAAAATGCGCTTTAAGCACGGAGCTAAAATGCTTAGCACGGCTTTTATATCCTTATCATCAAAGCTGTTAAAAACCAGCGTGGTAGCCCTCTTGCCAAAAGTAGAGAGTAAATGCGTTTTTATAGCCTTTGCGGCGTGTTCGTTATGCCCTGCATCAATTAGCAAATTTGGATATATTTTTTGCGCTCTGGCTTGCAGATCAAACTCGCCCATTTTTGCTAGCACGCTTTTATCCCACTTTGCGCCAAGGCTTTTTGCGCTAAAAAGCGCAAGGGCGAAGTTTTGGCGCAAAAAAAGGCTTTTGTGTTTTAGATAAATCTTGCTAGCATTGCTAGTAGCGCACTTAGGAGCGATTTGTAGCTTTGCGCCTTTTTGCTCCGCTATATTTTTTGCTATATTAATCTTGGCAAAAAACGCAGATATTATAGCATTTTTGCTCATCGCATTTAGCTTGGTTGTAGCAATGCTACCCAAACTATCACCTAAAAAAGCCTTGTGATCAAGACCAATGGGCGTAAAAATGCTAAGAGCTTTTGGCAGAGCATTTGTCGCATCATGCTCACCACCAAGCCCAGCCTCAAAAATCCACTCATCGCAGTCTCTAAAAAGCACGCAAGCTAGCAAAGTCGCCCATTCAAAATAGCTAAGCCCATCTATAAAATGCTCTGCGCTAGTTTTTTTAAAAATCTCTAAAAGCTCTTTGTGAGCAAGTTCTAGCTCATAATCACTAGCCAAAGCCCCATCAAGCCAAAATCTCTCGTTAAAATCAAAAATATGAGGACTGGTGTAATGCCCTACTTTTTTGCCATTTGCCTTTAAAATAAGGGCTAGAAAACGCCCAGTGCTACCCTTACCGTTTGTGCCTATTATATGTATGATGGGCTTGATTTCTAGCTCATTTTTTATAGCCTTAAAGGCACGAGGAAAGCGGCTATAATCAATCTCATCATAATAAAGTGGCTTGGCGTTTAAAAACTCTTTTAGACTTTTCATAAACTTTCTTTAAAATCTTTACAAAACCCTTAGAATTCTAGAATTCCCTAAATAAAATCTAGAATTCCTAGATAAATTCTAGAATTCCTAGATAAACTTTTTTAAATTCCCTTAGGGAATTCTAGAATTCCTTAGATAAACTTTTTAAATTCCCTTAGAATTCTAGAATTCCGTCTAAAATTCCGTTCAAAATTCCCAAGGCTGTGTCATCCCCCAGCTTGACTGGGGGATCTCATCATAGAGAATTCTAAAATTCCGTCAAAATTCTCTAACACAGAGATCCTCAGGTCAAGCCCGAGGATGACATAGTAGGGAATTCTAGAATTCCCTAGCTTTCTAAAACCTTTACGCAGTTTCGCCCAGCTTCTTTGGCAGCGTAGAGCATTTCATCAGCTTTTTCTATACAGCTTATACGGCTTTTTGTTTGCGTGCGTGAGGCTATACCACAGCTTATGGTTACATTAAACTTACTTTGCTTGTAGACAAACTCATATGAGTGCACATTATGCAGTATTTCGTTTGCGTATTTTTGCGCCTGTTTTAAATCACAAAGTGGCAAAATCGCTACAAACTCCTCTCCGCCATATCTTGCTACCACATCAATTTGGCGCGACATTTTGTGTAGTATACCCCCTATTTTTGCTAGTATTACATTACCTGCGCTCTGTCCGTAAGTGTCATTTATATGCTTAAAGTGATCAATATCAAAAAAGCATATACAATATTCTATATCTTTATTTATATAATCTTCTTCAACTCTGTCAAGCTGTGCTTCTAAGGCTCGCTTGGTATAAAGTCCAGTTAAAAAGTCATTTTGCGCTTCTTTGGCTGATTTTTCTAGCTGAACTTGAAGCTCTCTTATTTGATCTTTAAGCGATTTTATCGCACGCTTTGAGTCATTTAGCTTTACTTCAAAGTCTCTTAGATTTGTGCTAATCAAGCTTGCGACATTTTCTAGTTTGTTTTTTACATTTTTATACTCGCTACTGCCACCTAGATCCTCTAGCTCTTTGCGAATACCCCTTAGCTTGCTATCTTGCTCTAAGCCTAGCTTTTTTGAGTAGGCTTCAAACTCGTTTTCTATGTCTGCTAGGATTTTATCTAGACCCAAGATTTTACTTTTAAACTCATTTCTATCAAGCTCTATGCGCTTATTTATGAGATTTTTGATATCGCCTTGCATATTTGCATTTTCTATTAGCTCAGGCATCTCACGAAGGCGTTTGCTAAGGCTTTCTAGCTCATCATCCATATTTGGAGTAATGCTTGGCAAAAGCGAGTTTAAAATTAGCTCAGCTATTAAATAATAATCCTTTGAGCCTGAAATTTCAATATTTGAGCTCATTAAAGCATCAATTATGCCTTTTAGATCATCGCTTTTATTTACGCCGTATTTTTTAAGATCATCAATATAGCTATCATCGTAGTTTGCGATGAAGCTTTGCCATTTTTCACGCAGTATTTTTAGATTTGTATCGCTAGGATTATTTTCTAAAGTACTCATTGTGCGACTTGCTAGATCGGTTGCGTCTTTGTTTCTTAGCAGTTTTACGCTATTTAATACGCTTTTATTTAGCGAGATTAGATCAGGGGTGATTTTGCCGCCGCCTTCGCTGCTAGCTCTATTTAGCTTAGAGATGAGATAAGCAATAAACTCAGATTCTGTTCTCATCGGCATTTTAGAGATTTCATTTTGTAAATGCTCATTAAGGCGAGATATATAGCCTTGTAGCTTTTGGCACTCTGGGCTGCTTACACCCTTGCTAGCAGCTACTTTACAAAAGAGCTGAGCGTAGTTTTCTGGGGTTAATGTGATTTTATTTAGAGCTGCTTCTTTTATGGTATCTTTAATGACTTCGCCAAGTAAAGTTGCCATCTTAGTCCTTTTTTAGCTTATAGCCTTTTAGGGCTAGTTTTGCGATTAACTCATCAAAGCTTTCTTTGCTAGCCTCTGCGATAGCATTATAGCGGTCTTGATTTGTGATTACGCTATCTGTGTAGATTGTATCTAGCACTTGACGGTTCATACGAAAGTAGCTTTTGCCAGTAGCTATGATACTTAGTGGCTCGCCGCTGCTTAGCTTTACTTTATAGTCTATGCTTACTTGCGCTTCATAGGCATTTACAAAGCCAAATCTATCAAAAGAAGTAGGCGCAAAAGCTACATTTACGATATTTGCTATTATCACTGTATCAGCATCGCTTTGGCTAGAGAGGTCTCTATTAAGGCGCTTTATTACAGCTTCTCTAATACCATCTTTTATAGCCACAGAGTTTGCTGGGTCGCTCTTTTTTATCACCACATCTACATAGACATTCTGGGCAATTATTTCTTTTGTTAGCACGCTAACAGGCTTATATCCACAGCCAAGTATCATCAAAACTCCAAAAAATATTATAAGTTTTTTTAGCATTTTTTTACCTTATTTTAGTCATAAATCTAGAATTCCTCTGCGATTTTTCTAGAAATTCTAGATTTTATTTGCCTCTAAGCTGAGCTGAGATATCCCCAGCCCCAAAGCCTATTACAAGTCCGTCATTTAGTATATGAGCCACGCCAAAGCTGTCTTTAAAAGCGATAAAATCGCCCTTACGCTCTAGCTTATCAGCAAAGGTCGCTGTGCTAAACTCTGCTTTTAAATCCACATCATTTTGCTCCTCACCAGCTGTAAAAACTGGTAGCACGACTAGCTCATCAGCTCCGCTAAAACACTGCTTAAAGCCATCTATATTCGCCTTTAGCCTAGTATAGCGATGTGGCTGAAATATCGCTGTAATCTTGCTAAGCCCTAGCAAATCAGCATAAAGCCTAGCTGATTTTAGCGTGGCTGCGATTTCTGTTGGGTGGTGTCCGTAGTCGTCGATTAAAGCGTAGTTTGGGCTAGCTACAAGTATATCAAAGCGTTTTTTAATGCCTCTATAATTTTTTAGCCGCTCTCTTATAAGCTCTAATCCCACCTCGCAGTTTGCCCCAAGCACTGCTAGTGAGGCATCCACAGCGATATGCTTACCAGCCCCATACGCCTCAAAACGCCCAAGACCTTTTAGATTAAAGCTAGTAAAGGGCTCATTATCACGCAAAATCACCTTTATATCGCTAATATCGCCTTCATTTAGCCGAATGCTATCCATCTTAAGCGTGCCTAAAAACTCATCATCAGTATTTATCACACGCACATTCGCACGCTCCAAAAAACCCCTATATGCCGCATGAAACTTAGCCAAATCATAATCATAATGCTCCATATGCTCAGGTTCTGCGTTTGTAACTATTGCTAGATATGGATTTGAGTTAAGAAAACTTGAATCACTCTCATCAGCTTCAAAAATCACATTTTCGCTTTGTTCGTATTTCATATTTGAGCCAAACTGCTTTGAGACTGCGCCTATTATCACGCTACCATCAAGCAGACTTGCTAGCATTGCGCTTGTGGTGCTTTTGCCATGCGCACCAGCTACGGCAAAGACCTTTTTATCTTTTAGCACCAAAGGCAGGGCTTCTTTGCGTGAAAGACACTCTATACCAGCATTTCTAGCAGCTTGTAGTTCTATATTATTTGGCTTTATAGCAGCTGAGTATACGACAAAATCAGGACTAGCATCTAGCACGGCTTGTTTGCTATGTGGCACGCTTACTTTCATACCAGCCTGGCACAGCTCCTTTGTAACTTCGCTTTCTTTTATATCACTGCCACTTACTACAAAGCCTTGCTCAAACAAAAATCTGGCAATAGCTGAAATTCCAATGCCACCGATGCCGATAAAATGGACTTTTTTCATAAACAATCCCTCAAAAATAAAGCCTTAATTCTAGCGCATTTTGTCTAAGTTTTAGCTTTTATAAGCTAAAATTACGCAAAAATCTAAAATTCCTTTTTTAGTAATTTAAACAATTACCATAAAATCTAGAATTCCTAGGGGCTTTTTGCGTTTATAGACTAGAAATTCTAGAATTCCTAAGCCTTGTGTCATCCCCCGACTTGCGTATTCTGTGTCATCCCTCGGCTTGCGTATTCTGTGTCATCCCCCAGCTTGACTGGGGGATCTCATCACAAATAAATTTAGAATTCCCTGCGTCATTACGAGGGAGCAAAGCGACCGAAGCAATCTCGTCTAGAATTCCTAAGCCTTGTGTCATCCCCCAGCTTGACTGGGGGATCTCAGTGCTAAGCAATCCTAGAATTCCGTCTAAAATTCCGCAATTCCGTCATTGAGGGAGGAGCAAAGCGACCGAAGCAATCTCATCAAATCGCCGTCATTGCTAGGGAAAATTCTAAATTTTAGTGGGGTTTTAGGGGCGGCAGCCCCTAAGGGTTTAGGGCGTAGCCCATATAAACTTTGCGAGCTAGGCTAGATTTATCTAGCCTAAAAGCGAGCAAAATTCTAAAATTCCTTTAAAAAATACTTTAATAAAACTTTAATAATTTTCAGCAAAGTTTAATAATTAAAATAATAAGATATAAGCATTTTATGCTTAAAGGAGATAAAGATGAAAAAGGGTTTTACGATGATAGAGCTAATCTTTGTTATCGTTATTTTAGGAATTCTAGCTAGTGTAGCTATCCCCCGCCTAGCTGCTACAAGAGAGGATGCTGAAATTTCAGCTGCTGTTGCTAACCTACGCACATTAGTAAGCGACGCTACTGCTTATTATACAGCAAAAGGCGAATTTCCTACTGGTATGAAATGGAATGAAATTACAAATGCGCCTCTAACAGCAAAAGATGCCAGTAAAGGAGTGACTACGACTGATGGTCAGCTAAAAGTTGGTGGTCAAGCCGACTGTATCATTTTTAGGATAGGAGGTAAAAATACCGGTGACACTGGCAAAAATGCCAATGCACAAGCTCACATTATTGTCGCTAAAAAAAGTACTACTGATGCTGTTTGCAAACAAGTTCAAGATTCAGAACCTCTAAAACCTTATTTTGGCTCAAAAGTAACTGGTGTTAATCTTACTAATGGTGGTGGTGTTGTAGCTATCGGCTCAAGCATAAGCATTTATGATGAACAAACAACAGCAACATCATCATGATCATAAGCTAAAATATTTAGCTTAAAGAGCTAGGGAATTCTGGAATTCTAGAATTCTTTTTTTTAAATTAACACAGAAAGGATAAAAGATGAAAAAGGGCTTTACGATGATAGAGCTAATCTTTGTTATCGTTATTTTAGGAATTCTAGCTAGCGTCGCTATTCCCCGCCTAGCTGCTACAAGAGAAGATGCAGAAATCTCGGCTGCTGTTGCCAACCTACGCACACTAATAAGCGACGCCAGTGCTTATTATACAGCAAAAGATGGATTTGGCACTGGTACTGATGGTAAGGGTAGCAAAATTAAATGGAATGAAATTACAAATGTGCCTATGAAGAATCCTGAAGGAGTGATTACCAATGATGGTGTCCTAATAGTTGGTGGTCAAGACTGTATCAAATTTACGCTTAGAGGGGAAACTGCCGATACACCAGCTCAAATTGTCTTTAGTAGAGCAAATGCTCCAGATGGTATTTGCAAACAAGTTGTAAATGCAGAACCTCTAGAAGCTTATTTTACCTCAAAAGTAAATGGTAAACCTAATAACAATAATATAGGTGCTATAGCTATCGGCTCAAGCATAAGCATTTATGATGAACAAACAACAACATCAACAACAGGATCATAAGCTAAAATATTTAGCTTAAAGAGCTAGGGAATTCTGGAATTCCTTAGCTCTTTTAACCCCACAAAAGCAAAAATATAATTTTTTATAGAGATTGTCCAAAGGGGCCGGACAATGACAGAAGGCGCAGGAATTCTAGATTTGTCTAGGAATTCTAAATTTTTGCTCGCTTTTAGGCTAGATAAATCTAGCCTAGATTGCAAATTTTATAAGGGCTACGCCCTAAACCCTTAGGAGCTGTCGCCCCTAAAACCCCGCTAAAATTTGGGTATTTTTATACTCAGGAATTCTAGAATTCCAAAAAATACACCCCCTAACCCCAGAAATTCTAGAATTCCTACAGATTGCTCCCTATTTTTTCAAAGCCTCGCAATGACGAATTTTAAGGAATTCTAAAATTCCTAAGTAAAATTCTAGAATTCCAAAAAATATACCCCCCAACCCCAGAAATTCTAGAATTCCTAGCTTAGCTCGCTTTGCCCCCACAATGAAGCAGAGAATTCTAGAATTCCTAACAAATTTTAAGTAGGAATTCTAGATTTTTTCTTTTTCTATTTTAAAACCAGCTTCTTTTAAAAACTGGCTTGGCTCGTAGCTGATTTTGCCGTTTTTGTCGTATTTTGCGTAGCTTAAAAAAAGCTCGTTTTTTGCTCTTGTTACAGCTACATAAAAAAGCCTTCGCTCTTCTTCTATGCCCCCAGCACCTGAGCTTAGACGGATGTTTGGGAAGCGGTTTTGCGCCAGGTCTATGACAAAAACAGCCTCAAACTCCAGCCCCTTGCTAGCATGCACGCTAAGCAAGCTTACACCGCTACCTGCGCTCATTTGGCTATCGCTAAGGCTTAAAAAATTATAAAACGCGCTTAAATCCTTGTAGTTTTTAGCAATGCTCTCAAGCGACCTTGCCCTATGGATTATTCGCTCTTTTGTAAGCTCTTTTTGGCTCTCATCTATGCTTTTATCTTTGCGAACAGATTTTTTGTGAGCGATTGCGGTGGCGATTTTTTCGTATATTGGAGAGGCGATGATAAGCCCAAGGCAGGCTGAGGCGTCATTTACGCCTTTTAGCGCTTTTAGAAAATATAGCAAATCGCTTAAAAACTCCCCGCCCTCAGTAGATAAAAAACTAGCGATTTTGTGATTTTTTATGCTTGCTGGCAGGTTTTCGCTCACGCTAAGCTCATCATCAAAAAGCCCTAGTTCGTAGTTTTTGCGCCTTTTGTGCGTGATAGTGGCTTTTGGGTCAGGTCGCAGCAGTCCAGCTATAGCGTCCCCTGCTCCACACTGAGATAAAAGCTCAAAAATCTGCTTTGATTTTGCCTCGCCAAGCCTCTTAAAATACTGCGCTACATCAATAAATGCCATTATATCCTTGCCATTTAGCAGCAGCGAGACAAGCGAGATTAGAGCCTTTATCTCACGACTTTCAAAAAAACTCCCACTGCCCTTGCGCTTTGAGGCAATCCCTAGTTCTTTTAAAGCGATTTCTACGCCATCAGCACTTGAGTTATTGCGGAAAATCACGGCTATTTCATCACTTGGCACTTTTAGAGAGCTAATTATTTGCGCTATGCCCTTATACTGCGCAAAAAGATCATCATATACTAGCAGGCGCGGCTGGTTAAAAACACCTTCTCTGCCCACTTTTAGCTCTTTTTCATAGAGGCGTGGATTTATTGCTATTACACGGTTTGCTAGTTTTAGGATATTTTGGCTTGAGCGGTAGTTTGTATTTAGCGCGTAGATTTTAGCGTCTTTGTAGCGTTCTTTAAACGAGCCTATTATGCTAATATCTGCGCCATTAAAAGCATAAATACTTTGATCATAATCCCCCACACAAAATAAGCTCTTTGCGCCAAAAGCATCTATTAGTGAGCTTTGAAGCAAATTTGTATCTTGATACTCATCTACTAGAATTTCAGTAAATTCCTGAGCAATATCGCCCTCTTTTAAAGCTCTTTTTAGGTATAGCAAAAGGTCGTTAAAATCAGCATAGCCAAAGCGTTTTTTCTCTTCTTCAAACTCACACAAAATATCAGCATAAATTGCGCTATATACGCTTTGTTCGCCGTTTTTTGCTCTAAACCACTCTTCAAAATCATCTCCACCGGTGTTTTGAAAAAATGAGTAAAGCTCGTATAAATACGCCGCGCTAAATGCGCCTATATCGCTAATGTGATGAAACTTTCTTTGTCCTGCTATGCTTTTTAGCAGTAGTTTTAGCTCGCTTGGCTGCTTTAGCGTGATATCAAAACCATTTGCTCTAAGCAAGGCATAAGCAGTAGCGTGAAAAGTCCCAGCACTCACGCTAGAAATCACGCTTTTATCAAACTTTTTAGCAAGGCGAGAGAGCATTTCAGCTGCGGCTTTGTTTGTAAAAGTAAGTAGTAAAATCTTGCTAGCTTCTACCCCAGAGCCTAAAAGATGAGCTATGCGAGCGACTATGGTGCTAGTTTTGCCAGTGCCAGCTGAGGCGATTATAAGATTGTGGCCAAAAGGCGCGCTAGCAGCAGCAAACTGCTCAGAATTTAGATGAGAAAGTGGCATTATCTAAGAGCCTAAAATACGCTCTTTATTGATTTGAGCATTATATTTTTGTGAGTTTATAGACATTTTAGTTCTTTATCTCTACTTTTGCGCTACACTTTTGGCAGTATTTCTCGTCCCAATCAGGCATCAAGCTATACTCCTTAGAAATTTTTTTTCGCCATTATACTCTTTTTTTTAAAAATATTGCTATACCTTGTGATAGAAAAACTCTTTTTTGCAAAAACTAATATCATCGCACTAACCCCAGCAGCAAGCGCAAATGTAACTCCTATTGTGATAAAAAGCTGATAAAAGAAGTTTGAAAGAGCAATAGTTTTTGCCATCTCATCGCTAGTATTTAAAAACTCAAAAAGCAATAATATGCTCTTATAAGCATAAAATCCAGGTATCATAGGCAAAAGCGCAGGAAAGGTAATGACCTCAAGTGGTGTTTTGTAAAACTTAGCCACCATAAGACCTAAAAGTCCCACCAAAAAAGAAGCCAAAAAAGTAGCCACCACAATCATCTCAAAGCCCAAAAAGTTTAGCAAAGTAAAGCGAAAAGCATGCCCAAAAGCAGCGATTAAAGCAGCTAAAATAAGCGCAGGCACTGGCGGCTTTGCTCCATAAGCAAAGCCAAAACCAGCAAGTGCTGCTAAAAGCATATCAGCGCCAATATCTAAAAAAACCGAACTCATGCCAATGCTCCAAGCCCAAAAATAACCAAGGTCAAATACACACCAATCGCCATACAAGTAATCAAAATAGCAATATTTACAATGCGTGAAAAGCCTACTAAAATATGATTATCCAAAATATCAATCACGCAGTTAATAAAAAATATACCTGGAATTAGATAAAGTATACTAGTAGCAATGGCAATATGCATGCTAAACTCGCCAAAATGAGCTGCCCAAATCCCGCCAAAAAACGCCACAAACGCCGATGAATAAAAGGATAAAAAGATGTATTGAAGCCTCATATCAATGCCCCAAAGCGTAAGCAAATGCCTAAGCCCTGCCCCACTAAAAGCCGCTGCAAAAGTAAAAGCCATCGCCACAAAATCACCGCCAAAAAGCCTACAAAGCGCAGCAAACGAAATGCCAACTACAAGCAAAACCACCCAGATATTTCGCTCTTTGATATTACGCTCTTTTGCGGTTTTTAGATGCTCGTAGCACTGCGCAAGCTCAGGTCTATCATCGTGGATGTGCCAGCTAAGCGCGCTTAGTTCTCTAAGTTCTGCTAGGTTTATTTGCACGGCTGGATTTGAGAGCACGAGAGTTTCTTTGATATGCGGATTTTGCTTGTCTTTTAGCGTAAGGGCAGTGTTGTTGAAAAAAAAGTTAATGCTAATATCATAGCCATAAGCATGAGCGATGCGCTGAGTACAGCGATTTTCACGAGATACAAAGGCACCAGAGGCATGAAGTGCGGCAAGATATTTGCTAATAAATAATGCTAAATCGCCAATTTTTGGTTTCATTTATGTTCTTTGCTTTTGTAAAATAAAAACGCAATTTTAGAATTCTTTTTAGAAATTCAAGCTTAAAAAATGTAAAAATTTGCTATTTTTTTATTTTTTTATTTTTTTTATAGGGCAGTTTTTTTTGCTTCGCATTCGCTGGTTGCTTCGCATTTGTTGCATAGGGTGCGGGGGTATTTTTTAGCTTAGGAATTCTAGAATTTTCGTCATTGCGAGGCTTTTAAAAAGCCAATCCCATTTATTAAGCCTTAAAATTCGTCATTGCGAGCGAAGCGAAGCAATCTCTAGGAATTCTAGATTTATTCTTAGGAATTCTAGAATTTCTAAGAATAAATTCACAAAATAATTTTCTATAAAATATATTTTGCTAAATCTTGATTTTGCGCTACATCGGCTAGTTTTTCTTCTACAAGTGAGGCTGTGATGATGGCCTTGCCGCTACTGCACTCAAAGCTGATGTCTTCAAGCACACGCTCGATTACGGTGTGTAGGCGTCTTGCGCCTATGTCTTCTACTTTTTCGTTTGCATTGTGAGTTAGGGCTGCGATTTTACGAAGTGCTTCTTCTTCAAACTCAAGCTCTATACCATCAGCGCCAAGCAGTGCCTTATACTGCGCTGGCAAAGCATTTTTTGGCTTTGTTAAAATCTCAAATAGAGCATTCTCATCAAGGCTATCAAGATTTACTCTTAGTGGAAAGCGACCTTGAAGCTCAGGGATAAGATCACTTGGCTTTGCAAGATGAAAGGCTCCAGCTGCGATAAAAAGTATATGATCGGTTTTTAGTGCGCCGATATTTGTATTTACGCTGCTGCCCTCTACTATAGGCAAAAGATCACGCTGGACGCCTTCTTTGCTAGGATCAGTCCTGCTACTAGCACCCGTTGGCACAGCCACTTTATCGATTTCATCGATGAAAATTATGCCCTCATTTTCGGCTCTTTCTAAGGCCTTGCTTTTTAGATTATCAATGTCTAAGATTTTCTCACAGGCTTCGTTTTTTAGCACATTTTTAGCATCTTTTACTTTTAGTTCTTTTTTTACCTTTTTTGAGCCTATGCCGATGACTTTGATTAGGCTATCTTGCATTTGGCTCATTTCAGGTGGCAAGGTAGGATTTGCCTCTATTGCGCTTTGGTCGATTTCTATACTTATGCTTAGATTATCTAGCTCGCCAGCTTTTAGTCGCTCACGCATTTTAGCATAGCTTGCTTCGTAATCACGCAGTTTTTCTTCGCTTGCTAACTTTGGCAAAGGCGGCAAAAGACGCTCTAAAATTCGCTTTTCTATATACTCATTGATTTCGCTTTCTTTGTTTTTACGCTCTTCTTCTTTTAGCAGATTTAGGCTAGCAGCAGCCAAATCTCGCACCATGCTCTCTACATCACGCCCTACAAAGCCAACTTCTGTATATTTGCTAGCTTCTACTTTTATAAAAGGCATGCCAAACATCTTTGCTAAGCGGCGTGCGATTTCAGTTTTTCCCACGCCTGTTGAGCCTATCATTAGAATATTTTTTGGTATTATATCATCTTGCATTTCAGGGCTTAGCTGCATTCTGCGCCAGCGGTTGCGAAGTGCGATTGCTATTATTTTTTTAGCTTCTTTTTGACCGATTACATAATCATTTAGAAACTCAACTATTTCTTTTGGTTTCATATCTTTTGCGTTCATTTTTCATCTCTTATTTCGTAAGTTTTGATATTATGATTTGTATATATACAAATATCAGCAGCGATCTTTAAACTCTCTTTTACAAGCTCTAACTCACTTAGATTTGAGTGTGCTTTTAAAGCCCTAGCAGCTGAAATAGCGTAGTTTCCACCACTGCCTATTGCTACAAGGCAGCCATCCTCAGGCTCAAGCACATCTCCTGTGCCACTTAGCAAAAACACATGCTCACGGTTTAGCACTATCATCATAGCCTCTAACTTGCGCAGATACTTATCCTTGCGCCACTCTTTGCTAAACTCCACAGCAGACTTCATCAAATCGCCCTTAGCACCTTCTAGAATTCTCTCAAACATATCAAAAAGATTAAAAGCATCAGCCGTGCTACCAGCAAAACCAGCTAAAATCTTGCCATTATCAAGCTCTCTGATTTTAGTAGCATTGCCTTTCATAATTGTATTGCCAAGGCTTACTTGCCCATCGCCACCGATTACTGAGGCCCTTGCACCTTTATAGGCTAAAATCGTAGTTGCATGAAACATTACTCACCTTTTACACTTAAAGTAAACTTAGCTGTGATTTGATGACCTAGTTTTGCGTGTATTTCATACTCACCAGGGGTTTTTATACTATCAAACTCTAAGCACTTTTTATCTATTTCAAAGCCTTTGTCTTTTAGGGCTTTTGCAATTTCATCTTTGGTAACTGAGCCAAAAAGTGCACCATTTGCGCCGATTTTCACGCTTATTTCAAGCTTAATTTTTGCTAAATCATCAGCTAGGCTTTTAGCTTGGGCTACTTCGTAGGCATCGCTTTCGGCTTTTGCTTTTTTGCTAGCTTGCCATTGGCGCAAAACTGCGTCAGTTGCTACTTTTGCATAGCCTTTGGCAACTAAAAAATTATTTCCATATCCGTCTTTTACTTCTTTTACCTCGCCTATTTTGCCAAGACCTTTTACATCTTTTATTAGTAAAACTCGCATTTTTGCTCCTTTAATTTAAATTTTTGGCGCAAATTGTAGCAAAATTGCCTTAATATTTATGAAATTTAGATAAAGTAAGCGAAATTTTTCAAAGGACTTTATAAAAATGGCATTTGAAAATGTTAAACAAGCAATAGAAGATATAAAAGCCGGTAAAATGGTCGTAATGACCGATGATGAAGATAGAGAAAACGAAGGCGATGTAGTCTGTGCGGCTGCCTTTTGCGATGAGGCAAAGGTAAATTTTATGATAACTCACGCTCGTGGCGTGCTGTGTACTCCACTAAGTGCTAAGCTTGCAGCTAAATTTGAGTTATGCCCCATGGTAGCAAGCAATACTAGCTGCCACGAGACAGCATTTACTATTAGCATTGATGCAGCAAAGGCAAAAACAGGCGTGAGCGCATACGAGCGAAATATGACTATAAGAATGCTAGTTGATCCTAGCACAAAGGCAGCTGATTTTGTTCGTCCTGGACATATTTTCCCGCTGATTGCTAAGCGTGGCGGGGTTTTGGAGCGAACTGGGCATACTGAGGGCAGCGTGGATCTGTGCGCTTTAGCTGGGCTTGCGCCAGTTAGTGTGATCTGCGAGATCGTGCGAGATGATGGAGAAATGGCACGTCGTGATGATCTAGTAGAGTTTTGTGCTAAGCATGGACTAAATATGATAAGCGTAAGCGAGCTAATTGAATACCGCCTTCACCACGAACAGCTAATTAGCGTTAGCAAGCCAAAAGCTAGTCAAATAGCGGGTTTGCCAGCCCAAAAATACGAGCTTAGCGACCATTTAGGCAATACGCATTTTGCCTACACCTTTGGAGCACTTGATACTAGTAAGCCTGTAAATGTGAAGTTTCACCGCATAAAAACTGACCACGAACTACTATCAATGACAAACTACGATGAGTTTATAAAAAGTCTAAAAACAATAGAAACTGAGGGTGGAATGCTAGTGTTTTTAAGTGCTAAGGGCTGCAAAGAAGCCAAAAGCTACGGCATAGGCGCACAAATTTTGCGCCACTTTGATATAAAGCAAATCACTCTACTAAGCGAAAATGAATCTCAAGAATTCACTGCTATTTCAGGCTTTGGGCTTGATATCGTTGGGTATAAAAACTAGCAAAAATATGGAAAAACAAAGTATATATTTGCGCAAAGTCCTACAAAGCGACATAAAGCTTATCTTTGAGTGGGCAAATGATAAAGATACAAGAAATAATTCTTTTAAAACAAAAGAAATCACTTGGGCTGAGCACCAAACTTGGTTTGAAAACACCTTAAAAGACCTTAAAACACGCCACTATATACTTTGCTACAATGGCAATGATATAGGACAAATCCGCATAAAAATAAAAGAAGAAAATCAAGGCAAAATAAGCTATAGTATAGACAAAGCTTACAGAGGACTTGGCTTTGGCAAAATTATTTTACAATTATGCGAGAATGCTTTATTAGAAGAGTTTAAAGACTTTTATCTATATGCTGATGTAAAAAAAAGCAATATAGCATCGCAGGTGATTTTCAAAACTCTTGGCTATAATGAAAGCATAGAAAATGATGTTTTTAAATATAATAAAAAAGCATCTAAAAGAGCAGTTTTTGCTCCTCATCCCCCCCCTACCCCTCCCCTCCATACCAAATAATATTTTTAACAAATAATAAAAATTCTCTTTTACTATTTGAGTGGATAAAAAGTAGATGCGATAATGTTTTATTATATAGTGATACATTAGATATAAACATACTAAATAATGTAAAACCAAAATTAATCATAAGCTACAATTATTCATCAATAATAAAATTTGATACATTAAAATACGCAAAAGATATAGGCGCACGCATTATAAATATGCATATTTCATTGCTACCTTGGAATAAAGGTAGCAACCCAAATTTTTGGAGTTTTATCAAAAATACACCAAAGGGTGTAAGCATACATGAACTAGACTCTAGTATTGATGGTGGTAAAATTATCTATCAAAAAGAGGTTTTCTTTGATGAAAATAAAGAAAGCTTAAAAAGCAGTTACGAAAAACTTCAAAATATAATTATCAAATTATTTCAAGAACACTGGGATGAAATAATATCTGGTCATTATATTCTAAAAGAACAACATGGCAATGGTAGCTATCATGACTTAAAAATGTATAATGATTTCTTAAACGGAAGGGTTATTGATTTTAATAAAAATATAATAGATTTGAAGCGTGAACTAGAATTTTTGGACTAGAATTTTCGAACTAGAATTTTCTTAGCATACTTAATTATTCTGTAAAACTATAAGCCAAAATATCAGCACTTTTAAAGCAAATTTTAAATAAAATCTCTGTTTTAAAAAATTTTAAAACGGAAAAAATCTTGGATAATTACGAATATAGTGAGCTTTTAAAGGCTCTTAGCAATAAAATCTCAAATATCGCTAGTATCATAAAACCTGATGAAATAAAAGCTAGACTTGATGAAATAGCCAGTTTAGAAAGCGATCCAGCCTTTTGGAGTGATGTAGAAACAAGTGCTAAAATCGGCAAAGAAAAAAGCAAAATCTCTAAAATCTTAGAAAACTTTAATGAAGCAAAAAGCGCTCTAAATGACGCAAGCGAGCTTTTTGAGTTAGCAAATGCTGAAAATGATGCCCAGACTATAAATGCGCTTTTTGATGATAGCAAGGGACTTGAAGATAAAGTAACAAGCCTAGAAATCTCAATAATGCTAAGTGGAGAAAATGATGATAAAAACGCAATTATCACTATCCACCCAGGAGCTGGTGGCACAGAGAGCAATGACTGGGCGAGCATGCTTTATCGTATGTATTTGCGCTTTTGCGAGCGAGAGGGCTATAAGGTAGAAACGCTTGATTTTCAAGAAGGCGACGAGGCAGGGCTAAAAGATGTGAGCTTCATCGTTCGTGGCGAAAACGCCTATGGATATTTAAAGGCTGAAAACGGCATTCACCGCTTGGTGCGAGTAAGTCCTTTTGATAGCGCAGGGCGTAGACATACTAGCTTTTCATCAGTTATGGTAAGCCCTGAGCTTGATGATAATATTGCTATTGATATCGAGGAAAAGGATATGCGCTTTGATTATTACAGAGCAAGTGGTGCGGGTGGACAGCATGTAAATAAAACTGAAAGTGCTGTGAGAATCACGCATATCCCAACTGGCATTGTAGTTCAGTGCCAAAACGATAGAAGCCAGCACAAAAATAAAGCCACTGCGTTAAAAATGCTAAAATCAAGACTATATGAGTTTGAGATGCAAAAACAGCAAGCCGAGCAGGCAAATGCGCCAAAAGATGAGATCGGTTGGGGGCATCAAATACGCTCATATGTGCTTTTTCCATATCAACAAGTAAAAGATGTGCGAAGCAAAGAGGCTTATAGCCAAACAGACGCTATTTTAGATGGAGATATCAAAAAAATCATCGAAGGCGTGTTAATTAGTCAAAAATCAAGTTAAAAAACGCAAAATTTGTGCTAAAATACTAAAACAAATTTTTAAGGAGATAACAATGCATTATACACCAGTACTTACAAGCCTAGGCTACACACCAAACGACGCTTTAAAAGCGCAAGTAAAACGCTGCATCGAAGAAGCAGGTTTAAGTGTGCCAGATTTAGATAAAATCGCTGAGTTAAACGAAAAAATCAAAACAATGGGCGGATATGTAGTGCTATCAAATAGCGAGGATGTATTTAAAATCAAATGCGAAACTAGCGACATCACTGCGCTAAAAGAGTTTAACCTAGCAGTTTATAACTGGGGGCAAGAAAATGGCTTTAAGCTTAAAAAACTTGATGGTAAAGAAGTATTCTACATCAGAGGCAAAGATGAGTAAGTTTTATTTACTTTTTGCGCTTTTAGGCGTGGTTTTTTTGGGCTGCGAACAGCCTAAAACTACAGCAAATATCCAAGCCCAACAAGCCCAAGGCATTAGTAGCTCGCACACTATTAGCCAAGCAGAACAAAAACAGCTTGAAGCGCTAGATAGTTCGTGCATAGCTGGCAATGTAGATGCGTGTATGCAAGTAGCAGGCACACTCTATAATAAGGGCTACTACACTGAGGCAGTAGCAGCTTATGATGCGCTGTGTTCAAAATTGCAACATTTAAAAGCTTGCTTAATCCTAGCTGATATGTTTAATGACGGACTTGGCGTAGCAAAAAGTAGCACAACTGCCAAAGAAATTTGGCAAAAAGCCTGCTATAATGGCGATAAAGACAGCTGTAAAAAAATGAAATAAACTCTAAAAAATAAACTCTAAAATTATAGCTTTTAGAGTTTATTTAGTAGATTTTAACCCTTTGTCGCTTCTATAAATTCAAAAATCCAACACCACAATTTTGACAATTCTGGAATTAAAATTTGACTTAGGAATTCTAGTTTGATACTAAAAAAAGCACTAATATGCGTAAAATAATACAACATTGTCACTAGAAATTCTAGATTTATACTTTGTATATTATGTTTGCTTGCCATGCTTTAAGCGCATTAAAGAATAAGTGGTTGTGGCTATTAAGAAAATCTAGAATTCCAGACCAAAACTCTAGCTACAAAGCTTAGGAATTCTAGATTTTACCGCTAGTAGTTTTAGTCTCCGTGGAATTCTAGATTTTACCGCAGGGAATTCTAGAAAAATAATATCTAGAATTACCTATAGTAGTTTTAGTCTCCGTGGACATATTTTTTAAGCTCTTTGCCAAACTTTGGATAGCGAAGTTTTTTGATAGCCGAGCTCTCAATCTGGCGCACACGCTCTCTGGTGATATTTTCAGCCTTGCCGATTTCTTCTAGCGTTAGGTCGCTTTGATCCTCAAGCAAGCCAAAGCGCATTTTTATAACCTCACGCTCTCTAGGATTTAGCTGGGATAGGACTTTATCGATTTGCTCTCTTAGATCGTCTTTTAGGATCTGGTCCAAAGGGCTAACTGAGGTTTTATCCTCTACAAAATCTCCATATTTGCCATCATCTTCATTGCCAATAGGGGCTTCTAGGCTGATTGGCTCTTTTGTGATTTTGATTACTTGCTTGACTTTGTCTACGCTTAGATTGATTTCAGCGGCGATTTCTTCTATGCTTGGCTCTTTGCCGTGCTCTTGGATATATGAGCGAGTGATTTTGTTGATTTTATTTATCGTCTCTATCATGTGGATAGGGATGCGAATAGTGCGTGCTTGATCAGCGATTGCACGGCTGATAGCTTGGCGTATCCACCATGTAGCGTAGGTTGAGAACTTATAACCCTTTCTATACTCAAACTTATCAATAGCCTTCATAAGCCCAATATTTCCTTCTTGGATTAGATCCAAAAACGGCAAACCACGATTTGTAAAGCGTTTAGCGATGCTAACTACTAGGCGCAAGTTAGCACGAGCCATTTTGCCCTTGGCACTATCGCTTATGTTTTTGCCACGCTTGATTTGATCAAGGACGATTTTTAGCTCTTCTTGGTCTAGATCAAAGCCAGTTTGGCTAGCCTCTTTTGTGCGAAATAGTTTTTGGATATCCACATAAGTATTTACCATCGTAGCCTCAGGCACGCGAGCTAAAATCTCTTCTTTGCTTAGCTTTGTGATATCTTTTAGCAAAGCTGCGTGGTTTGCGCACAATTTGTCATTGCATAGGTTTAGGCGGTATTCTAGGCTTTGAAGGTCTTTTTTAAAGTCCACATCGCTTTTTAGCGCAGTTTCTATAGAGCGGACGATTTCATTTATTAGTTTGCTTGTAGGTCCAAGGTCAACTAGCTTTTCTTTTAGCACCTTTTTCTTAAAAGCAAGGGCTAGCTTAGCAGCGATATCACTATCGTCTTTTTCGCTTAACTTGGTAGTAGGCATGGTTTTTATCCACTCTTTTTTTGCTTTTTCTAAGGCTTTAAAGCTGATTTCTACCTTCTCAGCTCTTTTGTCTTGTTTTTTTAGCTTATTAGCCTTTGCTTTTTGGGCTTCATCGCCTCTTTCGTAGTCGTCATTAGACTCTTCTTCCTCGTCATTATCTTCGCCTTCTTCATCCTCATCAAAGCTTTTAAATAGCTCTTTTACGCGCCTTTCACGATTTATTAGAGCTTCTTTGTAGCTTAGGATAAACTCTATTAGATACGGCACTGAGCAAAATGCGTCTATTATGGTATCTTCACCTAATTCTATTTTTTTGCTGATTTCTATTTCTTCTTCTTTACTAAGTAAAGCAATAGCACCCATTTCACGAAGGTAAATTCGCACAGGCGAATCAGAACGAGACCACTCAAGTAGGTCGCTTTCTGTGTTTAGGTCAAATTCAGTTTCTTCTTGGCTTTTTTTCTTGGAGCTAGATTTTTTTAGTGCTATTGCGTCTTTTAGCTTTGTAGCTTCTGCGGCACTAATTAGCTTGACTTTGTATTTTTCCATAAAGCCCATTATTTTGGCGATTTGTGCTGCACTTGGGGTTTTGTCAAAAAGACGGATTAGTTTTTCAAAAGTTATATAAGCTTTTGAGTTTTCAGCAAACAGCTCTTCTATGGCATTTGTGAGTTCTTTTACGCCCATTTTTGCTCCTTTGCGAATAAAAGAGAGTGTATTATACCGAAATTTTCTTAAAGTTTGCTATAAAATGCTTTGAGAATGCTTAGGAATTCTAGAATTTCTAAGCAAGAATTCTAGAATTCCTTTATAAAAAAGTAATAATTACAATTTGAAGTTATCGATCAAATTGAAATTTAGGTATTTGTAAATATCGCTTTCTTTACCAGCTAGTTTTTCTGGCACGATTTTTAGATACTCTTCTTTACTTGGCAAGCGTCCTAGCATAGCACAAACTGCTGCTAGCTCAGCTGAGCCAAGGTAAACTTTTGCTCCCATACCCATGCGGTTATCAAAGTTGCGAGTTGAAGTTGAGAACACAACAGCATTATCACGCACCCTTGCTTGGTTACCCATACATAGTGAGCAGCCTGGAAGCTCCATTCTAGCGCCTGCTGCGCCAAATTGCGAATACACGCCTTCAGCTTTTAGTTGAGCCTCGTCCATGCGAGTTGGAGGTGCTACCCAAAGGCGAGCAGGCACTTGCCCTTCTCCATTTAGCACAGCACCAAGAGCGCGGTAGTGGCCGATATTTGTCATACAGCTACCTACGAAAACTTCATCTATATTTTTAGGGCGTTTTGGATCATTTAGAATTTCACTTAGAGTTGCCACATCATCTGGGTCGTTTGGACAAGCTAAAATCGGCTCAGTGATCTCATCCATATTGATTTCAATTACAGTGTGGTATTTAGCATTGCTGTCAGCTTTCATAAGCTCTGGTTTTGCTAGCCACTCCTCCATTTTGCCTTTGCGGCGAAGTAAAGTCTCTTTATCCTCATATCCATCAGCTACCATAGCATCGATTAGTGCGATATTGCTTTTTAGATATTCCATTACCGGCTCTTTATTTAGCGCAATAGCACAAGCCGCTGCTGAACGCTCAGCCGATGCATCGCTTATCTCAAATGCTTGTTCTACTTTTAGATCAGGCAAGCCCTCGATTTCAAGTACTTTGCCAGCAAATACATTGATTTTACCTCTTTTCTCTACTGTTAGTAGGCCTTTTTTGATAGCGTAGTATGGGATAGCATTTACAAGGTCTCTTAGAGTGATACCTGGTTGCATTTTTCCACTAAATCTAACTAGCACGCTCTCAGGCATATTTAGTGGCATAGAGCCTAGAACTGCAGCAAAGGCTACTAGACCAGAACCAGCTGGGAAGCTAATGCCTATCGGGAAGCGTGTATGTGAGTCGCCGCCAGTTCCTACTGTATCAGGTAGCACCATGCGGTTTAGCCAGCTGTGGATAACACCATCGCCTGGGCGAAGTGACACGCCACCACGGCTTGTCATGAAATCAGGCAAGGTTTTGTGAGTTAGTGCGTCGCTTGGTTTTGGATATGCTGCTGTGTGACAGAAGCTTTGTAGCACGAAATCTGCGCTAAAGCCAAGGCTAGCAAGCTCTTTAATCTCATCTCTTGTCATAGGTCCAGTAGTATCCTGTGAGCCCACAGTTGCGGTGATAGGCTCTACATACATACCAGGGCGAACACCATCAAGCCCACATGCGCGGCCTACCATTTTTTGCGCTAGTGTGTAGCCTGCGCTATTATCAATGTTTTTTGGCTCTTCTGGTTTGATAAAGATATCCTCAGCACCTAGCCCAAGCTCAGCTCTTGCTTTATTACATAGGCTTCTAGCGATGATTAGAGGAATTCTACCACCTGCTTTTACTTCATCTTTTAGAGTATTTGGCTCTAATTTAAATGTTTTTACACAACTTCCGTTTTTGTGAATCTCGCCTTTTAGTGGATAAATAGTGATCTCATCACCCATCTCAAGTCCATCAACATCAACGATAATAGGCAGCGCTCCGCTATCTTCATTTGTGTTAAAGAAAATTGGAGCGATGATGCTACCAAGGATTACACCACCTGTTTTTTTGTTTGGAATTCCTGGGATTTCACGGCCGATATGCCATTGAATAGAGTTTGTGGCTGATTTACGGCTAGAACCAGTTCCTACCACATCGCCTACATAGATTACTTCACGGCCGCTTTTTTTAAGCTCAGCAATTTTCTCTAGGCTACCTGGTTGGCGTTTGCCAAGCATTGCGTTTGCGTGTAGTGGGATATCTGAGCGAGTAAAAGCATCGCCTGCTGGGCTTAGATCATCTGTGTTTGTCTCGCCTGGCACTTTGAAAACTATGCCTTCGATTTTTTCGGGTATATCAGCTCTTGCTTTAAACCACTCAGCATTTGCCCAGCTCTCGATCACGCTTTTAGCATTTGCGTTGCCCTCTTTTGCAAGGCGAGCTACATCGTTAAAATAATCATGAACAAAAATAGTATTTTTTAGCACATCAGCAGCTGCCTTTGCTACGCTCTCATCACTGCTTTTTAGGCTAGCAACTAGCACGATCACGCTATATCCGCCTAGCATAGGCTCTAGCATTTTTACAGCGTCAGCCTTGCTGATTAGCTCGCATTTTAGGTCGTGGTTGATGATTTCATTTAAAAACTCAGCCTTAACCTTTGCGCCCTCATCTACGCCTGGATTTACACGGTTTGCTAGTAAATCAACTAGTTCTTTGCTTGGGCTTTTTTTAAGAAGCTCGCAAACTTCGCTAACTTGCTCTTTATTTAGAGCTAGTGGTGGGATACCCAAAGTAGCGCGCTCGGCAACATGTGCATTGTAAGAATCAAAAAAACTCATATTTTCTCCTTTAAATTTAAGTTTAAGTTCAAATCTAGAATTCCTAAAAATCACAGGGAATTCTAGATTTAAACTCATTTTTATAAGAAATTCTAGAATAAAATATTTAGATGGGGAATTCTAGATTTAAACTCATTTTTCTAGGGAATTCTAGAATAAAATATTTAGAATTCCATAGAGCCTACTTGCTTTCTTTTTTAAAAAACCTTATAATCTTGGCTTGGAGCTTAAACCACTCTTTTAGCGGCATTATAGGATGCCCTGCATACTCACCACTATTATCTGGCAGATCCTTACTAACTCCAGCTCTAGCAGCACACTGGACAAAATCACCTATGCGAATATGCCCTTTGGTGCCTGCTTGACCGCCCATTACTACATTTCGCCCTAAAATTGACGAGCCAGAAAGCCCCACTTGTGATACCAAAATCGTACCAAAGCCAAGCTCGCAGTTATGGCCGATTTGGACTAGATTATCGATTTTACAATGATCTGCGATAATGGTGCTATCAAAAACTCCTCGATCAATAGTAGTACAAGCTCCGATTTCTACATGCTTGCCGATTACTACATTGCCGTTGTGGTGGATTTTTACATGTTTGCCATCTGGGGTGTGAGCGTAGCCAAAGCCATCTGAGCCGATTACTGCATTTGCGTTTATGATGCAGTTTTCGCCGATTTTGCTATTATTGTATATAACTACATTTGGATGAATTAGCGTGCCACGGCCGATATAGACATTATCGCCGATGTAGCAGCCTGACATGATGATGACATTTTCATCTATCATCACGCCTGAGCCTATGTGGACATTTTCCATGACCTTTGCGCTACTAGCTATTTGGGCTGGATGCTTATCCTCAAAAAGCGGTTTAGCAAAAAACGCTGAAATATTAGCAAAATCTAAATGCGGATTTTTGCTAATTATAGCGTGGTTTTTTACTAAATTAGCATGTTCAGAGCGCACCAAAATAGCCCCAGCATTTGAGCTTTTTAAGTCCTTGACATTTGCTTCGCCATCACAGTATGAGAGCTCATGAGCACCTGCTTTTTTTAGTGAGTTTAGACCTGAGATGTCTAGTTCATATTCAGCTGGTTGCTTTTGTCCTAAAAGTTTATATATACTACTTAAAAGCATCACAACTCCATCATCACTGACCCTGAGCGCACGATTTGACTAGGTTTGTATTTTTTCATTACCTTTATAAAGTTTTCTATGCGATCAGCCTCATCACATGCCATTACTATTATATAATCCTCATTTGAGCTAGTTACTGTGCCATTTGCGCTTTTTAGCACCGCATCAAGCCCTGAGAAATCCTCATTTAAAGAGATTTTTAATAGCACCATTTCACGCTCTACAAACTCTCCACTATCTATTACTTTATAAGTAGAAATGAGCTTGTGAAGCTGCTTAATGATCTGCTCGATTGTATGTTCATCGCCGATTGTAACTATATTTATGCGTGAAAACTCACTATTTGGCACTGGGGCAACAGTAAGACTTTCTATATTATATCCACGACCACTAAAAAGCCCTACAATGCGTGAAAGCACGCCGTGTTCGTTTAGCACGATTACTGAAATTACTCTACGCATAACCTACTCCAAAACCATATTATATATAGCAGCACCAGGTGCCACCATAGGAAGGACATTTTCAAAACGCTCGATTTTTACTTCTATCACGCAGCTTTTATCGCTTTTTAGTGCAGCTTCAAGCGTGCTTTTAAAGCCTACTTTATCGCTCACGCTATATCCTTCTAGCCCAAAAGCCTTTGCTAGCATTACAAAATCAGGTTGTTTTGCTAGATCTACGCTTGAGAGCCTGCTGTCATAAAATATACTTTGCCACTGACGCACCATACCTAAAAAGTTATTATTTAGCACTATATTTATCACTCTTTTGCCATGTTCACTTAGTGTCATTAGCTCTTGGATATTCATTAGCACACCGCCATCACCGCTAATTGCGACAACTGGGGTTTTTTTATCATCTACAGCCCAAGCAGCTCCCATAGCAGCTGGCAAGCCAAAGCCCATAGTACCAAGCCCACCTGATGTAAGCAAGGCTCTAGGACGGCAAAACTTAAAAAACTGTGCTGTCCACATTTGATGCTGACCAACATCGGTTGCTATTATAGCATCTTTTGGTAGAGTATTGCTAAGTTCTTGTATTACCCACTGAGGCTTTAGAGCCTCGCCATCTTTGCTATCTTTGTAGCTTAGTGGATGAAGGTTATTGTATACTTTTATTTGCTCTAGCCAAGGCTTTAGAGCTTCTTTATCGCAAGAGAGCTTTTCTAGCACTTGTTCTAGCACGCTAGCTAGATCGCCAACGATAGGATAGTCTGAGTGTATGATTTTATCTATGCTTGCTGGGTCTATGTCTATGTGAATTATCTTTGCTGATTTGGCAAACTCTTTTACATTTCCAGTAACTCTATCATCAAATCTTGCGCCAAGTGCGATTATTAAATCAGCCTCGCTTAAAGCCATATTTGCTGCGTAGCTGCCGTGCATACCTACCATTCCAAGGTTTCTTTCATCATTAGCATCTACTACGCCAAGTGCCATTAGAGTTTGTACTGCTGGCATGCCGGTTTTTTCTACAAATTTCCTAACAAGCTCGCTAGCACTAGAACTAATAGCTCCACCGCCTATGTAAGCAATCGGTCTTTTTGCCTCTTTTATAGCCTCACAGGCTTTTTTTATTTGATATGGATGGCCTTTTAGAGTTGGCTTGTAGGTTTGCATATAAATATTTTCTGGATATATAAACTCACCAACTGCTGCTGTGATGTCCTTTGGGATATCTATATGAACTGGGCCTGGGCGACCTGAGCGAGCTATATAAAAGGCTTGTTTTAGGATTTTTGGCAATTCGGCTATGCTTTTTACCAAAAAGTTATGCTTAGTACAAGGGCGAGAGATTCCCACCGCATCTATTTCTTGAAAAGCATCAGAACCAACAAGTGGCAAAGCCACCTGACCGCTTATTAGCACCAAAGGCACGCTATCGCAATACGCAGTAGCTATTGCTGTAACAGCGTTTGTAAAGCCTGGACCGCTGGTTACAAAAGCAACGCCAACCTTGCCAGAAGCCCTAGCGTAGCCATCAGCTGCGTGAACAGCACCTTGTTCGTGGCGAGCTAGAATGTGAGTAAAATAATCTTGCTTATATGTTTCATCATAGATATTTAACGCCGCACCGCCTGGATAGCCAAATACTACCTCTATGCCCTCAGCGTGGAGTGCTTCGCTTATCATTTGTGAGCCGTTTAACTTTTTCATTATTTTTGCCTCATAAAAAATATCGCAAAAATTATAACACAAATTTTGCCTTGATTGAGTAAGTAAAGATAAATTTTAGGTTTTAATTGTTACGAATTTACCAAAATTTGGTTTTTTGTCAAAAAAATAGTAAAACGCTAGAGAATTCTAGAATTTCCTAGCGTTTTACGCCCTAGCTACTCTTAGCGTGCTTTTTTGTTCTTTTAAGCTAAAAAAGGCAAAAAGTGCTAAAACCGCTAAGATATAAATAACTTGCGCGCTAATACTATGGGTGCTGTTATAAAAGCCGATAAATGAAATGCTAGGTAAACCCTGAATAATCGTGCCCTTAATCACACCAGTAAGCTCAAGTCCGTGAACGCTCATACCCAAAATCTTAAATCCTAGCGCATAAAGTAGCAAACTCATCACTCTAAAAATATGTCGCATAGGGATTTTTTTGGTGATATAATCCATAAAATAAGCAAAAATTGCTAGCACAATAGCGCCAAGCACTAAACCTCCGCCAAAGTGCGCTATCTCAGTCTTTGGCAGCATTGCAGCGTAAAATAAAATCGTCTCAGCCCCCTCTCTAAACACAGCCAAAAAGGCAAGCCCACCAAGGCAAAACACGCTACCGCCAGCTAGAATTTTTGCTTGATTTTTCACAAATTGCTCCCAAGCCTTTGCGCTAGATTTGCTATGTAGCCAAGCGATAATAAAGACCATCACACCCACAGCCACAATGCCCACAAAGCCTTCTAAAATCTCTCTATCAACATCTGCATTATCAAGTGAGGTTAAGGTGGCTAAAAGCACGGCAGTAGCGATGCTAAGCACTACCCCAAGCCCAGCAGCTAAGCTAATTGCAACCTTAGCTTTTGTGCTAGTTTTTAAAGCCGCAAAAAGCGCAATTATGATTAAAAGTGCCTCTATGCTCTCTCTAATTAGCACCAGTGCTACATCAATGGCATTATATCCAGCGTTTAAATCAAGTGCTTCTATGCTCCAAATAATGTCCTCTAAGTTAGCTTTGCCAGCACTTAAATTTGCTGCTATGCTAGGCAAATCGCTTTCAATTTTATTATAAAGCCTAGCATCTCTTGTGCGAATTTCGCCCTCAAAAGCAGGCCACGCCGTGATAAAAGAAAGAATCTCAGCCTTAGCCTTTTTATCATCCTTACCTATGTTATCAAGTGCTGTTTTTAGTCCCGCAAGTCCTGCTAAAAGCCCGCTTGCGCCGCCATTTTCGCTGCTTGCGTTTTGGTATTTGCCTGCTAAAAACTCAGCCAAATAGCCCTTTATAAGCCCTACTTGCTCGCTCATCGCAGCCCTATCCATAGGCTCATTTAGCATTGCTAGTCTATACATCGCCATCGCAGTTTCTATTTTGCCATAGTGAGCAGAGCTTAGCTCGCCTACCACACGCTCATTTCGCTGCCAAGCATCGTAGAACTTTTTATACACTAGCCTCAGCTCGTTTAACTCGCCATTTGGCGTAGCTGTTTCAAAGGCTCTAAAAACAGGCATTACCTTTTTTTCAAAGTTTTTAATCAAAGCTTTGTAATCAGTAGGATTTTGCTCTTTTTCAAAAGCAATTAGCGCAACTGAAAGTGCCTCTAAACTAGCGCTACTTAGTTCTTTTTTTGCTGTGCTTAGAGCCATTTTTACGCCCCTGGCTGCTGGCGAGCTACTTTGTTCTAAGGCTTTAAAGCTAAGCTCAAAAGCACTAAGCTCAGCACTTACGCAGCTAAAATTATTAGCCTTAAGACAATCCAAGCTATCAGAAATACGCACAAAAAAACTGCCCAGTGAAAGCTGCTGGCCAAAAACACTAGCGCAGATTAAAAGCAAAAGCAAAATGTATTTTTTCATTTTATATCCTAAATTTTAAATCTAGAATTCCTAGAAATTCTAGTTTGCATGAATTCTAGATTTAGAAATTCTAGATTTAGGAATTCTAGATTTAGGAATTCTAGATTTAGGAATTCTAGTTTAAAATCTAGAATTCCCTAGCTAAAAAGCCTTTTGCCTATATAATCATTTTTATCACGGCTCACCCCTCCAAAGCAGGCAAACACGCCAGAGCCAATGTTTGTGATATATTCATTCATTTTATCTTCTAGTCCAAGTGCGCTTTGGATAGCAATAAACTGCGCTGGATCACGCTGAAAGCTAATAAACAAAAGCCCAGCATCCAAAGACCCACGCTCATTTATCCCGCTTGCGTAGCTGTATGAGCGGCGCAGGATTTGCGTCCCAGCACTTTTTGCCAAAAATGTGTGCGAAGTATCTGGCGCAGCATTATCTCCACTTAGCTCAATCTCGTCAAACTCACCAGTTTTACCAAAAGGCGCACCGCTAGCACGCTGCCTGCCAAAGGTCTCATTTTGTGCTTTTAAGTGCGTTCTATCCCAAGTCTCAAGGTGCATAACGACTCTTCTAGTTATAAGATAAGAGCCATTATCAAAAACTCCGCCTTTTATCCACACTTCTTTATCAAGCTCTGTTTTTTTAGGATTTATAGTGCCGTCTTTAAAGGCAAAAAGATTGCGTGGCGTATCGCTGCCCATAAATGAATTAAAGCCCATTTGCGACCATTTTGGACTTAGACTTGTGCGAGCTGTTCGCAGTAAATTTCTAGCAGCGTGAAATGCTACTTGTGGATCATCAGCGCAGGCTTGGATACAGATATCTCCGCCTACAAACTGCTCTTTTAGCTGATCTCGTGGGAAATGTGGCAAATCTGCTAGCTTGCTAGGCTTATTTTTTAGCCCAAGCTTATCAAAAAAGCTAGCACTCACGCCAAAAGTAAGCGTTAAATTTGCGTGTTCTAGCGAGTCAGTCTCGCCAGTATCAACAGGCGGCAAAAAAGCATTTGAGCCATATTTTTCTATATTTTTGCCCTCAATTAGATTTGCGCTTTGCGCTGTCCAAAGCTTAAAGATTTCACTTATTTTTTTTGCTTTTGTTTCATACAAATCAAGCACCAAAAAGTAAATAAACTTTTGAGCTGGCGTGGCGATGCCTTGCTGATGAGTGCCGTAAAATTCGTATTTATTAGCAGTCTTTGACTTTATCCTACTTGCTAGCTCATTAGCACTAGCGCCACTAAGCGCAGCGCTAGCACCAAGTGCTAAACCAAGAGTATTTTTAAAAAAACTTCTTCTTTGATTCATAAATTAACCTTAGTCTAAAATTACACCCATTTTTGATAATGGCTCGCCAAGTTTATTTACAGCCTCAGCAAGTTCTTTTATCTCATTTTGCGAAAGCTTATCATAAGCTTTAAAATCATAGCCGTCTTTTGAGAAGTTTTGCTTAGCCAAAAGCGCATTTACATTTTTAAATTGAGCTTCTATATCCTTAGCTAGATTTTTATCTTTTTTTAGCAAATGTGGTTTTAGGATATCATAGATTTTTTGCGCACCCTCTATATTTGCTGTAAAGTCATAAAGGTCAGTTTTTGAAAATATATCTTCTTCGCCGGTGATTTTGCTAGTGCTTACTTCATTTAGCAAATCCACAGCCCCAGTTAGCATAAGCTCAGCATCCACCTTAGCAGTCAAAACCTTTGCTCTTAGCTCTTTTATATCATTTAGAAGTTGTGCGCCAGCGGCTTCTGCGCCCTTTGTGCTCTCAGTCTCCCAAAGGATTTTTTCTATTTTATGAAAGCCACTCCAGTCTTTTTCGCTTTTGCCATCTTCTTGCAAGTCTGCTAGGCGAGCATCGATTTTTGGATCAAGCTCGCCAAAGATCTCAGCAATAGGCTCTGAGCGTTCATAATGCATGCGAGAAAGAGCATATAGACGCTTTGCGCTTTTTACATCGCCTGCGTTTATTTTATCTACAAACTCGGTTGTTTTAGCTAGAAGCTCGTCGATCTCAGCGATAATATAAGCTTTATACTCGCTAGCTTCTTTACTAAAATCAGCCTTAGCACTGAGTGAAGTAGCAAGCAGAGCGCCTACCACAAACAAAAAAAATTTAGAAAATTTCATCATAAATCCTTTAAAAAAATTTTCATTTTATAAAATCAATTTGATATTGACTTTTAAAATGAGTGATGAAAGTTTAACAAAAGCAATATTAAATATTTCTTAATTTTTAAAAGTTTTTGAAAGTAAAACTCAAAATTTGAACTTTATTTACTAGGAATTCTATATTTATTATTCAAAATCTAGAATTCCTAGTATTTTAAGCCTTAGGAATTTTAGATTTAGGAATTCTAGAATTCCTAAGAAAAAATCTAGAATTCCTTAGAGTATTTTCTAAGGAATTCTAAAGTAATTGTAGGGAATTCTAGAATTTCTAAGAAAAAATTTAGAATTTCATAGAGTATTTTTTAGGGAATTCTAGATTTAGCAAAGCCTTGTTAGAACATCTGCCCTATTTACTTAGCGATTTGTATTTCTAGCACCAAAGCCGCATCATCGCCACTTAGGCTCATTTTGCTAGCTTTTACTTCTATGCTGATCTCTTGGCTCCCATCTGCTACTAGCGTGATTTTTACAGCCACTTGCAAACCCCAAGTCTCATCCTCGCTAAGATGTGCTAGACTTGCGCCTACAGTAGCACCTAGTGCGCTCCAGCCGACCTTACCCCAGCCGCTTGAGTAGTTATTAGTGGCTATGACAAGAGCAATTCCAGCACCTAAAACTCCACCTATAACCTTATTATTCTCTCTTTTATAATAGCAAAATAGCACCTGAGTTTGTGTAGTCATACAAGCGCTAAAAAACAGTGCTAGAGCAAGCACTTGCTTTTTTTATTTTTTATTTTTTTGGGCGAAACGCCTTTATGTAGTTTTCATCAGTTTCAATGTAAGCTGCACCTATTAGATCAAGGCAGTATGGAATAGCAGCAAAAATTGGCTCCAAGCACTCTTTTATCGCCTTTGGCTGACCGGGTAGATTTATAATAAGCGATGAGCCCAAAATACCAGCTGTCTGGCGAGATAAAATAGCTGTTGGCACATACTTTAAGCTAGTCATCCTCATAAGCTCGCCAAAGCCAGGAAGTTCTTTTTGACACACAGCTAGCGTTGCCTCAGGTGTGATATCACGCAGAGCTGGACCTGTGCCGCCAGTGCTTAGCACTAAATCACAGCCATCATTACACATAGAGCGCAAAGCCTCGCAAATTAGCTCAAACTCATCAGGAATTAGCTTATAATCACACTCAAAAGGCGTTTTTATCCACAGCTTTAAGCACTCTTTAATAGCCACGCCACTTTTGTCCTCATACACGCCAGCACTGGCTCTATCACTGATTGTAAGAATTCCTATTTTTGCTTTTTTTTCAGTGTTACTCATATCTTGCCTTTATGATATTTGCTACCTCAGCTCTGCTTATGCTCTCATTTTGAGCCAAAAACTCACTTATAGCCTCAAGCTGGGTTTGCATGTTAGAGATAAACTCTGCTACTTGTGCTTGCGCGCTTTCTAAGATTTCTAGCACATCAGCCTCACTAGCAAGTAGATTTTTGCTCATCGCATACTCGCTAACTGCTTTGTGTGCTAGCTCTCTTGCTAGGGCTACATCACTAGCACAGTTGTTATATAGCTCATTTTGATAGATTTTCATCGCTTCCCTGCCTGCTAATAGCACTTTGATTTTTGCGATGATTTCGCTTTTGCTTTTTATTTCATGGTCGTAGTCTATAAAACGCTCTTCAAGCAGCGAAATTCTCTCAAACTCCACACCAAACCACTCAGCACTTAGAGCCTTAGCGGCTTTATATAGGGCTTGGAGCTGTTTTTCAGCCTCGTTTAGAGCGCCAATTTTGCGTTTTCCGTGAAGCACTTTGCTAAAAACAGCCTTAAAATCATCATCGCCAATAAGCACTCTTTTTTCTCTAATAGCATTTATCGCCGCTTCATTTACCAAAGTAGCTAGCCCAGCACCGCTAAATCCTGTAGTGTGTCTAGCAAGAGCGTCTATATCTACTTCATGCTTTTTGCTAGCTAGGTATGATTTTAGTATGTCTTTGCGGTCGTTTAGATCAGGCAGAGCCAAAAACACACGCCTATCAAAACGCCCTGAGCGTAGTAGTGCCTCATCTATCATCTCAATTTTATTTGTAGCAGCAATTACTATTATGCCGCTGCTGTCATTAAAGCCGTCCATTTCGGTTAGCAGCTGATTTAGCGTGGCTTCTCTCTCATC
Source organism: uncultured Campylobacter sp. (assembly GCA_945928165.1). Lineage (GTDB taxonomy): Bacteria > Campylobacterota > Campylobacteria > Campylobacterales > Campylobacteraceae > Campylobacter. The sequence continues at coordinate 160,644 of CAMENE010000001.1, forward strand.
ATTTCGCCCACCGCCTCTAGCCTTGCCAACAGCGTCTATTTCATCAATGAAAATTATACTTGGAGCAAAGCTTTTAGCCTTAGCAAACAGCTCTCGCACCCTTTTTGCGCCCATGCCTACATAGATTTGAACAAAGCTTGCGCCACTTTGATAAAAAAACGGCACCCCAGCCTCACCTGCTACGGCTTTTGCTACTAGCGTTTTGCCAACACCAGGTGGTCCTATCATCAGCACGCCACGAGGGAGTTTGACACCAAACTCTCTATATTTACGTGGATTTTTTAAAAAATCAACTATTTCCATTAACTCTGATTTTACTTCATCAATGCCAGCAACATCCTTAAATAGCACATTTGATATAGTTGGCGTAATAGCCTCGGCCCCGACTAGTGAGCTTAGCTCTGTGCTTGTTTGATGAGCGGCTGGTTTTTTGCGCCTAGAATAAAGCGAGTAAAAAAACAGCCCCAGCACCAGCCCTATAAACAAAGTTAACTCGGTGCTAAAACCACTTTTTACGCTAATTGCTACTCTTTTGCCAAGCTCACGCATATCAATGCTGTCTTTTAGTACATAATAGCGCGAGTGTCCCACGCTAAGTAGCACTCTATTTTCATCAAGCACAGCATCGCTAATTAGGTTTTGGCTTAGTAGTGTTTCGTATTCGCTAATTGTGATTTCTTTTGGTACTGCACGAATTGCCACAAAGATAATAAGCGCAAAAAGCAGAGCCAAAAGCCCAAAGAAAAGATATTTTTTATTAGCGGTTAATTTTTGCAAAATTGCTCTCAGGTCTGATTTCATAATCATCTATCTCCAACCATTGTTTAGTGATGTCTGTGTTTGACTCTATTGCTATTTTGTTATAAAACTGATCAAAGCCATGATATAGCCCATCCTTGCCCTTTTGTTCGCAAAAAACATCTAGCTTTTGCTTTTTTTTACGGAATTCTAGATTATGCTCGCTAGCGATTTGCTTTAGCGTGTTTAGACGCTCTTTTGCTAGTTTAGCATTTGGGATAGGCTCGCTCATATTAGCAGACCTTGTGCCATCACGCTTACTATAAATAAAAGCGTGTAAATGCGTAATCGGCAGGGCTTTAAACGCCTCTAAGCCCTCAGTCCAAATCTGCTCACTCTCGCCAGGATGAGCTACGATAAAATCTGTGCCAAGAGCAAAGCCCATATCAGCAAGACTTAAAAAAAGCTCTTTGTCTTTATGCGCTTTATTTGCTCTGCGCATGATATTTAGCATAGCTTGGCTAGTGTGCTGTAAGGCTATATGAAGGTGGCGTTCTAGCCAACTCTCGCCAAAGCACTCTTTAAAGCTATTATCAATTTGAGATGGTTCTATGCTACCAAGGCGGATGCGCTTTAAGCCATTTAGCGCACCTAGTTTTTGGAGTAAAAGCCCTAGGCTAGAGCCGCTGTCTTTGCCGTAACTGCCGATGTTTGTGCCAGTTAGCACAAGCTCTGTGTAGCCATTTGCGATTAGCTCTTTTGCTTGAGTGATAATGAATTCTTCGCTCATAGAACGGCTCTTGCCACGCACACTAGGGATAATGCAATACGAACAAGAAAAATCGCAACCTTCTTGAATTTTAACAAAGCCTTTTGAGTGCTTAGAAAAGCCGCTTATTACATGATTTTCTATAAAATCGCTGCTGCCATTTTCAAAAAATCTAGAATTCCTTGATATTAGCTCTTTAATCTCAGCTTTTTTAGCCGGCGAAAAGACGCCAAAGACTTTGCCAGCCTCCATCAGCTCCCTTCCCCTACTCTCAAAGCCACAGCCTGTAAAAAGCACTTTTTTACCCAAAGCACTCATGCGATTTACGTAGTTTCTCACATCGCTATCAGCTCCGTTTGTGACAGTACAAGCATTGATTATGATAGTATCTGCGCTTGCTTCATCGCTGCTTAAAGATTTGTCTAAATGAGCTTTAATTAGCTCGCTATCAACTATATTTGTACGACAACCAAAGGTTTTGACAAAGACCTTGCTCATGAGTTTTGCTCCCATGTCTCATCGCTTGGCAAAGGTCTCTCATCTCGCCCTAGATAAAGGGTTTGGCGAGGATAGGCAATTTTGATATCATTTTCTTTGTTAAAGGCTTCTATTATATCTGCGCTGATATTTGAGCGTAGTGCTAGAGTAGCATAAGAGTTTGTTTTATACCACGCGCTAACGACTATTGCGTGGGGCTCTAAGAAAGTATAAATGCGAGGTTCTACATTTGTATTTTTTATGCTATATTGATCTCGCAACTTATTCATCTGCGTTTTTGCTACATCTGTAAAGCCCTTTGAGTAGTGGCGAACTATGCTTTTTACGATGTAAACAGCCTTTTTGTGATTGCTATCAAAGGTAATTGCTATATCTATGCCATCCCAGACTGTTTTCATGCCGCTATGCGTGTAGTTTGCTATGGTATTTGTGAATATATAGTTATTTGGGATAAAGATTATGCGACCTGACCTGCGGTTTTGCTTGTAGGTTGTAAGCGTGATATCCTCATATAATGTCATGCGAAGTAAGCTAATATCAATGATATCGCCTACTAAATCTCCATTTTCATAACGCACTTTTATGCGATCACCCACATGAAAGCTACCACCAGCAAGAATAACACTCCATCCAAGCAAGCTCATAAACATATCTTTCATCGCAATTGCTAAACCAGCTGAGGCAAAACCTAAAATGGTAATTAGGTAATTTACATTTTCAATATAAGCAAAAAGCAAGATAAAGACTATAATAATAAAACCGCTGATGTTTATAAACTTATTTATGGTATAGAACTTTCGATTATCTTTCATATAGTGGTGAATGCTAAATTTCGCCACAATGCCGATTAAAAAAACTGAGAGAATGCTGCCTAAAATCACAAAGCTATGCTTGATTTGAGCGGTGATTTTAGCATTTATCTCAGCTATGCTTTCATCAATTTTTTTTGAAAATATAGAAAAAGTTGTATTTGCCGTGATACTAGCGATTTCAAACTCAGAAATCTGAGCTTCAAGCTCGGCTATTTGCGCCTCATCGCTTAAAAGATCTTTTTTCTCTTTTAGAGCCTTTGAGGCTATTTGTATTTCTTTTAGTAGATTTTCGTAGCTTTCTTTTGTTTGATTAAGGCTTTTTAAATACGAAAAACCGCCAAAAAGAGCAAGTGGGTTTGTAATTTGCGGAGGGGCTTCTATATTTGGTGGGACCAAAAGCGTAACAAAGGGCGATTTAGCAAAGTCTTTTAGCGCATCAAGCTGAGCGCTTAAGCGTTTGATTTGATTTTCTAGTTCAAGCTTAGCCTTGCCTTTGTTTGCTTGACCCTTAGCTAGTGCTAGCTCGCGTTCTAGCTTGGTGTAGAGCATGTAGTTTGCGTATTCCCTAACCCAGATATTGTTTGCTAGTCTTGCATCTATCTCTCTAATTTTTATTTTTTGATCGCCCTCTGAGAGCTTTGGCGGTTCGGTTTGTGCTGCTGTTTCATTAGACAAAAGAGCAAAAACAAAAATCGCTAACAAAAATAAAGCCCTCATCACTTCCCCTTTTTATAATTTTAAATCTAGAATTTCTAGGGAATTCTAGATTTTAGCAAAACTAGAATTCCCTAGAAATTCTAGATTTTAGCAAAACTAGAATTCCCTAGAAATTCTAGTTTCTAGCAAAACCTGCTAAGCACCTTGATTACGACATCTTTGCTTATATCACCTTTGATGATATGCGAGCCGATTTTACCATTTGTTAAAATAAACTTTATATTTCCGCCCATGCTTTTTTTATCGTGAAAAAAGGCTTCATAAAAGGCATTTATATCTTTTATTTTATAGCTCGTTGGTAGGTTATATGCTTCTAGTGTGTTTTTGATTTTTTGTGCTTCATCTGCGCTTAAAAGCCCTAGCTCGCAAGCAAGAGCGTTTGCCATAACCATGCCAATTGCCACAGCCTCTCCGTGTAAATGCGTGCTGTAATTGCCCTCACACTCTATAACATGCGCAAAGGTATGGCCGTAGTTTAGCACCGCTCTAAGCCCTGCTTCTTTTTCATCTTGGCTAACCACATCAGCTTTTAGACTCACACATTTTGCGATTATTTCATCATAACTTAGGCTTTTTTTAGCAAGCTCATTAAAAAACCTTTCATCAAACATCACCGCCATTTTGATAGCCTCAGCCATGCCAGCTGCGATTTGCTTGCTATCAAGCGTGGATAAAAAGCTAGTATCTATATAAACAGCACTTGGCTGATAAAAGCTGCCGATGAGATTTTTGCCAAATTTATTATTCACGCCAGTTTTACCACCCACGCTAGCATCCACAGCTGCTAGTAAAGTAGTAGGCACGCCCACATAGCCTATCCCACGCTCATAAATACTCGCCGCAAAGCCAGCCATATCGCTAATAACCCCACCGCCAAAGCTAATTATCGTGCTTTTGCGGTCTAGCCTGCTTATAAAACACTGCTCTAAAATGCTCTCCACATTAGAGAGATTTTTATATTCCTCGCCATCAGGGACGCTGATTGTGTAGACTTCTGGGGCTTTTATCTTGCTAAGCAGGGTTTTTAGGTGTAGTCCAGCTACTTTTGGGTTTGTTACCACAGCTACTTTGCCAGCGAAGTTTAGCTCGCCCAAAGAACCGATAAACACGCTATAACTAGAATTTCCTAGATCTAATTTTATCTCTTTCATATCCGTCTCTCTTTATATGACTTTTGGCTTCTCAGACATTGATTTTAGTCCAAAAAACATCACGCAACCAAAAGCTATCAAAACGCCAAAAAACAAAACAGTTTTAAGAATTAGCATTTTTTAATTCCTTTAAAAATTTATCAATAAAGATAAAGCGCTCCACGCAACAGCTAAAAGTGCTATAAAAAACTCAAAAATACCAAGCGTAGCAAAGTTGATTTAAATATATCCACAAAGCGCAAAAAATGCGATTAAAAGGGTATTAACGCTGATTTTATAACTTCTATCTTGTGATTTATTGCTTCTTTCATAGCTAAAATTATAACACAAAATTTACTAATTTATTGTTATTTTATAAGGAATTCTAGATTCTAGCCTAGGAATTCTAGATTTTTGTTCTTAATCGCTATCAAAACTAGAATTCCTAGCAAAACTAGAATTCCTACCCACTAGCCATAGCATAGAGTTTTTTTCGTTCGCTTGAACCTGCGATATTTAGGGCTTTGCGGTATTTTGTGATAGTTCTTCGCACCAGTTCTATACCAAACTTTTCTTTAATAGCAAGCAAAATCACCTCATCACTAAGCGGTTTTGCGTGATTTTCGCCCTTTACAAGCTCACGCACAAAGTCCTTTAGCGCAGCATTTGAGACCTCTTCATCGCCCACCTCACTAGCAAAAAAGCTCTTTAGTGGCTCAGTCCCCCTTGGGCTTTGTAAGTATTTGTTTGCTATCGCTCGTGAAATCGTGCTAGCAGAACGCCCAAGATCAGCGGCGATGTCTTTTAGCTTCATAGGTTTTATCGCTCCGCCAAAGAAATAATCATACTGATATTCTATTATCATAAGCCCTATTTTATACAGCGTGGCTTTGCGCAGCGAAAGTGCATCTATCAAATCTTTTGCTTCTTTTATATAAGCAGCCACAAAGTCCATTTTCTCATCTAGCCCATGAACATCAATGCAAATCTCAGGGTAAAAATCATCGCTTAAAGTTATGTTAATCTCACCGTCTTTAATGCTAACTACAAGATCAGGGGTAATAGACGCAGCCTCAGCCATAAACTCCATAGCAGGCGGATTTTTTAGCCTTTTTATAAGCCCCATCGCCTCATCATAATGCGTCTCATCAGTATACTCGCCAAGCTCATCAAAGTGCGATATAAGCGTGCGAGCAAGGCTATAAGCCTCATACTCATCCTCGCCCAAAATCTCATCAGCATCGCACCCCACAACCCCGCAAAGATCATCTAATTGCCAAAGTAAGCTTTCTTTATAATCCTTTGCGCCAACCCCCACAGGCTCTAGCTGAGAAAATTTCAGCCTCACACTCTCTATTTTCTCAGGGCTAAAAGCAGCCAAAATCTCATCATCCCACTCAAAATACCCCTCATCGCTAATACACTCTATAATAGCATTTGCGACTTTTTCTTCATCTTTGTTAAAAAGTGGCGCATTTACCTGCGCAAAAAGGCTCTCATAAAGGCTAGGCTTGTAAATCGCCGCATAGCTATAGTCTCCTGGGCTATTAAAATCATCAGGCTTTTTTTGCTCCACACTAGCAAAGGGATTATCCACCAAAAGCTCGCTAATTCTCTGCCTTAGCTCATCGCTTGAGATTTGTAGCAGCGGCAGCCAGTTTCTTAGGGCTTGATTTAGCTTAGTTTTGGTGGCTTGGGACTGGCGGAGCTTCATAATTACACAGAAATTCTAGATTTAAAAAAGCTTAAAATCATTACCTAGATAATACTCACGCACCAAAGCATTGTGCGCTACTTGTTCGCTTGTGCCGCTAGCTAGTTCTTTGCCATCTTTTATGACATAGGCCCTTTCACAGCTATCTAACATCTCACGCACGCTGTGATCTGTGATAAGCACGCCAATGCCCAGCTTTTTTAGCTTTTTGATAATGCTTTTTATATCACTTACCGCAATAGGATCAACTCCAGCAAAAGGCTCATCAAGCAGCAAAAACTTTGGATGCATCACAAGCGAACGAGCTATCTCGCAGCGCCTGCGCTCTCCACCACTTAGGCTAAGTCCTTTGCGAGAACGAATTGGCTCGATATTTAAAAGCTCCAAAGCCTCTTCAACCTTAGCATTTATCTGCTTTTTATCGCTGTATAAAATCTCAGCTGCCAGGCGGATATTTTCTTCAACGCTAAGGTCTTTAAAAATACTACTTTCTTGTGGCAAATATCCTATGCCAAGGTGAGCTCTTTTGTGAAGTGGTTCTTTTGAAATGTCTTTGCCGTCTAAGAAAATCTGCCCCTTTGTAGGTGCTATAAGCCCACAAATCATATAAAAAGTAGTGGTTTTTCCAGCACCATTTGGCCCTAGCAAGCCCACAACTTCGCCACTTTTTATTTCAAGGGAGATTTTATTTATGATTTTGGTTTTTTTGATATCTTTTTCTAAGTCTTTTACTTCTAGTTTATGCAAAGCTCACCTCGTATTTTCTGCTATTTTCTAAAGCAGAGATTTTTATTATACATAGTGGAATTTTGTATTTTTTAAGAGCATTTTCAAGCCTCTCATCGCCCCACTCTGCGATGTGAAGCCCCTCTTCAAAAAAGTTTTCAAACAGCCCATTTTGGCAAATGCTATCAAAATCACTGCGGTAAAGGTCGTAGTGAAAGACCTCGCCATACTCATGCATCAAAGAAAATGTAGGCGAACTAACAGCAGTTTTATCCACACCACAAGCAGCGCAAAGTGCTTTTGTAAGCGTAGTTTTGCCAGCAGCCAAATCTCCACGCAGTATCACAACTCCGCTTTTAAAACTCTTTAGCAATTGAAGAGCAAAGTCATCAAGCTCATCAAGTCCAAGCTCGTAGCTAGCGGTATTAGAGCTCTTTAACATACTTGCCCTGATCGTTTTTTGGCACGCTTTTTAGGGTTGGAAACTCCAAAACCTCATATCGCACCTGGCGGGTTAAAAACTTTATTGTGATTTCATCGCCGATTTTTAGCTCTTTTGCTGGCTTTGCTACTACGCCATTTACGCTTACGACGCCACTTTTGCACATATCTTCTGAAATAGCTCTGCGTTTTGTGATATTTACTATATTTAAAAACTTATCTACTCTCATAGACTTATTTTAACTAATTTTGGCTTAAAAAATAAAGGGAATTCTAGAATTTTTAAATAAAAAAAGCCCCGCCGAAGCGAGGCTAAAAATAAAAGAAAAATTATTTTTTCTTTTTAGAAGCTTTTGCAGGACCTGCGATTAGGTCTTTGAAGTTTTTACCAACTTTGAATTTTACAGCTTTTTTAGCTGGAACTTTTACTTCCTCACCAGTTCTTGGGACGCGCGCAGTGCGTGCTGCTCTCTCAGTTACACTAAAAGTACCAAAGCCAACAAAAGTTACACTCTCACCTTTTTTTAGTGTTTCTTCGATACTAGCGATGATCGCATCTAGTGCTTTTTCGCTATCTTTTTTTGTTAGCTCCGCTTTTGAAGCAACAAGGCTCACAAACTCTGACTTAGTCATTGTTTATCCTTTCAAAATAAAATGTGGCGCAATTTTACATAATTTTTTAAAAAAAATCAATAGAAATTATAGAAAATTTCAATGTTTTAGCAAAAATTTTACGAATTTTTAATGATTTTAAAGCATTTTTTGCTAGAAAATCTAGAATTTCTAAGCTCAAATCTAGAACTCCTAGCTAGGAATTCTAGATTTTTATATTTTTTAGCACTTCATCTATGATTTTTTGGCTGCCGCCGCTATTTATTTTTTCTTTTAATGAGGCGCTAATGCTAGCTAAGTCCATATTATCAATAAACTCAAGCACCGCACTAGATTCCAGGCTTTCTTGTCTAAAAAGTCCAGCAAGTCCCAAATCAGCCAAAAACTTCGCATTATAATACTGATGATCCCCAGCTGCGTATGGATATGGTATAAACACGCTAGGCAAAGCATTTGCGCATAGCTCCCACAGACTTGATGCCCCTGCACGACTCACGCAAACATCAGCCCTACTCATAAGCTCTGGCAAATGCTCGCTAAAATCATATATCTCAGCCTTTATGCCTAGCTCATCATACTTAGCTTGCACGCTTTTGTATTCTTTGGCTCCGCATTGATGGATGATTTTTACGCCACGCTGATTTAAAATAGGCGCTAAAGCAAGGGCTAGCGCATTTATCGCACTTGCTCCTTGAGACCCGCCCAAAAACAGCACGCACTCGCACTTAGAGCGAATTCTAGCTAAGGCAAAAAACTCCTGCCTAACAGGATAATCAAAAGCTTTATTTTTATCATACGAGCAAAAAAACTTCTTTGCTAGTGACTTTAAAAGCGCATTTAGGCTACCAGTATGAGCGTTTTGTTCGTGGATAAAAAGTGGCTTAAAGCTAGCAATAGCTGCAAATGCTGCTGGTGCTGCGCTGTATCCGCCCACGCTAATTACTGCTTTTATTTTGTGTTTTTTAAATATGCCAAAACAAGTAAAGCTAAGTTTTATTATATTTAATAATGAAAATAGCCTTTTAAACCCACTTTTGTTTGCCACGCCACTACTAGCTAAAAAATACTTTTGCTCAAAAATATCGCTATTTTCAAACCACATTTTATCCTGCCCTTGCTGCGAGCCTACAAAAATCACACAAACACCACGCCTTTTTAGCTCTGCACCAAGTGCTCTGGCAATAGCTAAATGTCCGCCAGTCCCACCACCACAAATGCAAATCACGATAAATCCACCTTTTTACTCACCATTAGCACCATACCAACTGCGATGGATAGAGCAAGAACTGAACTACCACCATAGCTTAAAAACGGCACAGCTATACCTTTTATAGGAATTAGCGAGGTAATACCATAAGCATTCATCAAAAACGCCACCGTGATAATCACCGCAATACCTAGGCTAAAGAGGTGATAAACATTGTTATTAAACGACCTTGAGCTAATTTTTAAAATCCTAAAAATAATAAAAAGCAAAATCGCACTAACCCCAATAAGCCCTATAAATCCGATCTCCTCAGCAATTCCAGCTAGCACAAAGTCAGTATGAACCTCGCTTAAAAAACCAAGCTTAAATGTCCCACCGCCAAGCCCAGTGCCAAAAAAACCGCCGTGATAAATCGCATTTAGCGAGTGCGTGATTTGATAAGGCTCTTCTGCGCCTGTTATGTAGAGCTGCTGTGCCCACTCACTAGGCAAGATTTTTAAAATCGCATCTTGGTTTGTTACCCACCAGCTTTCAAAACGCCTGATACGGTGCGGCTGCGTGATGATAGCAGCGATTAGCAGCAGCACTCCCACCCCACTCAAAATCGCAAAAAAGCGCTTTGAGGTGCCAGCAAAGGTGCCAAGCACCATAAGCGTTACAGCTAGCACCACAACTTGCCCTAAATCTTTTTGTAGCACAAGTATAAAAAATGTAGCCACCGCAAGCACCAAAAAATATGGCAGTAAAAGCCAAAACTCTTCTTTTAATTTCTTTTTATCACGGCTAATTTTTCGATTAAAGCTCCAGGCTAAAAAAAACACAAAGCCAACCTTAAAAAACTCCACCGGCGAAAGCGATAGCGGCCCAAGCCGTATCCAGCGCTTGGCACCACCAGTTAGCGGCACGAGCGTAGCAGGCAGTAGCTGCATAACCATAATAAGCAAAAACGAGCCAAAAAACAAACAAAAGCCAATAACTTCAAAGGTCGTAAGCCTACCAACAATAACTCTATCAGGGTCAAGCTGCGAAAGCGACCACATAATAAGTATACCAACTAGCCCCACTCCAAGCTGACGAATAAAAAAATGATAAGGACTAAAATCATAATAAAGCACCGTAAAAACCGGCAAAGATAGCGCAAAGACAATGCCTACAGTAATAATAAACGAAGTAAGATAAAAAAGCGGTTTATCAGTACACATTTTGCTCTCAAATTTTTACGATTTAAAGCCGTGAGTTTAGCACGATTTGCGTTAAAAAAACTTGAATAGCTATAAATTTTATCTTTATCTAGAATTTTGGTATTTTTGTGCTACATTTTTAACATTAAATTGTTAATTTTATAAGAATTAGTAAAATTTCATTTAAACTCATAAGAATTTCTCATTAACGCTTATTTTTAAGAATAAAAACAGCTACAAGTATTATAATTCCACCGAATTTTTTACAAAGGAGTTACAATGGCAACTAGAAAAGAACACGATTTCATCGGTGAATTAGAGATCGATGATAGCAAGTATTATGGCGTACAAAGCTTTCGTGCGCTAGAAAACTTCAAAATGACTGGTCGCACTTTTGGCGATTATCCATTTTTTGTAAAAGCATTTGCTCAAATCAAAAAAGCAGCAGCTATGGCAAATGCTGAACTAGGCGTCCTAGATAAGACTAAGGCTGATTATTTATGCAAAGCAGCTGATAGAATTATCGCTGGCGAGTTTAGCGACCAATTTGTAGTAGATATGATCCAAGGCGGCGCAGGCACTAGCACAAATATGAATATGAACGAAGTGCTAACAAATGTCGCCCTTGAGATGATGGGTAAGAAAAAAGGTGAGTATAGCCCAGATACCCTTCATCCAAACGACCACACAAACCTAGCACAAAGCACAAACGACACTTATCCAAGCTCTATTAAAGTAGCTACTTATGCTAAACTTTGCGACCTTCAAGCTGAGCTAGAAAAGCTAAAAGCTGAGCTAGACAAAAAAGGCCAGGAGTGGAAAGATGTGATCAAAATGGGACGCACAGAGCTAGAAGATGCTGTTCCAACCACACTTGGCAATACCTTTACAGCCTTTGGTCACTATATCAAAAATAGCCTAAAACAACTTGAACTTGCAAAAGAGCCTATGACTCACCTAAACATGGGTGCAACAGCCATCGGCACTGGTATCAACTGCCACCCAGACTACAAAGACTGCGTAGAAAAGCACCTTAGCGCTATCACAGGCATAAAGTTTATCCCTTCAACAAACTTCATCGCTGCTACTCAAGATACAGCTGATTTTGTATTTGTTAGCGGTGTGTTAAAGTCTTTGGCAGTTCGCCTAAGCAAAATCGCAAACGACATCCGTCTAATGAACTCAGGCCCAAGAACTGGTCTAAGCGAAGTAGAACTTCCAAAAATGCAACCAGGTAGCTCAATCATGCCAGGCAAAGTAAATCCAGTAATCTGCGAAGTAACAGGCGTAGCGTGCTATGAGGTATTTGGCAATGATGCAACTATCACTCACTGCTCAGAAAGAGCTGAGTTTGAGCTAAATGCTTTTGAACCAGGTATTGCTTATGCGTTATTTAACTCTATCGTTATCCTAGAAAACGCAGCCAAAACACTAAGAGAGCGTGCTATCATAGGACTTAAAGCAAATCCTAAGGCTTGCTTAAACCATGTGCTAAACTCAGTTGGCATCGTAACTGCGCTAAACCCAGCCATCGGCTACGAAAAATCAGCTAGCATAGCAAAAGAAGCACTTGAGACTGGCAAAAGAGTAGGCGATATCTGCTTTGAGCGTGGATATTTGAGCCGCGAGGAGATAGATAAACTTCTTGATCCTAAGAACATGCTAGATCCAAGAATGACAAAATAAACTTGCTTACTAGCTGGAATTCTAGGGAATTCTAGGGAATTCTAGATTTAGAAATTCTAGAATTCCTAGAAGTATAAAACCAAAAAAAGGAGTTAAAATGGACATTATGTTGATTTTACAGATTATAGTGCTTCTTGGTTCGATTTTTATCGGTATTCGCCTTGGTGGCATCGGTATCGGTTATGCTGGTGGTCTAGGCGTTATAGTGCTTGGCCTTGTGCTTGGCATGAATGTAGATACAAAGATGATCCCTTGGGATGTCGTTGTTATCATTATGGCGGTTATTTCATGTATTTCTGCTATGCAGCTTGCTGGCGGGCTTGATTATTTGGTTCAAATCGCAGAGAAAATCCTACGCTCAAATCCAAAATACATAAACTACCTAGCCCCAACTGTAACTTATCTGCTTACCATCCTAGCAGGTACTGGACATACAGCATTTTCTATGATCCCAGTTATCGTAGAGGTGGCAAAAGAACAAGGCATCAAACCAAGCTCGCCACTATCAATCGCAGTTGTAGCTAGCCAAATCGCAATTACTGCTAGCCCAGTTTCAGCTGCTGTTGTGTATATGACAGGCGCTTTAGAGCCCTTTGGCTGGAGCTATCCGGTGCTACTTGCTATTTGGATTCCAACTACATTTATTGCTTGTATGATCACAGCATTTATTATGACTTTGGTTAGCAATCTTGATCTAAACAGCGACCCAGTTTACAAAGAGCGCCTAGCAGCTGGTCTAGTCTCAGCTCCAAAAGGTGCGCAAAATATAAAAATTACAAAAAGTGCTAAACTTTCTGTTTTGCTTTTCATTATCGGCGTTATTGTGGTTGTTCTTTATGCTACTGCGATTTCAAAAATCGGTGGCAAACCAGTGCTAATTGAAAATGTAAAAGTAAGCCGCGACTCAGCTATCGTTGGTATCATGCTAACAGTGGCTGCGCTTATAGTAATACTATGCAAAATCAAAGCTAGCAAAATTCCTGAGACTAGCGTATTTAGAAGCGGTATGACTGCTGCTGTGTGTGTAATCGGTGTTGCTTGGTTAGGAACTGTATTTGTAAGTGGCCACACTGATGAGATCAAAGCTATAAGCGAAGAGTGGGTAAAAGCTATCCCTGCTCTACTTGCGGTAGTTTATTTCTTTGCAGCGATGTTGCTATATAGCCAAGCTGCAACTGCAAAAGCCATCACTCCGGTTGTTATTGTAGCACTTGGCATCACAGCTAGCGACACAAGCAATGTTTATATGATAGTAGCTAGCTTTGCGGCTGTTTCTGCGCTATTTGTATTGCCTACTTACCCAACTCTACTTGGTGCTGTTCAAATGGACGATACTGGCACAACAAGAATCGGTAAGTATGTTTTTAACCACGCTTTCTTTATCCCAGGTGTGCTAGCAATCGCATTTAGCGTTGCTCTAGGCTTTTTAGCTACTGCTATTTTTGGCTAAGATTTTAGCCTTTTTCTAGGAATTCTAGAATTCATCTAGAATTCCTACCTAGAATTCCTAGAATCTAGAATTCCTAGAATCTAGAATTCCTACCTAGGAATTCTAGATTTTTCAAAGCTTTTTTAATCTTTACAAAAATTTCTATAAAATCACTCAAATATTTAGATATTTTTTATATAATTAGCGCATTTAAATCTTACAAAAAAGGAGCAAAGATGGATTACCGCATAGAAAAAGACACTATGGGTGAGATTAAAGTCCCAAACGATAAGTATTGGGGAGCACAAACTGAGCGTAGTTTTGAAAACTTCAAAATCGGTATTGAAAAAATGCCTAGCGAAATAATCAGCGCCTTTGCCGAGCTTAAAAAAGCTTGCGCTATTGTAAACAATGAGCTTGGTAGAATGGATAAAGCACGCACTGATGCAATTGCCAAGGCTTGCGATGAGATTTTAGAGGGCAAACTAGATGAAAACTTCCCACTAGTCGTGTGGCAAACAGGCTCAGGCACACAAAGCAATATGAATATGAACGAAGTCATCTCAAATCGCGCTATGGAGATAATGGGAGCAGATTTTAGAGCTAAGCCAGCAACTGACGCGCCAAACTTCGTTCACCCAAACGACCATGTAAACAAAGGTCAAAGCTCAAATGACACTTATCCAACAGCGCTTCGCATTGCACTTGTTTTGGAGCTTCAAAAGCAAATCCTACCAGCTATTGAGCGACTTGAAAAAACCCTGGATAAAAAAACGGCTGAGTTTGCTAAAATCGTAAAAATAGGCCGCACTCACCTTCAAGACGCTACTCCGCTAACTTTGGGTCAAGAGTTTAGCGGCTATGCGCACATGCTAAAAGCTAGCAAAGCTCAAATCATCGCTAGCATACCGTTTTTAACCGAGCTTGCAATAGGCGGCACAGCAGTTGGCACAGGACTAAATAGCCACCCAAAATTCTCTGAGCTAGTAAGCGCTCAGCTAAACAAACAAACCAGCACAAAATATGCCTTTGTTTCACACCCAAATAAATTCCACGGCCTAACAAGCCACGATGCAGAGGTATTTTTAAGCGGTGCGCTAAACGGACTTGCTGCTAATATGATGAAAATCGCAAATGATATAAGATGGCTAGCTAGCGGACCTCGCTCAGGTATCGGCGAGATCAACATCCCAGAAAACGAGCCAGGCAGCTCAATCATGCCAGGCAAGGTAAATCCTACTCAGTGCGAGGCTGTAACAATGGTAGCAGTCCAAGTAGCTGGAAATCACGCAAGCGTAGCGTTTGGCGCAAGCCAAGGCAACTTTGAGCTAAATGTGTTTAAGCCAGTGATCGCCTATAATCTACTTCAAGCAATCAAACTGCTAAGCGATAGCATAATCAGCTTTGATGAGCACTGCGCAAGTGGAATTAGCGCAAATGAAGAGAAAATCTCAAAACTAATGAAAGAAAGCCTAATGCTTGTAACTGCGCTAAATCCACACATCGGCTACGCAAAAGCAGCGCAAATTGCTAAAACTGCGCACCATAACGGCACTACCTTGCGCGAAGAGGCTATAAACTCAGGCTTTTTGAGCGCTGAGGAGTTTGATAAGTGGGTTGTGCCGGAGGATATGATCGCACCAAAAGCTTAACTTTATAGCAATTCGTCTTGTGGCTTATTTTGCGTGATTTCGCTTTTTGCTCGCTCGATGAACTATCTGTTCTATCTACGCTCGCAAAAAGCTTCAAAACACGCAAACTAAGCTCACAATACTAGAATTGCTGGTTTAGGGAATTCTAGATAAAAAATTCTAGAATTCCCTATCTAAAATTCCCTATGATTACAAAAGAAAACTTTAATTTTAGCTTTGATGAAAGTGCTTGCGGTGGCTGTGGTGGGGCGTGTTGCACAGGCAAAAGCGGCTTTATATGGATAAACGAAGCCGAAATCTCAGCCCTAGCAAGCTTGCTACATATCAGCAAAGATGAGCTAAAAGAGCGATATTTATACCGCCTTGATGGTCGCTACTCTATAGCAGAAAAGCCTTATAATGATGGTGCTGCTTGTGTGTTTTTTGATGAAATTAACAAAAATTGTAGCATCTATGCTGCTAGACCGCAGCAGTGCAAAAGCTTTCCATTTTGGGATAGATATAAGGGCTTGGATGCTGATTTAAACGAGCTTTGCACCGAGTGTAAGGGGGTAAAAAAGCTCTAAAATTCCCTAGAATTCACTAAGGAATTTTAGAATTCCTTAAACTAGAATTTCCAAATTTTAAAATTCCTTAAACTAGAATTCCCAAATTCTAAAATTCCGTCATTGCAGAATTTCCTTCTAAAATTCCGTTTAAAATTCTCTCTAAAATCCCCAAGCCAAAACTAGAATTCCAACCTTGTCTCATCCTGACCTGCCTTGTATCATCCTAGGGCTTGAGCCTATGATCTCATCACAAAGAAATTTAGAATTGCCTAGCACAAAGATCCCCCAAAGGGGCTGGGGGATGACATAGTAGAGAATTCTAAAATTCCCTAAACAATCTAGAATTCCCTAAAAAATCTAGAATTCCTACTAAAATCCCTTGAAATTCTGCTAAAATTTAGCTTACAAAAAAATCTAGGTTAAATTATGAATAGCATAAAAATAATTTTTAGCCGTTTTAAAGGCTATTTAAAAGACTATATTCCGCAGTTTTGTATAGCTGTGCTTGGTATGATAATGGCAGCTATTGGCACAGCAGGCAGTGCGTATCTTATAAAAGATGTGCTTGATGAGATTTTTATTAGCAAAAATGAAAGCCTGCTTTATATCCTGCCTTATATCGTGGTCGCGGTGTTTTTTCTAAAAGCATTTGGCACTTATTTACAACAGTATTTTACTGCTTATATCGGGCATGATATGGTGCGGCGTTTTCGCTTTATGCTACTTGAAAACCTGCTGCGCTTAGATCTTAGCTTTTTTAACCGCCTTAGAACTGGTGAGCTAATCAGCCGAAATACAAACGATATAGATAGAATTCGCAATGTAGTCTCAAGTATGATTCCCGATTTTGCAAGAGAGGTAATTACAGCTATTTGCTTGCTAGCAGTGGTGATTTATCAAAGCCCCAAGCTAGCGTTTTTTGCCCTTGTGGTCTTTCCAGCTGCGATTTATCCGCTCTCGCTTTTAGCTAAAAAAATCAAAAAATACTCTCACCAAAGCCAAGCCAAAATCGGCGATATGACCTCAGTTTTGTCTGAAATCTTTACAAATATAGAAATAATCAAAGCAAATAATGCTGCAAACAAGGAACTAGAGCGTTTTAAAAGCCATAATGAACGCTTTTTTCATCTAAATATAAAAGCTGAGCGAACCAGCACCTTAGTAAATCCGCTCATGGAAACGCTAGGTGCTGTGGGCATCGCAATAGTAATTATAATCGGTGGTTCTCAGGTAATTTCTGGCACTCTTAGCGTTGGTGGATTTTTTAGTTTTACAACAGCGCTTTTTATGCTTTATACGCCTATTAAGCGTATAAGCTATCTATATAACAAAATGCAAGACGCAGTCGCTGCTACTGAGCGCACCTTTGAACTGCTTAATCAAAGCCCTAGCATAATCGGCGGAAATCTAGAATTCCCTAAAAATCTGCTTAGCATAAGCTTTAATGATGTGCGCTTTGGCTATGATGAAAACGAGGTTTTAAAAGGCGTGAGCTTTAAGGCTAATAGCGATGAAATCATCGGTATAGTAGGCACAAGCGGTGGTGGCAAAAGCACTATAATAAATCTGCTAATGCGCTTTTATGACGCAAATAACGGACAAATCCTAATAAATCAAAGCGAAATCAGCGACTTTGAACTACAATCTTTGCGCCAAAATATCGGTATAGTAACCCAGCGCATATATATTTTCAATGATACAATCGCTGCAAATGTAGCCTACGGCGCAAAAGAGATTGATGAAAATAGAGTAATAAACGCTCTAAAAGTAGCAAATGCTTGGGACTTTGTAGATAATATGGAAGGTGGAGTACATGCTATGCTTGATGAGTTTGGAGCTAATCTCAGCGGTGGACAGCGCCAGCGCATCGCCATAGCAAGGGCGCTGTATAACGAACCTAGAATTCTTATCTTTGATGAGGCTACAAGTGCTTTGGATTTTGAGAGCGAGCGCATCATCACAGATGTCATAGAACGCATTCGCTCAGGTCGCATAATCTTTATTATCGCTCACCGCCAAAGCAGTATCAAAAACGCTACTAAAATTCTAGTGCTGGGTGGCGGCAAAGTAGTAGGCTTTGATAGCAAAGAAGCCCTACTTCAAAACTGCGAGGCCTTTAAAAAACTAAGCCATATAGAATAAGGATAAAAAAATGTATGAACTGCTAAGACCTCTGCTATTTACCCTGCCCCCTGAGTACGCTCATTACCTAGCTAGCCTGGGGCTAAAACTAGGGATAAAAATGCCACTTATCAAAAATCTTATTAAAAAAGATTTTAAAGATGAAATTTTGAGCCAAAACTTGCTAGGCCTAAATTTTGCTAATCCTATCGGCATAGGCGGTGGTTTTGATAAAAATGCTGATTTGGCTTACGGCTTAAGCTATCTTGGCTTTGGCTTTTTGGAGTATGGCACCTTTACTATGCGCCCTCAAAGTGGCAATCCTAGCCCAAGACTTTGGCGCATAAAAGAGCATAATAGCCTTCAAAATGCAATGGGCTTTAACAACGAAGGCTCAGCTGCGGTGGAGCAAAATATCGCCAAGCATTTTCCACTTTCACTGCCTGTTTTTGCAAATATCGGCAAAAACAAAACTACTCCAAATGAAAGTGCGATAAATGATTATATTTACCTTACAAAGCGTTTTGAAAAGCTTTGCGATGGCTTTGTGATAAACATTAGCTCGCCAAATACTCCAAATCTGCGTGAGCTTCAAAATGATGAGTTTTTAAGCACTCTTGGCAAAGAACTAAGAAAAATTACTAATAATCCACTTGTGCTAAAAATCGCCCCTGATATGCAACCAAACGCTGCTGTGGGCTTGTGTCAGTGTGCCATAGAAAGTGGTTTTAATGCTATAATAATAAACAATACCAGCATAGACTACTCGCTCTACAGAGGCGCAAAAAGCATAGGTGGACTAAGCGGCGAGCTAATTTGTGCTAAAAGCCGTGAGCTTTTTAGCGCAGTAGCAAGCGAGATTTTTGGCAAGGCTGTGCTAATAAGCTGCGGCGGCATAAGCGATGCAAGAGAGACTTTGTGGCGCATAAAGCATGGTGCTAGCCTAATAGAGATTTTTACAGCCCTTATTTACAAAGGCCCAGCGATGATAGAAAATCTAAACAAAGAACTAGCAAATCTGCTAAAAATCGAAGGCTTTGAAAACATAAATGAGGCCGTGGGCTCTGCGCTAAAAAAATAAGCAAAATCTAGAATTTCCAGTGGAATTTTCTTAAAATCACTTAAAATCTCTTAAAATCACTTTAAAAATTCTAGAATTCCTAATAAATTTTTCTTAAAATTTAACTAGAAATTCTAGATTTGCTTATAAAAAGTAAAATTTATCCTTTTTTTTAACTAAAATCTAGACAAAATGCGCTAAAATGCGTAGTTTTAAAAAAAGGAAAACTTTGATACCAAAATACGAGAAAATCACATTAGAAAATGGCTTTGAGGTGTATTTTGCCCCAGTTAATGAAAAAAGTGGCGTAATAAGCGTAGATCTATACTACAAAGTAGGCTCGCGTGATGAAACACTTGGCAAAACAGGCATAGCACACATGCTAGAGCATATGAATTTTAAAAGCACCAAAAAGCATAAAGCTGGCGAGTTTGACCGCATTGTAAAGGGCTTTGGTGGCGTGGATAATGCTAGCACTGGCTTTGATTTTACGCATTATTATATAAAATGTGAAAAAAGCAATTTAGATAAAAGCTTGGAGCTTTTTAGCGATATGATGGAAAATCTTTCGCTTAAAAAAAGCGAGTTTGAACCAGAGCGAAATGTAGTAGCAGAAGAGCGCAGATGGCGCACTGATAATAATCCTATGGGCTTTTTGTATTTTAAGCTTTTTGAGAGTGCCTTTGGCTATCATCCATATCACTGGCTACCAATTGGTTTTTATGATGATATCATAAACTGGGATATAAATGATATAAAAGACTTTCACAAAAGATTTTATCAGCCGCAAAATGCTTTTTTGATGATAAGCGGCGCAAGTGATGCCAAAACAGCTTTTAGCGTGGCTAAAAAGCACTTTGGCAGTATCAAAAACAAAGGCAAACTGCCTAAACGCACTTTTAGCGAACCAGAACAAAAAGGTGCAAAAGAAATCACAATAATAAAACCAAATGATAGCCAGATTTGCGCCTTAGCCTTTAAAACGCCAAATTTTGCTCACGCTGATGTGCCTGCGCTTGATGCTTTGGCTCAGTATCTAGGCGATGGCAAAAGCTCTTTATTACAAAAAGAGCTAGTTGATAGCGCAAAACTAGCCACTAGCATAAGCTGTTTTAACATGGCTTTAAAAGATGCTGGACTTTTTATCATCATTGCTATTGCCAATCCAAAAGTGCGTGCTAGCAAGCTAAAAAGCGAGATTTTAAAGCTAATTAAAAGAGCAAAAAGCCAAAATATTGATGAAAGCTATATAGAAAAAATCAAAAACTCACTAAAAATCGATCTAGAATTCCAGCTAAGCTCAGCTTCGAACGCAGCAAGGCTAGTAGGCGAGTATATCGCAAACGGCGACATTTCGCCACTTTATACTCTAGAAGAGCGCACCGCAAAACTAGCAGGCGCCGATATAAACAAAATGGCAAAAAAATACCTAAATCAAAATCAAATGACCTCAGTCATACTAAAAGGAAAATAATGAAAAAAACAATAACCGGCGCAATGACTGCGCTAATTACCCCTTTTAAAGACGGCAAAGTAGATGTAGAAAGCTACGAAAAACTCATAAAACGCCAAATAAAGCTTGGCATAGATGCGGTAGTGCCTGTTGGCACCACTGGCGAGAGTGCGACACTAACGCATGATGAACATAGGCTGTGTATTGAAATAGCTGTAAATGAGTGTAAAAATACAGCTATAAAGGTGCTAGCTGGTGCTGGCTCAAACGCTACGCACGAAGCAATTGAGCTTGCTAAGTTTGCGCAAAACTGCGGCGCAGACGGCATTCTCTCAGTCGCCCCCTATTATAATAAACCTACCCAAGATGGTCTCTATCAGCACTATAAAGAAATAGCAAATAGCGTAGAAATCCCTGTTCTACTCTACAATGTCCCAGGTCGCACAGGCTGTGATATAGAAGCAAGCACTACTATTAGGCTATTTAACGAGTGTGAGAATATTTATGGAGTAAAAGAAGCTAGCGGAAATATGGAGCGTTGCGTGGATTTGCTAGCTCATAGTAGCGAAGTTTGCGTCATAAGTGGCGAAGATGCGATAAACTTCCCTATTTTAGCAAATGGCGGCAATGGTGTGATTTCTGTAACTTCAAATCTTTTGCCTGATTTAACTGCTAAGCTAACCCACCTTACCTTAAAAGGCGATTTTAACGCAGCTAGGCAGATAAATGAAAGACTTTTTGAGATAAATAAAATCATGTTTTGCGAGAGCAATCCAATACCAGTAAAAGCAGCTATGTATATAGCAGCTCTTATCCCTACGCTAGAATACCGCTTGCCACTTTGCGCTCCAAGCAATGAAAATATGAAAAAAATAGAACAAACACTGAAAAACTATGAAATAAAGGGATTTTAAATGGATTTTAAAGATGAGTTTAAAGACAAAACCTTAGTTATTAGTGGCGGTACTCGTGGCATAGGCAGAGCTATCGTGCTTGACTTTGCTAAAAATGGCGTAAATATAGCATTTACTTATAACTCAAACGCCCAGTTAGCCGAGCAACAAGCAAAAGAGCTTGAAAAAGAGTATGGCATAAAAGCGAGAGCTTACGCTCTAAATATCTTAGAGCCTGAGAGCTATAAAGAAGTATTTGAAGAGATAGACAAAGACTTTGATAGAGTGGATTTTTTTATCTCAAATGCGATTATTTCAGGGCGAGCAGTAGCTGGGGGATATACTAAGTTTATGAAATTAAAGCCAAAAGGGCTAAATAATATCTTTACTGCTACCATTAACGCCTTTGTCTGTGGCAGCCAAGAGGCGGCTAAGCGCATGGAAAAAGTAGGCGGCGGCTCTATTATCACACTTTCAAGCACAGGGCATTTGGTATATATAGAGCATTACAGCGGTCATGGCACAGCAAAGGCTGCTGTAGAGGCTATGGCTCGCTATGCAGCTACTGAGCTTGGAGAGAAAAATATCCGTGTAAATACCGTGTGCGGCGGACCCATTGAAACAGACGCTCTAAGAGCCTTTACAAACTATGAAGAAGTGCGCGATGCCACAGCTAGTCTAAGCCCACTATCTCGCATGGGACAGCCGGCAGACATGAGTGGGGCTTGTCTATTTCTGTGCTCACAGGCAGCTGGCTGGATAACAGGGCATTCGCTAGTAGTAGATGGTGGCACAACATTTAAATAATTTTAATTAAATCTTAGGGAATTTTAAAATTCCCAAGCAAAATTCTAAAATTCCTAAGCAAAATTCTAAAATTCCTAAAATAAATTTAAAATTCCCTGCGTCATTGCAAGGGAAAATTCTAAATTCTAGCGGGGTTTTAGGGGCGGCAGCCCCTAAGGGTTTAGGGCGTAGCCCTTATAAACTTTGCGAGCTAGGCTAGATTTATCTAGCCTAAAAGCGAGCAAAAATCTAAAATTCTAAAATCTAGAATTTTAAAATCTAGAATTCCCTAACCTTGTGTCATCCCCCAGCTTGACTGGGGGATGGCATCACAATAAATTCTAAATTCATCCGTCATTGCGAGGCTTTGAAAAAGCCGAAGCAATCTCTTAAAATTCCCTACAAAAAATTCAAGGGAATTCTAAATTCCCTACTATGTCATCCCCCGACTTGATCGGGGGATCTCACAAAATCGCCGTCATTGCGAGAGAGAATTCTAAATTCTAGCGGGGTTTTAGGGTCGGCAGCCCCTAAGGGTTTAGGGCGTAGCCCTTATAAACTTTGCGAGCTAGGCTAGATTTATCTAGCCTAAAAGCGAGCAAAAATCTAAAATTCTAAAATCTAGAATTCTAAAATCTAGAATTCCCAAGCCTAAAACCTAAAATTCCTAAAATAAATTCTAAAATTCCTTAGAAAAATCCACCCAGAATTACCTAAAAATATCAAAAAATTCGCTGTTTTTCAAAAAAAAAAAAAAAACACTAAAG
>CAMENE010000002.1:0-121013 GCA_945928165.1 uncultured Campylobacter sp.
GTAACGATAATGACACCCTAAACGGCGATGCTGGCAATGATAAGCTTTATGGTGGTAACGATAATGATACCCTAAACGGCGATGCTGGCAATGATAAGCTTTATGGTGACGACGGCAATGATACCCTAAATGGTGGCAAAGGAGATGATTATTTAGAAGGTGGCAGAGGTAGTGATACTTATATCTTTGGTAAAGACTGGGGTGTAGATACTATTAGCAATTATGATAGTTATAAAATCACTGATAATTCAAGCGATACAATACACTTTAAAGATGGTATAAAAGCTAGTGATTTAAAATTTAGCTCAAATTATAGATATGATTTAATCATAACACAAGGCGAAAATAAAATCACAGCAAATTATGCCCTTGATAAAGATGAAAGATATAATATCAATAAAATTGTCTTTGATGATAATAGTGAGATTGGGTTTGATGAGATTAAGCTACTAGCCGCTCCAAAAGATGAAATAGCTTAATTTAACACAATCTTACTTCTATAAATTATAGATAAAAGGCTAAATTCTAGAATTTAGCCTTTTATCTATGTAATATTATTTTAAATCATATAATTTATTTTTTAAAATTATTAAATTACATGCTAGAATTTTGCTTAAAAAAGTTAAAATGCGGATTTTGGTTTAGAATTTTTGATTTTTGCCAGTAAATTTAAAGATTTTTAAAGGAGATATTTTGTTATTTTTTCTTTTGTTTCCGTTTTTTATTTTTATTTTTGTTTATTTTTTTCCGTATTTTTGGGCGATGGCGATAAGCTCTGTGATGAGCTTAAATATTAAGCTTAAATTCCAGATTTTACTCTCTTTGTTTTTGTTTGTTTTTGTGGGGTTTTGTGCTGTTTATTGTTACGCTATAGATACCGATCATACGCTTTATTTATTATTTTTGGCTGGATATGTGATAGGCACACCGCTTTGGGTGCTTCGTTTTTATTTAAACGAAAGGACTAGCAAAGTGCGTTTTTATATAGGTTTGGTGGCTACGCTTTTTATCATTTGGGAAATGGAAGTGCCTCAAAGGATACTTTTTCACTCTCTTACAAAAGATAAAACTATGTATGATATAGAGATTGTAGATGAGCTTTTTGATGGTAATACGACCGAAGTAAGATATGGATTTAGTGAGGAATATAGACAATGTTTTAAAGGTCTAGCTAGTTGCCCTATTTTACCTAGCTTTAAACAATTACAAAATCAATTTTTTACAATAAGAGATGGCAAAAAAATAGTTGTGGCAAATGTGTATGGTCCTTATTATGGTAGCACTGATTTAATGTTATATTTTGATACCTTTAAAGATGGTGGTGGAATAACTTATGAAAAAAGTTTTTATGTAGATGATAAAAAAGTTTTTCAATATTTACGAAATTTAAAATCAGATAATCAAAAATCTAGCCAAAAAGGAGAATAAAATGGCAGAAAAAATAAAAATTTTTAACAAAAACGGAAAACCTACAGCTGAGGGTCAAAGAATTATTAGTGATGGTGCGTATTTAGCCGAGATGGCGTATAAAGATAAAACCGCATTAGTCGAATTATCTCAAAATCAAAATAATGGAAAAGAACTAAAAAGCAAAGATGGCTACACCATCATCCAAAACCCAGAAACTAACACAAAATTTAAAGTAGTTCGCATTTTTAGCGATTCAAATACTGGGCTAAATGTAACTACATTTTTATAAATTCTAGTGGTGCATTTTTGGTGTGCATAAGTGGTGCATTTTTATTTTGTACTTGACAATAAATATAGTTTTTTTGGTATAATTTAAAAAAAAGGTGCTTATGATGAGTAAAAATTGGGATATTAGATTTGAAAATGGTGAAAATATATTATTTTATCCACACGAAGTTTTTGTGCGTTTTCTTAGCCGTTATATAAAAAAACGCATAGGTTTTGATAAATTTGAGTCTGTTTTAGCCGCGCAAGAGGGTATAAGAGGACTTGACTTTGGCTGCGGGTCTGGCAGACAAAGTGTACTGATGGCTGAGTTTGGCATAGAGGCATATGGTGTAGATATCAGCAAAAGAGCTATTGAGATATCAGAGCAAATGGCTGGTTATTTTGATAAGAAAGTAAACTTTAGCGTTTATGATGGTAAAAATCTAGAATTCCCAGATGAGTTTTTTGATTTTACAGCTTGCCTTGGTGGAGTTTTAAATTGTATACCAAAAAGCGAGCTAGAAAATATAGCAAAAGAATTGCAGCGCATAACAAAAACTTATATTTGCGTCTCTTATATACAAGAAAAAATAGATAAAAATGGAGATACTCCAAATATAGGCATAGAACACTTTGATTGCGATATAGAAAAACTTTTTAATAAGTTTAAGCTTATTGATAAATCGTTATTTCAAATTACAGAAAATGGCTTAACTACAATAAGTGAGATTTTGATTTTTAAGAATTTCTTAGAAAAATAGAATTATCATTTTTTAAAGCGTTAAACAAAGAAGCAAAATACTCTTTAGCACCCATGACTCCGATTTGAGCTGAGCCTAGGCTATAAATTTTTATAGCCTTATCTTTGATTAAAATCTCTTTCATTTTTGGCACACTTAGCATAGATGGCATATCTAGCTTTCTTACAAAATACTTTATTTTACATTCTTTTTGTATGCTATTTTCATCTATGATTTTGCCAAAGAAGTCTTTATGATATCTATAAGGGACTTGAAGCAACTCTTCGCAATAATGAACTAGCGTGCATCCTGTATCTGTGGTGCCTAGAGTGATGAATTTTACATTATTGTCTATCATTTTTTTAAAGATTGATTGCTCGCCAAAGCAAGAAAGGCTAAAGCCTTTGTATTTATCGGTATCCTTACCAAAAATAGCAAAGTTAAAAATAGGATCATCACTTCTATATACATTTGGCATTTTTCTAAAATACTCGCCTAAAATCCCTACTTCGCTTCTTGAGTTTTTTTTGTCATACACAGCACTTTTACAAAAATCATAAGTAAAAGTAGGCACGATAAGAGTCCCTAAGCTAGATTTGGGTTTGTGTATATCTGTGCCCACACATGAACAAAGCGCAGATATTATATCGTTTAAAAACTCATCTTTTGTTTTTAGTATTTTGCCTAGCCTAAAAAGCTCGCTATGAACGCAAATGCTATCCCCATAGCAAATACCGGCGTTTTTTAAAACAGCCACTAAGTCATTTTTGCTATATTTTTGATGATTTGATTCAAACAGCATTTTTACTCCACCATCATTTAAAAGGCAAAAACTCACCCCAAATTTGGGCTATCTCATCGTGGATATCGCAAATTTCATTGTAGAATTCTTGATTGCGCCAGGCTTTTCGCAAAAGTAGTAGCATTTCAGCCTTTTGCCAAAACTTTGCATGATTTTCATCATTTATTTTATTTATCAAATAAGAGCCAAACTCTTTTTTTAGCGAGTTTTTTAGGTAAATAGCAAGCAACTCGCAAGCCCTAAAAGCAAAGATATAAAGCGGGTCTTTGAGTAAAGGCTCTAAGCTATTTTTAAGCTGTGCTTTTACCTCGTCTTCGTGCTGTGCTACTAAGGTGCAAGGATGCGAGCTTTTATCATAAAACAAATCAAAAAAAGTAGCAGAAAAAAAATCTAGAATTCTTCCCCTGTTATCTACTTTTGGCAAAAATGGATATAATTTACATATCAAAGGTCTATTTTGGTGTGGATTACAAAGTCCAACCAAAGAACAATGAAGCCAAAATATCCGTAAAATTGCTCCATTTTTTAGTTTAAACTCTTCTGTTTTTTTAGCTTCTTCTAAGCCAATTATTCCACCGCTTTTTTTATACTCGTTAAACTCTTTTTCTAAAAGTGGTAAGGCTACATAAGAGCCATCAAAAAACTTAAAATTTGCGTTTTTAAAGCCCTTACAACAATACCCACCACAGCTTTCATAGCATTTAGGAAAATTTACAAACTCTGTTTCTTGCTTCACTTTTAGCCCTTTTTACCAAAAGCTTTATTTAGCATATTTTCTATGGCCTCTATGTTCTCAAAGTTCTTTTTTTCTATGAAATCAGCATCTAGGCTTTTATTAAATTTTTCTTCTATAGCATCTACTAGTGCCATTATATCTAGACTATCTAGCTCGCCAGAGCTTACTAGGGATTTTGAGTTTATATCAATATTATCCTTGCCTATGGTTTTTAAAAGCTCTATTGCAGTATTCATATTTGCTCCAGTTTTTGTTTTAAGGCTTTTCTATCAATTTTGCCATTTGGGTTTTGTGGTAGTTCTTTTGAGTGAAAAAATTTTCTTGGTATCATATAGGCTGGAATTTTTGTTTTAAGAAAGTCTTTTAAGCAATCAAGTTCTTTATTGCTTTCATAAAATGTTATTATTTCATTGTCTTTAAACACACAAGCCGACCTTTTTATATTTTCATGCGCATTTAGTGCTGTTTCTATTTCGCCTAGTTCTATTCTATGTCCGTTTAGCTTGATTTGGCTATCAATTCTGCCATAGCAGATAAGCTCGCCGTATTCGTTATAAGCTACTATATCGCCGGTTTTATATATTTTTTCAGTGTAGGCATTTTGAAGTGGATTTTGGATAAAAGCATTTTGTGTTTTTTGCGGGTCGTTGTAGTAGCCTACGCTAAGACAAGCACCTCTTATGTATAGCTCGCCTTTGTGGTAAATCTCATCAGGTGTAATAAGTCGCATTTTATCATCAAAAACCAATAGCTCAGTATTTTTGCATGCCCTGCCAATAGGCAAAGGCTCATCATCGCTAAAATCACGATTTACCACATAATAGCTACAAACATCAGTTATTTCAGTTGGTCCATAAAGATTAGCATAAAAAACATTTGCTAAGGTCTTGCGCCAAATATTTAGTTGCTTATTTGGCATAACTTCACCACAAAATAATATTTTTTTAAGGGCTGAGTTTATTAAAAGAGTAGTAGCATTTGTATTTGCAAAATAGATAAGCACACTTGGCACCCAAAAAATCGTGTTAATATTATTTTGTTCTATATACTCACAGACTTTTTTAGGAAAGGCAAAAAGTGAGTTTGGAATTATATGTAGGCATGCCCTGCTAGCAAGCGAGCCATAAATATCAAGCACAGAATTATCAAAATAAAATGGTGCTTGATTAAGCAAAATTTCATTTTCACTAAAGTTAAAAGTCTCACAAACCCAAAAAACA
Source organism: uncultured Campylobacter sp. (assembly GCA_945928165.1). Taxonomy (GTDB): domain Bacteria; phylum Campylobacterota; class Campylobacteria; order Campylobacterales; family Campylobacteraceae; genus Campylobacter. The sequence continues at coordinate 5,176 of CAMENE010000002.1, forward strand.
AAATCAATCACGCTTTTATGCGTAATTGCCACGCCTTTTGGCTCGCCAGTGCTGCCAGATGTAAAAAGCACATAAAGCAAGTCTGTATCTATGATATTTACAGCATTTAGCGCAGTTTGATTTATGCTAAAAGTAGCAAAATCATCACTAAAAATAGCTGGAATTCCATAATCAAAATAAAGCTCTTTTGAAGTCATAATCAGCTTAGGACGCAATTTTGCTATGATTTTTTCTACTCGCTCACGAGGCATTTTCTCATCAATTATGCTATAAAAATTGCCTGATTTTGCCACACCAAACATTGAAATAAGCGCATCAATGCCTTTTGGCAAGATAATTAGCACAGGCTCTTTTTTTATTAAGAATTCTAGAATTTTACTTGCCACAGAACTTGTAATTTTGTTAAAATCTTTGTAGCTTATATTTTTTTGCCCTTCCACAAAGGCTATTTTATTTGGAAATTTTAAACTAGAATTCTCTAAAAAATCACAAACCGAGCGTATCATTTTGCTATCTTTATAAGCTTATTTTCTAGGCAGATTTTTATTATATATTCTAGTTCATTAGGCTTTGTTCCTATTAGAGAACAGATTTCTAGCAAGTCTTTTTTGCCATCACAGTAAGCTAAAAAATGCCGTGGTAGCATTTGCGATATTGTTCTGCCACGCATACTTAGAGTTGAAGTTAGATTATACTTGCCAAGGCAAGGTTCGCAAATGAAGTTTGGCGCATAGATTTCATTTAGTTCTACTGCCTTTATACACTCTTTTACAAACTCCAAACCACCCTCCAAGCCTTTTTGGCTCACACAGCTTAAATCATCATCGCTAGTGTGATATTGCGGGAATTCTACAAACTTTGTCCTACACAGCGTAGCTACTCCAAGATTTAGATCAGGTGTGTTATACTGCCTCTCATCGCTACCACGCGCTAAAAAGCTATAAGTTTTGGCATTTTGCTTAGTTTTTAGCACTATTTTGGCAGCTCTTGCGCTAAGGCTATTTTCATCAGGCGGCAAAACCACGCTATATTCATTATCATCACCCAGGCAGCTTAGCACAAAACCAGCTTTTACATTTGCTTTTAGAGCAGAAAAATTCTCGTGTATATAAGCAATTGCACCTATGGTCTCTGGGGCTATTACAAAGCGGTAGTTATACTTGCGCTCCTTCCCTCTTTTTAGCCACTTTATTAGCTCACACCACACAGCAGGACCGCTTAGTTCGTTATTACACATTTGTGGATGGCAGATATAGGTAGAGATTAGTATTTCGTCCTTTGTAGGCTTTGTAGCTTGTAGATAAAACTGGCCATAGTTTAGCTCGCCACTTTCGTTAAAATCACTATCAATGAAAACTTCGTATTCGCCGTTTTCTAGGCTATTTCTTTCATTATGGCTTAGACAAAAGCCCCAGCGTCTTTCATAGTAGCTTGTTGCGTAAGGAATAGAGTTTGGCTTATTTGGGTCGCTATAAAGATGAGATTGAAGTTCATCTAAGCTTAGTTTTTTATGAATTGGTTCTGAGTAGCCTAGCAAGTGTAGATTATGCTTTTTAAACTCACAGATTTTTTTGCCACTTGGGGTGATTATATAGGCATCACGGACATTATACTCAGCCGGTATCACCCAGTCATAGACTGGCATGCCACTTGCTAGAGCTTTTAGCTCTAAGCCTCCTCCTACAGCTTCATTTATGATTTCTAGGCTTTTTCGCAGACCCTCACCGGTTATAGAGCGGTATATAGGATATAAAGTTTTTATTAGTTCATACATTTTTTTACCTTTTTAAAAGGCGTGTATTTTAGCACAAAATTTGCTAAAAAGCACAAATCCTACTCCTTTGCTAGATATGCGCAGATTATTGCTAACTCATACATTGGAGTTGCGTTTGAGTTTATATAGAGATTTTGCTTTGCATCTTTGCGGATTATCATTTTTGTACCATCGCTGATGATGATTTGGGTATTGTCGCTTACATCTTGATGAGAAGCGATAGTTACGCCATTTGAGAGATTTAGACGCAGATTTTTATTTTTATCAAACTTGCCTTCTACTTTTAGATTAAGCCCAAAAATATCTAGCTTGATATTTGATTTTTTATTTACTCCGCTGATGTTTAAAATACCATCTATATAGACTTTACACAAAGAATCTTTTAGCTCGCCAGTAGAGGTGAAATAGCGATATGAGAAGCTCTCTAGCCTTGAAGTAAAGCCGTCTTTTTCTAGCCTTACCCAGCCATCAGCGAAGACAGGAATAGCACAAAGCCACAAAAATACATAAGGAATTCTAGAATTGCTTATAAAAATCTTCAACTCAAGCATCTAGAATTCCACAAACTCTACAAAGCGCAGATTGTCACTACTTATGGCAGCCTGTGCGACCTAACAGCAGCGAGGTCGCTTGCCGCTTTCGTCGTTTACCATTTGATAAAACTCTTCTTGACTTAGCGGCTTTGCGTTTGGCTCATCTTTGTGCTTATCATAAAAATGCTGTAAATACGCCTGATAATCAGCCCCACCTGCTACTTGAGAAAATATTCGCTCCAGTTTGCTCCACGCCCCCATAGTGCGGCGTAGAGCATCTCGCAAGAACTTAGTATTTTTAGTTTTTGATGTAGATTGCGGCATCTTTGATTTCGCTTTCGTTTAGTGGGAATTCCTTGCTAGCAGCGTTAAAGTCTTTTGCGTATCTAGCGCAGATTCTAATACACTGAATAGTAACAACCAAAACAACTACCATAAATACACCGCAAAGCACAGCGTCTATTATGTTATTTGAGATGATAGTGTTTGTTTTGCTAATAGCAGCCTCAAGTTTGCTTATGGCCTCAGCACTCGCATCAGGGCTAGCTTTTAGGCTTGCAAGCTCGCTTTCTAGTTTGCTTAGCTGGACGATTTGATTTTGCGCTGTTGCTACATGGCTTACTTTATCGTGTACGCTTGTTGGATCGCCGTTTGTAGGTAGCATTTTTTGTAGTGCTGCATACATTGTAGTTACCCACACCCAGATAGCTGGCACGATTGTGACCCAGGCGTATTTTGCCTTGCCTTTTTTGAATATATAAACAGTAGCAAACATTAGCGCCATACCAGCTAGCATTTGGTTGCTTGCGCCAAATAGCGCCCATAGCGTATAAATACCACCCATAGGGTCATTTACGCCAGCATACAGTAGCCAGCCCCAGCCAGCTACGCCAATGAAAGTTGCTATTAGCGCCCAAAGTATGTTATTTGTATTGCCGGCTGGTTTGTAAACATTGCCTAAGATATCTTGTATCATAAAGCGACAAGTTCTAGTTCCAGCATCAACTGCTGTTAAGATAAATAGTGCTTCAAAAAGTATCGCAAAGTGATACCAATAAGGCATCATCGCAAGGCCGCCAAATACTTCTTTAAATAGCAAAGCAAGTCCAAGGGCAAAAGTAGGTGCTCCACCTGTGCGTGAGAGCATATTTTCTTCGCCTACGCCGTTTCTAAGGGCTTCTAGTTGTTCTGCTGTGATAGTGAAGTTAAAGCCGCTAGCGTTTATTCTATCAAGCACGGCTTGAATTTTTGGCAGGGCTAGATTTATATCAGAGCCAAGACCACCCATGTTGATTGAGAAATACTCACCTGGAGTTAGCGTAACTGCTGTGATTAGCGCCATTACACCAACAAGGCTTTCCATTAGCATAGAGCCATAGCCTACAAAAAGAGTTTGACCTTCTTTTTGAACCATTTTTGGGGTAGTTCCACTTGAAATTAGTGCGTGAAAACCAGAAATCGCTCCACAAGCAATAGTAACAAAAAGGAAAGGAAATAAATCACCAGCAAAAACTGGACCATCACCAGTGCTTGCAAAGATTGTAGTAGCTGGCATTTTGATATCAGGGGCTACGATTAGGATGATTATAGCCATACCAAGGATAACGCCTAGTTTAAGAAAAGTGCTTAGATAATCTCTTGGCGCAAGTAGTAGCCACACAGGCAATACCGCAGCTACAAAACCATATATCATAATGGCAAATGCTAGGTTTGTTTCACTAAAGTTAAATACATTGCCCCAAAATGGATCACTTACCACATACTCGCCACCCCAAATGCTAATAAGTAGCAAGATAAAACCAGCAATACTAGCTTCTAAAATCTTACCAGGGCGGATATAGCGCATCCAAATACCCATACCAAGCGCGATAGGAATAGTCATAGCAATAGTAAATAAACCCCAAGGGCTAACAGCAAGGGCTTTTACAACAACCATCGCAAGAATTGCGATAAGAATAAGCATAATAAAGAAAATGCCTATCATCGCAACGCCACCTGTAAATTTGCCCATCTCCATTTTTATCATCTCGCCAAGGCTCTTGCCATCGTGGCGAACAGAGATTATCATTACCACAAAGTCATGCACAGCACCACTTAGCACCACACCCACAAGCAGCCATAGCATACCTGGCAAATATCCCATTTGTGCTGCTAATATCGGCCCAACCAGTGGTCCAGCACCAGCAATAGCAGCAAAGTGATGCCCAAAAAGCACATATTTGTTTGTTGGATGGAAGTCCTTGCCGTTGTTTAGACGATATGCTGGAGTTGCGCGATTATCATCTAGGCACATTACCTTAGCGGCGATAAAGCGACCATAAAAGCCATATCCTATCATGTATATACAAACAGCAGCTACTACTAGCCACACAGCCGAAATACTCTCGCCTTGATGAAGTGCTAAGACACCAAAAGCCCCTGCACCTATTACAGCGACGAGAATCCAAAGAAGTTTTTGACTCAAACTCATCTTAGTCCTTTTTGAATTTAGATTCCTAAATTATCTAAAAAATATCTTTAAGAACTTATTAAAATAATATTAAAATAATATTTTTGTGTAAAAAAGTAACTAAATTTATTTTTTATCTAAAAATTTGCTTATAAAAGCTCTAAAATCTTTGGCTGAGTTTGAGTAGTTTTCGTTATTTTTGTAGTTTTTTAAAGTAATGATAGGGCAGGAGAGTTTTTTTTGTAAAAATTGCTGATTTGAGAGGCAAATTGCGTCATTTTCATCGTGAAAGTTTAAAATAAGAGCTGCGAGCTTTATAGAGTTTTGGCGCAAGATTTCTAGGTTTAAAAGTGCGTGATTTATAGCTCCAAGGCAGTTTTTACACACCAAAATCACAGGCGCATTTAGCTCTTTTGCTATATCCAAAAAATTTTGGCTTTCATTTAGTGGAACTAGAATTCCCCCAGCACCCTCAATGAGCGTGATTTGCGCCAAGTTTTGTTCTATAAAATCTAGAATTCCTCTTGCTTTTATTTTTTTGCCCTCAAGCTCTGCGCTAAAATGTGGCGATGCTGGATAAGCAAAAGTGTAGCAAGTAGCTTTAAAATCAGCATTTTGACCTGCTTTTATGTATTCTTTAAAATCAGGCTCCAAGCTTTGGCTAGGAATTCTAGAATTTTCATCAGGAATTCTAGAATTTTCATCAGGAATTCTAGAATTTTCATCAGGAATTCTAGAATTTTCATTGGGAATTCTAGAATTTTCTGCGTAGCCAGTTTGAACTGGCTTTAGTGCCACAGCCTTTGCTCCCTGCTCTAAAAAAGCCCTTAAAAGCGAGGCTGTAACAAAGCTTTTGCCAACATTAGTATCGCTGCCTGTTATGAAAAACTTCATTTTTTTGCGCTTTTATAGGCTTTGATTTTTTCTGCTATGCTAGCTGCGTCAAGCCCAAGACTAGCTTCTACTAGCTCTTTTTTACCATGGGTGATAAAGGCATCTTCATACTCAAAGCTAATGATTTTCACACCCAAATCATTTTCATTTACAAACGAGCTTAAAATCTCGCCCACGCCACCTTTTTTGGCACTTTCACTAAAAATATACCAAGTCTTAAATGAAGCCGAGAGCTTGCGTAAAAACTCCTCATCAAGTGGCTTAGCAAATCCCAGATTAACGACATTTGCACCGCCTAATTTATTTGCTACAGCGCAGGCCTTGCCCACAGCATTTCCATAGCCGATAAAGAGCAAATCACTTTGTGCGGTTTTAACAAAACTTGCTTTATAAGGCTTAAACTCGCAAGCATCTATTTCTAGCTCATTTTTTAGCTCATCGCAGATAAATCTGCCCCTAGGATAGCGCAGGGCTAGGGGATGGGCTGCGCTTTGCGACCAGCTTAAAAGTGCCTTAAAATCAGCCTCACAAATAGGCGCAGCTAGTTCAATACTAGGCAAAGCACTTAAAAAGCTAATATCAAAAGCACCTTGATGCGTAGCACCGTCTTCTCCAACAATGCCAGCCCTATCTATACAAAAAACCACCGGCAAGTCCAAAATACACACATCGTGGATAATCTGGTCATAAGCACGCTGTAAAAATGTAGAATAAATCGCCACATAAGGTCTAAAACCCTCTTTTGCCAAAGCCCCAGCCTGAGTAACTGCGTGCTGTTCGGCAATAGCTACATCCCAAAATCTCTGCGGATATTCTTTAAGCAAAACATCAAGCCCAGTGCCACTTGGCATGGCTGCTGTGATGCCGATGATTTTTTCATTATTTTTAGCAAGGCTTAGCAAGGCAGAGCTAAAAATCTGCGTGGCAGTTTTTAGGTTTTCATTTGCGCTAGGAATTCTAGAATTCCTTTCGTAGCTAAGCTCAGCTTTTTTCTCTTGCGCTTCTAACTCAAAGGGCGAGACACCATGCCACTTTTCAAGCTTCCCCTCAGCTGGAGCATATCCCTTGCCTTTTGTGGTTTGTGCGTGGACGATGACAGGTTTTTTCATCGCTTTTGCGGTGCGAAGCGTGGAGATAATCTCGCTTATATTATGCCCATTAATTGGTCCAATATACTCTAAGCCAAGCTCTTCAAAAAGCATGCCTGGTGTGATGAGCCTAATGCCCTCTTCAAGTCGCTTTGCCATGTATGCTGCGCTATCTGGGGCGTATTTTAGCAGCTCATTTATGCGAGCTTTAAAGCTTTGATACCAGGGCCCAGCCATAGCGTGGCTTATGTATTTGCTAAGTGCGCCAACAGGCTTTGCTATGCTCATTTCATTGTCATTTAAGATGATGACGCAGGGGTATTTGCGGTCCCCTAGTTCATTTAGTGCCTCGTAAGCCTCACCTGCGCTCATCGCACCATCGCCTATTAGCACGACTGGTATACGCTCATCGCCTTTTAGCATAACTCCCTTAGCAGCTCCCACGGCTAGCGAAATAGAAGTAGAGCTATGCCCAGCTACGAAATAATCGCACTCGCTCTCATGCGGATTTGTATATCCGCTTATGCCTTTAAACTGGCGCAAGGTCTCTAAACTACGCCCGGTAAGTATCTTGTGAGCGTAGCACTGATGACTTACATCAAAGATAAAAGGATCCTTACTAGAATCAAAAACTGCGTGCATGGCAATAATAAGCTCTACTACTCCAAGATTTGAGCTTAGGTGTCCGCCGTTTTTGCTAACAGCTTGTAAGATTTGTTCTCTTATATTGGCAGCTAGTGTTATTAGCTCGTTGTTTGATAAACTTTTTATATCCATTTTTAAAATATTCTTGCTTTTGTAAAATTTTAACGCTAGGAATTCTAGAATTCCCAGAAATTTATGTTTTAAAACCTTAGGAATTCTAGAATTCCTAGAAATTTATGTTTTAAAACCTTAGGAATTCTAGAATTCCCAGCCTCTATTCACTTAAAATTTTCTTAATTTTTTCAAATCTAGTAGCTATTGTCCCATCCATATTTGCAATATTGCTTAGCACCAGCACGCCGCCTTTTGCGATAGCATCATCCTCACTCACGCTTAGATTTGGGATTTTTGCTAGGTTTTTGCTTATAGCTTCGTAGTCTTGCGGGTTTATTTTTACCTCGATTTTGCTAGCGTCTTTTAGTTCGCTAATTAGGCTTTTTGCTATGCTGGTTGCTACTTGGCTAGAGTTTTGGCTGAGTTCTTTTTCTATTACTTGCTTTGCTATGTCTATTGCTGTGTGGCTAAGCTGCGCTTCGCTTTTATCTAGGAATTCTGTGATTTTAACGCACTCGCTCTCTAGCTTTTTAAACGAACCTGCGTAGCTTGCTTCTATTTCTTTTAGCCTAGCATCAAACTCAGCCGCAGCCTCAGCATGACCCTCAGCTTTACCATCTTCAAGGGCTTTTGCCGTCTGGTTAGCAAGGCGTTCTTTAAACTCGCTTTCTTGACTTTCTATTTTCATTTGTAGTTTTATTAGATTGTCGCTTAGCTCTTCTGTGCGTTTTAAAAGCTCTTCTATGAAACTAGGATTTGGCTGGACTGGTTCTGGTGCTGGTGGCAGCGGGGTTTGTTCTATTGCATCTTCAAGCACCTTTTCAGCCTCAGCTGGACTTATAGGCTCTAATTCTGGCTCCAAAATCTGGCTTGTATCTTCTTCGAAGCTTACCACGCCGCCTTGTTGTTGTAAAATCTTAAAGCGATAAGGCTCGATATTGTGCTTTTGATTGCTACTATCTATTACATTGCTCATTATTCAATCATCTCATCATTTCCGCCAAGTTGGATAACGCCAGTTTCAGCTAGTTTATGCACAGCTTCTACTACTTTGCGCTGGGCCTCTTCTACTTCTTTTACCCTTACAGCTCCAAGGTAGCCAAGCTCTTCTAAGAACGACTCCGCCGCCCTTTGGCTCATATTGCTTAAGAACTTTTCTTTTAGAGCCTCGCTACCACCTTTTAGACCTATCATTAGATCTTTTTTATCAACTACTTTTAAAACCTCTCTAATAGCCTCTTTGCCAAGTGTGTTGATATCTTCAAAGGTAAACATCATTTCTTTAATATTTTCTGCTAGCGTCGGGTCTGCGTTTTCTAGAAATTCCACCGTGCTTTTACTAGCGTGTTGTCCTAGGCGGTTAAGCACCTCTGCTACTGCTCTTGGACCACCGATTTCAACCTTATAGCTAGTAAGTGATTGTAGTTTGCTCTCTAACACAGCTGAAACACGCTTGATAACGCTTGGGCTAATATCGCTTAGATTTGCCATACGGATAACAACCTCGCCTCTAATATCATCTGGGAAGTAAAATAGCGTCTCAGCAGCAGAAGTAGCGTCCATGTGAGCTACGATTAGAGCAATTGTTTGAGGGTGTTCTTTTGCTATGAAATCTGCAAGCTGCTGTGGACGAACATTTTGCAAAAAGCTAAAAGAACGAGTAGTCTCCATTGATTTTTGGAGTTTATCAAAGATTTTTTGCGCTTCTTCTGGGCCAAAGGTTTTGTATAGAATTTCTCTTGCGTATTCTAGACCACCTGCTTTTATGTATTGGTTTGATTGAGTTAGAGCATAAAACTCCTCTAGCACAGCAGCAGCCACTGCTTTATCTATAGTTTTTGCCATAGCAATGTGGCGAGAGATTTCCATAACTACATCAGAGTCCATGTGAGCAAAAAGCAAGCTCGCTCCATCCTCGCCAAGCTGAATAACCAAAATAGCTATCTTCTCAGGTAGTGAGAGATCATCATACATCATTTTTTGATCTTCGCTTAATTTAGCCATTATAACTCCTTAGAACTCGCAAAGGCTGAGTCGTTTTTTATCATGCCTTGAAGTAGGCTAGCAACTTCTTCACTTTTTTCACTTACTATTGCTTTCATTTTTTCTAGCAATACATCGTATTTTAAATCCTCTTCGTTAAAGTCTTTACTTATACCAAGCTCATCTTCTGCTCGTTTTTTTGCTGCTTTAAATCTTTCTAAAGTATCCTCTGCTTCATCATCTACATTCATATTATCTTGAAGCAGGTTATCATCATCAGGTGTAAGGTCTCTTAGCATTTTATCCATAAATGGCACAATTACTTTCTTATACAGCACAAATAGCACTATAAAGGCAAAAATGTATTTAGCCACTGGCAAAACTGGATTTACATAAGATTCCATAAAGGATTCAAACTTCGTAAGTGGTACTGTTGCACTATTTGGTCTAAACTCTATGTTTGAGACTGTTACTTCATCGCCTCTATTTGGGTCGTAGCCCACGGCTTGTTTTACTAGATTTGTGATGCTATTCATCTCAGCTTCATCTAGTGGGAAATACTTAACAGTCCCTGTAACATTACCATTTTCATCACGCTCATAGTCATAGCGGCCATCTACTGCCACAGCTGCTGTTATACGGCGTATGGTTGCAAATTGCGGTTTGGTTTTGATTATTTGTTTTGAGATTTCGTAGTTTGTGTTTGAGACGGTTTTATCGTATTGTTCGGCTGGTTTGTTATCCTCTATGCCTTGGACTGGACCTATATTGCTAACAGCCCCTGGCACACCGCCGATATCTGGCTTATCTCTGCCTACTTTGTGTTCTTCTATATTTTGTTCTGAGCGAATTACGCTATTTGGGTCAAAAATCTCTCTTTCGCTATCAGTTTGGCTAAAATCAAATTCCATAGTAACCTTAGCGGTTACTTTTTCTTTGCTACCTGTAAAGCTAGCTATCATATCTATAATTTTATTTTCATAGCGACTTTCAAACTCGTGTTTATACCTAACCTGAGCGGCGATTTTAGCGGCTTCTTGTTCGTTTTTTAAGGCTATTGTATCCTCGCCTATGGCTATACCATCTTGGGTTACGATTTTTACATTTTCTACTTTTAGATTTGCTATAGAACCAGCCACGATGCGCTTAATGCCATCGATTTGCCCAAGGTCTAGTGAAGTGTTTGTTTTTAGTTTTACTACCACGCTAGCTGTTGGTGGGGTTTGACGCTCTGTAAATACGCTTTCTTTTGGAAACGCTATGTAAACAACAGCCCTTTCAATAGGCTCAAGGCTTTCAATAGTCTTGCTTAGCTCGCCTTGTATAGCTCTTTGAAACTTTACTCTTTGTTCATCCTCAGTAGCACCAAACTCTTTATTATCAAAAAGCTCAAAGCCTACTCTGCCGTTATTTCCTTGAATATTTGTGATGCTTGCTACTGCGATACGCTCTTTATAAACATCTTTTGTAGGCACAAGGATGGTGCCCTCATCAGCTAGCTTATAGTTTACTCCATCAGCTTCTAGCTGGGCGATGACCTGTGCGCTCACACTTGGGTCAATATTGCGAAAAAGCACGCTATATCCGCTAAACTCATTTTGAGTACTGCCTGAGCCACGCATAAGCAAAATAAGTAGCACGATAAAGGCAATAACTGCTACAATACTACTTAAAACGACTATTTTTTGCCGTTTTGTAAGATTTAAAAATACAGTAGATACTTGTTCAAAAAATTCTTTAAATCTATCCATTAAACTAGCCTAAAAATCTAGAATTCCTACAAAAGCTTTTACGCAAATTCCGCTCTTAGAGCTTCTAGAACCTTATCATTTTGTTTTTTAGTGCCTATTGTGATACGAACTGCGTTTAAGCCATAACTTTTTAGATTGCGCAAGATTATACCTTTTTTTAGCAAATTCTCAGCTAAAATTGATGAGTTTTTCTCTTCATTTGTAAAAATTGCTATAAAATTCGTATAACTTGGGATGAATTTGAGGCCAAACTCGCTAGCAAAAGCTTCATATCTTGGCATCTCATCAAAGTTGTTTTTAATGCCTTTTTGTACAAAATCCTCATCACCAAGTGATGCTATCGCTGCTGCTAGGCTAGGGGTTGTTATGTTAAATGGTGGGCGAAGTTTTGAGATTTGTTCTATTAGTTTTGTGTTTGCTAGACCATATCCTACTCTCATTCCGCCAAGGCCATAAGCTTTTGAAAAAGTGCCACTATAAAGCACATTTGTAAATTTACTTAGCACATGAGCTGGCTTAATGTGCTTTTTGCTGTCTTTAAAGATGGCAAACTCCATATAAGCGCAGTCTAGGATAACTAAAGTATCCCCGTTAATAAGCTCTAAAAACTCATAAACCTCGCTTGCATCAGGACACTCGCCAAGTGGATTGTTTGGCAGGCAAAGAATTACTGCGCCGATATTTGCGGCGTTTTTAGTATAAATTTCAGCCATTTGTGCTAGATCATGAAGCTCGCTTTGAGTTTTATATACTGGTGCCTCTGCGAATTTTGCGTATATATCATACATAGCAAAGGTTGTTTTTGCTCGCAAAATTCCACGATTTTCATTGCAAACTGCTTTTATAGCCATTTCCATGACTTGATCTGATCCAGAGCCTATGATGATATTTGCACTCTCGCAGCCAAAACGCACAGCCAAAGCATGTTTTAGCGCAAAGTAGCTATCATCTGGATAAAGTGCTGGCTCACTAGCTCTCACCGCCTCCAAAGCTTTTGGCGAAGAGCCAAAGGGATTTTCATTGCTAGCTACTTTTATGATATTTTTAGGCTTTATGCCATATTCACGCGCTACTAGTTCTATTGGCTTGCCTGGTTCATAACTTTCTAAATTTTCTAAAAACTCATTGAAAATCATCTTTTATCCTTTTTATAAAATTTAGCCTTGGGAATTCTAGAATTCCTAAAAGCATTTAAAGCAAAAACGCTTAAACTTTACTTTGCCACAGCGTAGCTGCCTAGTACGCGAATTTCATGGCCACTTTGCCTTGCGCTATTTAGAGCTTTGGCGATTATTTCATCATCTTTGTGCCCTTCTATATCAATGTAAAAAAGGCTTTTAAAACTGTGCTTTTTATCGGGCCTACTCTCTAACTTTGTGATATTTATCTTAAGCCCAGCAAAAATGCTAAGCAAATTAAAAAGCGCACCTGGCTTATGATCGGTTGAGGCGATAATGCTTGTTTTATCATTGCCACTTTTGTTACAAAATGCGTTACTTAGCACAAAAAATCTCGTGCTATTTCCAAGATTGTCTTGAATTCGCTCAAAAATCACAGGGATATTTGAGAGCCTAGCAGCTATCTTTGAGCAAATCGCAGCGCCTTTTTCATCATCTTTTGTTAACCAGGCGGCCTTGGCTGTGCTACTAGTGGCTATAAACTCTACTTCTTCTAGGCCGTGTTCTGCTAAAAACTTTTTACACTGAGCGTAAGCCTGAGGGTGAGTGTAAATGCGCTTTAAGCACGAAATATCAGCATAAACTCCACAAAGTGCGTGGCTAATATCAAGATAAATCTCGCCAACTACCTTTATGCTCTCATGCTCGCCAAGACTATCATAGCTAGCTGCTACAACGCCTTCTGTGTTATTTTCTATAGGCACCACGCCAAACTTCGCTGCCCCACGCTCAACTTGTCTAAAAACTCCATCAATGCTAGTAATGGGCTCATAAATAGCATTTTGCCCAAAGCGGCTTACGCTTGCTTCGTGGCTATAAGTGCCAAAAGGACCTAAAAATGCGACCTTTTCACGTCCTTCTAGGCTACGAGAGAGCGAGAAAATCTCATAAAAAATTGCCTCAATCCCAGCCCTGCTTAGCTTTGAGCCATCGCAGTGCTTGCTAAGACGCTCTATGATTTGCCTTTCCCTTTCTGGGCGGTAGACTGCGCCACCTTCGTTGCGCTTTATTTCGCCGATTTTTTCTACCGCATCCATTCTACGCTTTAAAATAGCGATTATTTCATCATCACAAGCGTCAATCTGCTCTCTTAATTTATTTAAATCACTCATCTTCTATGCTCTCTAAAAATCTACCTACATTGCCAAAGGTATAGTTAATCGCAGAGCTTCTTACGCCTGCATTTTCAAGCTTATCTACCTTGCCGCTTAGAACAAGGATTGTTTGCATGCCAAGTTCTTTTGCGCCCAGCAAATCGCCCTTTGCATCATCGCTGATTATGCTAACTGAGCTAAAATCCATAAACTCAGAGCTTTGCGCCATGCCCTCGTGTAAGTTTTGGTATAAAATTTCTTTGCTGCTTAGTTGTTTGCTTGCTTTTATAAGAGCTGTTCGGTAAAAAAGCTCGCTAGGCTTGCCGACAACTGCTGCTTTTATGCCAGTAGCATACTCTATCATAGAGGCTATTGCCCCCACGCCAGGATATAGTTTGCCATTTTTTTTGTAAGTGCTAGTTGCGTGCATTGCTATTAGTTTTGCGCCTTTTTGAACTAGTTCAATCATCTTAGCAAAATCATCAAAGCTAAACGCATCATAGCTAGCGATTATCACAGCTTTTGGGCTAGAGAAATCCTGCGTGTAGCCAAGCTCGTCCATGGTCTTTATAAACTGTGGTGCGCCAAAAAGCGCAGCAGAACAAGGCTTACAAACATCATCAAGCACGCAAAATGGGTCTATATAAGCATCAGGGCGGATATCAAGGCCTTTGCTTTTTAAATTTGCTAGAAAGTCTGAGCTTTTTGCCTTTGTGTTATTTGTGATTACCATGTAGGGGATATTATGCGTGTTGAAGTGGCGAATAAGGTTTTTTGAGCCATAAATTGGGCTTTTGTCGCTATCGCTTATAAGTGTGCCTTGAACATCTACAAAATAAATCATCTTAACTCCTTAAATAAGCCCTTTTTCAAGGCGTATTAAATCCTCAAAACTCTCTCTTGCTCTAATTAGCCTTGCTTTGCCATTTTCTATAGCAATCTCAGCAGCCCTTAGGCGAGAGTTGTAGTTGCTAGACATGCTAAATCCATACGCTCCTGCGCTTTTGATTAAGAGTAAATCGCCAGCATTTTGGCTTGGCAGTTCTATATCTTTGGCTAGAAAATCGCCACTTTCGCAAATTGGCCCTACGACATCAGTTTTTGAGGTTTTATCGCTATTTTTAGCATTTAGAGCCACTACTTTGTGATAAGCCTCGTATAAACTAGGGCGGATAAGGTCATTCATAGCAGCATCAACGATGACAAAACGCTTAGTGCCATTTACTTTTTCATATAGCACCTTTGTTAGTAGCCAGCCAGCATTTGCTACTATATATCTGCCAGGTTCGCAGACTATGGTCATGTCTTTGCCTTTTAGTGCGGCTAAAATCCCTTGTGCGTAGGTGTAGAGATCAGGCTCACTCTCATCATCATATTTTACGCCTATACCACCACCAACATCAAAAAACCTCAGCTCCACCCCAACTGCTGCTAGCTCGCTTACAAAATCACTTACAATCACAGCTGCATCGCGAATGGGCGTGATATCAAGAAGCTGAGAGCCTATGTGAAAATGACAGCCCACAGGCTCTAAATACTCGCTTTTATGCGCTTTTAGATACAGCTGTCTAGCTCGCTTAATTACCACACCAAATTTGTTCTCGCTAAGTCCAGTTGAGATATAAGGGTGAGTTTTTGCATCTATATTTGGGTTTATGCGGATGCTGATATTTGCTTTTTTGCCAAGGCTTTTTGCCACAGCTTCTACTCTTCCTAGCTCTGCGCCACTTTCTACGTTTAGCATTAAAATACCGATTTCAAGTGCGGTTTTTATCTCATCATCGCTTTTGCCCACACCTGAAAATATGATTTGATAAGGCTTAGCCCCAGCTAGCACCGCTCTTTTTACTTCATTTACACTAACACAATCAAATCCAGCCCCAAGGTTTGCTAAAAGCTTTAAAATGCTTAGGTTTGAGTTTGCTTTTACAGCGTAGCAAATCAGGCTTTTGTGTGCGCCAAACTGGCTTTTTAGCGCAGTGTAACGCTGCTTGATCTCATCAAAATCATAAATGTATAAAGGAGTGCCAAACTGAGCTGCAAGTGCGCTATAATCAGCATTTTTCATAAATATCACCTTAGATTATATTAAAATCGCATATTTTAGCTAAAATTTTTGGAATTTATTATAAAAAGAGCTAGGAATTCTAGAATTCCTAGTAAATTTTCTTAGGAATTCTAGATTTTGGCTGATAAAATGCGCTAGAAATGCTTAGGAATTCTAGAATTCCTAGTAAATTTTCTTAGGAATTCTAGAATTGCAAGGTGTAAAAATGCAAAAGCACCAAGGTGTTTTGTTACCAAAACAGCGTGGTCTATTTGCTTTATTTTTAGCATAAAACGCCTTACATAAAGTAGATTATCGGCACGATAGTTGGGTATTTTTTGATCTTTCTAAATACATGCTTGCGAACTAGCGTGCGGATTGCGTTTTCCATGCCTTTGTGATCGTCAAAGAGCTCGTCTTTTGCTGTGGTTAAAAACTGCTGTGTTATATCCTCAAGGTCTTTTGTGATGTGTTTTGGGGATAGGCCGTGGCTGATAACTCGGTTTTTGATTAGTTTGTGCTCACCTCTATCGATTTGTGCCATGATTACGATCACACCGGCTTCGCTTAGTTGTTGGCGGTCGATTACTACATCATCGCTGATTTGCTTGCCGATTTGATTGTCTATAAAGGTCTTGCCGGTTTTTACTGTGCGGGCGCGTTTTAAGTAACGCTCAGTAAGCTCCATTTGATCGCCATCATTCATTAGATATATATTTCGCTCATCTACGCCACAGGCTACGCCGTATTCTTTGTGGCGCATGATGTGATTATACTCGCCGTGAACTGGCAAGAAAAACTTAGGCTTGATTAAGCTTAGCATTAGCTTTTGCTCTTCTGCGGCTGCGTGACCGCTAACATGAATTTCGCTAAAGTCTTGATACGCTACGCTTGCGCCGTTTTTTAGCAAGTAGTTTAGCACCCTTGATACACTTGCTTCGTTGCCTGGGATTGCTTTTGCGCTGATTATTATTTGATCTGTGGGCTTAATCTTTATATATTTATGCTCATCAGTTGCCATGCGATATAGTGCGCTCATGGTCTCGCCCTGAGAGCCTGTGGTTACGATTAGCACTTCATTATCAGGGTATTTTGCCACCTCATTTGCATCTATAAAAATATCTTTTTTAAGCTCAATGTAGCCAAGCTCAATAGCAGTCCAAAGGTTTCTCTCCATACTTCTGCCGATCACACAAACCTTGCGTCCGTGCTGAACTCCACGCTCTATTGCTTGATAAACCCTGTGGATATTTGAGCTAAAAGTACTCATGATCACACGACCTTTGGCTTTATCAAACAAAGCATCAAAGGTCTTGCCCACGCTGCTTTCGCTTTTAGTTACGCCTTCTCTCCATGAGTTTGTGCTATCGCTCATTAGCAGCAGCACTCCATCTTCGCCATACGCTGCTAGGCGGTGAAGGTCTGTTGGGTAGCCATCGATTGGCGTGCTATCGATTTTAAAATCACCGGTGTGAATAATCGTGCCAGCTGGGGTCATTATAGCAAGCGCTGAGGCGTCGATTACTGAGTGAGTTATGTGGATAAACTCTACTTCAAACTCGCCTATTTCATAGATCTCTCTTTTTTTTACTGGGCGAAAGTAGCTGCGGTGGCTTTTTAGTCCGTGCTCTTCAAATTTATTGCTGATCATACCAAGTGGCAAAGGTGTAGCATAGATTGGAAACTGAAATTCTTTGAAAAAATAAGGCATTGCGCCGATGTGATCTTCGTGTGCGTGAGTGATGATAACAGCACGGACTTTGTCTTTGATCTTGCGAATATAGCTAAAATCAGGCACCAAAATATCCACACCCGGCATGCTCTCATCTGGAAAGCTCATGCCCACATCTACGATAATTGCGTCATTTTCTGTTTCAAAAACAGTCATATTTGCGCCTATTTCGCCAAGACCACCAAGTGGAGTGATCCAGACTTTTTTGCTAGCATCATTTGCGTTTTTTAGTGGATGAAGGCGTTCTTCGTGGATGGCTTTATTTGCTTTGATTGATTCTTGCATAGCCTTTTGCCAGTCTTCGTTGCCACTTAGTTTTATTGTTTGATTTTTCTTTCTATTTTTTGAGCGGCGGTTTTTACTCTCAGCTTTGGCTGGATTTTGTTCGGTATTTTGGGTGCTTAGAGCAGTATTCCCAGCGTTTTGGTTGTTTTGTTCTGTCTGGGCTTTGTTTTCTCTTGCGTTTTTAGCTGCTGCTTTTGCTTTTGCGGCTGCGTTTTGACGCTCTAAGTTTCTGCGGTGGTTTTTAAACTTTTTTTTCTGCTCCCCACTTAGTGGTGCCTCTCCGTCAAAGTCACTAGGGCCAAAAAAGCTATCTACTACATTATTTGCAGCGTTTGAGTTTGGGTTATTGTCGTTTTGCATCTCTTACCTCATCAAATATTTTTAAAAATAAGGCAAGATTTAACTCATGGGCTCTAATGCTCTCTTTTATGCCAAGTTGCTCAAAAATGCGTAAAATACGCTCTTTTTGCGCTATGGCTAGCAGGTTTTTTGCTAGGGTTTTGCGTGGGGCAATAAAGCAGCTTTTTAAAAAGCTCTCAAAGCCTGCTATATCGCAGTCTGGCTCTTTGTTTTTAACTAGCTTTATAACCGAGCTAGTAACCTTTGGAGCAGGCTCAAAGCACTCTGGCCCCACATCAAAAAGCAGTTTGCACTCTCCATAAAGGCAAGAGAGCAAGCTAAGTGAGTTTTGCTCTGCGTCTTTAGCGCAAAACTTTTGCGCGACCTCACGCTGGATCATTACTACAAAGCCAGAGCAATTTTTATCTCTCAAGGCTTTTAAAATGATATTTGTCGCCACATAATAAGGCAAATTCGCTGCCAAAAAATAAGGCTGTTTTGAAAGCTCTCCCCAAGCTTTTAAAGCATCTGCGTTTATCAGCTGCATTTTGCCTTTTAGCTCGTGGCTAAAACGACTTTTTAAATGCTCTATTAGATCAGAGTCAATCTCAAAACAAACTAACTGCTCGCATTTTGCTAGCAGACCATGAGTTAAATCACCTAAGCCAGGCCCGATTTCTACAATTTTCTTGCTATCGGGAATCGATTGGATGATTTTGTTTTTTATGCTTTTATCTTTTAAAAAGTTTTGTCCAAAGTGCTTTTTTGCCTTGATTTGCATGGGCGTAATTATAAATATATTGCTTAAATGATGCGTAAATATTTGAGTAAAATTAAAAGAAATTCTAGAATTGGCTACAAATTTATTCTAGAATTCCTTATCTATATAAAATTTTTAAAATATTTTCTCTCCGTCTATAAATAAAGATTTTGCCTCTTTTGTGTGTAAAATCAAATCCAAAGCCAGACGAGATTTTTTGCTCCCAGCTGGCAGGGCAAAGCAAGCAATATCAGCGTTTTTACCCACTTTTATCTCTCCACTATCAAAGTCTAGTGCCTTAGCAGCGTTTTTTGTAGTCATTAAAAGCAAAGTGCGACCAAGAGTATTTAAATCAATATTTTTATGAATCATAATACCAGCTCTCATCTCATCCCAAATGCTAAGGCTAAGATTTGAGCTAAGTCCATCTGTGCCAAGAGCGATATTTGCGTATTTTGCAGCTGTTTTGATATCTAAAGTCCCAGAGCTTAAAAAGCGGTTTGAGCGAGGGCAATGAGCGATGTGTCTTAGATTTTTAAATTCACTTTTAGCATGAACACAGTGAATAAAAAGCGTTTTGTCGCTATCAAACATGCTAATAAACTCAGCAAGGCTATAAAGTGGCTTTATATCTGGATTTATGAGACTTAAGCTCTCTTTAAGCCCATTTTGCTTGCCGGCTAAATACTCTATCTCATCCTTACTCTCAGCCAAATGCGCTGAGATTAACAAGCTCTGTTGTTTGGCGAATTCTAGGGCTTTTTTGGCTAGGTTTGGGTGCGTAGAGTAGGGCGAGTGTATAGCAAGTGCTGGGCAAAAACGCTTGTTTTTTAGCGCAGATGCGCTTTTAAAACGCTCTAAAAATGCACTCCAAGTCTGTTCTAAAAAAGCCTCATTTGTACCAAGAATTTCACAATAAAAGCGTGAGCGAAGCGGACTTTTAGCTAGCATCTTAGCCTCAAGCCCAAAGCTAGAATACTCACCTATACCGCAAACTCCGCTTTTTAAAAGCTTTTTTATCTCTTTGTTTAGGATTTTTTGGTTTAGGGCTTTGCTTATGCTGCCACGATTTTCAAACACGCTTTTAAGCCAGTTTAAAAAGCCACGAAAGTCTAAATGCGCTTTGTTTGCGCTGTATTCTAAATGCGTGTGAGCATTAAAAAGACCAGGCAGAGCAATAGGTGCAGAAAATACCTGCGCAGAATCTAGAATTCCTAGGCTTTTTAGCTCATCATTTGGCAAGATTTTTTCAATTTTTTTATTAAAGATAATTGCGTGATTTTCAAGCACTTTAAAGCTTTCATCACAGCACAAAATATACTTACATTTTAAAATTTTCACAAAAAGCCTTAAAAATTTTTGCTAATTATAGTAAAAAAGAGATAAAATTCGCTAAAATCTGTATTTTATTTAAAGGAGCAAAAATGAAAATTCGTGTAATTCAAGGCCCAAATATTAACCTTTTAGGCCTAAGAGATCCGGCTATGTATGGTGTGATGACAATGGAGCAAATCCACGAAAATATGAAGCTTGTTTGCGACCAAGCTGGCATTGAAATAGAGTTTTTTCAAAGCAATTATGAAGGCGAAATCGTAGATAAAATCCAAGAGTGCGCCCAGGGCGTTGATGGTATTATCATAAATCCTGCTGCTTATACTCATACCTCTATTGCTATTGCTGATGCCCTTGCGGCTGTGCATTTGCCGACAGTGGAGGTGCATATTAGCAATATCCACGCAAGAGAGGATTATAGAACAAAGAGCATGACAGCAGCAGCTGCAACTGGCGTGATAGCTGGCTTTGGCCCTATGGGATATCATATCGCGCTACTTTCTATGATACAAGTTTTTGAACAAATCAAAGCCGCACGCGCTGCTACTGAGAAAAAATAAGATAAAAAATAGGAGATAAAATGGCTAGAAATATTGCTTATTTTGGAATTCAAGCTGATATAAGCTGGGTTTTGGAATGCTAAAATGAGTTTTATCTTAAAAAATGAAAATGCTGTATTCTACGAGTGTGGATACAGCTGTGATAATGAAATATTCATCTCTCATGCTGAAAAAAACTTTTTTATCACAGATGCAAGATATGGTATAGAAGCTAGTGAAATCATAAAAAACGCTGAGATTATCATCTCAAATGATATAAACGAAAGCGCAAAAGAGTTAATCAAAAAGCTTAATATTTCACACTTAGAGCTAAATCCGCATGATTTTAGCTTGGCTGATTTTAAAATTCTCTCTGACGAGCTTGGTGATATATTTGATTTTAAGCCAAACTTCTCGCAAATTAAGCGTATGATAAAAAGCAAGGATGAAATTGAGATTTTAAAAACAGCTGCTAAGTACGGCGCTGATGGCTTTAAGAGAGTTTGTGAGTTTGTAAAATCTAGCCTAGATAAAGGCGTGAGCGAATGCGAGCTAAACTACGAAGTGGCAAATATTTTAAAAAATAAAGGCGAGTTTGGACTTAGTTTTGAGCCTATAACTGCTCTAAATGCAAACGCTGCTAAGGCTCATGCGCTGCCAACTAAAAATACCTTAAAAAATGGAGATTTGCTACTATTTGATGCTGGCATCAAATACCGCAGATACTGCTCAGATCGCACTAGAACCTTTGAAGTAGGGACAAACTGCCAAGTTAGCAAAGAACAAAACTTTAAAAACTCCAAGCGTGATGAGATTTATCACATAGTCTTAGAAGCTCAGCAAATGGCAATAAATGCGGTGCGAGCAGGTGTGAGAGCCTGCGATATTGACAAGGCTGCAAGAGACTTTATCGCAAAAGCTGGATATGGCCAGGCGTTTTTTCACAGCACTGGGCATGGCGTGGGGCTTGATATACACGAGCTTCCTAGAATTAGCCCAAAAAGCGAAGAGATTATAAAGCCTGGCATGGTATTTAGCATTGAGCCTGGGATTTATTTACAAGGCGAGTTTGGCGTAAGAATAGAAGATGTAGTAGTCGCCACCGAAAATGGCTGCGAGATACTTTGATTTTAGGGAATTTTAGATTTAAACTTAGTTAGGAATTCTAGAATTTCTTTGATAAGCTAGATGGTTTTTAAAAAATGTATTGTAGTGGATTTAAAAAAATAATAAAATCAGCATTTTTTCCACGAAAATTTGCTAGGAATTCTAAAAAACTAAAAAAAATTCGCTACACTTACATTTTAGGAATTGGTGGAAATATAGCTAATGAAAAAGAAGTAAAATCTCGCTTTGAAAGGCTGATTGTAAAACTAGCCAAAGACAGGCGTTTTAAGCTAGTAAAAAGCTCGCCAATTATCAAAAACAAAGCCTTTGGCTATGAAAATCAAGCTGATTTTCTAAATGCTGTGCTTGAGATAAAAAGTTCGCTTTATGCTAGCAAGGCGCTAAAAATAATGCTAAATTATGAAAAAATCTTTGGCAGAAAAAGAAGCTTTAAAAACGCACCTAGGACACTAGATATCGATATAATCGATTTTAGCGCAAAAATCCGTCAAAGCGAGCGTCTAAGGCTGCCACATCCAAAAGCCTCTCAGAGACTAAGCGTGATTTTGCCACTAGCTATGATGTAGGAGAAGATATGATAAAAAGATATTCATTTACAGGCTCATCCACAGCAGATGCGCTCTTAAAAGCAAAAGCCCAGCTCGGCGATGATTTTGCCATTGAAGTAACAAAGCAAATCAGAGCCAAGACCTTAAATCAAGACCCTTTGTTTGAAATCGTAGTTTGCGTAGAAGAAGAGGAGAAAAACCCGCTTAGCGAGCTAAATAAAGCAGAACAAGTAAATGATATCAAACGCCAAATAGAAGCCTACACAAATCTAGGTAAAAACCGCCCTATGCAAACCAGCCAAAGCACTCCAAAAACTACTCCAAAAGAGCAGTGGCAAGATGAAGATGTAAGCATGAGTATCTCGCGCGTGGCAAATGAGATAAAAAATCTAGCTAGCGCAAATGATAGCGAGCCAAGCCCGCTTAATATCCAGCCTGATTACAGCGCAAAAATGCGTGATATGGAAAAAAAGCTTGATAAGCTAAATGACAAGCTCTCACTAATAGCAGATGCTGTCTGGGAGGATAAAAAAGAAGCTAGAGGCGAGATAGTAATACCACCTGAGTTTGCTACAATCTACAAAAAAGCAGCTAGTTCTGGTATGAAAAGCGAGCATTTAAAGGCTATTATGGAAGTTACCATTGCTAATATGCCTAGTTCTATGAAAAATAATCCTAGTGCTATTGAGAGGTATTTTTATTTTCTACTAGAAAAAATGCTGCCTAGCAAAAAAATCATGCTAAGCCAAAAAAAGCAAAAAATCATTATGTTAATAGGCCCAACAGGCGTCGGTAAGACTACTACTTTAAGCAAGCTTGCTTATAAATACGCTTATGATGGAGAAATTCAGTATAAAACCGGCGTAATCACGCTAGATAGCTACCGCATAGGTGCGGTTGAACAGCTAGCACAATATGCGCAGGTGATGAAAATGCGTATGGTAGAAGCAATTAACATTGAAGAGTTTAAAAGTGCGATTAAGGCTTTTAGTGGTTATGATGTGATTTTGGTTGATACCCTTGGTTCTAGTCAGTATGATACAGAAAAACTCACTTTGTTAAATGAGTTTATTTCTAGCGTGGATGCTGATATAGAAGTAAATCTAGTGCTAAGTGCGAATACAAAAATAGAAGATTTGCTAGAAATTTATGATAATTTTTCTTTTACAAATATCAGCTCGCTAATTATTACAAAGCTTGATGAAACTAGAATTTTTGGCAATATTTTCTCTCTAGTGTATGAAATTGGCGTGCCTGTTAGCTATTTTTGTTTAGGGCAAAATGTGCCTGATGATATTATGGAGGCTAATAGCAATTTTTTGGTAAAATGTGTATTGGAGGGATTTGATGGATCAAGCAAGTAAATTAAGAGATTTGATGAGTAAAACAACTAAGCCACACAAAGGCACGCACACAGTAGCAGTAACAAGTGGTAAAGGCGGCGTTGGCAAAAGCACTCTTAGCGCAAACTTAGCAAATATCCTAGCCCTAAATGGATATAAAGTAGCACTATTTGATGCTGATATAGGTCTGGCAAATCTAGATGTGATACTAAATGTCCGTGCTGAACAAAACCTGCTAAATGTGATGCGTGGCGAGTGCGAGTTTAGCGATATAGTAATAAATGTAAAAGAAAATTTATTTTTAGTGCCAGGCGAGAGTGGGGCTGATATTTTTAAGTTTAATGATAAGTTTTTGTTTGATAAGTTTATGAATGATGCTAGCGTGCTTGAGGGCATTGATTATCTTATTATCGACACTGGTGCTGGGATTGGACCTGCTACGCAGACTTTTTTGGATGCTAGCGATGAGGTTATAGTAGTAACAACCCCAGACCCTGCTGCGATAACTGATGCTTATGCTGTCATAAAAGCAAGTTGTGCGCATAGAAAAAGAGTTTTTATGCTGCCAAATAATGTAAAAAGCGCACAAGAAGCAGAGCGAATTTTTAGCACTATTGCTGGCGTTGTGCGCAGAAATATAGGCGAAGTAGGGCTTGAGATGCTAGGTTTCGTGCCAAATGATAAGGTAGTAATGCGCTCAATCAAATCACGAACGCTTTTTAGCGATGATGCGCCAAATACCGAACCTAGCGTGTGTTTAAAGGATGCTGCTAGCAAGCTGCTTTACGCAGTGGAACAAAAAATGCTTGATACTTCAAAAGAAAAAAGTTTTGTCGGATTTTTCAAGCGTTTGGCTGAGAAATTCTAGAATTCCTAAATAGCTTGAAATCTAGGTAGTTTAAGGGAAAATCGCATGCGAGCGGATAACTTTGTTGGTTTTTTAACAGCGCTTGGATTTTTTGTAGGCGTGATTTTTTGTATTATGGCTGGATATGAGCCCTTAGAGCTTGTAGCTTATACCTGCGTGATAGCACTAATATTTTTCTTAGGCTCTCACATAGCTATTATGAACTATGTAGATGCAAGCTCAGAAAGCAAAATATATTTTGATAAAGAAAAATATGAAGAAATAAATGAGTTTTTGATTGAAGAGCTTTTTACTAGAGAGCGTCGCATGGATGCTATGATGCAAGTAAAACGAGATAAATTATTTTCTAAAAAATCTAGCAAGAAAAAATCTAAAAAGAAAGTAGATGAACAAGCAACGCAAAAAGCAGCTTGATGCTTATCAAATCGGACTTCTTAGCGAGCAAAACGAGCTTGTAGTAGCCTATATGCCAGCACTTCGTGCTATGGCTGCACGCTTAAAATCTCGCTTGCCAGCTTGCGTGGAGTTTAATGACTTAGTGGGGGCTGGGGTTTGTGCGATGGTAAGTCTTTCTCGTGCGTATGATAAAGAAAAAAATGATAATTTCTGGGGCTATGCTAGAATGCGCGTTTATGGTGCTATGCTAGACTTTTTGCGCTCACTTGATCCTATGAGTAGAGGTGATAGAAAACTAATAAAGCAAATAAATGAGCTTAGTGCGCAGTATTTTAACGAGCATGAAAGCGAGCCAAGCGATGAGTGGCTGGCTAAAAAAATCGGCGTAAGCACAGCGCAAATCAGTGATGCTAAAAATATGAGCGAGATTTCTATGCTCTTGCCACTTGATGAGCAATACGACTTGCTAGCAAACCCTGAGGGCACTTTTGAAAAAGTAGAAAAAGATGATTTAATCTCTCATGTTATGGAGATTTTAAGGGGCTTTTCGCTAAAAGACCAGCAAGTAATACAGCTTTATTATTTTGATGAGCTAAACTTAGCTGAAATTAGCGAGCTTTTAGGAATTTCACAATCTCGTGTATGTCAAATACACAAAAAAATGATAATAAAACTTAGAGAAAGGTTGGGCTTTTAATGGCTGATATTCTTAGTCAAGAAGAAATAGACGCTCTTTTGCAAGCTGTTGATGACGAAGACAGCGCAGAATTAGTAGCATCAGAGGTTAACAAAAAGCCAAAGCTACCAGAAGACCGCCAAATTATCATTTATGACTTTAAGCGTCCAAACAGGGTAAGTAAAGAGCAATTACGCGCTATAAAAGGTATCCACGATAAGCTAGCGCGCAACCTTGCTAGCCAAATCTCATCAATTATGCGCTCAATTGTTGAAATCAGACTTCACTCAGTTGATCAAATGACTTATGGTGAGTTTTTGATGAGTTTGCCAAGTCCTACGAGCTTCAATGTTTTTTCTATCAAGCCTCTTGATGGTTCTTGTGTTTTGGAGATAAATCCTAGCATTGCTTTTCCTATGATAGACCGCTTGCTTGGCGGTAAGGGCGATGGCGGCTTTGATAGTAGCAGGGAGCTAACAGATATTGAAGTAAATTTGCTTGATGCGATTTTGCGTATAGTTATGCAACGTCTAAAAGAAAGCTGGCAGATGATAACTGATATGTATCCAAATGTCGAGGCAAAAGAATCAAGTCCAAATGTTGTTCAAGTTGTTAGCCAAAATGAGATTATTATCATGGCTGTTATGGAGATTATCATAGGTGGAAATAGTGGTATGATAAATTTTTGCTACCCTGTAATCTACCTTGAGCCTATTCTTTCGCGCCTTGCTAACCGTGATGTTATGCTAGGTGAAACGAGTGCGAAAAAATCTCGTAACAAAGAGCTAAAAACGCTAGTAGGGCGTGCTGAGGTGCTATATGAAGCGATTTTGGGTAAAACCAATATCAGCGTTCTTGAGTTTTTGGAGCTAAAACCAGGCGATATTTTAAAGCTTGATAGAAGTGCTGATGATATGGCTATTGTTAGCATAGATAAAAAAGATGTATTTATGGCTGATATGGGCTTGCATCGCTTTCGTAAAAGCATACAGCTTAAAGAGCTTATCAAAACAGATAAAGATGAAATTAAAAGCATCCTAGAACAATACGAAGAAGACCGCAAGGCAAAAATTCAGTCTTATGATGATAGCATAAATGACGATGATGGAGAAGAATACGATGATGATGAATAATCTTTTAGGCATTTTTAGTGCTGAGTTTGCTAGTACTGTTTTGGGGCTTACTGGACAAGGTGCTGCTGTTGGCGAGGTAAAGGAGTTTGAAGCAAAAGCGCAAAGTGGTATAAATCCACCTGTAATCACCGCTAGCGTTAGCTCTGCTAGTGGCAAGCTACTTTTTATGGCTACTCCACTTCTCATGACAGCGATAAATGATATCATGCTAGGCGAAGAAAAGCCTACAATGAACGAAAATATTGGCGATGATGAGCTTGATGCTAGTAAAGAGATTTTCTCAAACTGGTTTGGTGCGGTCTCTACCGCACTTGCAGGCCAAAGTGAGCTGCCAAAACTAAGCTTTGATATAGACAAAACCGGCTATGTAGCAGGCAACGAACCGCTTAATTTAGATGGATTTAGCAAGATTTTTGTCTTTGGCGTAAGCTATGGCGGACAGAGCGAACAACTAGCAATCGCTGCTGATAAGGCCTTTTGTGAGTTAATAGACCCACCGGCTGCCCCAGCCCCTACTAGCCAAGGCCCTGTTTTTGATGGAGATATCAAAAATATTAGACTTATTATGGATGTGCGTCTGCCACTGCGTGTGCGAATAGGCTCAAAGAAAATGCTACTAAAAGATGTGCTAAGCATGGATATAGGCTCTGTTATAGAGCTAAACCAGCTAGCAAACGACCCGCTTGAAGTGCTAATCGGCGATAACCCAATAGCCCTTGGCGAGGTTGTCATCATCGATGGAAACTTTGGTGTGCAAATCACAGAAATCGGCTCAAAAAGAGAGCGCTTAGAGCAATTAAAATAATAAGAATTCTAGATTTTGCTTAGGAATTCTAGAATTTAAACTAGAATTTCTAGGAATTCTAGAATTCCAAAATTTAAAAGGCTTGTATAAGGGAGTTTAAAGCGATTTGCTCTACTAGTTTTTCATCACTGCCAAAAATGCTAAGTGCGATTTCATGTTCGCAGATGATGATATTTGGCAAAGGCGAGCTTGCGTCTGCTGGGGTGATTTGTAGTTTTAATCTAGCGGTTTTTATAGGAATTCTAGTTTCTATTTTCTCACCACCTAGCCCACTTACTTTTAGCCCCCTTGGCTCATCGCCAGCTAGGTCTACTAGCGTCTTTGCTGCCTCAAAACAGCCAATTTCTATGCGTAGCACCTGAGCCCTTGCCCAGCTGTTTTTACACTCTATTAGCATATCGCCAAGGCTGTCTTTTAGCGCACAGCCACTAGGGATAAAAACCTTTGCTCTCTCAAAGCCAGCACCAAAAGAGCGTAGCTGCTCTGAAAAAACAGAGCTAAAAAACAGGCAAAATAAAGCTAAAATCTTAACCATTTTTCATATTTATCGCGCGTTGGAGCATTTGATCGCTTGTGCTTATGCTTTTTGCGCTTGCTTCGTAGGCTCTTTGTTGGACGATTAGCATAGTCATTTCTCTGTTTAAATCTACATTTGAGGTTTCTAGCATGTGGCTTTTTATCACAGAGCCATTGTATAGTCTGCCATCTTCTTTTGCGTACATAAAGGCCTTGCCGCTATTTGCTGTGGGGCTAAAATACACGCCACCCTCGCTAAAAAGTCCTTGGTCGTTTTGAAAATGAAAGAGCGGCACTCTAGCAACAGTTGCTTGCATGCCATTGTCAAATACTGCTAAAATCGTGCCATCTTCGCTAGTAGTATAAGCTTTAAAAAGCCCATCTGTGTGGCCGTCTTTTTGCTGGCTATCTATGCCGCTAGCCCTTTCACTCATTACTATACCATCAAAGCCACTATTTGGCACATCTGGGTTGTATAGTGAGCCGAAGTCTATGTTTACTGGTGCGCCTTCATTGCTAAGTGGGCCAAGCGTGTTGCCTATTAGAGCACCAAAACTATTAAAGCTTAGCACGCCAGAAGCCTGGCTTAAGACATTGCCATCAGGGTCTGTGATGCTTGCGTTCATGAGCCAGTTTGCGCCCTCAGGCGTATTTGGTAGCTCGCGCTCTAAGTTTATAGTAAGCGTGTTCTCAAAGCCACTAGCACCATGAAGCCCTGCTACAAACTTTGCTGTGCTAGGCTTTGCTACTAGACCTTGCGTGATAGCTGAGGTTTGAAGGCTCTCATATCCGCCGCCCTCATCAGCTAGCGTGCTTACATCAAAGTCATTTAGCTCATAGCTTCCATCATCTTGTATTCTAGCCTGAGCTTTTAGCATATTGCCAGCTTCGTTAGCAAAGGTGATATTTACTAGCGTGCCTGCGGTATACTTTTCTAGCTGTGGGGTGTCTGTTAGCCTGCCTTTTAGGTTGGCTTTGCCATCTTCGCTTACGCTTAGTTCGGCACTCATCATATTTAGCTCTATATCTTGTTGAAGGTATTCTTGCTTTGTTGTTAGATTGCCACGAAATTTCACGCTAGTTGTAGGCTCTGGTGGTATATAGAGATTAGTAGGCAAAGTGATTTTGTTTATTGTTTGGCTAAATTCTAGATTTGAGCTTGGCTCTAAGGTAAGGGCCTGCGTATCTTGGCTACCTAGTTTTTTTAGAGCAGCTACTGAGTAGCTAGCCTCATTTAAAGCAGCTGTCGTACCCATAAGATAAAAGCCTGAGGTATTTACCATATCACGATTTACATCTAGCAAAAACTGCCCAGCTCTTGTGTAGTAAGTGCTCTCGCCTTTTTGAACTGCAAAGTAGCCATCGCCCCCGATAGCATAATCAAATGCATTGTCTGTGCCTTGAAAACTACCCCCTCTCATATCAAGCGCAGTTGCTGCCATAGTAGTGCCAAGTCCTAGTGAAGAGGTTGCTGGGTTTTGGCTCATAGCAGCTGCTCTTTGGTAAAACAGATCTTTAAACTCAGCTTGAGAGTTTTTAAAGCCTACTGTGTTTGCATTTGCTATATTATTGCCTGTTACATCGATGCCTATGCTGTTGGTTTTTATGCCTGATACTCCGTTATAAAGTGCTGTCATCATTGGCTTTATCCTTAAATAATTTTTCTTAGGAATTCTAGAATTCCTTGCTTTTTTGTCCTTAAATACTCAAGAAATTCTAGAATTCCTTATAATCTTAGTAAGGAATTCTAGAATTCCTTACTAAAAATTAAGCTAGATTTTCTAGCTATTTGAGCTAGCTATGGCACTAAACTCAGAAATTCTATTTGCTTTTATGTAATTGCCAGCTACCTTAAACTCAGCTTCGCCTTTTTGGAAGCGCACACTCTCAATCAAGTAGTTTGTGTTTTGCATCTCTATTTGGCGTCCGTCTTTGGTGGTGTATTTGACCTCGTAGGTATAAGTGCCATTATCTACTTGGTTTTTATTGTTGTTTAGTAGATCCCACTCTATAGTAGCCGCACCCTTTGTCATCGCAGCAAGCTCGATGTTGCGAACCACTGTGCCAGCGTTGTTTTTAACCTCTATTGTAGCACCTGAGATATCTTCTGGGAAGTTTACAGGAAGACCAAGAGATTTTGTAGCAGCGTCTTTGGTAACTGAACTAGAGATTGTCGCATAACTACCAAGAGCGTTCATCGCACTCATAGAAAACGCACTTTCCATTTGGCTAGCTAGCTTTTGCATGACATCATTTGTTTTTTGCTGCATGCTTAGCTGAGAGAGCATAGAGGTTTGTTCTAGCATCTTTTGACTATCCATAGGCTCTGTTGGGTCTTGATACTGAAGCTCAGTAAGAAGCAGTGCCAAAAAGTCTTCTTGTTTTAGCTCAGCATTTGGATTTGTTGGAGTTGAGCTACGAACCGTACTAGCATTTGTGCTTGCAAAAGCATTGTTTAACGCTGAGGTCGTGTTTGTGGTATCCATGTAGTCTGCCATTTGCTATCCTTTCTATAGATTTTTAATTTTTGGCACTGATTTACAAGCAAAAATTATTCCAAAATTTATATTAAAATAAATTATATGAAATTTTAGTATTTGTTTACAATTTTTTTGTATAATTGCCTTTCAGGTTAAAATTTTAAGGACAAAAATGAAAAAATCAGTAATTCTAGCAAGCACTTTGCTAGTAAGCACGGCTTTTGGCAAGCTTAGCGATGAGCAGATTTTATCTATGTTTGATTTGCCAAAAAGCGTTGAAGCTAAGATAGATGAAAGAAGCCAGCTTGAAGGCGTGGGTCTTGAGCAAATAATAATCGCTATAAAAGGCAAAACTGACGAGATGAGACAGGTGTATTTCACCGATGGCAAGTATCTTTTCCCAGATGTAATAGATGTAGAAAAGAAAATCTCTTACGCAGGTGATTTTCAAAAAGCAGAACAAGAAAAACGCCAGTTTGCAGGATATAAAAAGCTAGGGGCTTTGCTAAAAACCTACCCACAAGAAAAAATCATGGAACTAGGCGATAGCAAAAAAGAGCTTATGTATGTTTTTACTGATCCGCTTTGCCCTTATTGTCAAGAAGAGTTAAAAAACACTGAAGCTACGCTAGAAAAATATAGATTAAAGCTAGTTTTCACCCCGCTTGCTAGCCATGGCGAGGACGCTGTGGCACGCTCTCTTGCTATACAAGAGCAGATGAAATCAGCCAAAACTGACGCAGAAAAAATTGCTTTACTTCGCAAGTATTATGACAGAGCAAATGCTGCCCCAGAGTATAAAGCTAAAGAGATAAAAAAAGAACAAGAAATCGTTCATAGCATCTTTGCTACAGGGGCGATTCGTGGCGTCCCAGCTTTTATAGAAGCTAGTAATTTAGAAATAAAATAAAACCAAAAAAAGGAGTAAAAATGAAAAAATCACTAGTTGTGGCAGCACTAATTTTTGGTGCTAGTTCACTTTTTGCGCTTAGCATTGATGAAGCGAGTGTAAAACCAGTAGTTACAGGCTACAAAACAGACCAAAAAATCGCTGTTCCTATGACTTTTCAAGAAGCAAAGTTTAGCTTCAAAACCACTAGTGGCAGCGTAAAAGAGGTGCTTGAAGGAGCAACTGCTCTAATCGATATAAACAAAGTAGATACGAACAAAAACCCACTTCGCGATAAAAATATCCGTGATAAGTTTTTTGCTAAACTAGCTAGCCAAGAAGCAAAAGCCATAATCAATGCTGTAGAGGGCGATGATAAAGCTGGCAAGCTAAAAACTACAATTACTTTTAATGGCATCCAAAGAGATGTAGAAATGGGCTATGTAGTAGAAAACGGCAAATTAGTAGCAAAGGCTAGCATAGATATAAAAGACTATAATGCCACAGCCGCTTTTGATGAGTTTAGAACTGATCCTGTTATTAAAGGACTTCATAATAGTAACACTTGGAGCGAAGTAGAAATCGGCTTTGAGATAAATGTAAAATAAGCTTTAAAAGCTTAAAATTTCTTTTAGGAATTCTAGAATTCTAGAATTCCTAGTGTAAAATTATCTTAGAAATTCTAGAATTCCTTATAAAATACAAATAAATTCTAGAATCCCTTATAAAATACAAAGAAATTCTGGAATTCCTTATAAAATACAAAATATTTTTTAAAAATTATCACAAAAATTTAAATTTTTTAGTTATAATCGCAAGAAAAATTGCGAGGTTTTAATATGAAAAAATATCTAGTCATACCGGCTATTTTTGCCATTTTTAGCTCGTCTTTCATAGGCTGTAGCGATGAAAAACAAACGCAGCAAATGCCACCTTTGCCAGTGACTGCTATGAAGGTAAAAATGGGCGATCAACCACTTCTTTTAAGCTTTAATGGACAGACTTTCAGCGACCTTGATGTAATGCTAAAAGCCAAGGTTTCAGGCTCTATTACAGAACAGCTTTTCACCCCAGGCGCGCAGGTAAAAGCAGGCGAGCAGCTTCTAAAAATAGATGAGGCTCGCTACAAGGCACTTTATGATAGCGCACAAGGCGTTTATCAAGCAGCAGTTGCGAGTGAAGAAAACGCAGGCAAAGAGTTTAAAAGAGTAAAAGTACTAAAAGAAAAAAACGCAGTTAGCCAAAAAGACTATGATAACGCACTAGCAGCCTACACAGCAGCAGTTGCAAATACAAAAACAGCCCTAGGCAACGCAAAAAGCGCTAAGATTGACTGGCAAGACTCAATGCTGCTAGCTCCATTTGATGGTGTAGTAGGCGATAACCGCCAAAATGTAGGTAGCTTTGCTGAGCGTGGCAGCGAGCTTGTGCGAATTAGCAAGCTTGATCCTATTTATGTAAGATTTGGTATGAGTGATGTAAGAAAGCTAGAAATGGATAATAGCGTAGCAGATGGCTCGTGGAAAAGTCTAAATCCAACTGTAAGCATGGTGATAGATGATAAAAAATACACAGGCAAGCTAATTTTTATTGATAGCGTAGTAAATGCAAATACTGCAAGCGTGGAGGCAAAGGCTGTTTTTGAAAATAAAGACCACGCTATAAAACCAGGAATTTACACTAAAATTGAAGTAGATGGTTTTTTCCAAAAAAATGCTTTTAAAATCCCACAAAAAGTAGTAAGCCAAGATCCAAAAGGCTCTTATGTTTATACTATAAAAGATGGAAAAATAGAAAAAAAATATATTAAAATTGCTAGCAATGCTGGATTTGATTACATAGTAAGTTCAGGTATAGAAGATGGCGATATTTTAGCTATGGATAACTTCAAAAAAATTGCCCCAGGCTCAGATGTGCAAATCATAAACGACCCAAATAATCCTACTGCTATGCCGACTGAGGCTGAAAATAACGCTAGAAAATAGAGGTTTATTATGTTTTCAAAGTTTTTTATTGAACGCCCTGTTTTTGCCAGCGTTATTTCCATTATCATTGTAATTACAGGTTTAGCAGGACTTTATAATGCTTCTATTGAAGAATATCCGCAGCTTACTCCGCCACAAATCGTTGTAAGTGCTACTTATAGCGGAGCTGACGCTGCTACTATCGCGCAAACTGTCGCTGCCCCTCTTGAAGATGCTATAAATGGCGTTGAAGATATGATATATATGCAAAGCACTAGCTCATCAACTGGTACTATGGATATAAATGTATATTTTAAAACTGGCACCGACCCACAAACTGCTAAGGTAAATGTAAATAACCGCATTACCGCAGCTATAAACTTACTACCAGAAGAAGTTCGCAGGCTTGGAGTAACTGTAAATGAGAGATCAAGCACTATTTTAGGTGTTTTTGCATTTACTGATGATAGCGATAATATGGATATCACAGAACTAGCAAACTATGTTAAAATAAATATAGTTGATGATCTTTCTCGTGTGCCTGGCGTGGGTAGTGCTGATGCTATTGGAAATAGAGATTATTCTATGCGTGTTTGGCTAAAGCCTGAGCTAATGCATGAGCATAATATCACCTCTGCTGAAATAGCAGCTGCTATTAGCGAACAAAACAGCCAATACGCTGTGGGAAAAATTGGCGAAGGCCCTATCAATCCAAATACAGCCTTTGTATATGCCGTGCAAGCTGAGGGCAGGTTTACCACAGCTGAGCAGTTTGAAAATATAATTTTAAGAGCAGAGAAAAACGGACAAATTTTGCGTCTAAAAGATGTAGCCACAGTAGAGCTTGGCGCAAGACAGCAGTTTACTATAGCTAAGTATAACGGCAAGCCTATGCAACCAGTTTTGATTAATATGCAAAGTGGCGCAAATGCTATTGAAGTAATAGATCAAGTAGTAAATAGATTAGAAAAGCTAAAAGACAGCTGGCCTGAGGGACTAAAATACACACTAGTTTATGATACGACTGAGTTCGTGCGTATATCTATAAAAGAAGTTGTTAAAACCTTCATTGAAGCTATGGTTTTGGTTGTGTTAGTTATTTATATGTTCTTAGGAAATGTTAGAGCGACGATTATTCCACTACTTGCTGTGCCAGTATCTTTGTGTGGAGCCTTTATTGGTATTTATGTGCTAGGATTTTCAATAAATCTTATTACTCTTTTTGCCCTAGTGCTTGCTATTGGTATAGTTGTGGATGATGCGATTATTGTTATAGAAAATGTCGAGCGTATACTGCACGAAAACCCAAATATCAGTGTAAAAAACGCTACAATTGAGGCAATGCGTGAGATTACCTCGCCTGTTATTTCTATCGTGCTAGTTTTGAGTGCTGTGTTTATCCCAGTGAGCTTTATTGAGGGCTTTGTAGGACTTATCCAAAAGCAGTTTGCCCTTACTCTGGTTACAAGCGTGGCATTTTCAGGTTTTGTGGCACTTACTCTTACACCAGCACTTTGCGCGCTTATCTTGCGCAAAAAAGAAAGCGAGCCTTTTTGGTTTATAAAAAAATATAACGAATTTTTTGATTTTTCTACTCGTGTATTTACTAGCGGTGTTGCTATGGTAATAAAGCATACTATTAGAAGTTTGCTTATAGTTGTTATTTTGATAGCTGCTATGATAGGGCTATTTAAAATCACCCCAGGTGGACTAGTACCAGAAGAAGATAAAGGTTGGCTTTTAACAGTAGCTACTTTGCCACCTGCGTCTGCGCTAAACCGCACCAGTGAGACTTTAGGAAACATTAGAAACCTTATAACAAATGATCCTAGAGTAGATAAGTTTACAGAAATAGCAGGCTTTGATTTGCTTGGCGGTGGACTTAGAGAAAATGCTGGTGTTGCTTTTGTGGTGCTAAAAAACTGGAACGAGCGCCCAGGCTATGAAAACTCAAGTGCTGCTATGGCGGCTGATTTTAACAAAAAGCTTTTTGGCATGGATAGAAACTCTATGAGCTTTGCTCTTGTTCCACCTGCTATTATGGGTCTTTCAGTTGCTGGTGGCTTTGAGCTATATGCGCAAAACACAGATGGTAGGACATATAATGAGATTGAAGAGGATTTGCGCAGAGTAGCCCAAAAAGCAAACGCTCATCCGGCTTTGATGCAAGTTCGCACCACGCTAGATACAAACTTCCCTATCTATAAACTAACCTTAGATAGAGAAAAAATCAAAATGCTAGGCATAAATATTAATGATATTTTCTTTACGCTAAGTTCTACTATAGGTCAGTATTATGTAAATGACTTTAACATTTATGGTAAGACTTTCAGAGTTCAGCTAAGAGCAGAAGAGGGGGGCCGTGATAATCCAGATGATATATCAAATCTCTATGTGCGAAGCATGTATGGCGAGCTAGTGCCAATAGACTCTTTAATAACACTTGAACGCTCACTTGGTGCTGATAGCGTGGATAGATTTAATGCCTTCCCAGCTGCTAAACTAATGGGCTCTCCAAAGCCAGGCTATACCTCAAGCGAGGCTATAGAGGCGATTTCACAAATCATAAAAGAAGAGCTGCCAAGCGGATATAGCATAGGCTGGTCAGGTAGTTCGTATCAAGAAGTAAACTCAGCAGGAACTGGCGCGAAAGCCTTTGTGCTAGGACTTGTGTTTGTGTTTCTTATCCTTGCAGCGCAGTATGAGAGATGGCTAATGCCACTAGCTGTTATTACAGCGGTGCCATTTTCTGTGCTTGGAGCCTTGTTCTTTACTTGGGCTAGGGGTCTAAGCAATGATATTTACTTCCAAATCGGCCTTATTCTTTTGATAGGTCTAGCAGCAAAAAATGCGATTCTTATCGTAGAGTTTGCTATGCAAGAGCATCTAAACAAAGGCATAAATATCGCTCAGGCTGCGATAAATGGAGCAAAAATGCGCTTCCGCCCTATTTGTATGACTAGCCTTGCTTTCACGCTTGGCGTTTTGCCACTTGCCCTAGCTAGCGGAGCTGGAGCTGCCTCGCGCCACAGCATAGGCACAGGCGTTATAGGTGGTATGATTTTTGCTAGCACGATTTCTATTTTCTTTGTGCCACTTTTCTTTTATCTTTTAGAGAGCTGGAATGCTAAGCGCAGAGCAAAAGCAGAGCAAAAAGCAGCACAAGGAGTAAAAAATGCGTAGAATTCTAGAATTCCTAGTAGTATTTGCCATAGCTCTTAGCTTTTCTGCCTGTAGCCTGCGCCCAAAAATTCCAGCTGTGGATACTAATGTAAGCCTAGCAAATCCTGTTATGGTAAATGATATAAATGAGAGTTGGTGGGAGGAGTTTAATAACCCTGAGCTAAACGAGCTAATGAGTTTGGCACTTAGCAAAAACTCTGATCTACTTTTAGCTCTAAATTCGCTTGAACAAGCAAAGGTTCAAATGGATCTAGCAAAGCTAGAGTTTATGCCAAATGTAAAAGGCGAGGCAAGCTCTATCAAAAACGAAACTAGCCAGCGCTCGCCACAGGGCAGAAGCACTGGCACGCTTACTAGCATAGGCGCAGTTTTAAGCTGGGAGATTGATCTGTGGGGTAGAGTAAGAAATGCTGCAAGAGCTGGCATCGCTATGTATGAAGCAAGTGCGATGGATACTAAAAACGCAAGACTTAGCATAGCTGCAAGCGTGGCAAATACATACTTTTCGCTAATTGCGCTAAGTGAGCAAGAAAATATATTAAAAGAAAGCCTGGCAAGCTACGAACAAACGCTAGAATACCGCAAAGCCCAGCTAGAAAGTGGCTATATAACAGAGCTTGTGTATTACCAAAGCAAGGCTAGCGTAGATAGCGCACGCTCTCAGCTTGCTAGCTTGCAAGATAGCCTTAGCAAAACTCGCACCGCACTTGCGATTTTAAGCGGCAAAGATGCTAGCTTTATAGCTGAAAATAACATCACTATAAAGGGTGCTAACTACACTATCCCAAGTGTGCCAGAGGGCATTAGTGCTGATATTTTAGAGCGTAGAGCTGATGTTGGTGCTGCTTTGCTTAGATTTAAGGCTGCAAATGCCGCAATAGGCGTAGCTAGGGCTGCGTATTTTCCGCAAATTAACCTAACAGCAGCCTTTGGCTATACTAGCAATGACTTTGAGCGTCTTTTAGTAAGCTCAGCGCACACTTGGCAAAAAGGCGGGTCTTTGGTGATGCCGCTTTTTGACTTTGGCCGCACTGCTAGTAATGTAAAGCTAGCTTGGCTAAAACAAAACGCTAGCATGCTAGAATATGACAAAACACTTAAAAACGCTCTTGGCGAGGTAAAAGATGCGCTTGAGCTTCGTAAAAATGCTGATTTTAAACTAAGTGCTACTAGCGACCTTGAGGCCTCAGGTGCTAGGGTTTATGAGCTTAGCAAGCTTAGATACGAGGCAGGCTATAGCTCTCATCTTGAGCTACTTGACGCACAGCGCCAGCATCTTAGCGCAAGGCTAGAACTAGCAAGTTCCAAAGCAGGTCTTGCTACCTCAGTTGTAGAGGTTTTTAAAGCCTTTGGCGGTGGATTTAAAAATCCAAAAGGCTTAGAAAAAAGCCTTGATGAGACTTTAAAATAAAGCCTTGATAAGACTTTAAAATACTAAACTAACCTAGGAATTCTAGAATTTTTAAATCTAGAATTCCTAAATATTCTTAAACTAGAATTTTTAAATCTAGAATTTTCTAGAATTGTTTAACAAATACATTTGTGATTTTAATCGTGAAATAAAAAAGCCGCGGGCTCTTACCCACGGCAGCTGTCATAAAGACAAATTATAGCGAATCAATATAAGCATTGATTGCAGCTAGCTCTTCTTCGCTAAACCTAGCCGTTTGAGCTTTCATAATGGCACCTTGGCCGTATTTGTTTAGAGTGCCGGCTTTGTAGCCTTTTAGACTCTCCAAGCGCTCAGCACTTGAGATGCTTTTTAGCGCAGGCACTTTTCCGCCAAGATATGGCCTATCCGCAGCTGCACCGTGGCAAGCCACACATGATTTAAAAAGCGTAGCACCATCAGCTCCAAAGCTATAAGTAGCAGCAAACAACGCAGTACAGGCTGCAAATGCAAATTTTTTCATTTTATTCCTCCTAAAAAAAATGTTTGTAATTATATACTTTGTAATTTAAATTTTTTTAAAATTTGCTAAAATACGCTTTATGAAAAAAGCAGCATTTTTAGACAGAGATGGCGTGATAAATGTAGATCACGGCTATGTAGGTAAAATAGAAGATTTCTCGTGGTGCGATGGCGTGTTTGAGGGGCTTTTAAGGCTAAAAGAATTAGGCTTTGAGCTTGTAATAATCACAAATCAATCAGGCATCGCAAGAGGGTATTATAGCGGGACTGATTTTAAGAGGCTTACAAAATGGATGCTAACAGGGCTTGAAAAACAAGGAATTTCGGTGCTAAAAGTCTATCACTGCCCACACGCCCCAGAACTAGGCTGCGAGTGTAGAAAGCCAAAGCCTGGTATGATTTTAAAAGCAGCTAGCGAGCTAGAAATCGATCTAAAAAACTCAATTTTAATCGGTGATAAAGACAGCGACATAGCAGCAGGACTATCAGCTGGCGTTGGAAAAAATTTTAAATTAGGCAAAGAATTTGCTAGCTTAAAAGAAGTGGCGTTTTCTTTGAAAATTAAATAATTTTTCATTATAATAAGCAAAAAATTTGGGAGCATAAATGAAAATCGTAGTTACTGGCGGGGCTGGCTTTATTGGATCAAATCTAGCAAAACACTTTAATAGCCTAGGGCATGAGGTGCTTGTGATTGATTGCTTTAACTCTGGCGAGCGTTTTAGCAATGGTAATTTCAAAGCCTTTGGAGATTATCGCAATTTGCTTGATTTTAGCGGGGAGATTTACTGTGGTGATATTTGCGATATTAAAACGCTAGAAAAAATTGCTGATTTTGCTCCGCATGCGATTTTTCACGAGGCAGCTATTAGCGATACCACTGTTAGCGAACAAGACGCTATCATGCGCACAAATATAAATGCTTTTGTAGATATCATGAATTTAGCAAAAAAACTAGGCTCAAAGCTAGTATATGCTAGCTCTGGGGCTGTTTATGGAGACGCGCCTAGCCCACAGAGCATTTGGGCTAGCGAAAAGCCAAAAAACGCTTATGGATTTTCAAAGTTTATGATGGATAAAATCGCTTGCAATCACTGCGCTACTAATCCTAGCGCGCATGTGGTGGGGCTAAGGTATTTTAATGTTTATGGCAAAAGCGAGTATTTTAAAGACAAAACCGCAAGCATGGTGCTACAATTTGGTCTTCAAATGCTAAAAAGTGGCAGCGCAAGGCTTTTTGAAGGCAGTGATAAAATTTGCCGTGATTTTGTCTATATCCGTGATATAGTAGGGGCAAACGAGGCTGCACTAAAAGCAAAAAGTGGAGTGTATAACGCAGCTACTGGAAAAGCTAGAAGCTTTGAGAGTATAGTTGATATTTTGGCTGAAGTTTTAAATATAAATGTAAAAAAAGAATATATCCCAAATCCTTTTATCGGTGCGTATCAGTTTCACACCCAAGCTGATCTTAGCAAAAATAAAAATCTAGAATTCCTTGCTAAATGGAGCCTAGAAGCAGGTATAGCAGACTACGCAGATGAAATAAAAGAAATCTTTAAGAAAGAGCAAAATGCCTAAGGTTTTAGTAATCGGCGATCTAATGATAGATCACTATATCTGGGGCAGTTGCGAGCGTATAAGCCCAGAAGCCCCAGTCCAAGTAGTACTAAAACAAAGCGAGACAAAACGACTTGGCGGCTGTGGAAATGTGGTATCAAATCTCATCGCACTGGGTGCTGATGTAGGTGTAATCAGCGTGCTAGGCGATGATGGCGCAGGACGAGAAATCATCGCTATGCTAGCTAGCTGTAAAGCAAAGGCTGAGCTAGTACTTCAAGAGCGTGGGCGAAAATCTAGCCAAAAATCACGCATAATGGTCTCTCATCAACAAGTGCTAAGAGTGGATAATGAAAGCACAGATGAAATCAGCCTAGATGATGAAATAATAGCTAGATTAGAGGGAATTGTAAAAAGCTATGATATAGTTTTGCTAAGCGATTATGGAAAAGGCGTGCTAACAAATAAGCTAACCAATGCTTGTATCAAAACCTCAAAAGCACTAAATAAAGCCGTGCTAGTAGACCCAAAAGGCACAGATTATAGCAAATACAAAGGTGCGACCCTGCTAACCCCAAACCGCAAAGAAGCCTCAGGCGCACTAGGATATGCCCTAGCAAGTGATGCTGATATCTCAAAGGGCTTAAGGGAGTTAAAAGAGCGATTTGAGCTTGATTTTGGGCTAGTTACTCTAAGCGAGCAAGGCATTGGTCTATGGGATGGGCAAAATGAGCTAAGAGATCCAGCCCTAGCAAAAGAGGTCTACGATGTAACAGGCGCAGGCGATAGCGTGCTAGCTACTCTTGGATATTGTCTAGCTAGGGGCGATGATATAAAAACAGCTTTGAAATACGCAAATCTCGCTGCTGCTGTGGTTGTGGGCAAAGTAGGTAGTGCGGATGCTAGTTGGGATGAAATACACGCACTTGCTGGCTTTCATGAAGGCAAAATAAAAAGCAAAGAGCAGCTTTTAGGCGCTATTAAAGAGCTAAGAAAAAAGGGCAAAAAAATCGTATTTACAAACGGCTGCTTTGATGTGCTTCACAGCGGCCATACCAGCTATCTAAAAAAAGCCAGAGCCCTAGGTGATGCGCTAAT
Organism: uncultured Campylobacter sp.; assembly: GCA_945928165.1. Classification (GTDB taxonomy): domain Bacteria; phylum Campylobacterota; class Campylobacteria; order Campylobacterales; family Campylobacteraceae; genus Campylobacter. Next base: position 46,209 of record CAMENE010000002.1, read on the forward strand.
CGTGGGGCTAAATAGCGATGAGAGCGTGCGTAGGCTAAAAGGAAAAAGCCGTCCTATAAATGATGAGAATGAAAGAGCTAGCATGCTTGAGGCCTTGGAGGCGGTGGATTTTGTGGTGATTTTTGGCGAAGATACGCCAGAGCTTCTTATAAAAGACATCGCCCCTGATGTGCTAGCAAAGGGGGCTGATTACGCAAACAAAGAAGTAGCTGGCGCAAAATACGCTATTAAACTTGCGCTAATTGATTTTAAAGAGGGCAAAAGCACCTCTGCTTTGCTAGAAAAAATCAAGAAAAACTGCTAGGAATTCTAGAATTTTGTCTGGGAATTCTAGAATTCCTAGGCTTTTTTAATGCTTATTTCAGTTAATATTAACAAAATATTAGCTAAAATCGCAAAATTTTTTATTTTTTTAAGGTTTAAAAATGGATGTAATAGCATATAAAATTGATGATAAAATCGTAGATACTCAAACCTATAAAGCCGAAAATCTAAGCGGTGGGACTGAGATTTACTATGAAAATTCAGCTGATGGGCTTGATATTATCCGCCACAGCTGTGCGCATCTAATGGCTCAGGCTATAACCGAGCTTTATGGCAATGTTCAGTTTTTCGTAGGGCCTGCTATCGAAGATGGCTTTTACTATGATATGCGTGTAAAAAAGCCTGATGGAGAGAGCCTTAGCCTAGAAGATCTAGCTGTAATTGAAAAAAAAATGAAAGAGCTAATTGATGCCAAGCAAGATCTAATAAAGCAATACTCTACTTGGGATAAAGTAAGCGCAAAATACGCCAAAGACGATCTAAAACAAGAGGTTTTAAAGCGTATCCCACAAGGCGAAGTAACGCTATATAGTCAAGGCGAGTGGGAGGACATTTGCCGTGGGCCTCATGTGCCAAATACAAAGTATTTGCGCTGGTTTAAGCTTACTAGAATTGCTGGGGCGTATCTGGGCGGCGATGAAAAGCGTGAAATGCTAACTCGCATTTATGGCACAGCATTTGCGGATAAAGAGAGCTTAAATGAGCATTTAAGAATTCTAGAAGAAGCCAAAAAGCGCGACCACCGCAAGCTTGGCGAGCAAATGAAGTTTTTTAGCTTTGATGAGACAATAGGTGCAGGACTGCCGATATGGCTACCAAATGGCTCACGCCTTCGCACAAGACTAGAACACAAGCTTTATTATGCTTTACGCAAGCGTGGATATGAGCCAGTTCGTGGCCCTGAAATCCTAAAAAGTGAAGCGTGGAAAATCAGCGGACACTACGCAAACTACAAAGAAAATATGTATTTTACGCAAATTGATGAACAAGAATATGGCATAAAGCCGATGAACTGCGTAGGTCACATAAAAGTATATCAAAGCGAAGCACGCAGCTACCGTGATTTGCCGCTGAAATTTTGCGAATATGGCGTAGTTCATAGACACGAAAAAAGCGGTGTTTTACACGGACTTTTTAGAGTTAGAGAATTCACACAAGATGATGCTCATCTTTTTGTAATACCAAGCCAAATCAAAGAAAATGTATATGAAATACTTGATTTTGTGGATAAAATGATGAAAGCCTTTGGCTTTCATTATGAAATGGAGATTTCTACAAAGCCAGCAAAAGCAGTAGGTAGCGACGAGGTCTGGGAAGTAGCTACAAAAGCCCTAAAAGACGCACTTGATGAAAAAGAGCTAAAATACAGCATTGACGAGGGCGGCGGTGCATTTTATGGCCCAAAAATAGATATAAAAATAACTGATGCTCTAAAGCGCAAATGGCAGTGTGGAACGGTGCAAATTGACTTTAACCTGCCTGAGCGCTTTGGGCTTGAATACACTGATGAAAACAACGAGAAAAAGCAGCCTGTGATGATTCACAGAGCGATTTTAGGTAGCTTTGAGCGTTTCATAGGAATTTTGCTAGAACACACAGCCGGCGAGCTGCCTTTCTGGCTAGCGCACACGCAAGTTGCTATCATACCTATTGCTGAATCTCACAATGCTTATGCTAAGGAGATTGAAGCTGCTTTGCTTGACCTTGGCGTTGATAGCAAGGTATTTAACAAAAATGAAACTCTAAATAAGCGCATTCGCACCGCTGAAAAAGAGCATATCCCTATGCTAATCGTGCTTGGTGACGCTGAAGTAGAGGGACGCAAAGTAGCGATCCGTGATAGAGTAAAGCGTGAGCAAAGCGAAGCTAGCTTAGAGCAGTTTTATGAACTAATCAAATCTAAAATAAACGAGGTGACTTTTTGAGTAAAGATAAAATTTACTTAAACGAAGAAATACGCGCAAATGAAGTGCGTTGTAATGGAGATGATGGCACTAGTTATGGCATCATCAGTAGGGCTGAGGCTTTAGAATTAGCTAATAATTTGGGGCTTGATCTCGTTCTTATCGCACCTGATGCAAATCCGCCTGTGTGTAAGATAATGGACTATGGCAAGTTCCGCTATCAGCAAGAAAAAAGACAAAAAGAGGCCAAGAAAAAGCAAAAAGTCATTGAGATAAAAGAGATCAAGCTCTCAGCTAAAACAGCTCAAAATGACCTAAATTACAAGGTTAAACACGCCTTAGAGTTTATAGCTGATGGCAAACATGTGCGCTTTAGAGTTTTTTTAAAAGGGCGTGAGATGAATACGCCGCAAATTGGCGTGGCTATGCTAGAAAAGATTTGGGAAATGGTAAGCAAAAACTGCGAGCTAGCAAATGCGCCAGCATTAGAGGGTCGCTATGTAAATATGCTAATTGTGCCTAAAAAAGGCTAAGTTTGCTTAAAATCTAGAATTTTTGGTTAGGAATTCTAGATTTTACTTTTTAATTATTTTTAAAGGATCTATTATGAAAATTCATAAATCAGTAAAAATAGCGTGGAATGCGCAAGTTGAAGGTAAGCTAAAAATCGGCAAGAAAAGCTCTATTTGGTACTCTGCTAGTGTGCGAGCTGACTATGATAAAATCACTATCGCCAAAGGCGTAAATATCCAAGATGCTGCTGTAATTCATGTAGATGAAGGCGCGCCTTGTAAAATAGGGGCATTTACTACCATCGGTCATGGGGCTATCGTTCACGGCTGCGATATCGGCAAAAACTGCATTATAGGCATGGGGGCTATAATCTTAAATGGCGCAAAAATCGGCGATAATTCTATAGTAGCAGCTGGGGCTGTGGTCACGCAAAATAAAGTCTTTGCTAGTGGCTCACTCATAATGGGCTCGCCAGCAAGCATAAAGCGAGAACTAAGCGCAGATGAAATCAAAGAAAATATGCTAAATGCAAAGCACTACATAAAAATAAGCAAAAATATAAAATGCAAAGCAGGGGAATTCTAGAAGGAATTCTAGGAATTCTAAAACTAATTCTAGAAAGAATTCTAGAATTAGTTTTTTATAGAACAACGCCTTAGAAAATAGCAAACCGGACAAAAGCCCACGCAAGCAAAAGGCACAAGTCCTATAAGGTTAAGCCATGGGCTAGTGCTCGATTATAGGCGATTTTTATTTTTGTGCTTGTCAATATTGCTGCTTTTGCCCAGGAATTCTAGAAATAATTCTAGAAGTAATTCTAGTTTTTAGCAATTCTAGAATTCCTAAAAACTCACCCTGCTTTTTGTTCGCTTTTTTCTGTGCTTTTTTCTTCTAGTTCTTTATCACTTACTTTTTTCTCTATATATTTGACTTGGTAGCCTTTTAGAGTGATTACGATTTGAACTAGTGAGCTTACCATTGAGCGAACCTGAGCTGTGTCATTCATAAGCGAAGTTGCCATAGTACCTGTGATTTTGCGGTCACGAAGCAGGGCATCAAGGTGAGTTTCTTCGTTGCGAAGTATTGTTATTATTTCATTTAGAGCATTGATTTCGCTCTGAAAATCACGGCTTAAAGACTTCTCCTCTTTTTCTGTGCTTTCAATATTATTTTTGTTTATGAGGCGGAGGGTGTAGAGCATTTTTGTGCGAAGCTTGTTGTAGGCTAGCTGGATATGCTCGTTTTGACTAGTCATAAATCTAAAAAAGTTTGGCTGTATGGTTTGAGCGTGTTTTAGGGACTCTGCAAGATTTATAGCACAACGACGGATATCAAGCAGCACTGGCAAATCATCGCTTGATGCGTTTTTAGCAGCGTCCACGCTATATTCGATAATCTCGCTATAAAGCACCTTAAAGCGGTTTTCATAAAGCTCGTTAAAATCAACTTCCATAGGCTTATTGCGCTTGGCAATTACTGCTCCAACTGGCTCCTGGCTTTCTATATCAGCTTTTGAGAGCGAGATAGTTTTTGCGATGATTGAAAGACTGTTTGAAAAAAGGTGCTCAATCTCTCTTGCTAGAACATTTATCGCTGATTTGCTAAAAGCAAGGCTTTCTTCGCTAAGGTATTTAGCGTGGTCTACTTTTGAGCGTTCTTTTTTGGCTACTACATATTTGTTTAGCATTCTAGCCATTGGCACAGTTAGTGGGTAGAAAATAAGCACACCTACTATTTGGAAAATGCTGTTAAATAAAGCTAGTTTTAGTGTGTAATCATCATCTGCGATGCCGCCCCAGGCTGAGAGAATATCAGTTAGCGAAGTAAATGGATTTACAAGCACTAGCATTACTATTGCGGTTGTGAAGTTAAAGATCACATGTGCTACGGTTAGCTTTTTGCCCTCTATATTTGCGCTAAATGCGCCGATGATTGACATAATTGTACTACCAACATTTGAGCCAATTACTATGGCAATTGAGTTTTCATAGCTGATTTGCCCAGCAGCTAGGGCTGTGATTGCTAGTGTGATGGTAGCATGCGAGCTTTGCATGATTATTGTGATGATAACACCGATTAGAAAATACACGATTAGACCTTGGATGCCAGTCATTGCGTATTGGCTAAGGTCAATTGTGTCTTTTATATTATCAAAGCCACTTTTCATATAGTGAATTCCAAGGAAAATCAAACCTATACTAAATAGAAAAAAGCCCATGCCCTGCGTGGCTTTGTGCTTTGAGTAGGTGCTAATTAGCCCTATTACTATCATAGGCATTGCGTAGGCTGAGATATTAATTTTTAGACCCACAGCAGCTACTAGCCAGCCGCCTGTTAGACAGCCAAGATTTGCCCCGAAGATAATGCCAAGTCCAGCGGTGAGCGTGATAAGTCCAGCTGAGAGAAAAGAAATCGCAAGCACGCTAACAAGACCAGAACTTTGCATCAAAGTACAAGTTGTAAAGCCAAAAGTAAAGGCTTTAAAGCGTGATTTTGTCATGATTTTAAGGAAAGTCTCAATGCCAGAAATCAGCTTAAAGCTCGAGTTTAGCACCTTCATCGCATACAAGAATATACAAATACCATAGATTATAGGGATAACTTGCGTCCCATAATACATAACCAAACAAACGACTATCAAAAATCCGTAAAATAACGATAATTTTATCTTATCGTTCATTTTATTTCCTTATATATTTTTTCTAATTTAGCATAAATTTCGTTTTCGTCCAAAAGCCCTGAGGCGATGATTTCACAAAGCACAGTGTTATCTTCTTTGCCATCCCAGACTTTTTTGTAGCGTCCTTCTTTGTAGCCGTGATTTTGACGAAATTTATTTAGTACATTTTTTGCGATATAGCCCTCAAAAAGCACTTCAAGATTCACACCACATTTTAAAGCAAGCCCAAAAAAGAGCTTTAAAAGGCTCTCAAAGTTTGTTTGTGGCGTGCTTGTAATGTGTATTATCATCTCGATTTCATTGACGATTTCGTATTGATTATAGTTTTTTAGCGCAAAGGGCTCTTTGCAAAAGTCGCCAAAAAGCGCGCTAGCAGCAATCTCAGTCGAGAGCTCATCAAAGCTTGGCTCTCCTGGGTGCCCCTCTAAAAATAAGCTCATAATAAAGTGCCAAATATCGATTATTTCAATCTTTACATTATCTTCATCTGGATTTGCGTTTATGTTTTTCCAGTGCTTCCACGCAAAGCTATCAATAAGCTCAGCACACTCCATATAAATACAGCGCCTCCAGTTAATTATCTTGCCATCTTTTGTGATGCCATTTTCCCAGCCAGTGCCGTTTGTTTCGTCATTTAGGCGCTGTTGCATGGCTAGCATATGTTTGATTTTTTCTTGATTTTTCATCTTGTTTCCAAAAAATTTTTCAAAAATTATCGCCTGATTATACAAAAAATTTGCTAAAATTACATTCAAAAAAAAGGCAAAAAAATGAAAATACTCTTAAACGGCAATACTTTTGATACGAAAAATCAAGGCTTAGCAAGCATTTTAACAAACTTTGGCAAACACATCGCTATTAGTATAAATGGCTCAGTAATCCCAAAAAAAACCTGGCAAGAAGTAGAACTAAAAGAGGGCGATAAAATAGAGGTCATAGAACTAGTAGGCGGGGGCTGAAATTCTAAAATTCCTAAAACTAGAATTTCTAAGCAAATTCTAGAATTTCTAGGTCAAAATTCTAGAATTCCTAAAAAAATCTAGAATTTCTAAGCAAATTCCAGAATTTCTAGGTCAAAATTCTAGAATTCCTAAAAAAATCTAGAATTCCTAGAATAAATTTAGAATTCCTAGCTTCGGTCGCCTTGCTCCCCCTCAATGACACAGGGAATTCTAGAATTATTTGTGATGAGATCCACAGATTAAGTCTGGGGATGACATAAGGCTTAGGGAATTTTAGTATATGATATTTATATCTATGATGACATTAATTTCACTGGAAATAAGAAAGTTATAGCCAAAGCATATGGTGGTGCATATAATCATACTTTTTTAAGTGGTTTGGGTGACTTAAGTTCTATTGGTACAGGTATTGTTGCTTATCGTATTGATCATCAAGAGGATGAAATAATCAATTTTTTAAAAGAAAATCAAATCAAACAATGATGCATTTTTAGCTTGGATATAAAAATATGGGTGATAACAAAAAAGATGCTTTGCTAAAAAAAGAATTATAACAAAGAATCTTACAAGAGCTGAATTTGAAATTATAAACCAAAAAAGAGCTAACAACGGCTTTGATATGACAATTTTTAAAGAAGTTAGCAGCAAAAACGCAGATAAAGCAAGAGAATTCTAGATTTTTATGTGGTTCTAGGGGTGCTAGCCACTAATGGTTTAGGGCATAGCTCTTATAAAATTTGCGAGCTAGATTTATCCAAAGCGAGCAAAAATTTAGAATTCCTAGAATAAATCTAGAATTCCTAGATAAATTTTCTAGAAATTCTAGATTTAAGCTTCAAAAGCTGTGCTTTTAACCACGCTTTTAATCGTGCCAACAAGACACAAAAACACAAAGCGTGCCAAAGACAGCCACGCCAGCGTAAAACAAAGCTAGCCCCGCTAAACTCGCTAAAAAGAGCACTCAAAAGAGAGATGCTAAAAGCAGCAAAAAAGTTAATTTTAATAGGATGGTGAAGCTCGGCTTTTAGAGAGTTTCTAAAAATATCCATACTAAGCCCACCAAGCCTCATTATAGTAGTAAAAAGCATGATAGGGAATTTTGGATTTTATTTATCTTATGCCTTTAAATTTGGCTATTTCCAAGTAAGTTTAAAGCCCTTAGAAATTTTAGAATTCCTAAGCTAAAATTCTAGAATTCCTAAAAAATTCTAGAATTCCTAGGTATTTTTTTAATAATTTAGTGCCATCTCGTGACTAAATTTTTTAGCAAGCTTGATTTTTTCAAACTCAGTGTGAAGCAAATCAAGTTTATGCTGACAAATTTTCTGCGCCTCTGTTATAAGGCTCATTGCCGTGCTAATATCATTTATATTTAGCTCTTTTGGCTGTTTGTCCAAGATGCTTTGAAACTTTTCTATATCGCCTGCAATGAGTGCTACTGTTAGTTCATCTATCCACATCAGACGCTCCTTTTGTATTCTTTCCAGTAGCATCATTCCACGCTGAGATTAGCCCACGAGTTACACGGATTACTTCATCTATAGCATCTATATCGTTTTTGATATTTGCTTCAATGAGTCTTGTGATTTCTCTGGCATATAAGCCTTTTAGATAATGAGCGATTTGCCCTTGATTTAGGTCAAGCGAGCTACTAAGCTCAATGAAAATTGCGCTAATTTTGTTTATAAACATGACCTTTTCTTGGACATTTTTTTCTTGCATTGCCTTTTTGGCACGAGCCGCAAAGCGCAAAATCCCTTCATAAAGCATCAAAACTAGCTTTTCTTGGTTATCTACGCTAAGGCTGGTGCTACTATAGCTATTATAAGCAGAGCTTTGCATTTTTATCCTTATTTATTGCTATTTAACATCGCATCAAAGGTGTTTTTGAGCGAGTTAAATGAGTTTTCTAGCGCGTTCATTTGTACAGCTATGGTTGAGAACTGCTTTTGCATCATCGTATATTTTTTATCAAGCGTTGCTTGGACTCTGTCTTTTTGCGATTTGACGATTTTGGCTTTGTCTTTTAGACTAGTCGTTAGGTTTGTTAGTGTGCCCTCTTTGCCTATTAGCCCAGTTACTATATCGCCTAGTTTGTCAAAAAAGCCTTTTTTCTTAGTGCTAGAACCTGGAGTTGTGCCAGCCACTAAACCTAGTGCTGATAGCAAGGTAGAATCAGAGTCTTTTGATATTTCTATATCCTTACCGCCTGTGCCTATAAGCTGTAAAACACCATTATCAGCAAGGCGAGCTTTTACATTTGGTATATCGGCGTCATTTATAAGTTTTACAAGCTCGTTTGCGTTTTTGACAGCCCCATTAGTAGCCTTAAGATCAATTTGAATTTCTTTGCCATTGATTTTTAGCTTACCAGAAATATTGGTTGTTAGAGTTTGATTTATTTGAACTTTACCAAAAACACCAGCATTTTTATACTCAGTAGAGTTTGTAAAAAACGACTTAAAGCCTTCATAGTCTTTGTTTATAGCATCTTTTAGTTTGCTTTCATCTACACTTAGCACACCTTTTTCTGTAAAGCTAAAGCCAAAGCTTTGTAGGCTCTTGCCATCGCTATTTGTTGATTCAAATAGATTTTGTAGCTTTCTTTTTATACCTGTGATTTCGCTCATACCATTTAGCGTACCTGCTACATCATTTTCTCTATCATATGAAGTAGCAGTAGTGATATTGCTAATTAGATCATTATAGGCTGTTACCATGCTCTTTAGTGATTTTACTACTGCGTCTGTGTCTTTGCCTATGGTGATTACGCTTTCTTTTAGTGCGCCTGTTGTGCTGTTTTTTTCATCTACATTGTTTAGGTTAAAAGTAACTCCGATAATAAGGTCATCTACTTTATTTGAGCTACGAGTGATATCAATGCCATTAAAGTTAAATTTAGCATCTTGGGCTTTTTGTAGTTGTTTGCCGCCTGCGCTAGTATCAGCGGTGTCTATTACTAGATTATAACCTGTTATTGCGCCTTGATTATCCTTAATTTGAGTTTCTTTAGCATTAAAGCCAAGTTCTTTTAGCACTTGTTTTGCACCTTGTAAAGTTGTTGGGTCGTCGCCTTTTACGCTAAATTTAATTTGATTTTTCTCGCCTGATTCTTTGCTTTGTAAAATTATCTTATAGCCATTTTCACCGCCAGTATTTACTATGCTAGCTTTTAGTACATCGCCTGCGCCGTCGTTGATTTGGTTTATGATATCTTCAAGCGTGGTTGATGCGCCTACTTTTATATCTACGCTTTTATCGCCTACTGAAAGAGTAAGGCTTTCTTCTTTATTTAAGTTCAAAGTATCTGACCGAGAGCTAAAGCCTTTGCTTTGATATGAGTCAACTTGTGCTAGCTGGCTTACACTTAGGCGGACGGTTTGTTCTGCTACGCCTGCTTCTACGCTTGCTGTTACAGAGCCTGAGCCAGCGGCTGAGACTGTGCGTTTTAGCAAGGCTGTTTCGTTTGCTACATCAGCGTAGCTTGTTTTTAGAGTTGATACCAGCGTGGTTAGTGCTGTGATATCGGCTTGTTTTTTAGTATTTTTATCTATTTTTAGAGTAAGAGGCTTAATTTGAACGCTTTCATCAGCTTTTTTTAGACCATCTATTACATCTTGGGTTAAAATACTACTTGCTATGTTTAATTGCGCTTTGTCTGTGAGTGCTGCACCTGTTTTGCTAAGTCCATAAGTAGGTGAGTTTTCTTTGCTTGGAGTGCTTACTGATACGCCTGCCATGATATTATCCTTTTATATTTTTATGGATTTGCTTAGGAAATTCTAGAATTTTCTAGTTCAATGATTTTAGTTTGTTTGATCTAGCAAAAGCCCTTGTTCTTTAAAAAGACCTCTGATTTGTTCTTGTAGATTTTCTCTCATTCTTATTACTTGCTCGCTTGGATATTGGCGGATTGTATCGCCGTTTTGAGCGTTGATTAGGCTTACTGTTAGCGTGTTTAGCGGTTCGTTGTAGCCAAAGCGTAGGTTTGTATCCATTTTTTGCATATAGTCATTTAGGTCGTTTACTGCTTGGTCTAGCTTAGCTTTCATTTCTTCTGAGTTTTGCTTGTTTAGCTCGGCTGCGCCTTTTGGCTGGCTTACATCAGCTACTGGGCGCTGAATTTCAGCTGATTTTTGCGCTGTTGTGGTCGCCATGTTGCTTGCTATATTGTTTAAGATTTCCATATTTTTACCCCTTTGTGAGTTTTATTCGCTTTTAAAATCGGCAAAAAGTTTAAAAAATTTATACTTTTTCATTAAAAAAATAACTAAGCGTGGTTTTTCCAAATTTTTTACTCTTTTTTAGAGTAAGTTTGCCTATGCTCTTAGGCAATGTAACCTTGCTTAAATGCTCAAATACAGCGATATCTGGGTCTAGTTTGCTAAGTAAATCCACGCATTTTTCATAAATATTATCAAAGCCTTCTCTAATGCTAAAAGGTGGGTCTAGATAAAGTATAAATCTAGAATTCCAATTCTTGATTTTTGAGCCATTTAGCGCATCTAAAGCTAGGCTAAAAGTATCGCCCAAAAATATCTCAAAACGCTCATCTAAGCCTAGATTTTTGCGGTTTTTGCTAAGCACGCCAAAGCTAGCTTTGTCCTTTTCAAAAGCAAAAGCCCTACTAGCACCCTCACTAAGTGCACGCACAGCCATAAGTCCACAGCCGCCAAAAAGCTCAGCAAACACGCTATCACGCACGCTATCACGCAAGCTGTCAAAAAAGCTATCAGCCACGATGGATTTTGTGCTACGAGTTTTTTCTGAGCTAAGCAAGGTAATTTTTCGCCCTTTTAAAGCCCCGCTGGCGATGTTTATTTCGTAGCTATCTTGCTTATTTTGCATTTTTAAAAAGCTCTAAAATTTGCTTTTTAAAAGAAAGCAAAATCTCATCTAAGTTTTTCTCAAAAGCAGCAAAATTTTTTTCAGGGACTGACTGGTTTTTTTTATCCATAAACTCGCTTTTCTCTAAAAACTCGCTTTTATTTAAAAACTCGCTTAATTTTTGCTTTAATTCTGCTTCGCTAAAAGGCTGAGTGATGTCCTTGCCTATGATAAAAAGTGGCTTATTGCTAGCAAATTCTCTCTCACAAATAATGATATCAGCATCACTTTGGCTCGTAATAGAGTTTGAGAGAATTTTTTCTAGCGTGGCTGATAAAATTTCACAATCACAATTAATAAAAACTTTCATTTTCTACCATTTTTTAAAAAATTTGCTAATTTTATCTAAAATAGCCTTAAAATTTTGCTAGAATTATGCCTTTAAGCGCAAAAAGGGGCAAAAATGTTTAATGGCAAAAATATTTTAATTACAGGCGGCACAGGCAGCTTTGGCAAAGAATACGCTAGGGTTTTGCTGCGAGATTATGTGCCAAATAAGCTTATAATCTACTCAAGAGACGAGCAAAAGCACTATGAGATGAGCCAAGACTTTGGTGCGCCTTGTATGCGCTTTTTTGTAGGCGATGTGCGTGATGAGGACCGCTTAAAACTAGCTATGCACGATGTGGACTTCGTCATTCACGCAGCTGCTATGAAGCATGTGCCTATTGCTGAGTATAACCCTATGGAGTGTATAAAAACAAATATAAACGGCGCACAAAATGTAATAAACGCAGCCTTTGCGTGTAATATAGAAAAAGTGATCGCCCTAAGCACTGATAAAGCCTGTAGCCCCATAAATCTATATGGCGCAACAAAGCTTGCAAGCGATAAGCTCTTTACTGCTGCAAATAACATCGCAGGCACACGCCGCACACGCTTTAGTGTGGTTAGATACGGCAATGTAGTTGGCTCAAAGGGCTCTGTGGTGCCGTTTTTTGCTAAGCTTATTGCTGGGGGAGCAAAAGAACTGCCTATCACAGATGAGCGCATGACACGCTTTTGGATCACGCTAGAACAAGGCGTGCGCTTTGTGCTAAAAAACTTTGAGCGTATGAAAGGTGGCGAAATTTTCATCCCAAAAATTCCTTCAATGCGCATAATAGACCTTGCTAAGGCGATGGCGCCAGAGCTTGGGCATAAAATAATCGGTATCCGCCCAGGCGAGAAGCTACATGAGGCCATGATAGCAAGTGATGATGCTATGCATACTTTTGAGTTTAGCGACCATTATGTAATCGCTCCAAGCACCGAGCCAAGCACTAATCATAGAATAGAAGATTTCAGCCAAAACGCCATAGGCGAAAAAGGCGAGTTAGTTAAAAGCGAGTTTGCGTATAGTTCTGATAAAAACACGCTTTGGCTAGATGAGGCAGGAATTAAACAAATGATAAAAAATACTCCAAAGGTCTAGGGAATTCTAGATTTTTGCTTAGGAATTCTAGATTTTTTGTATTTTGAGCCTAGAAATTCTAGTTTTTTGAAATTCTAGAATTCTTGGGTTTTGAAATTCTAGAATTCTAGAATTCTTGGGCTTTTAAATTCTAGAATTCCTAAGTTTTTTATATTTTGCTATGTTAAAAGATTTTTGTTTTTTAAACAATGATGAGATTTAGCTGTTTTCACGCTCGCTTACAGCGCGAAATTTACAGCTTTTTAGCTGATTTTTCTGGACGCAAAAATGAGTTAAAGGCTTTTAGAAAAATCCAGATTTTAAAAATTTGGCGATATTTTGATAAAAAAGTTGCTAAAAGCTTATAAGCTGGGGCTTAAAGAGCTTTTTTGCTAGGGTGAAAAAAGACAATGAAAAGTCCTTAAATTTGCTAAAAAACTCCCATTTTTTGGAGTTAGGAATTCTAGATAATAAAATAATTTTATCCAAAAACTTGTTTTATCTAAAACTTGTTTTATCCAAAAACTTATAAAAATTTTTTAAAAAACCCTTGACAAAGATTTTAAGTTCGGTTATAATTCCAGTCTTATTTAAATGTTCCGGATTAGCTCAGCGGTAGAGTAGTCGGCTGTTAACCGATTGGTCGCTGGTTCGAATCCAGCATCCGGAGCCACTTTATTTTAAATCATTTTTTTCACATTAGTTTTAAAATCATTTTATAGCAAGTTATTTTTTCTAGGAATTCGCTACTTTTGGTTTTAAAAAATTTTAGAGTATTTCTAAGCCCATTTACTCAAAAATTATTTCAAATTTAATTGGCTCAACAAGTTTTTTTATATTTGCCTTTAAAAGTGCTAGCTCGCTAGCACCGCTAATGATTAAAACGCCAAGATGAAATCTAGCACTAACCCCAGCATACACACCAAGATTTCTAGCAAGCGCTAGTATATAACATAGCCATTTTAGTGCCGTGATATTTAGATTTTTGCCCAAAATTATATCAGCAAACTCGCCCAAATCAGCCTTGCTAAACTCTGTGCTATTTAGTTCGCAAATAGCAGCTATTGTGCAAATTTGCTCGTGCGTGTAGCCATAGTTTAGCCCTGAGCGCACGATATATGCGCTATTTTGCGCCTCGCTGTAGTATCCTATGGAGCGCCCTACATTAAAAACCCTTGCTGCTGTGCTAAGCAAGCCTAGTTCATACTCGCCAAGAGTGTGTAATGGAGCAAGTTCTTTAAAAAGCAGCCTAGAAAAACGCACAATAGGCGCATTATCAATCACGCAAAAACGCTCACTAAGGCTTCTTAAGCTAGGATTAAAACCCTTTGGAAAGCGCATACTAGGACGCAAAATCGTTCGCAAAAATAATCCCTCACGCACACCAACACCGCTTGTAAGCACGCTTTTTGCCCCAGCAAAAGCGCATAAAGCATCAAAAATGCTAGCCCCACCAATAATGGTATCAAAACGATCTTTTTTTATACAAAGTTCTTTTAAATCATTTGGCTTAGCATTAGCGATTTTTTTGATAAAAGCACCTTCTTTTTTTAGCTCATAGCAAAAGCCATGAAGCACCTTATAAGCGTAATTGCTACGCTTCATAATAGCCTTTGAAATCGCTCTTAGCGACCCGCCGATTGCTACGATTTGCTCACTTTTAAACTCAGCATTAAGAGCGTTAATTTTATCTTTTATAAACTGCGTAGCACCTTTTAAATCGCCCTTGTCATAAAAAAGCTCTTTTAATCGCACTGTGCCTAGATTTAGCGAGGTAGTAGCTATCATTTTGCCATCTTTTATGCGAGCAAGTTCAGTGCTGCCACCGCCGATATCCACACACAAAGCATCTTCTAGTGGTGGCAAAAGATTACTTGCTGCTATGCCTCCAAGGCTAGCTTCTTCTTCGCCGCTAATTACTTTCATAGCAATGCCTAGCTCGTTTTTTAATCTAGTTAAAAACACAGCTTTATTTGGCGCATCACGCAGAGCTGAGGTGCCGCCAGCGATGATTTTGCGGACTTTATAAAGTTTTATGTAGGTTTTAAACTCACTTAGTGCTTCAAGCACTTCTGCTATGGCTGCATCTTGAAGCATTCCGCCATTTTCGTATGCGCCGTGTCCTAAGCGCACTTTTACTTTATACTCACGCAGGATAAAAAACCCAAGCCTGCTAGTGCGCTCAAAAAGCGCTAGTCTGGCTGAGTTTGAGCCAAGGTCGATTACTGCTATTCTTTTTGACATTTTTATCCTTTTTTGTATTTTTTTACTTAAAATTACATAATTTTTTAATGCTAATCTAGAATTTTTAAGATATTTTAAGCAAAAGCCTAGCCACAGCCCCGCTTTTGCCATCATCTCTATTTAGCACGCTAATTTGCGCTCCTATCGCATTTGCAGCATTTTTAGCCACAAAAAGCCCCAGACCTGACCCACCAGCCTTGCCATAGCGTTTAAAAGGCGCAAAAATATCTTTGTTCTCACCAATACCACAGCCTTCATCGCTAACGCTGATTTCAAGTATATTATCAAGCAGTTTTGTCTCTACTTTTACCTCTGAGCCCTCAGGGGAAAATTTTAGAGCATTTTGTAAAAAATTTTGCATAATATGCGTAAAAAGTGTGGTTTGTATGCTTATTTTTAGACTTTTTGGGCTAAAACTAGCACTAAGGTTTTTACCTTCTTTTTTAGCAAGGGCTTTAAAACTCTTGCAAATCTCGCCTAAAAATGCGATTATATCAGTATTAACAGGCTTTTCAAACTGCGCTGCTTCTCCGCGCCCGATTTGTAAAATCGCACTTACCATCTTATTCATTTGATCAATGCTTTTTATATTTTGTTCTAGTGCTTGGCAATACTGCTCTTTTGGTCTATCTTTTAGCAAGGTTACTTCGTTTTTGGTTTTCATAACAGCTAGCGGTGTTTTTAGCTCGTGCGCTGCGCCTATAAATAGCTCTTTTTGGCTTAGTGCATAAGCTTCAATTCTTTCTATAAGGCGGTTTATACTCTTTGCTAAGGGTTCAAACTCACTTGGCACCTGCGTGCTTTCTACGCCTTTTAGGCTGTGTTCGTTCAGTTTAGATAGCTTTAAAGCAAGCGCACGCACAGGCAAAACTAGAATTCTGGATAAAAATAGCGCATAAAAAAGTATAAGAAAAATTGCAGTAGCGTTTATAAAAATGATATTTGAGAGAATTTGCGCTGTGATTTGGCTATATTCTTTGGTATTTTTATCTATTATCAAAGTTCCGTAGCTTGTAGGGTAGTGTAGCTGTGTGGAGCTTTTGTCTTTATTATAGCTAAAATATGGTTTTTGTATTTTTGTCTCATCTACACTGATTTTTACATCTGGGATTTTGCTTTGTAGGGCGTAGAGTTTTGAGCGAGGTTCTAAATCTTTTGCTATGCGGTTTAGGCTAATAGCTACATTTTCAAAGATTGAAATTTCAATGTAGTGGTATAGAATTCCAGAAAAAATCGCAATTAGCATAGCCCCAGCTATAGCTAATTGCAATATAAATCTAGCCCTTAGACTTTTTTGGGAAAGCAAAATCTATATCCACGGCGGCGAACTGTCTCAATAGTAGAGATGCCAAGTGGTTTGTCCATTTTTTGGCGGATTTGGTTTATTGCTACTTCGATTACATTTGGAGTTACTAGCTCTGGTTCTTCCCAGATAGCATCTAGTAGCTGTTCTTTGCTAACGATTTGGTCTGAGTGGCGAGCAAGGTGAGTTAGCACCTCAAAAGGCTTGCCTTTTAGCTCTATTTCTTTTTCTTTGTAGATGATTTTTTCTTCATCTGGGTCTATGATAAGCTCGTCAATTCTAATAACACTTGTGCCACCAAAGCGCAGTCTAGCTTCCAAACGGGCTACTAAAACATCAAAATCAAAAGGCTTTTTGATATAATCATCAGCCCCAGCTTTTAGAGCTGCGATTTCACTTTGTTTGTCGTCTTTGGCTGAGAGTATGACTACTGGAGTGCGTGGGCTTTTGCGTTTTACTACTTCGATTAGGTCTGTGCCATCACCATCTTCAAGCATCCAATCACACAGCACCAAATCATAATTGCGAATGCCTATATAATATTCAGCGTCTTTGTAACTCTCGCTAGTATCTGTTTGAAATCCACACTCACTAAGTCCGTCTAGAAGTGTTTTATTTAGAGTTGATTCGTCTTCTACAACTAGAATTCTCATTTTATTCCTTATCTAAAAATATTTTTGCAATTCTAGCATAAAATTTAAGGAAAAATTCAATTTTTTTTAAATTTATTTTAATAAACTACTTTTTTGCTTAGCGAAGGAGCGCATTTATAAGGCTTTACGAGCATTTTAAAAATTTGCGGTTTTGAGATTTTTAGCTTAAACTTTTTGATTTTTGGGAACTCTTTTGCTAGATTTTTCTCAAAAAATGCTAAAGCATCCTCTAAATAAATAAATTTTTGCTGCTTAAAACAAGTATAAATATACTCACTAATTAAGCCATAATCAATAAACTCGCTTGTCTTTGCGCTTAGCTTTAAAGAGATTTTTTGCTTTTTAACTCTTTCAAAGCTAAGCACGCCCACCACACACTTAAAGCGCATTTTTAGGCTGATTTTCATATTACTTTTTTCTCTTTGCCAGTTATTAAGCGCAAGATATTTTCCCAGTGTTTATAAACAATGATAAAGCAAATAATAAGCACCGGTGCGTGCGTATTTATAACCTCAATTTGTGGGTGGATGATAAACGAACTGGCTATAAAAACCACAAGTGCGCCTAGGCTAGCAAGCGAACTGATTTTTAGCACCTTGCCTACTACAAACCACGCAATCAGCGCAAGTATAACCTCAAGTGGCAAGAAAAATATCATCACTCCAGCCCCGGTTGCTATGCCCTTACCGCCATTAAATAATAAATACGGCGAAAAGCAATGCCCAATTACTGCTAAAACCGCCATCGTCCAAAGCACGCTATCACCTAACCCAAAGTAGTATTTTGCCACCACAAGCGGCACTAGTCCTTTTAGCGCATCAAGGGCGATTGTAGCGATACTAAGCTTTTTTGCTAGGGCAGGATTGCTTTCTTTTACCACACGCAAGACATTTGTAGCGCCTATGCTGCCGCTACCTGCGCTTCTTATATCAACCTTGGCAAAAAGCCTTGCTAACACCAGCCCAAAAGGCAGGGCTGCTAAAAAATAAGCTATTAAATAAAAAACTATATTTATCATTTTTATCCTTTTATTATTAGCAAATTCTAGAATATTTTAATTAAATTCTATAAAAAATCCTGCGCTTTTTTGCTTAGTTCATCTAGAGTTTCTTTTTGCCTTATATCAGTGTAGACAAAAATATCGCTCATACAAGACTGAGCGGTATCTGCTATTTTACAGCAGTAGCGCATCGTGCCTTGGTAGTTTAGGGCTACTACTAGCTCTAGATTTAGGCTGATTTGTTTTAAAGCGCCTGCGATTTCTAGATTAAAAATCGCCTTTAGTTTTGAGCCACTTTGCAGCCTTAGTCCATTAGCGCAAATCGCACCCAGCCCACCACGGCTAATGTCAAAAAGCTGAGCATCTATGCGTCCATTATCACAAAGCAAGCTAACAGGAGTGAGTTTTGATGGCTGGATGCGAGGATGTGCCCTTAAAAGCGCAGCTGTTTTCGTGCTGCGGCGAAAGGGTTTTAATATCACCACACCTGCACCAAAATTAAAGTTTAAGACCCTACACTCAATATCTGAGCTGATATTTTCTCCTTTTAGGATAAAGGCTGAGCCTTCTTCTTTTATGGCTAAAAGCTGGATTAATTCTGTTTTTAGGCTTAATTTTTCATTTTCAATATCTGTGATTTTGGCTTTGTTTTTAATCGGCACGCCTTTATATAGGTTTAGCAGCCAAAGCTCGCTTTCTTTTGCGGCTTTTAGCTCTGAGAAAATATCGCCAAAAATCAAGGTATTTTCGCCATCAAAGCTGATTGTATTTGTTTGGATTTGCTCTTGTTCTGCTTTTTTTATTACTATATCTTCATTTAGTCCAAAGTCACTACTAAAGCGAGCAATAGCCGCTTCTAGCGTATTTTCAAAGCGAGGTTTTTTTTCTTTGAAATTCTTTTTAAAATCTAAAATAGAGTTTTTTAGTATATATTTTGCTAGTTTTTCATCTTTATTTAAGCAAGCTTTTAGGCCATCAAATACGCTTTTTGCGTTAGCCCCATAGCCTATAATAGCTCTAAAAGCCACTCTCATCGCAGATTCAAAATCATCTGGGTCTGCGTAAAAATCTTGTTCTTTTAGTAGTGATTTTGCCTTTTTTACAAAGTCTATCTCGCACTCATCAAGTAGTGTTTCGCATTGTAAAATCAGGTTCTCGTAGCCTTCGTATTTTTGCATATTTGCCCCTTTGCTTTTAGGGCTAGATTTTATCATAAATAAATTTAATTTAAAGTTAGGAATTCTAGAATTCTAGAATTCTAGAATTCCTGGGGCTTAGGCATTTTAGTATTTTAGATCAAACACCGCTGTGCCTATGCTCATCACGGTAGCTGTGATTAAGATAATTGAGATGATATTTAGCCAAAAACCAGCTCTTATTATATCCTTTATTCTCACATATCCTGAGCCGTAGGCTATGGCATTTGGCGGAGTTGCCACTGGTAGCATAAAGGCACAAGTCGCAGCCAAAGCCACCGGTATAGCAAAAAGTAAAACATTATGCTCTGTATATCCAAGTCCGCCTGCTACGCCGATGATTACAGGGATAAAAGCAGCTGCGGTGGCTGTATTTGATGTGATTTCTGTTAAGAAAATAACAAGCGCAGTAACTGCAAGTATGACTACAACCATAGGTAGCGCGCTAAGGCTGCTTACTTGTTCGCCTATCCATAGGCTAAGACCGGTTTTGCTAAACTGCGCTGAGAGAGCTAGACCGCCTCCAAATAGTAGTAAAATATCCCACGGCAGGTGTTTTGCTGTATCCCAGTCTATTAGACGCTCGCCGCTGCTGTTTGCTGGTATGATAAATAATATTATTGCCACGCTCATTGCTATTATTGAATCAAGAGAGCCGATTTTGATACCATAGCTTTTAAAGATAAAGCCAAGGAAAACCCAGCAAAACGCTGCTAAAAAGAACACAATAGCCACAAGCTTTTCAGGCGTGCTAAATGAACCAAGCTTAGCAAGTTCAGCTTTTATAAGCTCTTTGCCACCTGGAATTTCTTTTATCTCAGGTGGAAATAGCACATATACTAGCAGTGCCCAGCACGCAGCTAGTAGCACTATGCTAAGCGGAACGCCCATTAGCATCCACTCGCCAAAGCCGATTTCAATGCCCATATCTTTCATATTTCCTAGCAAAATCGCATTTGGCGGCGTGCCTATTAGCGTGCCAAGCGACCCAAGAGATGCAGAGTAAGCAATGCCTAGCATAAGCGCAATGCCAAAGTTTGAGCGAAAGGCTTTTGTTTTGTCTTTTACCTCTTGGACTACATCTTTGCCTTTATGTATGATAGCACTCATCACACCACCTTGCGTGCTTTGTCGCACAGCAGTATCATCTAGCACCTGCGTGGCCTCCACACTAGCTGATTGTGGGATATTTGCGTTGCCTACTAGTTTTTCTACTAGATATAGCACGCTTAGACCCACAGGCAGCATCATTACAGCAGTTGCTGTATTGCTAACCCACATAGAGATAAAGCCAGTTGCTACCATAAATCCAGCTATAAGCCGCTTAGGGCTAGTGCCGATTAGTAGCACGATGCCAAGGGCTATGCGAATGTGCAAGTTCCACTTTTGCATAGCAAGGGCAAGCACAAAGCCTCCCATAAATAGAAAAATCGTATCGCTAGCATACGGCGTAACCGCATTTTTAAATGTATCAACACCAAGGATAGGAAATAGCACCATAGGAAGTAGGGCAGTAGCAGGCAAAGCAATAGCCTCACTCATCCACCAAATACCCATTAGCACAGCCACAGCCGCTACTATAGCGATACCATCTGTGTTTAGCTTTTTTGTCCCAGCAGCTGCCCCAGCTACCTCGCCAGCATTGCTAGGCATGAGATAATACACAGCAATAGCTGCGATTATACCGATGAAAAATCCATAGATTTGAACCAAATTAGTCTTTTTATCTACTGGTGCTTGAGAATTTTGCATTTATTCTCCTTTTTTGCTTTTGGCAAATTATAGCAATTTACTTAGCATTTACTGGCTAAAAAGTTTAAATTTTATTTACCAGTGTAGCGAAAAGTAACATTTAAGCTAAATTTTATTTGCCTGTGTAGCGAATAGTAACATTTAAGCTAAATTTTAGTTTAAAATATGTTAGGAATTCTAGAATTTTGTTAGAAATTCTAGAATTCCTAGAAAATTGTGCTTAGGAATTCTAGAATTCCTTGCGTCATTGCGAGGGAGCAAAGCGACCGAAGCAATCTCTAGGAATTCCCTACAAAAAATTCAAGGGAATTCTAGAATTCCCTAAAAAACACCCCCGCACCCCAAAAACACAGATAAAGCAAGAGAATTTTAGATTTTAGCGGGGTTTTGGGGCAGCAGCCCCTAAGGGTTTAGGGAGTAGTCCTTATAAAATTTGCGAGCTAGATTTATCTAGCCTAAAGCGAGCAAAAATCTAAAATTCCTAGAATAAATTTAGAATTCCTAAAATAAATCTAGAATTCCTAGAGATTGCTTCGCTTCGCTCGCAACGACGAAAATTCTAGAATTCCTAGAAAATTGTGCTTAGGAATTCTAGATTTGCGCTGTTCTTTGGACTTTGCGGCTCCCCAATCCAAAACTCGCAAAAAGCACCCACGAGCTGAGCCAGCGGACAGCCTAGCAGATGAGCTAGCCGATAAAAAGCTAGAGAATTCTAGAATTCTCTGCGTCATTGCGAGGGAGCAAAGCGACCGAAGCAATCTCTAGGAATTCTAGATTTTTATCCTAGGAATTCTAAATTCCATGTCATCCTCCAGCTTGACTGGGGGATCTCTATTTTATGATAAGATCCCCCGAAGGGGTCGTGGGATGACACAAGACTTAGGGAATTCTAGATTTACGCTTAAGAATTCTAGAATTCCTAGAAAATTGTGCTTAGGAATTCTAGATTTGCGCTGTTCTTTGGACTTTGCGGCTCCCCAATCCAAAACTCGCAAAAAGCACCCACGAGCTGAGCCAGCGGACAGCCTAGCAGATGAGCTAGCCGATAAAAAGCTAGAGAATTCTAGAATTCTCTGCGTCATTGCGAGGGAGCAAAGCGACCGAAGCAATCTCTAGGAATTCTAGATTTTTATCCTAGGAATTCTAAATTCCATGTCATCCCCCAGCTTGACTGGGGGATCTCTATAGGGAATTCTAAATTCTTTGTGATGAGATCCCCCGAAGTGGTCGGGGGATGACACAAGACTTAGGGAATTCTAGATTTATGCTTAAGAATTTTAGAATTCCTAGAAAATTATGCTTAGGAATTCTAGATTTGCGCTGTTCTTTGGACTTTGCGGCTCTCCAAGCCAAAACTCTCAAAAAGCACCCGCGAACTAAGCCAGCGGACAGCCTCGCAGCCGTCAGCCCAGCATGGCAGCCAGCCCCACAGTCGAGCCAGCCGATAAAAAGCTAGGGAATTCTAGAATTCCCTGCGTCATTGTGAGGGAGCAAAGCGACCGAAGCTAGGAATTCTAGATTTTTATCCTAGGAATTCTAAATTCCCTGTCATCCCCCAGCTTGACTGGGGGATCTCTATAGGGAATTCTAAATTCTTTGTGATGAGATCCACGGGTCAGGTCGGGGGATGACACAAGGCTTAGGGAATTCTAAATTTATGCTAGAAATTCTAGATTTGCGCTGTCCTTTGTATTTTGCGGTAGCGGCAGTTAAAAACAAGGCTCCAAGATTGCGCGTTTAGTGTGTTAAAAGCACAGCGCAGACTAGCCGTGGAGAGCCGTTCACGGCAGTGATTTAAAATTTTTCGTGCCGATTTTTCAAGGCAGCTGCCGCAGAAAAATGGTGCGAAAAATTTTAAAAGGCGATGGGCTGTCAAGCTGTGATTTTAGCACAATAAATGTGCAAGCTGAGCCAGCCTATAAAAGCCCAGCCAAACTAAAAAATAAACTCACTCCCTAGCATCGGCTAGGACAATGCCAAAGAGCACCTCCCCACCAGCACTTTGTACACATTCTTTTGCCTCTTTCATACTAAGCCCTGTTGTGATGATGTCATCTACTAGGATAACAGGCGCTTTTAAAGGCTTTAAAAGCTTAAAATTTCTAGGATTTTTTTGGCGATATTCTAGGCTTTTGCCAGCGTATTTGACCTCGCTCATAGCTTTTAGAGCGTTTGGCAGAGGCGAGATTTGAGCGTTTTTTAGGGCTTTTGCGATGATTGCTGAGTGAGAGTAGCCGCTTTTTACATTATCATCCAAAGCAATAGCGTGTATAAGCGGCTCACTAGGCAGATAAAAGCTATGCGCAAAGCGTGAAACGCTAAGCTGGCAAAGGGCTTTAAAAACCCCAGAGCCACAAAGCTTGTGCTTGGTGCCAAGCAAGGCTGAAATCTCGCTATAAGCATAGAAATAAAACACTTCTAGCCCATCAGCTAGCCTAGATTTTAGCGTATATGAGCTTAGGATATTTTGGCAAGTAGCACAAAGCAGCCTAAGGCAAAATCTCCCGCACCCCAAGCAGCGCATTTTAGTTTATGCTTGCTATTTCATCAGCGCAGCGACTTGCTAGCTCGCTTAAAGTCTCTATGACAAAAGGCTCAAGGCTTTTTAAAGTAGGCAGCGGAGCAAAGCTAATCACCGGCTGATTTAAGGTCTTTTTTACGCTTCTATCACCAAAGTTTGCGATGATTGTTATTTGTGAGTTTGCGTGCATATTCTTAGTGCCTATGCCAAAAATCTCGCTTTGAAATTTATCAATATTTACATTTACGATAAAATCAGGCGTATACATCTCATCAATCACTGCTATATCACGCTTTGCAAGCTCAGCAGTGATAGCATTTTTCATCCAAGCCTCAAGCTGGGGATTAGTAGAAATGCGACTTGTGATATCTCCATCAGAGTTTTTTAGCACGCCGATTGTGATTTTATCATCCCTTAGATCGCTTACGCTAAGGCTGATATTTCGCCCAAGAATGCCGCTTTTGACGCTATTTTGCGCTGGCAGGTCTATCGTAGTCTTTGCTGTGCACGCAGAGAATATCACAGCCACCACAGCCGCAAAAAATAAGTTAAAAATCTTTTTCATTTATTGTCCTTTAAAAAAGTTTTGCTAATTTTAGCAGATTTTTAGGGAATTCTAGAATTCCCTAGCGAATTTTTTTCTGGGGGGGGGGTGTGTCTTTTTAGGAATTTTAGAATTTGGAATTCGCTAGGGAATTCCAAAATTCCCTAAGCCTTGTGTCATCCCCCGACCCCTTCGGGGGATTTCATCACAGAGAATTCTAAAATTCCTTAGCACAGAGATCCCCCAGTCAAGCTGGGGGATGACATAGTAGCAAATTCTAGAATTCCTTAGCAATTTTAACTAGCGCTGAGCTTTGATAAAATCTAGGGAATTCTAGAAAAATCTGCTATAATTGCGCTTTTAAAGGACAAAAATGAGTAAAATTCGCAATTTTAGCATAATAGCACACATTGACCACGGCAAAAGCACCTTAGCTGATCGCATTATTAGCACTTGTGGGGCTGTGAGCGAGCGTCAAATGAGCTCGCAGCTACTAGATAATATGGATATAGAGCGTGAGCGTGGGATCACCATAAAAGCGCAGTCCGTGCGACTAAAATACACGCACAAGGGTGATGAATACATACTAAATCTCATTGACACCCCAGGGCATGTGGATTTTAGCTACGAGGTCTCTCGCTCTCTAGCAAGCTGCGAGGGAGCACTTCTAGTAGTAGATGCTAGCCAAGGCGTGCAGGCTCAAACCATCGCAAATGTCTACACAGCCATAGAACACGACCTAACCATAATCCCAGTGCTAAATAAAATTGACTTACCACAAGCTGATCCAGAGCGAATAAAAGATGAGATAGAGCATATCATCGGCATTGATTGTTCTGATGCTATCTGCGTGAGTGCAAAAAGTGGTTTTGGCATTGCTGAGCTACTTGGCGCAATTTGCGAGCGAATTCCAGATCCAAAAAACAGCCAAAAAGAGCAAATCAGCGCAAGCGATGAGAATAAACCGCTAAAAGCGCTAATCTATGATAGTTGGTTTGATAATTATCTTGGAGCTTTGGCTCTTGTGCGTGTTTTTGAGGGCTGTCTAAAAACCGGCGATGAAGCCTATATAATGGGCTCAGCGCAAAAATACCCTGTGCTAGACTTGCTCTATCCGCATCCAATAGCACCGCAAAAAACCAAAAGCATAAAGGCTGGCGAAATCGCAATAGTCGTAATGGGGCTAAAAACCCTAAGCCAAATCGCAGTAGGCGATACTATAACGCTAGCTAGCAACAAAGCCACAGAGCCGATTTCAGGCTTTGAGGGGGCAAAGCAGTTTGTTTTTGCTGGGCTTTATCCTATTGATACTGACCGCTTTGAAGAATTGCGAGACGCGCTTGAAAAGCTAAAACTAAATGATAGTTCTATTAGCTATGAGCCTGAGAGCTCGGCTGCGCTTGGCTTTGGCTTTCGTGTGGGGTTTTTGGGCTTACTTCACATGGAGGTTATCAAAGAACGCTTGGAGCGTGAGTTTAATCTAGATTTAATAGCCACTGCGCCAACTGTGACCTATATAGTAAATACCACTGATGGCGGGACTCTAAATGTCCAAAATCCTAGCGAGCTACCGCCAGTAAATAATATCGCTGAAATTTTAGAGCCTTTCGTAAAGGCAACCATTATCACCCCAGCTGAGTTTGTAGGCGGAGTCATCACGCTAATCTCAAAGCGTCGCGGCAATCAAAAGAAAATGGACTATATCACGCCTGAGCGTGTGCTTTTAGAGTATGAAATTCCATTAAATGAAATAGTAATGGACTTTTACGACAAGCTAAAATCTGCGACAAAAGGCTATGCAAGCTTTGATTATGAACCTTGTGGGTATCAAAGCGGACGCCTTGTAAAGCTTGATATAAGAGTAGCTGGCGAGATAGTAGATGCCCTAAGCATCATAGTGCCCGAACAAAATGCGTTTAGCAAAGGCAGAGACCTAGTAAAAGCGATGAAAGAAATTGTGCCAAGACAGCTTTTTGAAGTAGCTATCCAAGCTAGCATTGGCTCAAAAATCATCGCAAGAGAAACCGTAAAATCAGTAGGCAAAAATGTAACTGCCAAATGCTACGGCGGCGATATCACAAGAAAGCGCAAACTGCTTGAAAAGCAAAAAGAAGGCAAAAAGCGCATGAAGGCAATAGGCAAGGTAGCTCTGCCGCAAGAGGCGTTTTTAAGCGTGTTAAAGATTGATTAAAAATAAATTTGCTAGCAGGCGCTGCCCTTTTACTGCCGCAGCACCTGTGCTAGGCAGCTAAGCTGTGGAGTGCTGCAACAGCAAAATTCGCCCAGTGCGCCGCGCTTTTTTGTGTTTATTTGATACTTTACCAAATAAAATGGGGCAAAGCGAGAGAAGCTAGGAATTCTAGATTTTAGCCAAAACCCCCGCACCCCAAAAAAACCAAAAACTTAAATAATTTTTAAATTTCCCAAAATAGTATAAATATTATTTACGATATTTTACTTTGTAATCTTTGAGGACCAGAGAGCAACCACTCACACAGCACTGAAAGCACCACCTGAGACTATAAACCGCACACACAAATCACGACAGCGCAAAAATCTATGAAATTCTAGATTTTTTCTTAGAATTCTAGAATTTCCTAAAATTCGTCATTGCGAGGCTTTAAAAAAAGAGGGGGCAATCTCATTTATTAAGCCTTATTTATTAAATCTTTATTTATTAAGTCTTGTTTATTTATTAAGTCTTGAACGAGATTGCTCCCTTTGCTCCCCCTAGGTGACGGAATTACGAAATTTTAGATGGAATTCTAGGATTGCTTAATAAATTTGCTTAGGAATTCTAGAATTTTAGCTTAGGAATTCTAGATTTATTCTAGGAATTTTAAATTTATTCTAGGAATTCTAAATTTATTCTAGGAATTCTAAATTTTTGCTCGCTTTGGATAAATCTAGCTCGCAAATTTTATAAGAGCTATGCCCTAAACCATTAGTGGCTAGCACCCCTAGAACCACATAAAAATCTAGAATTCTCTTGCTTTATCTGCGTTTTTGCTGCTAACTTCTTTAAAAATTGTCATATCAAAGCCGTTGTTAGCTCTTTTTTGGTTTATAATTTCAAATTCAGCTCTTGTAAGATTCTTTGTTATAATTCTTTTTTTAGCAAAGCATCTTTTTTGTTATCACCCATATTTTTATATCCAAGCTAAAAATGCATCATTGTTTGATTTGATTTTCTTTTAAAAAATTGATTATTTCATCCTCTTGATGATCAATACGATAAGCAATAATAATACCTGTACCAAGAGAACCTAAAAAAGTATGATTATACGCACCACCATATGCTTTAGCTACAATTTTCTTATTTTTACTTTTTTCAGTTAAATCAATTTCATCATAGATGTAAATATCATATAATGGATAATTAAAAGAAAAGATGAAAGGGCAGCCAATCTCTTCCCGGTCACACAAAAGCCTTTCTTCGCTCTTAGAAAATAAAATATTATTTTTTATTTTACCTTTATCATTTATTGTTATTATTTTATAATTATTATCTATAATTTTAATATTTAAATTACTATTTTTATGTGCTATATCAAGAATTATACTTTGTGGCACCTCAAGCTGCCAAAGACAAAAAACACAAACAAAAGAGCTAAAAATAACTAGTTTTTTGCTGAAATCTTTACGAAAAAACATAAAGGCAACAAAATACAAAGCAGTCAGAAAAAATCCACTCATACTTAGTATAAATATTTTCTTGTCCCAAAATGTATAATAACCCCACAGAGCGTATAGTCCAATAGCTAAAATTATAAAATGTATTTTTTTGCTAATTGCAAGCTTATAAATTACTACCGACCAAAAATAAGAAAAAATCAAAACAAGTACAAAATAACCAGCAAGAAAACTATAGAAAATCAAAATATCCCCTTTAAAAAGTATTTATTATTATAGAAATTTTTTATTATAACTTTCTTTTGTGCTAAGAACATTACTCATTTTTTCTCCTTTATATTAAGTGTATTTTCCAAGAAAATTTTGTTTCGCCAAAAAACTCTTTTGTTTCATCTGTCATTTTTACAGAAAAAATATAATCATCATTTTCTATGATATAATATTTTTGAAGTTTAAATTTATTTAAAGCAAATAAAACTAAAAATAATAACATACCAAGAGGCCAAAAAATCAGCTTCAAAGCATAAGCAAGTAAAATAGCACAATCCTTAGAAAGAAAATTCTTTCCATCTTTATCTTTTTCTTTGGGCCAAACAGATTTAAAATACCAGGTAACTTTATATGGATTTTTTATCTCCCAGGTTTTTACTTTATTATCTTCATATACTTTAATAGATTCAAAAAAGTAATCTCTAATTATTTTATCATTATAAATTTTTGTAAATACTTTAGGTGATTTTTTTATTTTAATTATTGAACGAATTGATATAAAAATCATAATAAGCCCAATAGCAACACCAGCCAAAGGACGATGAGCGCTTCTATCGCCAAAATAATCTTCTAAGCCAATATAAATGGCAAAAATACCAAGAAGACAAAAGGCAAAGTAAGATAAAAATAAATGAAGTTGCTCTGTTTTTATTATCAACGGCTCTTTGTCATAGTCTCTCATTTTTACATCCTTTCATTTTTAAAATTTAAACCAAAAACTATAATTTCAGCTTTTTATATAAAATATAATTTAAGTAATATTAACGCTAAAAATATTTAAATATTTAAATATTTAAATTCTAAAATTTATCTTTTTAAATTCTAGAATTTAAACTAGAATTTAAATCTAAATTCTAGAATTTAAGCCCCAACAAATACCCAAAGTCTAAAATTCCTTAAATTCTAGAATTTAGGCACTTATTTTTACTCCCACGCTTAGAGTTATCTCTCGAGCGCCGTTTTTAGCTGGCTCGCCGTTTTTAGCCAGCTCGCCATTTTTTAGTTTTGTAAAATTGCCAAATAATTCTGCTCCGCTAGTGATTTTACCATTATTGTTTAGATCAAGAGCGATAGGGTCGAAAAGGTCAGCGATGAAGTCTTTTAGCCATTGCGGAGCAAAAGATCCTAAGGCCTCAGCAAGAGCATTGGCAAGGTCTTTAAAGGCGTCGTTAATATTATTTGGTAAATGGTCAATAAAATCATTAAAGTGATCGTTAATATAATTTGGTAAATCGTCAATAAGATCTTTAAAGTCATCCTTAAATTTTTGCATAGATCCGCCATCATCTAAATCAAAAAAATGTTTTCCAAGATTATCCAATTCAGAAAAATCATCAAAAGTTATTGGTTCTAAATCATTGCCATACCCACTATCTTTGGCATCTCTATATCCGTCATCAATATATTTTTGATCTTTTGGGTCATCTAAAAATCCATAATTACCAGTCTAATCGCCTATTGTTATACTTTCATCTAAAAAATACTGAAACAACGCAGAATCATACGAATTTGGATTATTTTCTTTTATATTTTTAGCCGTATCATAATATTTTCCATATTTTTCTCTATCCTCTGGTGATAAATTATTATCCAGCCATTCTTCACCATTGTTCAAAGCAGCCTTCATTATGTTTCTTGCTTGTTGGGCAGCAGCTCCTGCTTTTGCAAAATTTTCATCTATCCCCATTGCTCTTGCCATAGCACCATAGTGCAACATTACCTTTTATATTGACACCATTCGGAATAGCACCTTTAAAATTAAAACTCATTTTTTATCCTTTAAAATTAATTTTTCTATTAAATTTCTTGTAATCACATACAATAAAATAGCAATTGATATATCAATAATTTCAGATATACCTAAATACTCAGATATATTAAAATAATTGATAATTTTATGACCTGTAATTTTCATAATTATAAATGTAAAAATAGGCACTACAAGTATAAAAATATAAATATTTTTTTTATATAAAAATAAAAAAAATACATATAAACACACATAAAAACTCACAATAGGTGCATAAAGGATAGCAGAGAGACCAAATATATAATGTGCTTCATCTTTGCAAGATGCTTTATCTACGCAAGAAACAATATTATCGATTAGCAGCAACACAAAAAACATACTTATGGAATGAATAATAAATAATATAGAGCAAAGAATTAGACCTATGATTACTCTTGTAATATTTATATTAGATTTTGGCTGTATTGCATTTTCCAACTTAGCTTCCTTTTCGTCTTTCATTTTTCCAACTACAAAATTTTATTAAATTTTCATTAATTAATACTCAAAGACTAATATATATCGCTATTTTAATACATACTTATATTAAATTTTTCAAATTTAATCTCGGTCAGTATCGCCCATACTGAACTCTTAAATTTACAAATTTGAACTTACGCAACTAGTAAATTTAAATTTGTAAATTTGTTTAAATTTAAGCTTTCAATGCCAAGTTCAGAGAGTGATTTTAATTCGTTTGTTTCTGAAACGCCGTTTGAATTGCTATCTTGCCAGATTTGGAGTTTGTCAAAGTTTTCATCTAAATTTGAGATAATGCCATCGTTATTGCTATCTGGTTCTTTTAAAGCTTCAAAGCCATCTTTAGCATTTGGGTTTGTGTATGAGTAGTGATTGTTTGATTTAGATTTATTGCCAAATAATTCTGCTCCGCTAGTGATTTTACCATCACCATCTATATCTCTTACTGAAATGCCATCCACGCCGCTTATCCAGCTACTTTTAAAGGCTATGTCATCGCCATTGTGATCAAAAAACACTCCATTTTCTAGGCTTAGAGTATCAATTTTGCCATTATTGTTTAAATCAAGAGCGATAGGGTCGTAAAGTAAGATATTTAGCATATCGCCAATTAATTCAAGAAATTCTAAGTAGTCAGTCAAAGCAATTCCTAACTTCTCAGCCCAACCTAATGCCCATGGATTTATTTTTATCGACTGAAGTATACCTCCATCAGGGTCTATCTTAAAATTTGTCAGTCCAATTTCATTAGTTAGTTCTATCGCCCAAACGCTACATTGATATCCATTTGGTAAGTCATAATAAGGTGGATTTTCTTTAGATTTGTCCATAAAAGCTTTTGCTTTTTCGTATTGCTTTTCACTTATGTCAAACTCTGTTTTTGTCGAATATTCGTGATCGTTATCAAAAATTTTACCATCACCTTTTAATTGTTTGCCTTCTTTTGGGGCAAATCCGCTGAAAGTTGAATTTCCATTTTTGTCAACAAGCTCAACAAATGTATGTGGTGTAAGATCATCACCCAATAGATCATTATATATTATAAGTTTTGGCCCTTTTGGTGCATTAGTTTGTGGTGGAACAGGTGGAACAGGTGGAACAGCACCTTTGACTAAATCTTGCAAACTATTTACAATCATTAAATCATTCATTTATTCTCCTTTTGTGTGTTGTCGTTATTGTTTTGTGTGTTGTCATTATTGTTATTGAAATGCTATCATCGCTTTTTTTATAATCTATTAAAACAGCCGGTTTTGCATTGCCAAACGGTGGGGTTGTAAAAATTTTAATCAATACATCATCATAAAAATCTGCTTTTAAAATAGCAGATATTGCCTTATAAATGTTATCTTCAGGTATTGAGAATTCTCTAATTTCAACCTTTTTATAAAATAAATCTGCAACTGTTCCACACCGAATAATTTGATTATATTCACCAGACTTTTTTAAATCATCTGGCTGCCTTAAATCATCTAACGAATATCCACTCACAACAACCGGGCACTTTCTATAGCTTTGAAAAGGCATTGAAAAAAGACCAGCTAGGAAAAGCAAAGCTCCCTCAGCTAGTAAAATCAAAATAAGTATTGGAAAGTAAAAAAGTTTTCTCTTTACTTTTTTTATAAATATCATAATTGAAATTAAAGGTAACAACATGAGAAAAATGTGTATAACAAAAAGCAATAAAGCAAAAAAATTTATGTTCAAATTAACTCCTATTTTTTCAAAAATATACATATATTGGTTTATTGGTTTTCATAATTTTATTTTTAAAATTCTAGAATTTAAACTAGAATTTAAAGCAAATTCTAGAATTTAAATCTAAATTCTAGAATTTAAACTAGAATTTAAACTAGAATTTAAGTTAAAATTTAAAGCAAATTCTAGAATTTAAACTAGAATTTAAAGCAAATTCTAAAATTTAAACTAGAATTCAAACTAGAATTTAAAGTAAATTCTAGATTTTAGCCAAAAACCCCCGCACCCCCAAAAAACCAAAAGCCCTAAGAATTCTAATTTTTTTCTTAGGAATTCTAGAATTTAGCCTAGGAATTCTAGAATTTAGCCTAGGAATTCTAGAATTTGCCTTAGGAATTTTAGATTTTAGCTTAGAAATTCTAGAAATCTTACACCAAAGCGTTTAATCCGCCATTTAGCAAAGAGTTTATTTTACTTTCTATTTCGCTGATTTGATTTTCTATCATCGTTTTTTGGGCGGTTAGCTTTTGAAGTTTTTGCTCTTTTGTGTTATCAGGTAGATTTGCTGGATCAAGGCTCACAAGCCCAGAAAGCTTGCTAGCAGCAGCATTAAAGCTAAATCCCGTGCCAGCACTGCTAGTATCTGCGCTAGCATCCGCCTCGCCCACGCTAGTATTTACGCTACTTGCGCTAAGGCTTTCTATTTTTATACTAGCATTATTTGTAGCGCTGCTTGCTAGCACACTGCCAAGCTCGCCTCGCCCACGCTCAAGCTCGTCGCTAGCAAGCTTTGCGTTTAGCATATCGCCACTACTTATCTCAAACTCATCGTTGCTATCATCTTTCATGCCCATTACCTGCCTGATGTGCTGATTTACGACGCTAAGCTGCTTTTCAAGCACCTTGATTTGCGCATTTAGTTGCTCGATTATGGCCTGAATTTTGGCATCAGTAGCGGCAAGCCCTTGTGAGGCAAGCTGTGCGCTGGCTTCTTGCTGGCGTTGTTTTAGCGTGGTTAGCTTGCTTTTTAGGGGCACAGAAACATTGTAGATTGACCCGCCGATTGTGATATCACTCATGTGTGGCAAATCGGCATAAGTATTAAATAATTTAGTATTTTTTTGAGATTTTTTAAAATACAGCAAAAAATCTAAGTTTTCTGGTAAAAAACTTTTATTTTAAGCAAAGTTTAATAATCGCTCTTGTATAATTCCAATTCTTTTTGAAAAACAAAAGACATTTAATAGAAGCGACACTCGTATAAACGGGGCGTAGCGCAGTCTGGTTAGCGCATCTGGTTTGGGACCAGAGGGTCGAAGGTTCGAATCCTTTCGCCCCGACCATGGTGAGTGTAGCTCAGTCGGTTAGAGCATCAGATTGTGGTCCTGAGGGTCGTGGGTTCGATCCCCACTACTCACCCCATCTATGCGTTAGTAGCTCAACTGGATAGAGCGACAGACTTCGGATCTGTAGGTTGCGGGTTCGACTCCTGCCTGACGCACCATTTAGCGTCTTGGACAGGCTTTTCTATGCGCTCATAGCTCAGCTGGATAGAGCAACGGCCTTCTAAGCCGTAGGCCAGAGGTTCGAATCCTCTTGGGCGTACCACTTTTGGGAATTTTAGAATTCCTTGTTATTGTTATGCGGACGTGGTGAAATTGGCAGACACGCTAGACTTAGGATCTAGTGGCGCAAGCTGTGGAGGTTCAAGTCCTCTCGTCCGCACCATCCCCATAAAATCATACTTTCAAGCACTTTAAGAAAATTTTAAAAAATAGATTTTTTATAGCTAGGGTACACAAAAAAGATGACCAAAGCATAAAAAGCCCTGATGTTTCGGATAAGAAAATAAAAGAGTTTAGGTGTAGTGTGGTAAAAAAGTAGCTTTATTTCTTTTTATAATTATTTTATAATTATAAAAAGGATAAAAAAATGATAACAGCAAATATTATTCAAATTGGCTCATCTAGGGGAATTAGAATTCCAAAAAATATATT
Source organism: uncultured Campylobacter sp. (assembly GCA_945928165.1). Classification (GTDB taxonomy): domain Bacteria; phylum Campylobacterota; class Campylobacteria; order Campylobacterales; family Campylobacteraceae; genus Campylobacter. Next base: position 79,952 of record CAMENE010000002.1, read on the forward strand.
AGAACATTTTGGCTTTGATAAGGTAGAGTTAGAAGTGCTAAAAAATGGTCTTTTAATAAAGCCTATAAATAATAACAAAATTTCTAGCTGGGATACACCAGAACTTCGTCAAAAAGCCAGTAAAGAAAAAAATCTTTGCGATGATTTTAACGCGGTAGACACTGATAGCTGGGAGTGGTGATAAAATATATAAAAGCTTTAATTTTTTAAGCAATTTATAATTAAAATATATATAATTTAATTATGATTTATTAGTGGGATGAAATAAAAGCAAGCCTTAATGTCGCAAAGCACGGAGTGAGTTTTGAAGAGGCTAAAAGTGTATTTTGCGATGAGAATTCTTTGCTTTTATACGATGAAGAGCATTCTAGCGATGAAGACAGATTTTTGCTGCTTGGATGTAGTGTGTATGAGAGAATTCTACTAGTAGTTCATTGCTATAAAAGTGATGATGTAATTAGAATTATATCAGCTCGCAAGGCTACCAAAAACGAGCAAAAAACCTATAAAGAAAGGAAAAGCCGATGAAAAAAGAATATGATTTTAGCAAAGCAATCAAAAATCCGTATGTTGATAAAGAGCTAAAAAAGCAAATTTCTATTAACATAAATTCTAGCACAATAGAGTATTTCAAGATGTTAGCAGTAGAAAAAGGTGTGCCTTATCAAACTTTGATAAATCTCTTTCTAAGCGATTGTGCTAAAAGAAAATTAGACATTCAAATAGCCTAAAAGTTTGGTGGAATTCTCCACCAAAGCTATATTAATACTTAATAACTTCAAGATTAAGCTTTGTTGCCTTTATGCTAAGCTTTGTTAGCGATGATATATAGCTTATATCATCAGATTTATCCATCTCTTTTAGAATATCTAAACGACTGACTTTTTGGGGTCTAGGTTTTGTCTTTTTCTCTCATTGCCTAGATAATACCAAGCTCCTACTGAAGCCCCACACGCTAATAAAAATGCTAACATTTTTACTCCTTTTAATAAAATTGTAAGAGAAGTTTATCAAAGTATAACAGCATAATATGTCGCAATAAAGTAAAATAAATATTTTTAAAAGTTATTTATTTTTTGGCATTAAAAATTAAAAATTATCAAATTTTAGGCGCTTTGAGCCATCTAGAATTTTTTTACGCCGCATTAAAGAAAACGATTTAGAATGGATTGGCCAAAATATTAAAATAGCTAGAATTCTAGTTTTACCAAAAGAAAGAGAATATTTTGAACGAAAAAACCTATTCAAAAGCTTTAAAATCTTAAAAGATGACGATAACGGTATTTTACTTGAAGTTCGCTTTACCTTTGATGATGAGCTTTTAAATGTAGTAAAAGCGTGGATTCCATATATAAAAATAGTAGAACCACAAGAACTAAATGATAAACTAAAAAATTTATTAAAAGAATATATAAAATCTATATAACTTTTATATTTCTTTTTCTAGTTTATCAATTAGCACGCTAAAGTCTAAATACTAGATATCATAAGCACCAAAAGCGGAGTATCTACTCTTGAAGTTATGCGTCTTACATCTATGAAGTTATGCGTCTTACATCTATTAAGACATCTTTAAGGCCTACAATCCCAAGATCAGGCAGACCATAGCTAGCACTAGCTATGGTCTGCCTGATAGATATATAGCTTTTGCTCCAAGCTTTGTGGCTTGAAGGGCGCTATATGCGTGTATAACACCCAATACCGCAAGTGGGTTATTTCTCTAAAGTTTTCCTAGACTTTTTATACTCATTTATTCTTCTTTATTTTTGGGTAACCTAGTGTTGCGATAATCTCTTTACAATGATCTAAGACGCTAGCATCTTCTATTGTTGCTGGAATTTTGCATTCAACTCCATCTGCTAACTCTTTTAAGCTTTTGCGCAAAATCTTGCCACTTCTAGTTTTTGGCAAGGCATCAACCACACAAGCAAGTTTAAAGCTAGCAACCGCACCGATCTCTTGGCGAATTAGAGCTATGGCTCCATCTACGATTCCTCTATGATCTCTTTCGATTCCTTGTTTTAAGACTATAAATCCCATAGGAACTTCACCTTTTAGATCATCATTTACACCGATTACAGCGCATTCTGCGATATCAGGATGCTTAGATATGATCTCCTCCATCTCGCCAGTAGATAGCCTATGACCTGCTACATTTATAATGCCATCCATCCTACCTAAGACATATACATAACCATCTTTATCTATATAGCCTGTATCGCCTGTGAGATAGTAGCCTTTGAAGTGATCTAAATACCCCTTTCTATATTTCTCATCATTTTCCCAAATTCCCATTAAACAAGCCGGCGGAAGTGGCAATTTAAGGCATAGCGCTCCTTTTTTACCAGCTGGTAACTCTTTGCCATTTTCATCAAGGACTTTTAGATTAAATCCTGGCATTGGTTTTGTAGGGCTACCTGGCTTTATAGGCATCTCTTCTAATCCTAATGGATTAGCGACAATAGCCCAGCCGGTTTCGGTTTGCCACCAGTTATCTACAACTATTTTTTTAGTAACCTTCATTATCCATTTTAGCGTTTCGCTATCACATCTCTCACCGGCTACGAAGATTGCTTTAAGGCTATCTAAATTATAGTTTTTAATAAGTTCGCCCTTAGGATCTTCTCGCCTAATAGCACGAAATGCCGTAGGGGCTGAGAATAGGACATTTACCTTATACTCATCTACAATTCGCCAAAATGCAGCTGGATTTGGCGTGCGAACTGGTTTGCCTTCATAAACTATAGTAGTACAACCATTCATTAATGGTCCATAAACTATATATGAGTGACCAACAACCCAACCCACATCGCTAGCAGCAAAAAATACATCTCCAGACTTGGCATTATAGATATTATCCATTGACCATTTCATCGCAACACTATGACCGCCATTTGATCTAATTACACCTTTTGGCGAGCCTGTGGTGCCTGAAGTGTATAAAATATACAGCGGATCGGTAGCTAGTACTGGAACACAATCAACAGGTTTTGTCTTCTCCTCTTCGCTCTCCCAATCAATATCACGCCATGGAAGCATATTTGCCTTATATTGTGGTCTTTGCCAAATTAGACAAGTTGTAGGCTTATGCGATGACTGCTTGATGGCTTCATCTAAGATTGGTTTATATGGTATTATATTGCTTACTTCTATACCGCAACTAGCGCTTATTACAACTCTAGGTTTAGCATCTTCAATTCTAGTAGCAAGCTCATGAGCAGCAAACCCACCAAATACCACGCTATGGATAGCACCAATTCTCGCACACGCTAGCATCGCAATTACAGCTTCAGGCACCATCGGCATATATATCACAACTCTATCGCCTTTGACAACGCCTTTATTTGTCAAGATTCCAGCGACTTTAGCGACTCTATCTCGAAGTTGTCTATATGTATATTTCTTCTTAGTATCAGTAACAGGTGAATCATATATCAAAGCGAGTTGATCCCCTCTGTTATTGTGTATATGCAAATCTAGGGCGTTATAGCATGTATTCATACACCCGCCAACAAACCATTTATAGTGATCCCCACTATCATCTAAAACTTTATCCCATTCATTATACCAATGAACTTTTTGAGCAGCTAATGTCCAGAATTTTTCTGGCTCATTAATTGAGAGATCATAAGACTCTTGATAAGGGCTAGAACTCATAGTAATCCTTTCTTGTTTGTTAAGCGCATTATAGAGATTTATAAAAAATATTACAATGTTAAAATTTGTTACAATTTGTAAATTTTTGTCTATAAAATTTTAAATTTGAACAAAATTTATACAAAATTTATCTAAATTGTCGCATAATCAAACAAGAATTTTAACTATAAATTTGCGTAAAATTTGATTTATTTTTTTTGTATTGTTACTTTAAGTAACATTATATATTTTAAAGGGAGTCAAAATGCTAAATGCTATGGATAGATTGATAATAATATTTGAAAAATCAAAGCTATCAATGAGTAAATTTTCTACAATCCTTGGCAAGGATAGGCGAACTCTGCTCTCTTGGATAGAAAATAAAGATACAAAATCTCTAAACGAAGATATAAAATCTACAATTTGTAGCTATTTTAGGTATTATAAAGATATATGGGATTGCGATGAGAGCGAGTTTTATCGCTATCTTAATGAGCTTGATGATAGTAGTTTAAGAATTATAGATGATGGATATGAGTCGTTTTTAAAATATATTTATGAAAATGAAAATGAAGGCTCATTAATCCTTCATCCTACATTTCCTAATCCAGCGTATAGGGATTTTGTGATTGAGGGCATTTATAATGATTTTGATAGCCAAGAAGCTTCTAAATATAGGCAAAAGCGTGGTTTAAAGATGAGAGCTCACTCTTTTTGGGTTAGTGAGTGGTATAGTGTGAAGTCGCTTTTGGAGTTTTGCTTTGCTAATATCGGTAATTTCTATACCAAAGAGCAAAAAATTCAAATTCTAGAGTTGATGATTGTTACTTTTCGTGACAATCTTAATAAATCAATCTACTTTTTTGACTCATATGATAAGAAAATTTATGGCTTAGATATGTTTTATTTATCACTAAATATAAAAGAAAAAAAGATGTTTTTAAAGCTCCCGCTTGAAACTACAATTTTAGAGATTAAAAATAGTGATCTTATCAATAAAATTCACACTCACTACACTCACGCTAAAAAATGCCCCACACATATCGACCCAAAGGACGCTGTAATGGTGATGGAGCTAATCTTAGAATCATTAAAAGATAATGATGATTTAATGAAAACTTGCGCTAAGATAGATAAATTTACTAGTTATGGCAAGATTTTTACCAAGGTGATAAGCCGCTCTTAAAAGCAAATTTCACCAAAATATCGCTATAAATCAAAAGCCTATCTTTGACTAGCTAGCATCATAGCACAAAGCTTGTAATACGCTTTTTACCGTCATTTAAGAAGAAAGCCTAGCAAAAAGAGCCTTTGAAATGCGCCTTTTGCTCTAATCTTGACAATTGAATTTTTAGCCTAAATTTATTTTTAGCGAATTTTAAAATTATTTTGGAATTTAAGTTTAAATATTTTAAAAAGTCTGTTTATTTAGCAAAGACTCTTTGAGATGAATGCTAAATAAACAAAATAGAAATTTACCTATTCTTTTGGCAAAAAGATTGAGAAATAATCTTTAGCCCACTCTTTGAATTTTCTGTTTTCTTCTATGATTGTTTCTTTTGAAAAATTTAAAAATTCAGGTGAATTAGCAAAGCATTGATTGTAAAAAATTGCTGATTTTTTGTATTCATCTTGCTTGTAAGCTAAGCTCTTGTCGCTTATTGATGAGTTTATACTGCCTTCAAGCGGTATTAAGTTGCCAAAACTATTTTTGTATGTCTCAAAATCATTTAAATCAGCAAAGCCATATTTTTTATAATCCAGTGTTTTTTCTGTATTTTGGGAAATTATATGCTCTATTTGCATAGCATAGGTTTTGCTATCACCCAATATTTTCATTAGATTATCAATATTTATGTTTTTTTCTCTATAGGTTAAGAATAAATAGTGAAAGCATTTTTTCCAATCAAAGTTATATCTTTCTATTTGGTTTAAATGGTATTCCATATCTACACTTTTAGCACTTTCTATGATTTGATTTTTGAAATTTTCTTTACTATCTATTCTATCTCGTAGATTATAAGCTGCAGCTTTCAATTTAGAGCCAAAATTATAAAATATAATTTCAGCCATACCAAATAGCTCCAAACATTCATCATCTAATAAATTATTCATTTTTAATCTAACCAAAGGTGCGTAAAAATATGGATTTATATTTAGAATAAATATCAATTTAAACATATTAGGATTTTTTAAACTAAGCTCTAAAATTTCATAAAAAGATTTAAAAAAGTTTAAAAAATCATCTATATAAGAATTAATCCAGTCTTTTATAGATGATTTATCCATATTTTTTAGTTCATTTTTTAGGTTTACATACAATCCATCAGCACCATCATTATAATGAGGAAATTCAAACTTATTATTGCTAAAAAGGTGATACCTAAAAATTCTATTTTCTACTTCATTTACGAACTGAGTATCTGCTAGTGAGCTTACTGCTCTGTGTTCTTTTATTTGCATTGAGATTTTAAATATATCTCCAAAAATTTTATTGATTTTGTCATCTAACTCTTCATTGCAAAATTTATTAGAATAGAGTATAAGAAGAGCTTTTAATTTATCAAGCAAGGATAACGGAACACCCCTATCATTTACTGTTTGAAACATTCTTATAGCCCTACCAGCGTTTTTCTCTTCTAATCTCATTAAAACCATATTGTCTAAAACTGCTAAATAGCTACTTGCTTCTTCGTGAGTAAAATTGCCAATCTTAGCCCAAATTTCTTTAAATACTTCATATAACTTTTTTTGCCCACTAGTTATAGCTTCTTTTTCTAGGCTATCATATATTTGTTTATCGTTAGCTTGTTTTAATAATTTAGCAAAAAAATCTGAGTTTTGATCCGTTACTTGTAATCTTGGCTTGTCATCATCATCTAAAAAAATGTTTATATTTCTGTCTTTATTATTTTTCAAAGCGTTAAGAGCGTATCTCAATAAATATATAGTTGTAGCTCTTTGCTGTCCATCTATGATATCATAAACACCATCATCTCTTTTTGCCAAAACAATAGTTCCTAAAAAATGCCCCATTTCATTGCTATTATTTTTATCTTCGCTTACAGCTTTTGCCTCTTCTAAATCTTCCCATAAATCATCTACATTCTGCTTTCCCCAAGCATAATCCCTTTGATAATTAGGTATAGAAAATAAATTGTTAGATGAAAAAACATCACTTACTCTTGTTTGCATAATTTTCTCCTTATTTAAAAAATAATTTTAGAATTCTTGATTCTAGAATTCCACCGCATTTTCTAGCCAAAAAGTTTGTAAAACCAAAATACCCCCTTAGTTTATAATTAAAATTGATTTGTAAATTATATCAAAATTTACATTAAAATTCTAGGGAATTCTAGAATTCCCTAGAATTTATATCTGGCAATCCCCTAAAGCCTTCTAGAATTCCCTAATTTTAACTTAAAAAAATTGAGCGCATAACAAGGCTAAAAGTTATGATATTTAGCCCCATAAGAGCTAGTTTTTGCTTGTGTTTTTCTATCTTGTGATGTGCTAGCGTGCCAAAATACACACCCACAAGCCCACCGACACTTAAAATCGCACCGATTTTATAATCAATTAGCCCATTATAGCTCATACTCACAAAGCCTCCAAAACTAGAAAAAATCACAAAAAATAGCCCTAGCGAGATTGCCTTTTTGATATCCACTCCAAGCACGCCAACTAAAAGCGGCGTTAAAAACACAGCCCCACCCATGCCGATTGATATCGCAAAGGCAGCAATCACAGCACCGATGATAAATAGCCAGATCTCAGGGATATTTACATCACCGGTGTTTTTGTCTACATTTGTGCCAAGCAAGCGGTAGAAGTTAAAGGCTATCACACAAGCAAGCGTGATTTTAAGAGCTAGTTCTGGCACAGCCTCAACGATAAAGCCGCTAAAAAGCGAGCCAAACGCCGCTCCAAGCCCTAAAATAATCGCCCCTCTAAGCTCGTATTTAGCACGCTTGTAGTTAAAATACGACCCAAAAATCGCAGCTGTTAGCATAAGCATGGTAGCATCAGCAATAGCGCTTTTTATATCATAGCCAAAAGCTAGTAGCACAGGCACCAAAATCGCCCCACCGCCAATACCAAAAAAGCCAGAAATAAAGCCTACAAACACTCCCACAAAAGGCAAAATATACAAACTCTCAAACATCTTTTATCCTAAATTTTCATAAAAAGTTAGCAATTCTAACGCAATTTTTCTTATTTTTGCTAAAATAAGCAAAATTATTTTAATTTAAAGGGAGCAAAAATGTCAGATTTTAACGAAATATCAAGAAAAATGCACGAAAAAGCAGGCTATAAAGACCCGCTAGCCTTTGGTATAGCTAGAGTGCTAAAAAATATAAAAGGCGAGAGCATAAAAGTAGATTTTGCTGTGGTAAACTACAAAAACTCATTTGCCTCAGCAGCTGTCATCTTGCACGCTTTAGAAAAAAACGGCGCAAAACTAGATTTTAACTCACCAGAGGCTGTTTATGAGCTTCACGATGGCGTGCTAAATGATGCTTTAAAGCCTTTTAGCTCACTTTTTGGCGAGCTAGATAAACACGCAAATGTAAAAGCTCTAAAATGCGCTAAAAATGCTGCTAAAGCTGATTACAGCTACTCGCATAGCTTTGAGGCTGTTTTTCTCTATGGTGACGCTAAGCCAGCAAGCGTGGAGAGCGTGTATTTAAAGCTATATTTACTCTCAAAAAACTTTGTAAAGCCTAGAGAGATTTGCCTTGATGGTGCCTTTGGGATATTGCCAAATCTAGCGTGGGATGAAAGCGGAGAGCCTTATGAGCTTGAGTGGCTAAGAGAGCATGAAATAGAGCTAAAAATGGAGGGCAAATATCCAAATATCGCTTTTATAGACAAATTCCCTCGCATGCTAAGCCACATCATCCCAAGCGATAACGCTACTCGCGTGCTAGATAGCGCAAAAGTCCGCCTAGGCGCACACCTAGCACCTGGCACTGTGGTCATGCCAGGCGCTAGCTACATAAACTTCAATGCCGGCACGCTTGGTTCAGTCATGGTAGAAGGTCGTATCTCAAGCTCAGTTAGAGTGGGAGCCGGCAGCGATGTAGGCGGTGGTGCTAGCATTTTAGGCGTGCTAAGTGGCACAAACGGCAATCCTATTAGCGTAGGCGAAAAATGCCTTCTTGGCGCAAATAGCACAACAGGCGTGCCGCTAGGCGATGGCTGCATCGTGGATGCTGGGCTTGCGATTTTAGAGGGCACAAAGGTCTTTATCTCAGCTGATAATAGAAAAAAACTAGCACAAATCAATAAAGATTTCAGCTTTGATAAAGAAATCTATAAAGCAAGAGAACTAAGCGGGCTAAATGGTTTGCATTTTAGGCAAGATAGTCAAAGTGGTCAAATCACAGCAGCGCTTAGTACAAGAGCGATTAAGTTAAATGAAAATTTACACTAAAACGTTTGGCAATTCGTCTTGGCAATTCGTCTCGCACTTCATCTATGGCTAAACTTTATGCGCACTTCGCTCGGTGAACTATTTGTTCTACCTACGCTCGTGCACACTCACTTTAGCCACATCTGACGCACGATACTAGAATTGCCGTTTTCTAAGGAATTCTAGAATTCTATAAGGAATTCTAGAATTTTATAAAGAATTCTAGATTTTTTTTTTAAGGAATTCTAGAATTTTATTTTATAATTTTAAAAAATTTTGAAAAAAATGATTGGATTATATTTAAAAGAACCCTTTCCAGATGACTGCGGCACAGACAAAAACAAAGTGCTCTGCTGTGTTCCCACCCTGAAGCTCTGCTCTATTAAAGCCTTGCACAGGTCTAGAAAAGGCAAGTGGGATTCTAGCAAAAAAAAGCTTAAAGTAGGTTAAAAATGGCATTTAAATTTCTTTCACTTTTTAATGACCTTCTTATCCCAAATCACCGCTCGCTAAACTTTCGAGCCTTGATTCTTGCTGCTATGCTAGTGGCTAAAAAAAATGTTACAAGTAGCGATTATGCCGCTATCACACAAATTGCAAGCCAGATTTATGGCTCAGATATGAGGCGCTGTAATGCCCTATTGCATTCTGTAAAAGACTATGTAGAAAAAATCCAAAAAAAGCAAGGCACGCTAGATAGAATGCTGGGACTAATTGACTCTGAGCTTATTAGCGTCCCACGATATGCCAAAAAAATCGACTTTAGCCACCTAAGACAGCTGATGATAGAAAGCGATGAAGAAGACGCTATAACTCAAACGCAAGTTTATGATTTCATACTCTCAGAAGTGCGCAGAGTAGAGAAAAAAGAACAAGCAAAAGCAAGCAAAAAGGAAAAAAATGCATAAATTATTTGTAACTTTTTTTGGTGTGGGGCTGCTTAGGCCAGCTCCTGGGACTTGGGGCAGCGTAGCTGGGGCGATTTGTGGATATTTTATTTATGAATTACTAAGCCGCCAGACCTTGTTTTTGGCTACTATTTTACTCTTTTTGGTAAGCATAAAAATCATCGATGCTTACGAAGCTAGCACGCAAACTCACGATGCTAGTCATATTGTAATAGACGAGGTCGCAGGTGTGTGGCTCTCAATCGCTATTGGTGGCGGTGGAATTTTAGCTAGCCTGCTTGCGCTAGTGTTTTTTCGCATTTTTGATATCACAAAACCTAGTTTTATTGGAAGGATTGATAAGCAAGTAAAAGGTGGGCTTGGCGTGATGGGCGATGATATGCTAGCCGGGCTTATTGCTGGGCTAGTTGCTGGTGCAATTTGGGTGCTAAGTAGGCCTTATTTGCCTGAGCAGATCTTTGGTATTGCGTTATTTTAGCCAATTCTAGATTTTTTAGTGAATGTTAAAAAATTAGGATGACACTTTTAAAACAAGGCTCCAAGATTTTTTTGCTTCGCATCCGCTAGGTGAGCTATTTTTTACTTTCATAGCGCAGGGCTAGCCGTAGAGCATTGTAGCGGAGCGTTTGCAAAAGTTTTGCGTAGAGTTTTGGAGGTGCACAGCACAAAGCCTGCGCCAAACAAAAACTGCGCAAAAGCTTTTGCATAAGGTGCTGGGCTGCCCAAGCTATGAAAGTAAAAAAGAGCCAAAAAGCTGAGCCAGCCAAAAAAATAGAGAGTCTAAGTTAATGGTGGCCCCGAATGGGTTTGAACCATCGACCACCACCATGTCAAGGTGGTGCTCTACCAGCTGAGCTACGGGACCAAAAAGGCGCAAATTCTATATAAAGCTTGCTTAAAATAAAATTAAATATAATTTTTCAAGCCAAAAAAGCATAAAAATAGCCAAAAATCACTCAAAAATCTAGCCTTTTTGCTATAATCTCGCTTATTATTTTAAAAAAAAGTAAGTTTTAGGGCAAAAAGGGGATAAATGAGAGATTTTAGCAGTATCGCAGCACGCTTTGAGGGTGCTTTTAGCGACTATGAAATCCATCTTAGCACGCAAATGAGTGGGTATTTCATCATCACAAAGCGTGGTGGATACAGCTCAGAGCTAATAGGCGAGGAGGTTGGCGAACTAGTCTTTAAAGACTGCACCAAAACCAGCGATGAAATCCGTGCCTACATCTGTGAAAAAACCCATAATAAGCAAGAAAACGCCCCAAAAAGCTCTAATGAAGACTCACTTAGCTTTGAGATTAAAGAGGATAAAGAAACCTTTGAAATAAACGAAAAACCTAGTGCGCCAGCCTTTAGCATAGAGTTTGAGGAAACAGAACCTGCCTTTGAAATTATAGATGAAAATATAGATGAAAGCTCAGATGACAGCTTGGCTTTTAAAATTCAAGATTATAAGGCTGGCAAAGCTCTAGCTTTTGAAATCATAGATGAAAATAGCAAGGGCGCAGAGAATGAATGCTTAGTGGGCGAAAGTCCTGTGGCTTCATTTGAAATCATAGATGAAAATAAGGACGCAGGGGATGAAGATTTGCTGGGCGAAATTCCGCTGGATGAAGATTTGCTGGGTGAAAGTCCTGTGGCTTCATTTGAGATCATAGACGATGAAGATACTAAAAATAGCGGCGAAAATTTAGTAGATGAAAATTTAGTAGATGAAAGTCTAGCTGATGAAATCCAAACAAGCCAAACAAGCCAAAGCCTAGCAAATGATGAAATAATCATCCCTGCTCATCACGACAGCCAAAAGATATTTTTTGCCAAAAACACCGAAATCATCAGCGCAAAAGTAGTAGAGATAGAACTCATCATTCACGGCTATGATGAGAGTTGTGATTCTTTTAGCTTTGAGAAAATTCCGCCTGATTGCGAGTATAAATACTCTATTAAAATCGGCGAGCTAAGGGCGATTTTTATTGCTACTATGGATGCTGCTGCTGCAAGCGAGTTTATCTCTGGCTTTAGCTTTAAAACAGAACGCCAAGCGCCAAAAAACATTGAAATATTCATAAATGAAAGCGTAGAGCCGGTGCTAGAGATCAGGCTTTTTGCTTAAACCAAAATAAAGGATAAAACATGAAATCAGATATAGTAAAAAAAGGCTACACAAAGACCCCACACCGCTCACTTTTGCGTGCTACTGGGCTAAAAGATGAGGATTTTGCTAAGCCCTTTATCGGCGTGGCAAATAGCTTTATAGAAGTGATTCCGGGGCATTTTTATCTAAATGAATATGCTAAAATCATCAAAGATGAGATCCGCAAAAATAATTGTGTGCCTTTTGAGTTTAACACAATAGGCGTTGATGATGGAATAGCAATGGGTCATAGCGGTATGCTTTATTCGCTGCCTAGTCGTGAGATCATCGCAAACTCTATTGAGACTGTGATGAGTGCACACGCCCTAGATGCTCTAATCTGCGTGCCAAACTGCGATAAAATCGTGCCTGGTATGCTAATGGGTGCTTTAAGAGTAAATGTGCCTACAATTTTTGTTAGCGGTGGGCCAATGAGAGCTGGTGTGGGTAAAAACGGAGAAGCCTTAGATCTAAACTCAGCTTTTGAGGCAGTTGGTGCATATGAAACTGGAAAAATAGATGAGAGCGAACTTTACGCAATAGAGTGTGCTTGCTGTCCTAGTGGTGGGTCTTGCTCTGGTATGTTTACAGCAAATTCTATGAATACACTTTGTGAGGCTATGGGAATTGCCCTTAGTGGAAATGGCACGATTTTGGCTCTTAGTCCTGAGCGTGAGGAGCTTTTGAGAGCGGCTGCTAGGCGCATTTGCGAGATCGCCCTAGATGATAAGTATAAAATCAAAAATATCATAAACGCTCGCTCAATCCGTAACGCAATGATTGTGGATATGGCTATGGGTGGCAGCTCAAATACGATTTTACACATGCTAGCAATAAGTCGTGAGGCTGACACGCCGCTAAATATAGCAGAGCTAAATGACATTAGCCGCGCAGTCCCACACATCGCAAAAGTAGCTCCAAGTGAGCCTAGCATACACATGCAAGATGTACACGCTGCTGGCGGCCTGGCTGCTATCATAAAAGAAATCAGCGAACACGATTCAAGCCTACTTGATCTAAATGCTACTGTAATCGAAGGTGGCGATATGGCTGGACGCATAAAAAATGCAAAAATCAGCGACGAAAAAATCATACGCCGCGCAAACAACGCCCACTCACAGCGTGGTGGTTTGGCTATACTTTTTGGCAATTTAGCCGAGCAAGGCTGCGTGATAAAAGCAGCTGGAATCATCGGAGAGCGTAAGTTTAAAGGCAAGGCTATCTGCTTTAATAGCCAAGATGAAGCAATAGCAGGCATTAGCACTGGTAAGGTGCAAAAAGGTCATGTAGTAGTAATCCGCTACGAAGGGCCAAAAGGCGGCCCTGGCATGCAAGAAATGCTAAGCCCAACTAGCCTAATCGTAGGTCGTGGGCTAGGCGCTGATGTGGCTCTCATCACTGATGGAAGGTTTAGCGGGGCTACAAGGGGGCTTAGCATAGGGCATGTTAGCCCAGAGGCTGCTGAGGGCGGGCTAATAGGTCTGCTTAAAGACGGCGATGAGATTGAAATAGATGTTGATAGCTTTAGCATAAATGCGCTGCTTAGTGCTGATGAGATAGAAAAACGCAAAAGCGAGTGGAAATACGCTGGCAAGGAAGTAACAAGCAAGTGGCTAAGACAATATCAAAAACTAGTAACAAATGCTAGTAATGGAGCGATTTTAGAGGCATAGAGTTTGGCGCAGGGGCTAGAATTTTAGAATTTCTAGGGAATTTTGGATTGGGAATTCTAGATTGGGAATTCTAGTTTAGGAATTCCAAATTGGGAATTCTAGAATTTCTAGAGAAATTTCTTAGGAATTCAAATTTAGGGAATTCTAGAATTCTTAAATGATATAAACGCAAAAAGCCCCTAGGAATTCTAAATTTATTTGTGATGAGATCATCGGGTTAGGTCGAGGGATGAGACAAGGCAGGTCGGGATGACATAGCCTTGGGAATTCTAGTTTAGGGAATTCCAGATTAGGAATTCAAGTTTTAGGAATTCTAGATTGGAAATTTTAGATTGGGAATTTTAGAATTTCTAGGGAATTCCAGATTAGGAATTCAAGTTTTAGGAATTCTAGATTTAGGAATTCTAGTTTGGGAATTCAAGTTTAGGAATTCTAGAATTCTTAAATGATATAAACGCAAAAAGCCCCTAGGAATTTTAGAATTCTTTGTGATGAGATCCCCCAAGGGGGCTGGGGGACGACACAAGGCTTGGGAATTCTAGAATTTTTAGGGAATTTTGCGTATAAATTCTAGAATTCGCGGTAGCGTTCGCAAAAGTTTTGTGACAGCTTTTCAAGCGTAGCGCAGGAAAGCGAGCAAAAGCTTTTGTGTAAGGCGCAGGGCTGCGTAAGACTTTAAGGTTAAAAAGCGCATAAAAGCTGAGCCAGCCGATAAAAAACAATTTTTAAGGAATTTTAGAATTCCTACAATCACAAAAAACAAAGTAAGAAAATGGAATTTTTACAATACTTAAGTGAGGGCAATGTTGTTACATTTTTTTTGCTGCTACTGCGCATGAGTGGGCTAGTGATGTTTTTTCCATTTTTTTCACATATGCAAGTGCCTGTGGTGATAAAAAGCGCATTTGCCTTTGTGCTTACGATTTTTTTACTGCCTTTTACGCCGGTGGTTAGCACAGAGCTAAGCCTAGAATATCTCGTGCTTGAGAGCATTTCAGAGCTGCTTTTTGGGCTAGCTGCTGGGGCTATGCTAAGCATTTGTTTTGCCGCACTTAGCTTGGCTGGCGAGCAGATTAGTATGGTTATGGGCTTTTCTATGGCAAATGTGATGGACCCACAAACCGGCGTTCAAAGTCCGCTTATCTCAAATGCGCTAACGCTCATCGTGCTAACAGCCTTTCTTATTGCTGATGGGCATCATATTATTTTGCAATTCGTGGCAAAAAGCGTTTCGCTACTTGAACTTGGTAGCTTTTATCCAAGCCAAAATATTTGGAGCTACGCTTCAAAAAGCGTGGTAAATATGTTTTTATTTGGCTTTATTACATCATTTCCTATACTTGCGCTTTCTTTGATGAGTGATTTTATTTTTGGGATGCTTATGAAAACTATGCCACAATTTAATCTTTTAGTCGTGGGCTTTCCTATTAAAATCATAGTGGCATTTGGGGTGCTAATAGCGACTATTGCGGCAATTGTCAAGCTTTTTGTCGTGCTTTTGACAAGAGTTCTAAATGATTTGCCATTTTTGTTTTTTTAAAGTAAATTTTGCTAGAATATACAAATTTTTTTTGGGATAAAACATGAAAGTAATACTACTAAATCAAAATCAAGCCGTCTCTCACCTAGTGCGACTAAGCATAGAAAAAATCGGCTACAAACTTGAAGAATACTCAAACATAGCCCAGCTTGATGAGCAAAATCCAGCTGATATTTTTATCTGTGATCACGAACTAGTCGATGATAGCGTGGATTACGCACCTTTTGGCAAGCATATTATCTTTTTGGTGCCACGAAATTTTTCCAAAAAGCTTGGCAAACACACGCTTGAAAAGCCGTTTTTGCCTACTGATTTTATGGATTTTGTAAAGAGAGTGGCTACTAGCGGCGATGATGAAGCAGAACTACAAGAGTCTAGCAGCAGTGATTTTATGGGTACTAGCGCAGAGGGTTTTTCTAGTGGTATTAATGATTTAGATAGTTTTGGTGATTTTGATACTTTAGCTGATGATGCTAGCCAAAGTGATAGTACTGCTAAATCTAGCGATGAGAGTGCTGAGGGCTTGTGTATAGGTGAGCTACCTCAGGCCTTAGATGAAGCAAAAGATACAAAAAATCTTGATGATATTTTAGGACAGCTGGATTTTAAAGATGATGAGAACAAACAGGCAAGTGATGAGAGTAAAGAAGTAGCGCAAATCACTAAAGCAAGCGAAAAAAGTGGTGAAGAACTTGATACTACGCTCTTAGAATCTTTTGTAGAAGGTGGAGAGGACGATTTAATAGAAGATAACATTCCAGCCCAGCTAGCTAGCAGTGATGTTAATGGGCAAGATGATTTAATAGAAGAGAGTATCCCAGAAAATCTAGCCGATGAGAAAAAAGAGCAATTAGCCCAGCTAAGTTCTATGGTAGATGAAATAGATGATATGGACGAGCAAAAAAGCAGTGCTGAACAAAGCGATGATAGCTTGGATATGAGAGACTTTAAAGACTTAGTTGGTGTTAGTGACAAAGCAGAGACTAAAGAAGAAAGCACAAATGAAGTAGCCAGATTTGAGGAAATCGCAGAAGATGTAGCCTCAGCTGATGAAGTAGAAGCAGATGAAGTAGCTGATGATGAAGTAGTAGCAGATGAAGTTGTAGCAGATGAGATACCAGCATCTAGCAAACTAAGTCAAGAAGAGCGAATAGATAGACTAAAAGAAGAAATACTAAAAGCTGAGGAGAAAACAGCAGCTGTAGCGGGCGAGCCTCTAGGCAATAAAGATATAGAGCTTAGCGAAGTGGCTGATGATGGAGCTGATGAAATAGCTAGCGATAATGATAGCTTGGATATGAGTGATTTTAAAGAGCTTGTTGGTGTTAGCGATGATGAAATAGTGGGAACTAGCGATGAAATCTCTGAAATTAGCGAAGTTAAGGGTGAAATTAGCAAAGTTGCTAAAATAGCAGAAGCTAGCGATAAAATAGTAACTGATGAGGTAACCAAAACTAGCGTAAGCGATGAAGTAGCTAGTGGAGATGATGAGTTTGCTGGTATTAGCGAGAGTGATTTAGCTAGGGCTTTGGGGCTTGATATAGCTGGGCTTTCTAGCGAGCCACAAAAGCCAAAAGAGCAAACAAACAATGCAGACATAGAACAAGCAAAATCTCAAATCAGCTCACAAATCACCGAGACAATAGGTGCTACGCTAGCTAGCTCACCACTGCTAAAAGAGGCGATAAAAGGTATGAAAATTAAGATTAACATAAGCTTTGAGGAGTAGTGGTGAGTAGGCAAATTTTGCTAATCAGCGGACCTAGTGGTTCTGGCAAAAGCTCGCTGGTCTCAAAGCTTTTTGCTGAGTTTCAAGATAAGCTTTATTTTTCAATCTCAAGCACCACAAGAGCTGCTAGGCAGGATGAAAAAGACGGCGTGAATTATCATTTTATAAGCCAAGAGCAGTTTCAAGCTGATATTAAAGCTGGGCTTTTTTTGGAGTGGGCAAATGTACATGGTAATCTCTATGGCACGAGCCTGCGACCTGTAACGCATGCGCTAAATGAGGGTAAAGTAGTGGTCTTTGATATAGATGTTCAAGGCTATTTGCTAGCCAAAAAGCAATATCCCAAAGAAATCACCGCTGTTTTTATCAGCACGAAAAACTCTAGCACCCTAGTCTCTCGCTTAAAAAATAGAGGCAGCGAAAATAATGAGAGTATAAAAACTCGCTTAGAAAATGCTAAAAACGAGATGAAATACATAAAAGACTACGACCATATTATCGTAAATGATGATTTAGAAGCGGCTTATGAGAGCTTAAGGGCGATTTTTATCTCAATGCACTCAAAATGCGCAAACTTTGAGATAGAAGAGTTTTGCCAAAACTGGAATAATTAAATAAGGAGAAAAAATGGGATCATTTAGTGTAACACACTGGCTGGTTGTTTTGTCTGTAATTGTGCTGCTTTTTGGAGCAAAAAAAATACCAGAGCTAGCAAAAGGCGTGGGTAAAGGTATAAAAAGCTTTAAAAAAGAAATGAGTGATGATGAACAAAATGAGCAAATTACAAAGACTGAAAACACCGCTCAAACAAATACTCAAGCAAACATAAATAGCGAGCAAAAAGCCTAATGAAAAATACGCTAAAAGCTAGAATACAAAGTATCTTAGGCTGCGCCTTACAAACAAAGCTAGAACAGCCAAAAGACAAAAATCTAGCTCACTACGCAATGCCAGTTTTTGCGCTAGCAAAAGAGCTAAAAAAAGCCCCAGCGCAAATCGCTAGCCAAATTGCCGAGAAATTGAATTCTAGCGCAAATGATGATTTTAGCGCAGAGGCTGTGGGCGGATATGTAAATTTCAAGCTTAATGCTGGTTTTTTAAATGACTTTGCTACTAAGGCTTTAAAAAATCCAGCTGATTTTGCCAAAATAAAACAAGAAAAGCCTGAGAAATTCTATATAGAATACATAAGCGCAAATCCAACTGGCCCACTTCACATAGGACATGTTCGTGGGGCTGTGTATGGAGACGCTCTTGCGCGCGTGGCAAAGCATCTTGGGCATGAGGTTCGCACTGAGTATTATATAAATGATGCTGGCAATCAAATAGACCTACTAGGTCTTAGCATGGCACTAAGGGCAAAGGAGCTTGCTAATGAGCCTGTAAGCTACCCTGAGAAATACTACAGAGGCGAGTATATAGACGAGCTAATACCTGTGATAAAAGAGCGTTATGGTGAGCAGATTTTTAAAAGTGAAGCTAGGCTAGCGCAGATTGCTAAAGACGAAGTGTTAAAAATCATTAAAAAAGATTTGGCTGATAATAATATTTTCATAGAGCACTGGGCAAGCGAAAAAGAACGCTACGGCGAGCTAGAGGAGACCATAGCCCAGCTAGCAAAAAGCGAGCAAATGTATAAAAAAGATGGAAAAACATTTATCGCTAGCACAAAATATAGCGATGATGAAGACCGTGTGGTCGTGCGAGAGGATGGTCGCCCTACATACCTAGCAGGCGACATCATCTATCACCGCTATAAGTTTGAGCAAGGATTTGATCACTATATCAACATCTGGGGTGCTGACCACCACGGCTACATTGCTAGGCTAAGGGCAGCTATTCATTTTCTAGGCTATGATGAGAGTAAGCTTGAGGTTGTTTTGATGCAAATGGTAAATTTGCTTAAAGACACTAAGCCCTTTAAAATCTCAAAACGCAATGGCACAGCTATACTAATGAGCGATATAGCAGCGCAAATCGGCAGCGATGCTCTACGCTACATTTTTATCTCAAAATCAGCAAATACGCCTTTGGAGTTTGATATAGACGAGCTTAAAAAAACAGATAGTTCAAATCCTGTTTTTTATATAAACTACGCTCACGCACGCGTCCATCAAGTAAGAGCAAAATCAAGCCTAAGCGATGAAAGTATCACAAATGCTGATTTTAGCGTACTTAGCCCTGAGGGGCTAAACCTAGCTTTTAACGCTCTTAATCTAAATAGCACGCTTGAAGCTGCTCTTAGCAAAAGAGAGATACATAAAATTTGTGAGTATTTGCGCACTTTAGCAGGTGATTTTCACAGGTTTTATAATGAAAACAAAGTGCTAGGCAGCGAGCATGAAAGCACGCTTTTAAAGCTATTTGAGCTATGTGCTCTTAGCATTCGCACAGCCCTTGGTCTGCTTGGTATAAAAGCAGCTGATGTCATGGAAGAGTAGGGAATTTTAAAATTCCTTAATATTTTATTTATATTTTACTTAAAGGAGAAAAAATGAAAACAGCAATAATTTTAGCAACTGGCTTTGAGGAGATTGAGGCTATTGCTCCACTGGATATTTTGCGCAGAGGTGGCGTAGATACTAGCCTTGTGGGCTTGGATAGTAGTGAGGTCGTAGGTGCGCATGGTGTGGCCATAAAGACTGATAGCACGCTAAAAAGCTATGATTTTAGCACTTGCGATATGATTATTTTACCAGGTGGCTTACCTGGGGCAGAGCATTTAGCTAACAGCAGCGAGCTAAGAGAGCTTCTACTTGCTCAGGCAAACTCTGACAAATACTGCGCGGCAATCTGCGCAGCACCTATGGCACTTGCTAAGGCTGGACTCATAAAAGGCGCTTATACTTGCTACCCTGGCTTTGAGAGTAAGGTAAGCACTAGCGCCCCAAGCAAAGAAAAAGTAGTGATTGAGGGTAAAATCATCACTTCAAGAGGGCCAGGCACAGCATATGATTTTGGTCTTGTTCTTTTAGAGCTGCTAACTAGCAAAGCAAAAAGAGATGAAGTCGCAAAAGGCATGCTTTTAGCCTAGATTTTATTTAAGAAATTCTAGAATTTCTAAGGAATTTGTATAGGAATTCTAGATTTTATTTAAGAAATTCTAGAATTTCTAAGGATTTTGTATAGGAATTCTAGATTTTATTTAAGGAATTCTAGAATTCTTAAAGGAATTTGTATAGAAATTCTAGAATTTTAATCTTATTTTAAGTAAAAAGCAGTAGAATTGCTGTCCGCTTTTTTGTGGGGGTGATTTGGCTTCGACAGGAGAGCCGAGATTAGCTCGCATGTAGCTTTTGGCATAGCTTAAAAAGCCTAAATTAAAATTAAACGCAAACAACACTAAATTCGCTCCTGCTTACGCTAAAGCTGCGTAAGTTCAGTTGAGCCCCTGTGGTGCGCTCGTCTCTAGGCGTGCTGATTTGGGTCATTATAGGGACTAAGCTTTTGTGCCCGGCTAGCACAAGGGACGAAAATCTTGCTTAGCTTTTGTAAGAGGCTTTGGAAAGTGAGCCTGCAAGAGCGAAATTTTCACTTTTGCTAAACATGTAGATGAGCTTTTGGACGCTTTTTTGGACTGCGGTTCGATCCCGCACACCTCCACCATTTTCTTTATTTTAAGCTTCTTTTGATTTATTTTGATTTAGATTGATTGGCATTGATTTGCTTTTGTTGTAAAATAATTAAGTTACTTATTAAGTAACTAGAATTTTATTAGTTAACTTTTACTAAAAAGGCGATAAATGGGCTATATCTCAAGCGAGTATATCTTTGAGTCAAAAAGCTTTGAGAGTGCTAAAAATGATGATGGGCTTGAAATAGTCCAAGGCAGAGTAAATGCGCTAAGAAACGCTATGCAAGGGGTCTCAAACGACGCTAAAAAATGGAGCAATAAAGTTACAGCTCATGGCTGGCGCAAGACCTTTTGCACACTTGCTACTAGAAATAGCGCAAGACCTTTTGCACACTTGCTACTAGAAATAGCGCAAGACCTTTTGCACACTTGCTACTAGAAATAGCGCAAAACTAGCATTGATGGGCATTAGCAATGATGTCATAGAATACTGCCTAGCTCACAAAAACGGCAATAAAATTAAGCGTAGCTACAAGCTAAAAAGAGTTACAATAGAACAAAAACGCACACTAACTGCCAAAACAGCGATTTATAGGCAATTCTATTGTAGGAAATGAGCCTTTAGCCTTAATTCTTCGTAAGTAAATTAAAAATTAATATTATTTGATTTATTAATTATATATTTAGTAAATATACAATTAATTGTTTATTATATTTTTAAATTAAGTTATTGCCCATAAGACCTTTCTTATAAAAGATAAAATTATATATGATATTAACATTATTTAATCTATTTTTTATAATTATATGCTTGTTAATAATATGTAAATTTATGCTATAATATTTGACAATAATCAACAATTAAAAGGGCAAAAATGGATATTAGCAAAGAGGTAAATTTTATTTGGAATATAGCTGATAAGCTTCGTGGGGCTTACACTAGTGATAAATATAAAGATGTAATTATCCCCATGGTTATTTTACGCAGATTTGAGTGCGCCTTAGCTGATACCAAAAAAGAGGTGCTAGAAAAATATAATAGCGACAAAGACACCCCAACAACAGTGCTAGAAAGATTAAGCGGATATCAATTTTATAACACAAGCAAATTTGATCTAAAAGAGCTTAGAAACGACCAAAACAACATAAAAGCAAATTTGATAAATTATATAGATGGTTTTAGCGACAATATCAAAGAGATATTTGAAAATCTAGAATTCCAAAAACAGATAGCCAAAATGAGCAAAGAAAACTGCCTTTTTAGCATCATAAAAGCTTTTAGCGAACTTGATTTAGACCCCAAAATCGTCCCAAATCACACAATGGGCTATATATTTGAAGAGCTAATTCGCAAATTTAGCGAAAATGTAGAAGCCGGCGATCACTATACAGGGCGTGATATCATCGCTTTAATGGTGGATATTTTGCTTTTTGGTGTAGATATACAAGGCGATAATAAGGTAATTTCAGTCCTAGACCAAGCTTGTGGAACAGGCGGAATGCTAAGCATAGCAAATGAAAAGCTAAAAGCACAAAACGATAAAGCACAAATTTATCTATACGGCCAAGAGATCAACGGCGAGAGCTACGCTATCTGTAAAGCCGATATACTCATAAAAGGACAAAATGAAAAAAATATTTTAAAAACAGATACTCTAAAAAACAATGAATTCCCAAATGAAAAATTTGATTTCATTATCGAAAATCCACCATTTGGCACTTCATGGGGTGGAGAAAAAGCAAAAGATGGTGTAGAAGACGCTGTAAGACTAGCCCACGAGAGTAAATCTCGCTTTTTCGCAGGACTACCAGCCAAAAGCGATGCGCAACTTCTCTTTTTACAATCAGCCCTAGAAAAGGTCAAAGATGATGGCAAAATCGCCATTATCCAAAATGGCTCTCCACTATTTAGCGGCGATACCACCTCAGGCGAGAGTCAAATTCGCCGCTATCTGCTAGAAAATGACTATATAGATAGCATTATCGCCTTACCAACAGAACTTTTCTATAACACTGGAATCGCTACTTATATATGGATACTACGCAAATCCAAGCCAAATGAAAGAAAAGGCAAACTAGCACTAATTGATGCTAGTAGCTTCTATATAAAGCTTAGAAAATCAATGGGCAATAAAAGAAACGAGCTAAACGAGCAAAATATAGCACAAATTACCCAAATTTACAAAGATTTTAAAGAGAATGAGCATTGTAAAATCTATACTAATAGCGAGTTTATCTATAAAGAATACAGCATAATGACCCCACTTCAAAAGAGCTATACCATCACAGATGAGAGCATAGAGAGCTTAAAATCTGCCTTTTATAATGAGACCAAAATAACAGAATTAGAAAACAAAGATGAACTAACCCAAAAAGAACAAAAAGAGCTAACCAAACAAAAAGAAGCTAGAGAGCTTGCTAGCGTGATAATAAGCAAATTAAATAACTATAAAGATGATAAAAAATATCTAAACAAAGATGAATTTATCAGCTTTTTAAAGCAAATTTTAAATATCAAAGATACCAAAACACTAGATAAAATAGCCAAAGTATTTAGCCGCAATGACGATGAAGCACAAATTCAAAGGGATAAAAAAGGGCAGATTATCTACGATAAAGATAGCCGTGATAGCGAGATAATCAACATTAACGCTAGCATTGATGAATATATGAGTGCTGAAGTCTTGCCACATTTGCCACTAGCAAAAGCCTTCGATGAGGGTAAAATCGGCGCCGAAATTCCATTTACTCGCTACTTCTACAAATACCAAAGCCCTAAAAGCACTGATGAGATAAAACTAGAATTTAAAAACCTAGAAAAAGAAGCAAGAGAGCTTGAAAGCGGGCTTTTTGATGAGTGAACTACTAAATGAAATAGACGCAAAAAGCCTAGAAAATGCAAAAAGGCTGTTTTCTAGTGGGCAAATTGCGAGGGTAGAGATAGGCTCATTAAAGGGGCTTTTGGATATTCATTTGTATTTATTTACTGGGCTTTATCCTTTTGCTGGGAAAATAAGAGAGCAAAATATCAAAAAAGGTAGCTTTCGCTTTGCTAACTGCTTATATCTAAACGAAGCCCTAGCCAAAATAGAAAAACTACCACACTCAAACTTTGATGAAATCATAGAAAAATACATAGAGATGAATGTAGCCCATCCATTTTTAGAAGGCAATGGCAGGAGTATGCGTATATGGCTAGACCTAATGCTAAAAAGCACACTAGGACTCATAATAGAGTGGCAAAAGGTAGATAAATACGAGTATCTAGCCGCAATGGAGCGAAGTCCTATAAATGACCTAGAGTTAAAAACATTGCTAAAATCAGCCCTAAGCGAAAAAATAAATGATGAATATATTATTTTTAAAGGCTTAGAACAAAGTTATTTTTATGAAAGTTAAAAGATGAAAAGTAGAATTCTAGAATTTAAAGATAGCAAAATTGCTTGGATAGGGCAAATTCCAAAACCTAGAAAAAGAAGCAAGAGAGCTTGAAAGTGGGCTTTTTGATGAGTGATAAAAGAAATAATATAAAAGAGTTTAGGGTACCATCTCTTGCGAGTACTCACCTAAGTCATGGTGATTTGATCCCTAAACTGAGTGAATTATATAATAAGTTTTCTTATAAGCTTATAAAAGGATAAAAAATTGCATTTAAAAACACAAACATACAAAAAACTATGTGAAAATCTCGGCTTTGATGAAAGCTCAAATTTAGAAGGCTTTAAAAAGTTAGAAAAATCAATTTTTTTACTACATAATAAATATTTACTAGGTAGCGCCAAAGAAGCTGGAATTTTCATAAAAAACCATGGAAATATCAAAAATATTTTTGATTTGGTTATTAATATTTACAATAAACGCATTAGAGCTCATCACGCATTATTTTTGATTATTCATATTTTTGAAACAGCACTTCGCTCAAAAATGGCTTTTATTTTATCACAAAATTACAGCTCAAACCCTGATTTAAAAGATGATTGGTTTATAAATTGCTCAAATTTATGGATTATTAAAAAAGTAAAACGAGTAATAAAAATAAATAAGCTAAATGAAGATTTTTTAAAAACAGCAAATAGTTTTGAAGTGCTTGATTTATTTACACTAGGCGATTTAGAAAATACTATAAAAAACAATTGGGCAATTTTTCAGCCTATTTTCGCTGGTGAAAAACAATACAAAAATCAAATTTTACCAAGCTTTGGCACAAAAGACCACCTTTTAAGTGCATTTTCTCGCATTAGAAAAGAAAGAAATAATATATTTCACAACAGACCGCCACAAGGCAAAGCAAAGTCAATTATAAGAAATATAGAAATTTTGCTTTTAAGGCTTGATTTTAATCTTAAAGATGCTTTTAATGGAATATCAAATTTAGAATATGGGATAAACTTAAAATATGAATACTAATTTTAAAGACAGTGGGATTGCTTGGATAGGGCAAATTCCAAAACATTGGGAAGTTAAAAAAATAAAATATTGTCTTAAAGAAAATTTTAGTGGTTGTTGGGGAGATGATTTAGAAAACGAACAAATTTCTCAAAATAGTCGCCTTTGTATTAGGGTTGCTGATTTTGACTTTGACAAACAAAAAGTTAAGCAAACAGCAGATACTTTTAGAAATTACACAAAATCACAAATTTTATCTACAAAATTACAAGATGGAGATTTAATTATTGAAAAATCAGGCGGTGGTGATAAAATGCCTGTTGGCAGAAGTGTTGTTTTTGAACAAAATTTATTTGGTGCGAAAGAAGTTCTTTTTGCGAATTTTTGTCAATGTTTTCGCCCTTTAAATATTAACAATAAATTTTTTGCTCACACAATGAAAGCTTTTTATCAAAATAATAATATGCGATTTTTTTTCAATCAAACCACTGGAATTCAAAATTTAAGTATTTTTAATATTGTAAATGCTTTTTTACCTTTACCGCCACTTGATGAGCAAAAGAAAATAGTTGAATTTCTAGATAAAAAATGCGAGATAATTGATAAAAGACTAGAAAATTTAGAGCGTAAAATAAACACTCTAAAAGAGTATAAAAAATCACTCATAAGCGAGTGTGTAACCAAAGGGTTAAATTCTAGAATTCTAGAGTTTAAAGACAGCAAAATCCCCTGGATAGGTCAAATTCCAAAACATTGGAAAATTTCAAAAATAAAATATGTAGCAAAAATAAGAAGTGAGAATTCTAGTTTTAATGCCGAAAATGATAAATATATTGGCTTAGAAAATGTAGCAGGATATTTAAATTCCTTAATTGAAACAAATACAGAATATGAAAATTCAATACAAGCTGTTTGTAAAAAAGGCGATATTTTATTTGGTAAATTACGACCTTATCTATCAAAAGTTATAATTGCGCCTTTTAATTGTTTTTGTTCTAGTGAATTTTTACAATTTATAAATTTGAAATGCTATTTTAAATTCTTTTATTATTTTTTACTTAATAAAAATTTTATTGAAAATGTAAATAGCTCTACTTATGGCGCAAAAATGCCAAGAGCAAATTCAAATTATATTATGAATTTAAATTTTTTAGTCCCGCCACTCAACGAACAAAAAGAAATAGCAGAATTTCTAGATAAAAAGTGCGAAAAAATAGATAGATTAAATGAGAATTACACTAAGCAGATTACCACACTAAAAGAGTATAAAAAATCTCTAATCTACGAGTGCGTAACGGGCAAAAAAGAGATCTGAATTTGCTATAATTTCAAAAATCAAAAGGAGTTAGAATGAGAGCTTTGATGATAAAAGCTGATAATGCACTATTAGAACAAATCGCAAGTATCGCTCAAAATTTAGCACGCAAAGATGGCAAAGAGATAAAAATACAAAGCTTTAATGATGAAAGATATAAAATCTATGAAGCTGATGCTGTGGCAGTAAAAAGTGGTAAAATAAAGACTAGACCTTTTAGCGAGTTTGAAAAAGAGATGGAAAAATGGTACCCTATACCATAAATAATGATGAAATAAGCATTCTTGGAATCTATAAAGAAAATGAGTGGAGTGCGTAAAATTTAAAATTTTAAAAATATAAAAATAATATGAAATATCTTATAATAGAGCTTGATTTATGGGTATATTACTAAGTAAATGTTGGTAAATTTTATATATAATAATAAAAATTTATTTTATTTGAGTGTGTAAAAGGTGCTTTTGTGGTTGATTACGAATACGATATTTGTGAGAAATTTTCATATTGGTTGCTGAAAAAATATAAAAATATTAATTTAATGGCTAGTGGAATACCTTTTTTAAAGGCGAAAAGAATTGCCGATTTAATATTGTTAAATGGGGATAATTTGATTGCTTATGAAATTAAGACAGCTAGAGATGATTTGCGCAGAATTGATGGACAGATTACGGATTATTTATTAACATTTGATTATTTTTACTTGATTTTGGATAAAAAGTTTCAAAAAGAAATAGCTAGATTTGAAGATAAAAGAATAGGAATTATTTTACATAATTGCGGAAAATTTACTTTAATAAAAAAACCGATAAAAAATAAACCAAGTTCTTTTTGTAGAGCGCTTTTAATTTCTAGGAGTAGTGCTCAAAAATTAGCAAAAAATAAAAAAAATGTGTTTGAAATGTATAATTTTATATCTAAAAATTTTTCACAAAAAGAAATTAAAAAGAAACTAATTGAAGATTTAAAAGAAGCTTATTTGGAGTGTTTTGAAACATTTAAAAATGAAAGAGATTTTTTTCTTTTAAAAAATAGATTTTGCTTAAAGGAATTAGCGTGATAAAATTAAATGTGATAAGTCTAAATTGGATAAGTTTTTTAATTTTGCTTACTTATACTATTATATGCTTTTTCATACATTGGCATTTTTTAAGTAAAGAAATTTCTGATGTTTATTTTGTTAGTAATGAAATGAATGCAACAATGGACTTGAATTCAACACTAGAAACATTGATTGCGCAAAATAAAATTATTTCTCCAAAAGATTATTTTGGAATTTATACTAGTACTTATTCAAATATCTTAATGGTTACAGTTGCGCTTTTAGGAACTTTTGCACTATTGTCTTTTGTGTATATAAGGAGTAAAATTAATAATCAAATGAATGATAGAATAGATGAATATTTTAAATCTAATGAATTTAAAGATAGGAAAAATGAACTTATAACTCAAGAAATTAAACGCATTATGGATAGTAAGTATGATGATATAGAGCGAAGATTGTCTTTACTCGAAGAAAGCCAAGAAGGTTCTCATAGAGATGAAGATATAAAGATTGACAACAATCAGATTAAAGGATAATAATATGGCATTTATATCAAATAAAAAAGAAAAAAAAGAAACAAAAATAACAACTTGGGATGAAATGATTTTAGATGCAAAAGGTAAAAACATAACATTAACACCATTTGATATTTATACTTATGTTAATACTTTTGATAATATTGAGGTTATTGATGATGATTTAAGTTCAGAAATTAGTGGTATGATTGAATATGTCGACGATGGGTTTATAATTACGATAAATAAATACCATTCTTATGAGCGTAGAAGATTTACATTGGCTCACGAGTTTGGGCATTATTGTATGCATAAGGAATATCTAATAAATAATAAAAGTATAAAAGATGTAGCACTATTTAGAAGTGAAAATACAAAAGACCAAAAAGAATTTGAGGCAAATGAGTTTGCGGCAAAACTTTTAATGCCAAAAGATGATTTTTTGAATATTATTAAAAGCGGAAAAACTAGGTTAGGAGATATCGCAGAACATTTTGGCGTTTCGGCAGCGGCGGCAAAATATAGAGCTTATAAGCTTGGCTTAATAAAGGAGTATTGATGAAGTATTTTTATTTTCCAGCATTAAAAACCAGAAGTTCAGAATTAAAGGCTTTTTCAAAACTAGAAAATAAAAATGGAATTTTGCCGATTTTAGCACTTACAAAGTCACGCATAAGTAAAAATAATCTTACTGGAAGTATTGATAAAAAAATGAATGAGTTAAAAGAAGATTTTAAGGATATTTATTTTATTTTGGATGTCTCCACAGAAGAAAGCTTAATTAACAACGAAATTAGAGATTTTCTATCCCCAAATGATGGTTTTAAAAAATGGGTTGAATTTGTAAAAAAATATAAAAAAGATTTTAAAAATTTAATTCCTTGCGTTCACTTTGCTCCTGATAATATAGATGATGTAAAAAAACAAATTTTAAATTTAGATGAGTTTAAAACCCTTGCTTTAAGACTACCTGGCGATGAAAATTTAAATGAGTATTTAAAGATTATTGATGATCGCAAAAAGATTATTTTAATTTTAGACTGCTTGGATAAATATAATGAATTAAATACAACTAATGATATAAAAAATTTTAAAGGTCTAATTTATCTTGCTTCAAGCTTTCCAAAAACTTTATCTGAGAATGAAGGGGTGATTAAGCTAAACGAGCAAGAGTATTATATTGAAAAATTATCTAGCAAATATTGTTATGGTGATTATGGCTGTGCTTATCCTGTAAGATACGACATGAAGGCTAGGGGTTGGATTCCTAGAATCGATATTCCAGTTATAAATAATAATGAAGCAGTAGTTTATTATAAAAAAAATAGGACAGATGAATCGACAAGTACCGAGGAAGCGTATATAAAAATCGCTCAAAAACTCTGGGAAAATGAAATTATAAGAAGACTTAATATAGTAGATAATTGGGGTTACAAATTTTTTATGGATGCTGCAAAATATGGTACTATTTTTGGGAAAAGTCCATCATTTTGGATTTCAGTTAGAATGAATATTTATATGAGTTTAACATTAAACAAAATGAAAAATTTAGTAGGAGCAAAAAGCTTAGAAATTTAATAGCAATCAGCATTGCTATTAAAAAAATCAAAACTAAACTAAAAGAGTTACTTAAATATAATTCCAAAGGACATAAAATGAGTAAAACTATATATGATGAAAAAAGCCAGTATCAAGCTGATATAATAAAAGAATTTGCTAAAAATGGAGTTGTAGAGCGAAGCGCAAAATGCTATGATAAAAATTTAGCAATGGATAAAGAGATACTACTAGAGTTTTTAAAATCCACGCAAGAAAAAGAGCTTAACTCACTTGGGCTAAAGGATGATGAGATAATCTCTAAAATCAATGACTATATAATCAAAAATGGAATTCTAGAGTGCTTAAAAAATGGCGTAATGATAAATAATACAAACTTAGAGCTAGTTTATAACAAAGAAAGCTCTGGTTTTAATGCTGATTTAGCCCAGAAATATGAAAAAAATAAAATCACAATAATACAAGAAGTAAATGCCGATAATGAGAATAAAGAGCGTGTGGATTTAGTGGTTTTTGTCAATGGTGTGGCGTTTGCTTGCATGGAGCTTAAAAGCAATTATTCAGGGCAGGATTATAAAGATGCTATAAAGCAGTATAAAGAGGATAGAAACCCGCAAAATAGGCTATTTGATAATAGGCTTGGTGCGATTGTGTTTTTTGCTTTGGATTTACAAGAGTGCTATATGACTACAAAGCTAGAAAAATCCAAAACTAAATTTCTAGCCTTCAATAAAGGCAAAGGAAGTGGCAATGACACAGGGGCTGGAAATGATGAAATGGAGGGCAAAATAAGCAATGTATGGTATCTATGGGAAGAGGTGTTAGTAAGGGATAATATAATTGATTTGATTAAAAATTTTATATTTGATGATAAGGGAGTTATGATTTTCCCACGCTATCATCAGATGGATCTAGTACATAAAGTAAAAAGAGATATTTTGAAAAATTCAGAGTATAAAAACTACTTAATCCAGCATAGCGCAGGATCTGGCAAGACTAAAAGCATAGCTTGGCTGGCATATATGCTAGCATCTTTGTATAAAAATGGCTCTGTAAGATATGAAAGCGTGATAATCGTAACTGATAGAATAGTAGTAGATAGACAATTACAAAATGAGATAAACAAGATCAAGCATCAAGAAGGATTTATAAAAGCTCTTGGCGATGAAAATAGCTCAAAAGATCTAAAAGATGCTATAAAAAATAGTGTAAAAATCATAATTTCTACAATACAAAAATTCTCTTATATCAAAGATGAATTAAAAAATTTTGACACCAAATGCGCCGTGATAATAGATGAAGCGCACTCTAGCACCAGCGGGTCTAATATGGAGGCTTTGATAGATACTCTTAGTGCTGAATTTAGCGCAGAGAATAAACCTAAAAATATAAGCCTTTTTGGCTTTACAGCTACACCAAAGGAAAGCACTTTACAAATATTTGGTAAAAAAGATATAAATGGCTTTTATACGCCTTTTCATCTATACTCTATGAAACAAGCGATAGAAGAAGGATATATACTAAATGTACTTGATAACTATACAACATATAACACTCTTTATAATATAATATTAAAAAGCAGTGATAAAGAGGTAGAACAAAACCAAGCAAAACGCAAAATAAGAGATATAATCAAACATAATACCGATATTATAAAAAGCCGTGTAGCTGTGATAGCTGAGCATTTTGCTAGTAGTGGGTCAGCTTTGCTGGGCAGTAAGGCTAAGGCTATGGTGGTGTGCGAGGATATAGAAAGCGTGATAAGATATTATCATGCTTTTTGCGAGTATTGCAAGTCACATGGATATGATTTCAAGCCTTTAATAGCTTTTAGCGGTCAAAAAGAGGTTGATGGCGCAGAGTATAGCGAAAGCGAGATAAATGGCATAAGCGAAGCATCTTTGCCTAGTGAGTTTAATAAAGATGAGCGAAGGGTGCTTTTTGTGGCAAATAAATACCAAACAGGATTTGACCAAAATAAGCTTTGTATAATGTATGTAATCAAAGCCCTTAGCGGAATAACCGCGGTTCAAACACTATCAAGGCTAAATAGAATTTGCCCAGAATTCCCACATAAAACTACTTTTGTGCTTGATTTTGTAAATAAATTTGATGATATTATGGAGAGTTTTGCGCCCTATTATACGCAAACTATACTAAAAGATGGCATTGATATGGCTGATTTACTTGATATCGACGCAAAAATAGATGGATATAATATCTTAATGCCACTTGAAGAAAAGATAGTAGCAGCTGCTATTATTAATAAAGATGATAATACTCAAAAGATGGTAAGACCATATTTCACAAAAGCAATAACACAGATAAATAATTTAGATGATAAGCATAAAGTAGAGTTCAAAGGGCTACTTACAAACTACAAAAATATCTTTTTACACTTAAAAATCATTTTTGGTGATACTTTTAGCGATAAGCTAAATAATAGATATACTTTTATAGAAATTTTGCTCAAACAGCTTACAAATGAAAATAGAAGTAACGAAAATATAGATATAGATATAGGCGTGATAAATGTTCAAGTACTAAAAAACCAAACACACACAAAAGAGAATATAAAACCAGATCCAGTGATGGAGATGAGCGCCTTTGGCTCAATGAAGATTGATTCTAGCAAGCTAGAAATGCTCTCAATAATTGTAAAAAAAATCAATGATAATCTTAGTCTAAATATAGAAGAAAACTCGCAAATTCAAGCTATTATAAATATCTCTGAGAAACTACTAAATAGCACCAAGCTACAAAGCGGAGCAAAAAATAATAATAAAAATGATTTTACAAAACTTTATAATGATGAATTAAATGATATTTTGACAGATAATTATAATGATACGAAATTTGGTGCTTTATACGGCCAACTATTGAATAATCAAACTTATATAAATGAAATTTTCACACCACTTCAAGATAATATTTATGATATTTTAGAAAAAAGATAGGTGAAAATTTGGCATAAATAAATGGTAAATTTTTGCTATATTATTAAAAAATGGTCAAATCTTCACTTTAGTGCTAGAAAAATTTGGATTAAAATTGTATTGTAAATAGCTATTTGTAGTTTAGCAATTTAAAATAAATAGGATAAAGTCCTAAAAACAGCAAAATAATTACATAAAAAGCATACTTCAAAAAAGATTATAAAAACTCTTAAAATCATCATTTAAAACAAGTAAAAAATGGATTTAAAATTTAAAAAAGAAATTTAGATTTATCATCGCCAGTCATATAGCTGTATAAACATGGTATTTAATGAATATAAAATTTATAAAGTAACCCAATAAGTAACTTATTTATTTTATTGTCAAATAAATCAAATTTGATTTATTAATTTCATATTTTTCTAGTATCTTGCTGAAATATATGGTAAATGTGGGTAAATTTTATCCCAATCCCTAATTTTAGAGCTGTTTCATTTAGACTGTATTTGAGTAACTGCTAAAAACAGCATTTGTAATGTTTGATATAGTTTGCTCTAAAAGCTCACATAGCTTTTTAAGGTGATTTTTATATCTCTTAGGCTTAATGCTTTGGCATAAAGTGAGATTATCATATCATCTGTGCTGTTTAATATAACTTCTCGTTTTTTTACAAGCTTAGATAAAGCATCTTTTTTTGGTGCAAAATTGTAATTTTATGCTATTAATCACAGCCTCAAGCCAAAATCTAAGATTTTATCCCCTTTAAAATGCTTTCAAATATCGATAAAAACTTAATTTTATGAATATTTTAATAAAATTTTTAAGCTGAAAGCCCCATAAATACATAAAATTTTTACAAAGAAGCTCTAAATCTTTTTAATACATGCTTTGTTTGCTTTAATATTGACTATTTTTTAAAACTGCTGTTATTTTAAAACAAAATAAAAAAGCTTATAAAAAACAAAATGCACTCAGCCATAAAAATGCTTAAAATCTTAGCCATTGTAGCATCTGAAAAGATGATTTTATCGTTACTTAGCACCACTGCGTGATAGATAATATCAAGCCCCAAAACAAAAAGAAATAGCATAAAGCCAAGCACTTTTATCACCTTGCCTGCTATGCTAAGCCTGCGTTTTAAAATCTCCATTTTAACCCTAACTTTGTTCGCTAATGAACTTTAACAAGGCTTGTTTTGCTAAGCTTTGGGCTGACATGCCTAAAAACTTTTGCTCTGAAATGCTCTCAAGCTTTGCGTATTCATCTTTTGTAAGGTATAAGCACACTCTTTGATTTGCTTTTTCGTCCTCGTTTTTTGGCTTTCTACCCCTAGGTCTGGTTTCAAAGCTGGCTGTGATAGCAGGGCTATTTGCTTCTTTTAAAACTTCGTTTATATCTTTTTTTTGCATATTTAGCCTTTTAAATGTTATTTAGATTTTTAAAGCTACTTTTAAGCAGATTATAGCATAAAAATCATTTAAAATATTTTTTATGCTATTAAATACTTAAAATATTTTTATTATTTTGTATCTGCTAGCGGCTATGTTTTGTTTTGCTTCGCATCCGCTGGTTGCTTAGTTTTTAGGGGTTAGGGGGTATTTTACCTAGCAAAATTCTAGAATTCTTAAAGAGAATTCCTAGCAAAATTCTAGAATTCTAAACTAAAATTCCTAGCAAAATTTTAGAATTCTTAAAGAGAATTCCTAGCAAAATTCTAGAATTTCTAAGAAATTAAACATCTTGGGAATTCTAAGTTTTCTTAGCTGTTTTTAGGTATTTTTCATCTATATAGCCAAGTTCGATTAGCTTGTTATATACTCTTGCTGCGATTGGTCCAGCAGTGCTACCGCGCGCACCGTGTTCGACTAGCACAGTTACTACATACTGCGGCTCTTCAACTGGACCATAGGTGGTGATCCACGCATGAGAGCGGTTTAAATACTCCATGTCTTCTTCTTTTATACGCACTTTTTCCTTTTGGCTGATGCCTACAACCTGAGCGGTGCCAGTTTTTGCGCCAAGCCTTATTTTTGCGCCTGCTAGGGCTTTAAATCCAGTCCCGCCAGGCTCATTTGCCACCGCCCACATACCACGGCGAATCTCTAAAAGAGCAGCTTTTTCGCTCTGGCTCATAATATCATTACTATCCCAGACTAGCTCTTTTTCTCCCACTCTAAGCGCAAAATGTGGCGTAACAGAACGCCCAGTAGCAAAAATAGCTGTATTTTTAGCAATTTGAATCGGTGTTACCAAAAAATTGCCTTGCCCTATGGATGTATTTATGGTATCACCTTGAAACCATGGCTCTTTGAAGCGTTTGCGTTTCCACTCTTTGCCTGGTGCTATTCCCACATACTCATTTGGCAGGTCAATTCCAGTTCGTACGCCAAAGCCATATCGCTCAAGCACAGGAGTAATCCTATCAATGCCCACGCGGTACGCCCCCCTATAAAAGTAAGTATCGCAGCTAGTTTTGATAGCATCTACTATGGTCATATTGTGGTTGATTTTATCTGTCCAGTTGCGAAACTTACGATCACCTAGTTCAAAATACGCATCGCAAAGTATTGGCGAGTAGGCATCAAACAAATTGCTATTAAAAAACGCCATTCCCATAGTCATTTTAACAACGCTACCTGGCGGATATAGGGCATTTACAAGCTTATTTGTAAAAGGATGGTCAATGTCATTTATTAGCTCGTCCCATTCTTTTTGCGCAATTCCTAGCACAAAGGGGTTTAGGTCGTATTCAGGAAAGCTAGCCGCTGCTAAAATCTCTCCATTTTTAGCATTCATAACCACTATCGCACCTGCTCTTTGTTCGCCAAAGGCTTCTAGTAAATATTTTTGCAATTCTAGATCTATTGAGAGTATTACATCAGAGCTTGATGGATTGATTTGTTCTACTAGTTCTACTCGTTGATTTAGTGCTGTTACTCTGGTGCGGCGCTGTCCTGGAATGCCTTGTAAATCATCATTATAAAAGCGCTCTATACCAGCTCTGCCTATGTAGTTTGTTAGCATTGTGGTAGGGTTTTTTTCTATGTCTTTTAGGTTTGCCCTACCTATGTAGCCGATAATGTGGCTTGCTAAATCGCCGTAAGGATACAGCCTTTTTGATGTAGCACGCACCGAAATAGCATCATTTAGCTCAAGCTGAGCGTAGCCAGTAAGGGTTTTGTTATAGTCCAAAAACTCCACTACTGGCACGAAATCTTGGTGATAAGGTGAGTCTAAGCGGCGGTAGTTTTTAGCAAGCTGGGTAGCATTTAACTCAGGAAAAACCGAGACAATATGTTCTATATAGCTATTTAGCTCAGCATCTTTTTTGATGTGTGGTTTGAGATTTATACTAAAACCAAGGTCATTTACAGCTAGTGGCTGGTGATTGCGGTCTAGAATTTGCCCACGAACAGGGGCGATGCGCTCTGATTTTATAGAGTTTTGTTCGGCTATTTGCTCGTAGTATTTGTTTGATTTTATGCTTAGATAATACACTCTAGTTAGCAGCAGAGCCCACATTAAAGCAAGCAAGGTAAAGGCAATTTTTATTCTCATATTTTACTTTCTTTAAATATAAAAAAACAAAGCATACACTCAGCGATGATGCAATACACATACTCTAGCGAGTAGCGCAAAAGCTCCCTGTTTAGCACATATAGCACTATATTGCTAATGCTCCAAGTGCTGATATAAGCAGCTGCGTTAAAAATAGCAAGCTGTATAATGCGAGCTTTAAAGTTTATTACCACCCACTCATAAAAAATATTATAAAACAGCAAATACGAAATAGCCGAGCTAAAAAGCACAAAGCCATGTAATTGCTCAGTAAATATGAGTAGAGCAAAAGTCGCAAACCACGGCATAGCCACACCTGAGAGCAGTTTTTCTGCTTGGCGGCGCTTTTCTACTAAATAAGTAAAAATCACACCCATAAGTGGTGGCAAAAATAAAAACGCCGTGCTAAGCATCTCGTAGATTATGATAGCTACTAGCAAAAGGCTTAAAGCCAGAGCATTAGGGCTTTTTCGTCGCAGATTGGAAAGTGTTTGCATTTTACGCAGTCACTCCATATTTTTTGGCTTGGGATTTGGTTTTTTTCTATTAGCTTAAAGCCAAGTTTTTCAAAAAAAGCTTGAGCGTAGGTTAGGGCAATAACCCTTGTAAGCCCAAGGTCTCTAGCCTCAGCGATTAGCGCGCTTACGATTTTTGCACCTATACCGCTTTTTTGTTCGCTTGGTGCTACGATTAGAGACCGAACCTCGGCAAGGTCAGGGGCTATTATGTGCAAAGCACCAAAGCCTATTATTTGCTCACCACTTTTGGCTAAAATATATGAGCGAATGTTTTGGGCTACTTCATCATCGCTTCTAGGTAGTATTATGCCAGCTTCTACTTGCGGGGCGACTAGGGTTTGCATTGCTTTTATATCAGCTGGTTTGGCTTTACTTAGTTTTATCAATTTTTCTCCTATTTTTAGCATTTAAATTTCTAGTAGAAATTCTAGATTAGTAGAATTTACCTTTTTGGTATTAAGATATGAAATTCTAGATTTTCATCTAGAATTCCTGTTTTATCACACTTTAAAGTTGCTTAGGCGTTTTTCTAGGCTGATTGTAGTACCTTGTAGCCAAGGTAGCTACATTATCTCATCCCTTAAATTTTTGCGGAATTATAGCGAATTTATAAGTCTTTTTTACTTAAAAAGGCTTTCTTTAAAAATTTATTGTAAAAATTTTATTTTTTATTTAAAACTTATTAGGAATTCTAGAATTTCTAATAAGTTTTAATTAAGTTTTTTAACAAAATCTTTTTAGAATTTTTTTGTAGCTATCTATGCGCCTATCACGCAAAAAAGGCCACCATCTACGCACATTTTCACAGCGCCCTTTATCAAGCTTAATCACCTCACAAACCTCGCTATTCTCATCACTTTCAAAGAGCTTTTCGCCCTGAGGCCCATAAACAAAGCTATGCCCCCAAAATCTAATGCCCTCATTCCCAGCGCAAAGTGCGTTTTTATCGCTTAGTTTAGCACTTTCAAAGCCTATGCGATTTATCGTTACTACAGGCAAGCCATTAGCTACTGCATGCCCTCTTTGTACAGCCATCCACGCATCAAGCTGGCGAGCTTTTTCATCGCTGCTATCACCATCAAACCAGCCTATAGCTGTTGGGTATATAAGAATCCCAGCTCCTTTTAGAGCCATTATGCGAGCAGCTTCTGGATACCACTGATCCCAGCACACTAGCACGCCAAGTCTGCCAAGGCTAGTTTTTATGGGCCGAAAGCCAAGATCACCTGGGGTAAAATAAAACTTTTCATAGAAGTTTGGATCATCTGGGATATGCATTTTGCGGTATTTGCCAGCTATAGAGCCATCAGTTTCAAAAACCACTGCTGTGTTAAAATACAGCCCAGCACTGCGCCTTTCAAATAGCGAAGTTACTAGCACTATAGCGTGTTTTTTTGCCACAGAGCCCCAAAACTGGCAATCTTTATTAAAATCCTTTGCTAAATCAAAGTTATCTACATTTTGCCTTTGACAAAAATACGCCCCTTGATGTAGCTCGCTAAGGCAAACTAGCTGTGCGCCGCCTTTTGCTGCACGCTCTATTAAAGCGCAGGTTTTAGCAATGCTTGCTTCTTTGCTGCCTTCATAAGCATGTGCTATGATAGCTATATTTAACTCATCCATATTTCGCCCCTTTCAATCTCTTCATCATCTGTGATATCAAAGTGAATTTCAAATATCCATTTATTTTGGCTAAATCTCTCTTTTATTTCTTTTTCTAGCTCTGCTTCGCACTCGTGGGCTTTGGCTAGGGTGATGTTTGGATCAAATACCAAATGAGCGCCAAAATAGCAGATATTTCCACTTTTTCTAGTGCGGATTAGGTGGCTTGAGAGAATGGGTTCTTTTTTGGCTATTAGCTCTTTTATCTCATCTGTTATCTCAGTAGGCAGCGAGCCATCTAGAAGCATATACACGCTTCTTTTAATAAGTGGCATAGCTTGCAATACAATATAAGCACTAACACCTATACCAAAAAGCGCATCAATAATAACTAAACCGCTAAAATGAACGACTATCAAAGATGCTAGCGTGGCTGCGTTTGTAAACAAATCTACTTGATAATGCGTAGCATCAGCGTAGATAATCATACTATCGTATTTAGCAGCCGCGCGGCGCAGGTAAATAACAAGCGCAGTTGTCATCACAAGCGAAATCACCATAACCACAGCACCTATGCTAAAATCAATAGGCTCAGGGTTTAGTATTTTCATAACTCCAACATAAGCGACAAATAGACCTGCTGCCATGATAAAAAAGCCCTCAAATAGCGTAGTGAGTGCTTCAATCTTGCCATAGCCGAAGTTAAATTTCTCATTTGGTTTAGCACTGGCTTTTTTAAGCGCAAAAAAGTTAATCGCACTTACTAAGCAATCCCCAAGTGAGTCAAGCGCAGAGCTAGCAACAGCCATAGAACCACTGCTAAGCCCAAAAACTAGCTTGATAACAGCAAGCACGCTAGCAGTAAGTCCAGCTATAAATGGTGGAGTAATAAAGCTTTTTTTAGCACTCATTTACTGCCTTTATAGATATTTTGCGAGCTACAATGTAAACTGCCATTTTGGCGGATAAAAACCCTAGCATCAATAGAGATAATATCTCTATTTTTAACATGCTTTGCTAGCGCATTTAGCGCAGTTTCATCAGCTTTTTTATCGCCGTATGTAGGCACGATAAGAGCGTCATTTATAAAAATAAAATTCGCATATGTAGCCCCAAGGCGTCTATTTTCAAACATCACAGGCTTTGGCAGCGGCAGCGGCACTAAATCAAAGCCAGTTTTTTCTAGTTCGCTTTTCATTTTTGAAAGTGGCAGATAGTGTGGGTCGGCTCTATCATCACAAGTTGCGTAGGCTATGGTGTGAGGGTCAATAAATCTAGCCAAAGTATCAACATGACTATCTGTATCATCGCCTAAAATCTCTCCATTTTCTAGCCAGATTATTTGCTCTAAGCCAAAAAGCTCTTTTAGCCAAAATTCTAGATTTTGCTTATCTCTTGAGCCACGATTAGCATTTAGTAAGCATTTTGTAGTAGTTAGCATTACACCAGAGCCATTAAAATCCACGCTGCCACCTTCTAGCACCAGTGGGATTTCATAGCGCTTGCCCTTTAGCGCGCCAAGTCTAAAAAGCTCTTTGTTTGCAGCATTATCAAGGACGGACTCAAACTTCCCACCCCAAGCATCAAAGCAAAAATCATAGTATCTCACACCAGAGCCATCATCAGCGCAAATAACGCCATAATCACGAATCCAAGTATCATTTACAGCCACAGGCGCAAACTCTACATTTGGCATTTTAAATCTAGAATTCTCTTTGGTATCCTTAGCTAAAAGTATGATTTTTTGGTATTTGCTAGCAGCAGTTATAAGCTCATAGTAGCTATCAAGTATCTCTTCTAAATACGCTGCCCAGTCAGTGTTTCCCCCTGGCAAAGCTAGCAGTAGTGCGCTTTGTTCTTCCCATTCGCCAAAAGCTCTCATCTTCCCTCTGTGAAAAAAATGTAGAAAAATTCTAGAATTTCTAGAAAAAATTCTAGAATTCCTAGAAAAAATTCTAGAATTCCTAGAAAAAAATCTAGAATTCTAGAATTCCTAAGCTAAAATGCTTAGAAATTTTAAATTAAGCAAGTAAAGCAGCTACTTTGTTTTGAAGGCCAGCGAAGTTGTGTGCGCTTGCGATTGTAGCAGCGTTTAACTGCATATTTGAAGCTTGTAAATCGCTATAATTCTTTGCTATATCGCTGTTTTGTAGCTGGCTTTCGCTAGCTGTTAGATTTATATTTTTTATAGCTATGCTCTCTGCGCTGCTTGCGATGTTGTTTTGCGCTGCGCCTATATCGCTTCTCATGCGGTTTATTGTGTCTTTAAAGTCTTTTATGCTTTGTGGATTACTGATATCAAGCTGATTTAGGTTTGGTGCTTCTACATTTACGCCAATTACTCCACTAGTTGTCTCAAAGTTTAACTGACCGCCAAATACGCTTTTACCATTAAAAGTAGCTTGGTCAATGCTGCCTTGCATACTCTCTTTTAGTGCGCTAATTTCGCTTGAAATCGCTTTTTGATAATCAGTATTCATAGAGCTTGGATCAATATTTCCATTTGCATCAAGCTTTACACCATTTACTGCTCGCACGCTTAATTCGCTCATGCGGTTTGTAGCGTCATTTAAACTGCTTAATGCCCCATCTGCGATTTGCATCATGCCGATTGCGTCATTTGCGTTTGCTAGACCTTGGCGTGCGCCATTAGCATCGCTGCGAAGTGCGTCTGCGATAGCTAGATTTGCTGTATCAGTCCCACTTAGCGCACGAAGTGCTGATATATTGCCCAGAGCCTTGCTTGCGCTACTTTGAGCGTTACTCATGTATTTGTTTTGTATTCCGGTTGTGTAGTCCGTTGAACCGATTGTCATTGCCATTTTTTCCTCCTTGAAGCCTTTTTTGTTTTTGGATGAGCAAATTTTATACCAATTTTAGTTAAGCATTTCTTAAAATTCCAAAATTTTTTCTGCTTAAATTCTAGAATTTTAGTATCAGTTTGGCAAAATATTTTCTAGCAAGCCTGCTTTATATTTTTTAAAATTTTCTTAAAAAAAATTATTAGTTTTATATAAGTG
>CAMENE010000003.1:0-117104 GCA_945928165.1 uncultured Campylobacter sp.
CTCTAAGCCAAGCAAATACCGTCCAGCAAAATGTCATGCGCCTACTCCAGTAGCCAAGTAATATTTTTGTGAAAATATTATTAGGCTACTCCAGTAGCCTAGTAACATTTCTGCCAAAATGTCACTACTCCAGTAGTCAAGTAACATTTCTGTGAAAATATTATGCGCTTGCTTCAATAATCTAATCATAGCCAGCGCAAAATCACAACCTTAGGAATTCTAAAATTCTAGCGGGGTTTTAGGGGCGGCAGCCCCTAAGGGTTTAGGGCGTAGCCCTTATAAAATTTGCGAGCTAGGTTAGATTTATCTAGCCTAAAAGCGAGCAAAAATCTAAAATTCTAAAATTCTAAATTCTAAAATTCTAAAATTCTAAAATCTAGAATTTTAAAATCTAGAATTCTAAAATCTAGAATTCCTAGCCTTTTTTTATTTACCTTAGGAATTCTAGAATTCCTAACTACTTGTGTCATCCCCCAGCTTGACTGGTGGATCTCTGCTCTAGGGAATTCTAAAATTCCCTAAGCCTTGTGTCATCCCAACTTGCGTTTTTTGTCATCCCCCAGCTTGACTAGGGGATCTCATCAGCCTTGTGTCATCCCCCGACTTGACTTTCTTTGTCATCCCCCGACTTGACCCGAGGATCTCTATAGAGAATTCTAAAATTCCCTGCGTCATTGCGAGCGAAGCGAAGCAATCTCTAGGAATTCTAAATTTTAGCGGGGTTTTAGGGGCGGCAGCCCCT
This sequence comes from uncultured Campylobacter sp., assembly GCA_945928165.1. Classification (GTDB taxonomy): domain Bacteria; phylum Campylobacterota; class Campylobacteria; order Campylobacterales; family Campylobacteraceae; genus Campylobacter. The sequence continues at coordinate 743 of CAMENE010000003.1, forward strand.
AAGGGTTTAGGGCATAGCCCTTATAAAATTTGCGATCAGCGGGGCTTGCCCCACTAAAGCGAGCAAAAATCTAAAATTCTAAAATCTAGAATTTTAAAATCCAGAATTCCCTAACCTTGTGTCATCCCCCAGCTTGACTGGGGGATCTCTATAGAGAATTCTAAAATTCCCTGCTTCATTGCAAGCGAACAAAGCGACCGAAGCAGTCTCTATAAAAAATATTCGCCTTGACCGCCTTATCTCATCCCCCGACTTGACCCGAGGATCTCATCAAATCGCCGTCATTGCGAGGGAACAAAGCGACCGAAGCAATCTCTTAAAATTCTAAATTCTAGCGGGGTTTTAGGGGCGGCAGCCCCTAAGGGTTTAGGGCGTAGCCCTTATAAAATTTGCGAGCTAGGCTAGATTTATCTAGCCTAAAAGCGAGCAAAATTCTAAAATTCTAAAATCTAGAATTCCCTAACCTTGTGCCATCCTCGGGCTTGACCCGAGGATCTCTATAGAGAATTCCAAAATTCCCTAAGCCTTGTGTCATCCCCCGACTTGACCCGAGGATCTCATCAAATCGCCGTCATTGCGAGCGAAGCGAAGCAATCTCACAAAATCACCGTCATTGCGGAAATCACCGTCATTGCGAGGGAACAAAGCGACCGAAACAATCTCTATGAATTCCCTACAAAAAATTCAATGGAATTTTAGAATTATTTGTGCCGAGATCCCCCAGTCAAGCTGGGGGATGACGAAAATTCTAAAATTCCCTAAAAATACCCCCACACCCCCAACAAGCGGATGTGAAGCAACCAGCGGATGTGAAGCAAAAAAAGCAAATGTGAAGTAAAGAGCGAGATGATTGAGTATATCAAAGGTTTTTTGAATTTTTTGTTTTAAGATTGCTAGGTGGTATTTTTAGACTTGGATTTACCACTAGGAATTCTAAAATTCCTAGGGTTGAGATTGCTCAGTTAGACCAAGGATGTGCGCCTAAGAATGGCGCAAAAGAGAGTAAGGCTACTCGATATATGTGCCTTGTGTGGTTGGCTTGCGAGAGATAGGGCGGTTTTCCTGATTTGAGTAGATAAAGGCACTCCCCCCTTTTATATACGCTATCATGTCGCCTAGGTCGCGGTAGTTTGTCGCTACTGCGTAGGTGCGCATGATGTGGCGTGAGTTGCCGCCGTAGTCAGGGTTGTTTGCGTAGCCGATGATGGCATCGTTTATCTGCTGGCCGGTCATTTCGTTTAAGCGGCGAGTTTTGCCACCGACTTTTATCTCGCCTTTTACGCCATGGCAGCTAGCACAGCGAGCTAGGTAGAGCTTTTCGCCACGAGCTATGTTAAAGTCTTGACCTTTATCAACGCCGATGTTTATCATACGCTTTTTGCGTCCATCGCGTGTGCTAGTATCCTCTGCTCCACGCACTACGCGCACTGTGACATTGCCGTCTTTTGAGTGCTTGGCTACTAGTTCTTCAAGCTCCTTGCCAAACTCACCTTCTGCTTCTATATAATACTCACCATTTTGAGCGGCAAAAAGAGCCGATGCGCAAAAGATAGCGCAAGCTGCAGCAACTAGAAATGTAGATTTTTTCATAGTTTTTCCTAAAAATAAAAATTATGAGATTATATAAAAAAAATATTTAAGAGTGTATAAAAAGAAGCAAATTTAATAAAAAATAGAAATAAAAAAAGAGCCAAACCAAAAGGCCTAGCTCCTTTTTTGAGATCCCCCAGTCAAGCTGGGGGATGACAGGGAATTCTAGAATAAAAAAAGGGAGCCAAAACCGAAGGCCTAGCTCCCTTTTGAGATTCCCCAGTCAAGCTGGAGAATAACCTAGGTCAAACTAGATAATGACCTAGAGAGATACTCGGGTCAAGCCCGAGAATGACAGAAATTCTAAAATTAGAAGTTGTAGCGAGCGTCAAAGCGGAAGCGGTCGCTTTTATCTTTTACATCGCCTGCTTTCTCAGCTACCATTGAGTACCAAGCTTTGAAGCTAAGTTTGTCATTGTATTTGTAACCAGCACGAACAACCCACTCGTCAGCTTTTATGTCGCCAATAGTGTGTTTTGCTTTGTCATTAACATAGTCTACACCGATAGAGTATGCATTATAAGTATATGCTGCTGTACCAAACCATACATTGTGTTTACCTATAAATACAGTGTAGTCGAGTAGCTCCTCACCTGGTTTTATTAGAGAGCCAGCATCCTCTAGAGTGTGAAGACTGATTTTGTCTTTTTCACCATAATTTAGGTAACCAGCATCAAGGTCGAAGCCATAGAAGCTAGCGCCTAGTCCAAAGCCTAAGAAGTTAGAGTTAACAGCTGCGCCATCAGCCCAAGCTACTTTGCCGTAGTTCTCTTTGAATTTGTTAGTTAGGTTAGTGTGAGCCCATTGAGCTTTACCGCGAACTGATTCATAGTCACTGATAGCGTAGTCAACGCCAGCGCTGATAGCAAATAGGTTAGCTACTTTGTTTAGGCCTGCGTACCATGCTTGTAGGTCTAGGAACTCGTTTTGATAGATAGCTGCTGCACCCCATAGATTTTTTTGGTGAATGTAAGCATTGCCAGCATCACCAAATGGAATATTAGCTAGGTCACCATCGTTTTCCATGTTTGTGTAGAAAAGACCAGCAAGTGTTAGACCATCTACTGGGTTAACAGCTACTTTTAGACCAGTTGCTACGATATCATCAGTGAAGAATGTACCAGCTGTTTGGCGACCAAATAGCACTGTAGTGTAAGGAATAGCAGTGTAGCCTACATAGTATTGGCGAACTGAGAAGCTGTCAGCACCGCTGCCACCCCAGCCACCGTTTACGCCAGATAGACCACCGTGAGTATTAGTAATACCGCTATTTGCTTTATTGTGGCTGCCTACGATGTCACGGGTATCATAGCGTAGACCGATAACAGAGAAGAAGTTGTCATCTAGAGTAGCTTTGAAGTTTACATCAAGTGTAAAGCGGTGGAAAGTGTCGCGTGATTTCTGAGCATCCGCTGGTTTTCTATCAGTTGATTGGAATCTGTAGCGACCAAAACCGCTTACATCTATATCTTTGATTGCTTCCTCTAATGGAGCAGCACTAACGCTAGAAAGCGCACCAGCTGCTACAACAGCAGCTAAACTTAGTTTGAAAAGTTTCATTTTTTTCTCCTTGTGAAAATGTGACAAGAATTGTAAAGGGTTTGTACTTAAAGTTTGCTGAATTTTTACGAATTTGTTGCCGATTGTTTACCATGATTTAAAAATTCTGCTAGAATTACGAAAAATTTTTGGAGAAAAGTATGAAAAAAATCTTTTTTTTGTGGATATTGGGGCTGTTTTTTGCTGGGTGCTTCATAGATGAGCCAAAACCACAAGTGCCACAAAAGCCTGCTCGCGTGCTAATAAAAGGCACTCTAAACAAAATCGAGCGTGTAACAGGCGGATATATCCTACACGCGCTAATAAAAAATGGCAATAGATATGAAAACGCAAGAGGCATGGTAAATAGCCTGCAAACTCGCTCAAGCGATGGTGCTGTGGTGAGCTACGAAGAAGGCGATTTGCTCGGTATGCAGCTTAAAAATGGCGTTATAATGTATAGTGAGGTGATGATAAAAAACTATACTACAAAAGAAGGCGCTGTGGTAAGTACAGCAAATAAGCGTGATAAAAGCAAGATAAAAGCGACGCTGCCGCAAGAAAATAAAATAAGATTTTAGCCTTTGTGCTTTGGTGGTTTTTTTAAATGCTGATATAACACAAAAAGCCCAGCCTAACAATTTTGCTAAGCTGGGCTTTTTGCGTTTAAGAAGGAGACCGAAAAAAACTTTTGAAAAATTTTAATTGCGTGGTGGAATTATAAAAAAATCTGGTAAACACTCGGTAATACTAGAGAGTTTTTTAATGTTAGCGTAAATTTTAACAAAATCTAGAATTTCTGGTTGAAATTCTAGATTTTAGCACTCAGTTAGCTTAGCATAAATTTTAACAAAATCTAGAATTTCTGGTTGAAATTCTAAATTTTAGCACTCAGTTAGCTTAGCGTAAATTTTAACAAAATCTAGAATTTCTAGTTGAAATTCTAGATTTTAGCACTCAGTTAGCTTTTTTGCGGCTTGTTTGCCTGCGATTCTTGCTATTTCATCATTTGAAGCTGATTTAATAGCCTCAAAACTTCCATAATAATCAAGCAATTTTTTTATAGCTCCTGCGCTTAGTCCTAGCTTTGCTAGCTCGCTTTTTGCAAGCTTTGCTTTGTCTCTGGTTTTTCTATGAAAGCTGATAGCAAAGCGGTGTGCCTCATCACGCAAGCGTTGTAAAAATAGGAGTTTTGCATCATTTGGGCTTAGTTTCATTTCGCCAAGTTTGCAGTGGATTTTATCCAAGGCAGAGCCCTTTGCTCTATGTACTTTGGCTTCGATTTTTTCTTTGGCGATTGCTAGCACATCGACATTTGCGCCAGAGCTAGCCACCACATCGCAGGCTAGGTCGTATAGAGCCTTGCCACCATCAATCAGCCACAAATCAGGCGGCGAGGCACTCTCAAAGCGCAAGGCACGAGCTGTTAGCATTTCTTTCATCTGTTCGTAGTCGTTACTGCTGCTAAGGTGCATGTGGCGATAGCCCTCTTTATAAAACTCGCTGCCTTTTTCGCTGCTGTTTGCTTGCCAAGCTATCATTGCGCCTACTTTTGCCTCTCCAAAGAGCATTGAGTTATCAAAGCACTCGATTTTTAGCGGTAGGTTGTTTAAACCAAAGTAGTTTTGTATATCTTCTAAAAGGCTGTATTTGTGGGTGTTTATGTGCTTTTTGATGAGTTCAAGGGCATTTTTGTGTGCTATATTTGCTAGGGCTTTTTTCTCGCCGATTTTTGGTGTTTTTATGCTAAATTTGCGGCTGTGGCGAGTCTCTAAGACCTGTTCGCAAAGTCTGCTGTCTTCAAAATCATCGCTAGTAAAAATCTGGCTACACGCAAGCGGTAGTGAGCTTGGAAAGGCTGCTAAAATGCTTTGTTTATATAGCTCGTTAATAATGCTTTCATCGCTATTTTGGGCAATTTTTAAAGCTGGGGTGATAGAGTGCGTGGCGTAGGCTACCTTGCCCTCTCGCACGCTAAGCCTTAAAGCGCAAAAAAAGCCGCTAGCACTAGCCACTGAGAAGATTTCAAAGTCCTCAAACTTTGCTAGATCGATTTCTACCTTGACGCTTATGCTTTTTATGGTCTCAATCTGATCTCTTAGATGCGCTGCTTGCTCGAAGTTTTCGTGCGTGGCGTGAAAGAGCATTTTTTGCTCTAAACGAGGTATGAGCGAGGTCGGGTTTTTTAGTGCTTTTAGGGCATCACCCAGCACAACTTGGTACTCTTCTTGGCTCACTCCACCCACGCAAGGCGCTAGACAGCGGTTAATTTGCGCAAAAAGACAGGCTTTTTTCTCTTTTAGACAGCCTTTTTTTTGAACTAGGGCAAACTCCTCATAAATTGCTTCTAAAATATCTTTTGCGCCTTTGTAAAATGGCCCAAAATAGCGTATTTTTGCGCCTTTAATGAGCTTTCTAGTGATGATTGGGCGAGGGTAGGGCTCGCTAAAATCCACATATATATAAGGATAAGTCTTATCATCTCGCAATAAAATATTGTATTTTGGGCGCAGCTGCTTGATAAAAGAGTTTTCAAGTATGAGTGCGTCGCTCTCGCTACTAGTCTCGATCCACTCTATATGCACAGCCTCAGCTATCATCTTAGCGATGCGAGGTGCTAGGCGAGGGCTGGGGGCTAGCGTGGGCGTAAAGCTAAAATAGCTTTTTACTCGGTTTTTTAGCACCTTTGCTTTGCCTACATAGAGTAGTTTGCCAGCAGCGTCGAAGTACTCATAGACGCCAGGGCTGTTTGGTAAAGATTTTAGTTCGTTTTTTAGGTTGGTTTTCATTTTTTTACTTTTATTTTTATTAGGCTGGCTCAGTTCGTGGGCGCTTTTTGCGAGTTTTAGCTTGGGCAGCCCAGCACCTTACAAGCGAGCTTTCGCACCGTTTTCCTGCGCCTTTGGCTTGAAAAACTGGCACGAAATTCGCTTGAACGCTATCGCTACGGTGCTCCACGGCTAGCCCTGCGCCAAAACTCACAAAATTCGCCTCACGACCTTGGAGCCTTGTTTTTAACAGCCGCTGTCGCGAAGCCAAAACGACCGCGCGAGTTTGGGAATTCTAAATAGGCTGGCTCAGCTTTTTATCGGCTGGTTTTTTTAAATTCGGCTGGCTCAGCTTTTTGCTCTTTTTTGCGCTCACAGCTCGCATAGCCCAGCTTGTTCTGGCAAAACTTTCACGGCAGTTTTTTGCTACGCAACCCGTTGGGTCTGCGGACTTCGTCCTTGAAATTCAGCCGTGAAATTTCGCCAGCCGCTACTGCGGACACAGCCCCACGGCTAGTGCTTCGCTGCGAGCACAAAAAATAGCTCAAAAATCTTGGAGCCTTGTTTTTAACAGCCGCTGTCGCGAAGCCAAAACGACCGCGCGAGTTTGGGAATTCTAAATAGGCTGGCTCAGCTTTTTATCGGCTGGTTTTTTTAAATTCGGCTGGCTCAGCTTTTTGCTCTTTTTTGCGCTCACAGCTCGCATAGCCCAGCTTGTTCTGGCAAAACTTTCACGGCAGTTTTTTGCTACGCAACCCGTTGGGTCTGCGGACTTCGTCCTTGAAATTCAGCCGTGAAATTTCGCCAGCCGCTACTGCGGACACAGCCCCACGGCTAGTGCTTCGCTGCGAGCACAAAAAATAGCTCAAAAATCTTGGAGCCTTGTTTTTAACAGCCGCTACCGCGAAGCCAAAACACAGCGCGAGTTTGGGAATTCTAGAATTCCTTATAAAAACTCTAGAATTCCTAGGCTTGATTTTTTGCTTTTTGGCGCAGGATTTCTCTTAAATCTAAGAAAATTTGCGCTAGTTTTGGGTTTTTGCAGCGCAGTTCAAAGTTGCCTTTGGCTTTTTCTTTTAGCACTAGCACAGATTTTCTTACCACGATTTTTGGCGGCTTGTTTTTGGCTACAAAAAACTTCACATTTTCAATGCGTAAAAAGCCTAGATTTTTGCTCGCAAAATACATATTTAAAAAGTTTTTAATGCTTATTATGTTACTATCGTGCTTTAGTTCTTGGGCGGCAAAAGGTGCTTTTACGCATACAAAAAGCGTGTTATCTCGCAGATATGCGTAGCGTACCAAAGGTGCTTTTGCCTTGCCTAAAAACTCTTTTAGCGCTTTTGTAGCAAGGGTTTGTTCTTTGGCGCGACGATATTGCGGGAGATTTAAGATATGATTTATAACTTCTTGCGCTTTCATGGCGCAATTTTAGCGACTTTTGCCTTAATCTGCGCTATAAGCGGCTGTGGATACAAGGATGATCCGTTCTATACAAATGAAACAAATATAGGGACAAATAGATGAAAACCGATGGAATTTTGGTATTAGACTTCGGGTCGCAATACACGCAGCTAATAGCTCGCCGCTTGCGTGAAAATGGTGTGTATGCTGAGCTTGCGCCTTTTAATATCAGCCTTGATGAGATAAAATCTCGCTCACCAAAGGGCATAGTGCTAAGTGGTGGCCCTGCTAGCGTGTATGCAAGTGATGCGTATAAGTGCGATATGGGCGTTTTTGAGCTTGGGGTGCCAGTGCTTGGCATTTGCTATGGAATGCAGCTAATCGCTCAGCACTTTGGCGCAAATGTAGCACCTGCAAGCAAAAGCGAGTTTGGCAAGGCTTATCTAGATATAGTAGAAAAAGGCGGTATTTTTGCTGGCGTTAGTAAAAATAGCGTGGTTTGGATGAGTCATAGCGATAAGGTTGAGGGCTTGCCAGCAGGATTTAAAGTGCTAGCAAAGAGCGAAAATAGCGAGTTTTGCGCTTACGGCGATGATGAGCGAAAGGTCTATGCGCTGCAGTTTCACCCAGAAGTAGCACATAGCGAACAGGGCGCAGTAATGCTAAAAAACTTTAGTAAAATTTGCGGTATTTCAAGCACTTGGAATATGGGAAGCTTCGCAAAAGAGCAAATCGCAAAGATAAAAGAAATAGTGGGCAATGATAAGGTGCTTTGCGCAGTAAGTGGTGGTGTGGATAGCTCTGTGGTGGCAGCACTTCTTGCTACAGCCGCTCCAAAACAGCTAATAGCCGTGTTTGTAGATAATGGACTACTTCGCACGGACGAGGCAAGGATGGTTGAAGAGATGTTTAAAACTCGCCTTGGCGTAGAGCTAATAAAAGTTGATGCTAGCGAGCTGTTTTTAAGCCGTCTAAAAGGCGTGAGCGAGCCTGAGAAAAAGCGCAAAATCATCGGCGAGACCTTTATAGAGGTGTTTGATACTGAGGCTAAAAAGCACGGCGATGTGAAGTTTCTAGCCCAAGGCACGCTATATACTGATATAATAGAAAGTAGTCCAGTTGGCGCAAGCAAAACGATAAAATCTCATCACAATGTAGGCGGTCTGCCAAAAAATATGAAATTTACGCTGCTTGAGCCTTTGCGTGAGATTTTTAAAGATGAAGTGCGTGCGCTAGGGCTTGAGCTGGGGCTGAGCCGTGATGTTGTTTATCGTCATCCTTTCCCTGGACCAGGGCTTGCTATACGCATAATGGGCGAGGTAAACAAAGAAAGCCTAGAGCTACTGCGCAAGGCTGATGTGGTGCTAAGAGAAGAGCTAAAAAGCTCTGGCTGGTATGAGAAAACTTGGCAAGCATTTTGCGTGCTCTTAAATGTACGCTCTGTGGGCGTAATGGGGGATAACCGCACCTATGAAAATGCTGTGTGCGTGCGTGTGGTGGATGCTAGTGATGGTATGACAGCTACATTTTCGCATTTGCCTTATGAGCTACTTGAGCGTATAAGCCGCCGAACGATAAATGAAGTCGCTGGTATAAATAGAGTAGTTTATGATATATCAAGCAAACCGCCTGCTACTATAGAGTGGGAGTAGGGATAATTTATTCTAAGCAATTCTAGAATTTTTTAGAATTTTTTAGAATTTTTTTGTAGGAATTCTCGATTGTAGGAATTCTAGAATTTTTTGTAGGAATTCTAGAATTTATAAGTGTTTTTAGGGAATTCTAGATTTTAACCTAAGAATTTTAGAATTTTTTAGTGAATTTTAGAATTTTTTAGCTCGCTCCACGGCTAGATTATCTAGTCTAGTTCGCTACCTGCGTGGTGCTAGAAAGGGGGCAAACCCCCTTAAACCCCCTTTTTAGCGAATTCTAGATTTTAACCTAAGAATTTTAGAATTTTTAGCGAATTCTAGAATTTTTTTAGCTTGCTTCCCAGCTAGATTATCTAGTCTAGTTCGCTACCTGCGTGGTGCTAGAAAGGGGGCAACCCCCCCCCCCTTAAACCCCCTTTTTTAGCGAATTCTAGATTTTAGCCTAAGAATTTTAGAATTTTTTAGCGAATTCTAGATTTTTTAAGTTTGTATGCTTAGCAGCCTGCGCCACATTTGGCTGCTGCAGCTGCACCAAAGGCAATTTCATTTGTGGTATTTAGCTTGGTTGCGTTATTTTCTGCGCCAAAGAGTGATAAAAAGACAATCTAGCAAAAAGAATTTTTTATTTTTTATCTTTTTTGTAGGATTTTTGGGGAATTTATTATTAAAAACTTTAAAGCAATTCTAGAATTTTTTTAGCTCGCTTTTCGGCTAGATTATCTAGTCTAGTTCGCTAAGTGCGTGGTGCTAGAAAGGGGGCAAACCCCCTTAAACCCCCTTTTTTTTGGGGAATTCTAGATTTTAGCCTAAGAATTTTAGAATTTTTAGTGAATTCTAGAATTTTTTAGCTTGCTTCCCAGCTAGATTATCTAGCCTAGTTCGCTAAGTGCGTGGTGCTAGAAAGGAGCAAACCTCCTTAAACCCCTTTTTTTTTGGGGAATTCTAGATTTTAGCCTAAGAATTCTAGAATTTTTTTAGCTCGCTTCACGGCTAGATTATCTAGTCTAGTTCGCTAAGTGCGTGGTGCTAGAAAGGGGGCAAACCTCCTTAAACCCCTTTTTTTGGGGAATTCTAGATTTTAACCCAAGAATTCTAGAATTTTTTAGCGAATTCTAGATTTTTTAAGTTTTTATGCTTAGTAGCCTGCGCCACATTTGGCTGCTGCAGCTGCGCCAAAGGCAATTTCATTTGTGCTATTTAGCTCGGTTGCGTTATTTTCTGCACCAAAGAGTGCTAAAAAGACAAGCTAGCAAAAAGAATTTTTTTATTTTTTATATTTTTTGTAGGATTTTTGGGGAATTTATTATTAAAAACTTTAAAGCAAAGAGAACTCTAGAATTTTTTTAGCTCGCTTCACAGCTAGATTATCTAGTCTAGTTCGCTAAGTGCGTGGTGCTAGAAAGGGGGCAAACCCCCTTAAACCCCCTTTTTTAGCGAATTCTAGATTTTAGCCTAAGAATTTTAGAATTTTTTAGCGAATTCTAGAATTTCTAAGTGCTTTTAAGGAATTCTAGATTTTTTAAGTTTTTATGCTTAGTAGCTTGCGCCACATTTGGCTGCTGCAGCTGCGCCAAAGGCAATTTCATTTGTGGTATTTAGCTCGGTTGCGTTATTTTCTGCGCCAAAGAGTGATAAAAAGACAAGCTAGCAAAAAGAATTTTTTATTTTTTATCTTTTTTGTGGGATTTTTGGGGAATTTATTATTAAAAACTTTAAAGCAATTCTAGAATTCCCTAGGGAATTCTAGAATTTTAGAGTTATCTAGAATTTTAGAGCTATAAAATAAAATTATAGATTATCAAGCGCAGCTTTTAGAGCCTCATAATTTGGCTCGTTTGTTATTTCGCTTACGATTTCTTGATAAGCGATTTTGCCGTCTTTGATGACAATAACAGCTCTTGCTAGAAGTCCTGCAAGTGGGCAGCCATCAAGCTCTAAGCCATAAGCTTTGCCAAACTCACCACCTCTAAAATCGCTAGCTGTAATAGCACCCTCTACGCCCTCAGCTTCGCAAAAGCGGCCAAAAGCAAAAGGTAAATCGCGTGAAATGCTGATTAGCTCGCATTTATCACAACCTGAGTACTGGGTTGTGAATTTTTTTGTTTGTATCTGACAAACGCCAGTGTCGATTGATGGAAATACGCTTAGGATTTGGATTTTGTTGCTATTTCCTACTTTTACTTCGCCAAGGTCTTTGCCTACTAGCGTAATTACTGGGGCGTTGTCGCCTACTTTTAATGCTGTGCCTTTTAGGCTAGCTGGATTGCCTTTAAATGTAATGCTCATTTTTTCTCCTTTAAGTTAAAATATTTTTTGATTTTAGACAAAAAAAGTAAATAATAAAAGATTTTTCTAGAAATTCTAGAATTCCTAGCAAGATTTTCTAGAAAATTCTAGATTTTGGCTGTTATTCTATGGCTTTTGCCTGCCAGTTTTGCCACTCTTGGCTCCCATCTATTGCGTTTGCTAGCTCTTCGTAGCGCAAGTAGTAGTACTCCACAAACTCACGCACCTTAGCATCTTTTGGTAGATAAATGCCATTTTCAAACACAGCAAAATCAGCTAAAAACAAACTAGAATCAAGCTTGTTTGCGTAGTGGCTTGCTAGTTTTTTGTAGTTTTGTAAGGCTAAATTTTTGTAGCTTTCATAGGCGCTAAGATCCACGCTTAGCTTTTTATTTTTAAAGCTCAAAGCTCCGCTAGAAAAAAGTAGATCAAGGTGGATTAGCCCCTCGCAATAGTAGGCACGAACTTCGTCCACTCTTTGCCATCCTATAAGCCCTACTGAGCGAGCGATGTGATTAGCAAAAACAGCCTTTTCATACTGTGCCTCTCCACGCAAAAAGAAATTTACTAGCCCACCGCTAGTGGCTTTAAACTCTTCAACGAACTTAAACTCTCCGCCTTTGCTCATCGCATTTTCAGTATCTTCGCCGATAAAGAAAATATGCCCAAACTCATGCCCAATGGTAGTGATTTCATAGATTTTCTTCCACACCTCAGGCTCGCAAAATAAAATATTTCTATTAAAATCCAAAAAATCCTTGCTAAAAATCTCTCCACTTAGCTTTGAAAATGGTCTAGCCTTGCTTGATTTATGGATAAAATCTACAAAGGCAAAGATTTTTTTGCCACACTCTTTGCTTACTATTTCATCATTTGGCACGACTTGTGCTGAGAAAAGTCCGTTAAAATCAGCGCCATAATAAATAAAAGGATTGCTGATGTAAAGTTGTGTTTTTTCAATGTTATTTAACACCAAAGAACGCATTTTTTCGTTACTTTTTTGGATATTTATATCAGTATTTTTGTCGCTACAAACTTCTTTGTATATATCTAAAAAACTAGCTTTTATCTGCTCTTTTAGGGCTGTTTCATCTACATTTTGCGAGCTGTCTTTTAGCCTGATATCCCACTCTAAGGCAACTGCGTGCGTGTAGGCATCCTCGTAGTATTCTAGCGGATGGCCGATTTGTATATCGCCCCTGCACTGCATCCACGCCCTCTCAGCCTCTTGCCACGCAGGCACAATCTTAGCATTATCACACTCTAAAAAGGCGTTTTTTAGGGCTTTAAAGTAGTTTGTATAAGCCTCGTCGCTTTTATTTTTGGCTGTTTTTTCAAGCGCTTTTATAGCATTTTCAAAAACTTTGGCTAGTTCTTTGCCTTCTTTTACAAATGCGCTAGTGTAGCTTTGCATTTGTAGGGTTTTGATATTTGGTGCGCCGTAGATGCGATCGCTTTTGCTACCATCCTTGTTTGTTTGATAAAGTCCATGCTCATCTATAAACTCATTTGCTTTAGCAATGCTTTTAAAGTTCTTTTTAAAAAACTTGCTATTTTCATCTATTAGGCGTTTTTGCCAGTTTTTTTGCATTTTGCTTAGCACAATGCCTATTTTATGAACTGCGCTTAAAAGCTCGGTGTTAAAAGAATCTAGAATTCCTAAGCTTTTAGCGTTTTCAAGCATTAAAGAAAAGCGCTTTATGTAGAATTTACTTACAAAATCATACATTTTTGCCTTGATTTTGCGCTGATTTGCCTGGCTGATGCCTGCTTTTTTTAGCTCGCTAACTAGCCCATCTTCTTTTAGTTCTATTATGCGTTTTAAAATAGCTTGAGAACTCTCTTCGCTCTCTTTTAGCCCAGTTATTTTTAGGGCTTCTTGGATTAGCTTAGTTTGCGGATTTTTATAAAGTGCATTTAATTCTGCTTTTTGATTTTTTAAAAGCACATTAAGTTCGTTAAAATTATTCATTTTTGTCCTTAGATTTTTGATTTTCGGTGATTATAATACAATAAATTTACTTTTATTTGCTTAAATACGCAAATTTAAAGGAGAAAAAATGCTTAAAAAATTTTTACTAATTTTTCTGGCTATTTTTAGCCTAAGTTATGCAAAAGGAGAGCAGGTGAAGGAGATTTATTTAGCAGGTGGCTGCTTTTGGGGTATGGAAGGGTATTTTAGCCGTATAAAAGGTGTAGAAAGCACCCAAGTAGGCTACGCAAATGGAAATGGCAATAAGACTAGCTACTATGAGATAAAAAGCACAGGACATGCTGAGACCTTGCTGCTTAGCTATGATGAGATGAAAATCAGTCTAAAAGATATTTTGGCGCATTTTTGGCGAGTTATAGACCCATATAGCCTAAACCGCCAAGGAAATGATGTAGGAGTTCAGTATAGAAGCGGTATTTACTTTACTAACAAAGACGATGAGAGCGTGATAAAGGAGTTTTTGGCAGCTAAACAAGAACAAGATAAAAGCAAAAAAATTGCTATTGAGGTTGAGCCCCTAAAAAACTTCGTAGTAGCTGAGGAATATCATCAAAAATACCTTGAGAAAAATCCAAATGGCTACTGTCATATTGACCTAAGCCTTGCAAATGAGCCACTTCACGATGATAGCCGCTTTAAAGTGCCTAGCCGTGATGAGCTAAAACTAAAACTAAGCCCACAAGTCTATGAAATCACGCAAAATAAAGGCACAGAAATAGCTGGCACAAGCCCACTTGATAAAAACTATGAAAAGGGCATTTACATAGACGCAGTTACAAAAAAACCGCTATTTGCTAGCACTGATAAGTTTGATAGCGGCTCTGGCTGGCCTAGCTTTACAAAGCCGATTACTGGCGATACGATTGAGTATAAAAAAGATTTTAGCTACGGCATGAGTAGAGTAGAAGTTAGCTCAAAACTTGGTGGGTCGCATTTAGGGCATGTGTTTAACGATGGGCCAGTAGATAAAGGTGGATTAAGGTATTGTATAAATGGGGCTTCTTTGGAGTTTATCCCGTTTGAAAAGATGGACGAGCTAGGATATGCTGATTATAAACGCTATGTAAAATAGTAGAAATTCTAGAATTCTTAAAAAAATAAGCTAGAATTGTAGAACTTTTGATTGATTTAAGGATAACAAATGAAAAGCATGGGAGAGCCACGAATTCGCGTAATAGCAATGCCAAAAGATACAAATCCAGCTGGAAATATCTTTGGTGGTTGGCTGCTTAGTCATATAGACTTAGCTGGGGCTTTGGCTGCCAGGGAAATAGCACCTGAGCGAACTGTTACTATTTCAATGAAAGAAGTGCTTTTTAAAGAGCCAGTTTTTGTAGGTGATGCGGTGAGCTTTTACTCACGCATTACTCATGTGGGCACGACCTCTGTAACTGTGATCGTAAAGGTAATAGTTCAACGCTTTGATCATAACGCAAAGGGGCTTATTTGCGTGCCTGTGACAGAAGCTGAGGTTACATATGTCAGCATGGACGAAGCTGGAAACAAAAAGCCAATAGACTCTGAGCTTAAAAAAATTTGTGGATTTTAAGCAATAAATCTAAGCAATTCTAGCAAGAATTCTAGAATTCTTGCAAAATAGAGGCAAAAGTGATATATCTGTGCTCAAATACAAGCTGTGATGATAAAAATATCGTCCATCTTGAGCTTTGTAAAATAAAATATGCTAGTTTTAGCGTGGATTTGAGTGCTTTTAGTGCGCTTGTAATTAGCTCAAAAAATGCTATATCTGCGCTAGAATTCAATAAAATTCCCCCAAATAATAAAATCAGCGTATTTGCTATCGGCAAAGCTAGCGCAAATGCTGCTAGCAAATATGGTTTTGGCTGTGTTTATGAGGCACGAAACTCGCATGGAGATGAGTTTGCGCTTGAAATCGCTCCAGGGCTAAAAGACAAAAAAACGCTGTTACTTCGTCCAAAAGAGCAAATTAGCGATATAAAGGGAATTCTAGAAAAAAATGGCGTGCTTTTAAGCGAGCAGATCGCCTATGAAAACAGCATCGTAACTGCGCCAAAAAGGCAGTTTGAGACTGGGGCGGTTTTTATTTTTGCTAGTCCAAAAAATGTAGAGGCTTTTTTGGCAAATTACAAGTGGCAAAGTGGCTTTAAAGCTGTGGCTATCGGCAAAAGCACAGCTAGTGCCTTAGATGCTTTTACAAATCCACTAGTATCAAATAAGCAAAATATAAGCGAATGCATAAAAATCGCAAAAAATCTGTTATAATTAAAGCAATTTTATTAAAGGACAAAAGATGAGAGCTTTTAAAGACAGCGCATTTATAGCAACTGCTAGGATAGAAATCAGCGGACAAATCAATGATGTAGCAAGCGATTTAAACGGACTTGCTAAGCTTGCTGAGGATATTGATGAAAGTAAGCTTGAAGGGCATAATCAAGATTTATTTGAGCAGATTCTAGCTGGCGTCCACCAAATCAAATCGCTATTTGAAGGTGCTAACCAAATGGTGAGAAATATCGAAAACTTCTTGCTTAGCAAGGATTTTCCAAGTAGCGAAGAGATGAAAGAATCAATCAAAAACTCAGGTGCTGATATCACCGCACTTGACGAGCTTGATGAGTATAAAGCGC
This sequence comes from uncultured Campylobacter sp., assembly GCA_945928165.1. Taxonomy (GTDB): domain Bacteria; phylum Campylobacterota; class Campylobacteria; order Campylobacterales; family Campylobacteraceae; genus Campylobacter. The sequence continues at coordinate 16,584 of CAMENE010000003.1, forward strand.
TTAGCAAGGACGAAAAAGAAAGATTTACCTTTGTAGTAGCAAACTACGAGCTAATCTCAACCATGCTTGATAGCGCTAACAAGCTTTGCGCAGTACTTCACAAAGCAGTAAAAAGACTATAAAACACTAGGGAATTCTAGAATTTTCTAGGAATTCTAGAATTTTTTCTAGGAATTCTAGAATTCCTAAAAGCTTTTAAAAAGCAAAAACACTTACAAGGATTTATTCTGAAATACCTTAAAGATTTTTTAGAAAATAACAAAGATAGCGAAGTTTTTAGCATTTTGTCTTGTTCAAAAGCTGAGCTTGAAATCTTAGAACTTTTGACACGCAAGTATCTTGCTGGCATATCGCAAGTAGGGTGTTTTGAGCTACTTTCGCAGATTTATGATACAAAAGAGCTTTCATTTTTAGAAGGGCTAAATGATGTAAAAAATCTCATTGAACTAGGCTATATAAGCGCAAGCTATGCTTTTTTTAAAGAACATAGCAAGCTTAGCAAACTAGGGTTTTTACAAGCTGATCTTAGCCTTTGTGATGCGTTTTTACATATTTTAGAGGCTGGTGCGCAGCCGCTTTCAAATCCAAAAGAGCCATATAATGACCATTTGGAGTATCTAAAAGATCAGTTTTTAAGAGTAGAGCTTTATGCTCGCAGGGCAAATACTAGCGATAAAAGCAAGGCTAGCGAGCAGATAAAAGCGTTAGAGAAAATTATTGCTTCTCGCTTAAAGCTTAGTAAAATCGCCCTGCCTTGCGAGCAAATTTTAAAAGAAAATGCTTTTGATGCAAAAGAGCGAATTGTATTTTTTGCTCTTTTAAAAGAAGAATACGAACAAAGTGAAAGTGGGTCTTTGCGTGATCTAGGCGCACTTTTAGCACTTATTAGCAAAGATGATATGGAGCGGATGAAAAACCGCTCTATGCTTGAAGATGGCTCAAGGCTGATTGAGAGTGGTGTAGTGGAGTATGATGAGGTGCTAACGCCCTTTGGAGCATTATCACGGACATTTTTTATCTCTGAGGATACCTTGGGCGAGATAATGCATCCAAAAAGCGCAAAAACAGCCAAAAAAATCAAATTAGAAAATATAGTAAAAAATAGTGAAATCTTTGAGCTAATTACGCCTAGTAGCGACCTAAGCGATGTAGTGTTAAACGAACAAACTAGGGCTTTGCTAGAAAATATCTTGCGCCAGCTTGATAAAAATGTTCAAGCAAGGCTTGCTAGCTGGGGAATGAAACCACGCAAAAACATCGATGCAAAAGTGATTTTCTATGGCCCACCTGGCACTGGAAAGACAATGAGCGCATACTGCTTAGCAAAAAGCCTTAAAAAGCAAGTTCTTAGCTTTGATTGTTCTAAAATTCTAAGCAAATATGTAGGCGAGAGCGAACAAAATGTAAGAAAAATCTTTGATAGCTACCGTGAGATTTGCACTAAGTCAAAAAGTGAGCCGGTGCTACTGCTAAACGAAGCTGATCAGTTTCTAAGCTCAAGGCTAGAAAATGGCTCATCAGCCTCAGAGCAAATGCACAATCAAATGCAAAATATTTTCTTAGAGCAAATTGAGAAGTTTCAAGGCGTGCTGATTGCTACTACAAACTTTATGCAAAGCTTTGATAAAGCTTTTTCTAGGCGTTTTGAGTATAAGATTGAGTTTAAAAAACCACAGCTTAAAGAGCGCATCCAAATCTGGCAAAAGGTGCTGCCAAAAAATGCTAAATTTGAAGAAAGCTTTGATATAAATACTATCGCAAAATACGAACTAAGCGGCGCTAGCATAGTGCTTGTGATGAAAAATGTAGCTCTAAAAACAGCTATTAGCGATGATGGTGTTTTTCGCACGAGCACTTTTATAGATGAGATTAAAAGAGAGCAAAAATCAAGCTTTGAAGAAGATAAAAAAATAGGACTTTTAAAATGAGAGTGCTTTTTGTTTGTCATGGCAACATTTGCCGCTCGCCTATGGCTGAGTTTGTGCTAAAAGACCTAGCCAAAAAAGCAAGGCGAGATGACCTTATAATCGCCTCAGCTGGCACTAGCACAGAAGAGCTAGGACGCGATACTCACCACGGCACTAAAAAAGAGCTAAAAGCGCATAATATAGAGTTTTTTCCACGCCACGCTAGGCAAGTGGCTAAAAATGAGTATGAGAACTGGGATATCTTTGTGGTTATGGATAGCGCAAACAAGCGCAATTTAGAGCGTATTTTTGGAGCAGACCCACAGGGTAAAATAGCTAAAATGATGAGTTTTGTAGGCAGCAGCGCTGATGTGGCAGACCCATGGTACACGGGCAATTTTGAGCTAACTTTTAGCGACATTTACAAAGCCTGCAAGGCACTTTTAGAACAAATATAAGACTTTTTTGTGCTATAATTTTACAAGATTTAAAAATGAAAAAAAGTGAACTTTATAAAATAGTTTTAAATTATTCTTTTATAGGCTTGTTTGGAGCACTTTCTTATACTTTTATAAATTATAAAAGTCTAGAATTCCACGAGTTTATAGTTTTAGGTAGCGCAATTTTACTTTGTGCTTTGTTTATATTTTTGATTGCTGATGGAGCGAGTGATGACTAGTTATTTAGCGCTTTGGATAGGACCTGTGGCTCTTGCTTTTGTTTTTTACTCTATTTTAAGAGTGATGAAGCGAAAAAATGAAAAACAAAGCAAAACCGCCTAAACTCACAAAGTATAAAAATGGATAGAATCGTTGAAATTGAACGCTTGGAGCTTGATGAGAGCGAACAAAGCGGGCTTCGCCCACTAGATTTTGGCTCGTATATCGGGCAAGAAAAAATAAAAAGCAACCTTGCTGTTAGCATAGAAGCTGCTAAAATGCGTGGTGAGGCACTTGATCACACGCTTTTTTATGGCCCTCCAGGGCTTGGCAAAACCACGCTTGCACACATAATCGCCAAAGAAATGGGCGCAAATATCAAGGTCTCAGCTGCGCCGATGATAGAAAAAAGCGGCGATTTGGCTGCGATTTTAACAAACTTAGAAAGCGGTGATGTGCTGTTTATTGACGAGATTCACCGCCTTAGTCCTGCGATTGAAGAGATTTTATACTCAGCTATGGAGGACTTTCGGCTTGATATTATCATAGGCTCAGGACCTGCTGCGCAGACTATCAAGGTAGATATCGCGCCATTTACTTTGGTAGGGGCGACCACGCGCGCTGGCAATGTCTCTGCGCCACTTAGAGATAGATTTGGGCTAAACTTTCGGCTGGAGTTTTACACCCCAGATGAGCTAGCTACTATTATCAAGCAAGCTGCTAGCAAGTTAGGCAAAGAGTGTCAGAGCGCAGCAGCCCTAGAAGCTGCTAAGCGCAGTCGTGGCACGCCTCGCATCGCTTTAAGGCTTTTAAAGCGCATTAGAGACTTTGCTGAGGTAAATGCTGAGAATATCATCACGCTAGAGCGGGCAAAGGACGCCTTAGAGCGACTTGGGGTTAGTGAGCTGGGTTTAGATGATATGGATATGCGCTATTTACGCTTGCTTCTTTCTAGCTCAAAGCCACTTGGTCTTGGCACTATCGCAGCAGCACTTAGTGAGGATGAGAGGGCGATTGAGGATGTGCTTGAGCCCTTTTTGCTAAGTAGTGGCTACATCGCACGCACCGCAAAGGGCAGGGTGCTAAGCATAAAAGGCTATGAAATCTGCGGACACAAAAGCAAAGATTCTTTATTTTAAATTCTAGAATTTCCTAGGGAATTCTAGAACTCTATAATAAAAATTACTACTAGATTTTTACTTTTTTTTAATAAAATTTATTGATTTTTCAGTTTAGGGTTATTAAAATACCCTTTCATTTTCAAAGGAGGAATAAATGAAAAAGTTATTTGTAACAGCAGCTATCGCAGCTAGCGCAGTAGTAGGTCTAAGCGCTGAAAATAAGGTGGTCTTCGATCCAAAAGCAGGCGAGCATATCAGCATCCCTGTTGAGCTTCTAGGTAAAAAAGGTAACACTGCAATCGGCGAGGTTGTAGCTGTAAAAACTGCTTATGGTGTAGCATTTTATCCAAATCTAAAAAACCTTGAGCCTGGTATTCACGGCTTTCACGTCCATACAAATCCTGATTGTGGTATGACCGATAAAGGTCTTGGCATGAAAGCTGGTGGTCACCTTGATCCAAAAAATACTGGCAGGCACTCATCTCCATGGGATGACAATGGTCACTTTGGCGACCTACCAGCTCTTGCAGTAGCCCCAGATGGCACAGCTACAACTCCGGTTCTAGCTCCAAGAATCAAAGAACTAAGCGATATTAAAGGGCGCGCTCTTATGATTCATGTAGGTGGCGACAATCACAGCGACCATCCAGAACCACTTGGCGGCGGCGGTGCTAGACTAGCTTGCGGCGTGATTAAGGCGTGATTAAGCAATTTTACGCTTTTAGGTACTAGGGAATTCTAGAATTCCCTATAGTTTAGAATTCTAGAGCTTTGGCTTCAAGGTTCTTTATGCGTTTTGTAAAAGCATTTAGCAATACTAGTAAAATCTAGAATTCCTAGAAAAAATCCTTAGGAATTCCAGATTTTTAAAAACAAAAGCCTAGCAAAATCTAGAATTCTAGAAAAAAATCCTTAAAACACAATAGCCCAAAAATCTCCCCAGTAAAAAGCCACTCCCAAAATACCCACAAACATCAAAATAACATCGCTTAAAAGACTAATGTAGCGTGAGTAGCTCTCTAAAGCCTTTATCTTTGAAGCCCAGAAGCTAAATACGCAAAGCACGAAAATATCAAGCCCAACCCAAAGTGCTACAAGCAAAGCCAAGCTAGCGTGTAAATCTGGCAAAATCTGTGTAAATTGAGGCAAAAAAGTCATTATAAAAATGATTTCTTTTGGATTTGATACTGTTAGGATAAAGCCTGCGCTAAAGGCTCCTTTGGCTTTTGGTGCGATATTTGCGCTGTTTTTGCCTATATCAGCCACTAGCCCACAAAGCCCAAGAAAAAATATAAAAACCGCCCCACAAAATGAAAAAATCGTAAAAAAATCATTTGAAATACTAAAAATGCCTAAAATGCCAAGCAGAGCAAAGGCTATTAAAATAAGCGAGCCAAAATCGGTGCCAAGTATGGTCCAAAAGGCCTTTTTAAAGCCGCCGCTACTGGTGTTTTTTAAAATCAAAGCAATAACAGGCCCAGGCGTGATAATAAAGACTATCACAGAAAGAATATAAAGCCACAAAAGTTCGAAGTTCATAGCCGCTCTTTCACAAATGATTTGAGAGTTTTACAAAGCTAGGGAATTTTAGAATTTCTTAGCTTTGTTTTATTAGCTCTAGTGGCATTTTGATTAGTTTTGGATTGATGATAGTAAAGTAAACTTCGTCATTGTCAATATCTCGGCGATAGCTTTCTATTTGATCAGCTGCTAGCAGCAGCCAGTCAACTAGCTCATCGCTAGCTGCGCAGCCAGAGCTTTTTGCCTGCTTTAGCCCCTCGCAGAGATTTAGACACAGCCCCATGAACTTCGCCACAGGCTCAAGTCCTAGAAACTTTGATGCGCTATGAAGATTGCGAAATATCCGTAAAATCTCGCCCACGCTACTCTCAAAGGCCTCAGGTTTGCTAAGCCCTACGATAAGTGGCTCAAGACTTATACTCATCACACCAAAATGCGTCATAAAATCATCAACTACATCAAAATCATACTTTGTCTCAAGCTCTTTTAAAAGCCCCATATCTGCCTCACCAAAAAAATTTTGCGCAATTCTAGCAAAAGTAAGCAAAATTTATCATTAAATGCTATACTTAACGCATTTTAAAGGATGTTTTATGAAAAAAATAAACATAAATGAGCTTTACAAAATGAAAGCGCAGGGGCAAAAAATCGTTATGATTACAGCCTACGACGCACTTTTTGCTAGGCTTTTTGATGAGAGTGCTGATATAGTGCTAGTTGGCGACTCGCTAAATATGAGCTTTGGCGGAAAAGACAGCACAATTGATATTAGCGTTGATGAGATGATTTATCACGCAAAAGCGGTAAAAAGGGGCTTAAAGCACGCTTATATGGTAGTGGATATGCCCTTTGCTAGCTGTGCTACGCTGGAACTGGCAGTAAAAAACTGCACCAAAGTCTGCCAGCAAACACTCTGCGATGCCATAAAAATCGAAGGTGGCGCAGAGCTTGCCCCCACAATAAAACTGCTAAAAAGCGCAGGTATCGCAGTGGTCGCTCACATAGGGCTAAAGCCACAGCATAGCGTGCTAGAAGGTGGCTTTGTAGTGTGCCGTGATGAAAGCACTGCGCTAAGTGATGCAAAGGCGCTCGAAGTTGCAGGAGCTGCTATGCTACTAATAGAAGGCACGCTAAGCCACATCGCTGCTAAGATTGCTAGTAGAGCAAATATCCCAGTAATCAGCATCGGCGCAGGTGCTAGCACGGACGGACAGGTGCTGGTGTGGAGCGATATGCTAGGCTTTTTTACAGATTTTAAGCCAAAGTTTGTAAGGCGATATATGGACGGAGCCCAGCTTGTAAAACAAGCGGTGGCAAACTACGCAGATGATGTGCGTGGTGGTAAATTTCCAGCTAAGGAGCATGAATATGAGCTATAACACAGCAAACAAATCTATACCAAATGAGTGCATCATAGACATCCGCTTGCCTAGCGAGTGGTATGAAACTGGCGTGCTAGAGGGTAGCCATCTAATCACATTTTTGATGGCAAGTGGTGCGGTTAATCCGCTTTTTGTCCATGAGGTAAAAAAGCTCTTTGACAAAGACGATAAAATCGTGCTTATGTGTCACTCAGGCAAGCGAACAAAGCTAGCAATGGAAGTGCTAAAAAACGCAGGATTTAGCGATGTAAGCGATATCGAGGGCGGCATCTATAACTATAGCCGCCTAGGTGCTAAGCTAGTAGAATACAAAGGCTAAGGAATTCTAGATTTTTGCGGGGTTTTAGGGGCGGCAGCCCCTAAGGGTTTAGGGCGCAGCCCTTATAAAATTTGCGGGGCTGGCTTATCCAGCCTAAAAGCGAGCGAAAATTTAGAATTCTAAGCTAAATTTAGAATTCCCTAAGTCTTGTGTCATCCCCCGATATTACCCGTGGATCTCTTTTAAAATTCCGTCATTGCGAGAAGTGAGTGAAATGAACGACGAAGCAATCTCGTTCAAAATTCCGTTTAACATTCCGTCATTGCGAGGAAGCAAAGCAGAGAGAGCAATCTCGTTCAAGGCTTAATAAGGCTTAATAAATGAGATTGCTCCCTCTTTTTTCAAAGCCTCGCAATGACGAATTTTGGGGAATTTTAGAATTCCCTAAAAAGAAAACCCCCGCACCCCCAAGAAAACTAAAAAATCTAGGGAATTCTAGAGATCATTATTTGCGTTTTTGCTTTGAGTGATTTCATTTAGGCTATTTACGATGACGCCTACAATGAGATTTAGCGCTATCATGCCCACAATGACGATGTAGCTTACAAAAACTATCCACGCATATGGATAGACCTCCATCACAGGCCGCACAATCCCCATGCTCCAGCTCTCAAGTGTCATTATCTGAAATAGCGTATATAAGGCCCTTGGCAATGTGCCAAACCACTCAGGGAATTTCTCTCCAAAAAACTCCACACAAAGCACGCCATAAACATAGTAAAAAATGCTAAGCAAGGCTGAAATACTAAGCATAGCTGGGATTGTTTTTAGTACTGCATCGACCACCACGCGCATAGCTGGTACTGATGAGATGAGGCGCAAAATCCTAAGCGTTCTAAATGTGCGAAGAACTGAATACTCAATAGCTGCAAAGCTAAGTGCGACTATTAAAAAATCAAAGATATTCCACCATCTCTCGCTATTTGTGAAAAATGCTAGGCGGTAGCAAAATAGACGCAGGGCAAGCTCTATGGTAAAAATCACAAGGCAGAGCATATCAAGGGCGTTTAAAAGTCCGCCAAAACTAGCTTTTATCTCAGTGCTGGTATTTAATCCTAGCAAGGCGGAGTTAAAAAGAATAACTGAGATGATACTGTAATTCCACGCCTTGGTCTCGATTATACTTTGTAATTTTGAGCGTAGGGTTATGAGTGATGACATTTTGTGCCTTTTTGTTTTATGATATTTTGGCAGAATTATAGCTGAAAATTGTAAGAAATTTAGGGAATTCTAGCTTAATTTATTTGCACTTCTTTTTGATATTGTAAAGTATCAAGAACCACTATAATCTTTATGGTAGTTTTGCCACTCATAGCCTTAAACATCACATCGCCAAAATCAAGTGCTACTATTGCAAGGATTGTTGGTATTTATGCTGGACCTGTCGGCTGGGCTATCACTGGGGCTTGGACAGCAGTTGATTTAGCCAGTCCTGCTTATAGAGTTACTGTGCCTGCATGTTTACTTATAGCCAAGCTTAGAGCAGAGAGTCAGCAAAATAATTAAGGGGATAAAATGAGTTTAGAGCTAATGAAAGTAACAGATAAAAATGAAATTAAAGAAAATGAAAGCATTATTTCTATAGACACAGCTACTAAAGGTGTTGTTGAAATAACAAGAGATATTGCTGTTTTGCAAAACAGCTCTGAACTCTTAAAATGCTCTGTAAGCATTGATCTATTACAAAAAGCAAAAGATGGCGATGGTTTGCTTGGCATAATCTTAGAAAATGGAAAAATAAAAGAGCAAGCTAGATTTAACCCCGCTGATCTAAAAGGCATAATAGCGCCTGCTGCTTTATACAATGTTCTTTCGATAGCTGTGGGCCAGCATTTTATGTATGAAATAAAAACAGAATTAAACCAAATAAATAAAAAGCTAGATGAAATTCTAGCAAATTTTAAAGATGAAAAAATAGCTAGCATAAATGCTATGATGAGTGAGTTGGAATACATAAATAACACAAAACTTAAAAGTAGCGAAGATGTGATGATGCTAAGACAATTAGCTTTCAAAGCAGAAGAAATAAGACAATACGCAAAAATAAAATTAAATAAAGAAAAAGCTACGGCAAATATAAAAGAATATATTGAAATTTATAAAAGTTCTGAAAAAATAAACGAATATTCTTATTTCTTATTATGGCAGTATTACTTACAAAACAAAGAATATAAAAAAGCAGATGAAAATAGAGATAAGTTTTTTTATATAAGTGAGTATTTACAAAAAGAATATCACATGCTTGCGCCTATTAAAAATATAAATAAAACCTTTGAAATTATAAAGCGACTTAAGAACGAAAGCTTAATAAATAATTATCAAGATAATCATCTCTTAATCTATGAAAGAAAAAATTTAAAGGAAATTAGCACAGTTACTTATCTAGCTATAAAATAACTATACTGATTAAAATTCAAAGACAATTCTAAAATTCCCTAAATTTCTTACAATTTTCAGCTATAATTCTGCCAAAATATCATAAAACAAAAAGGCACAAAATGTCATCACTCATAACCCTACGCTCAAAATTACAAAGTATAATCGAGACCAAGGCGTGGAATTACAGTATCATCTCAGTTATTCTTTTTAACTCCGCCTTGCTAGGATTAAATACCAGCACTGAGATAAAAGCTAGTTTTGGCGGACTTTTAAACGCCCTTGATATGCTCTGCCTTGTGATTTTTACCATAGAGCTTGCCCTGCGTCTATTTTGCTACCGCCTAGCATTTTTCACAAATAGCGAGAGATGGTGGAATATCTTTGATTTTTTAATAGTCGCACTTAGCTTTGCAGCTATTGAGTATTCAGTTCTTCGCACATTTAGAACGCTTAGGATTTTGCGCCTCATCTCATCAGTACCAGCTATGCGCGTGGTGGTCGATGCAGTACTAAAAACAATCCCAGCTATGCTTAGTATTTCAGCCTTGCTTAGCATTTTTTACTATGTTTATGGCGTGCTTTGTGTGGAGTTTTTTGGAGAGAAATTCCCTGAGTGGTTTGGCACATTGCCAAGGGCCTTATATACGCTATTTCAGATAATGACACTTGAGAGCTGGAGCATGGGGATTGTGCGGCCTGTGATGGAGGTCTATCCATATGCGTGGATAGTTTTTGTAAGCTACATCGTCATTGTGGGCATGATAGCGCTAAATCTCATTGTAGGCGTCATCGTAAATAGCCTAAATGAGCTTAATAAATAGCGTATTTAGCTAAATTTAAAGATAAAAATTAAATTTAGATATTTTGTAATATTCCAAAATTATCAAATTCCTAAATTCTCAAATCTCAAAATATTACAAATCTATCTCAATACAAAGAGTTGCTTACCAACAAAGCAACTAAAATGCCCTTTGGTATGAGAAGTCTATAAGCTCATTTTTCCCTTCACTTGCAGCTGCGTATAGAGCGAAATTTGGATTGCGTAAAAGCTCCCTACCATAGGCTACTATATCGCAGTATCCGCCCTCTATCATCTGCTCGCCCTGCTCTTTAGTAGTGATTAATCCTACTCCAATAACTGGTATATTTACCACCTCTTTAATAGCTTTTGCATAATTGGCTTGATACATAGGCTTAAGTTCTGGAACTAGGCTTGGCTTAGTTACCACGCCACCTGCCGATACACTGATATAGCAAGCACCTAGCTCGGCACATTTTTTGGCTATGATTTTGCTATCTTCTATGGTATTTCCGCCCACCTCCCAATCATCAGCGCTAATGCGAACACCAAATGGGATAATAGGTGAAATCTCTTGAGCAATCAAGCTTAGAAGTCGCATTCTATTATCTATACTTCCGCCAAATTCATCATCTCGTTTATTGGTTAATGGGCTTAAAAACTCGCTAATCAAATACCCATGCGCTGCGTGTATCTCTACAATATCGTAATTAGCGGCCTTGGCTCTTATAGCGGCATCTTTAAATTTAGTTACAATCTCATAAATTTCTTGAGTGTTTAGCGCCTTTGGATGCTGGTATTCGGGGCTAAAGCATATTCCACTAGGGCTTAATATATTATCGCAAGTCCCCTTGGCTCCAGCGTGTCCTAGCTGGATGGCTGTGGTTTGGCAAGTGTATTTTTTGATTTCGTAATTTAATTTTGCGTGTGCTTCTACTTGATTATCACTCCATAATCCTAAATCATTTTTAGATATACAACCCTCTGGTGATACCGCTGTGGCTTCAACGATAATAAATCCAACTCCACCAAGCGATCTAGCCGGATAGTGTAATCTATGAAAACATCGTGGCAATCCACTATAATCCCTAGCCTTATAAACACACATCGGTGGCATAGCTATGCGGTTTGGAAGTGTGAAATTACCAACTTTAATAGATTCAAATAATATAGACATTAGTTCTCCTTTAAACATTTTTCTATCGGTATTATTATACCATTTTGCTCTTTAGATACAAAGCTACTGGTACCAAATTCATAATTAAATTTCGCACTCGTAACATTATAATCTCCGCATTTTATAATCTCTTTTGAGTTAAATTTATACAAAAGCTCATTTATATCAATGCTTCTTTGATTATCCATCTCATTGTATAAAAACCCAACAAAAAATATAGCACTACAAAGCGCTAAAATAGATATCTTGGATTTTAAATTTAATTTATCATTAAACACAGCAAGAAAGATCAAAATAGCAAGGATAAAAACTAAAAAAAGCAAAATTCTCATCTCTCACCCCTAAGCTGATAGCTGATATCACCAGCACCAAATCCAATAACCAATTCTAGCTCAAAGCGTTTGATTACATAAAATTTTGCCTTCATTCCAGCAAATATCATAGGAATAAAAGCAATATGCTAGTTATGTTAATAAGCATAAAATACAAAACTATCTTATCATCTATTTTGCGATATGATAAAAAAGCCAATGAAAGAAAAATGCCACCTAACTCCAAGTTGCTTTGTATTTTAGACCTTCTTTATTACCAGCAGAAAAAACTTTTCGGCTGCTTGCGCAATTTCTACCGAGTTTGGTGTTTATAGAAATTCATTTAATTTTTCTCTTAGCAGTTTTGGGTAGCTAAACACCGCAGCCCAAGTATTTTCACCTGACATTTGCTTAAACACCATTTCACTAGAGTTTAGAGCAAGTTCAAATCTTTTGATTACAAAGTATTTAGCATATATCCCCACTACTATCGATACAGCAATACATACAAAAAATACTGCTACCCATAAATCACTTATTGTCTCTTATCACTATTATAATAAGTCCTAGACTAAATAAAATGAATAAGATTTAATATAAAAATAGTAATCCCCTTTAATACTCTTTTTTGTAAATAAAATACCACTCAGAAAATAAAAACGCAAACTAGGACCAAGTGGCTTTTAAGCAAAGACTTGTTTGCCGCCAGCCAAAAAGAATGTTTCTGCTGATGTTGCGTAGTATTCTATCTTTACTGTGTCATATGAAAGTATTCATCTAGCTTTTGTCTTAGAGTTTGTGGATTATTAAAAATTTCTTTTATTTATTCTCTCATTTGTTTTGCCTAAGGCATTTCATTATTAAATCCAATTAATCCAACGATAAATGCAGGAATTATAAAAATAACAATAATTCCAATAGGAATATAAAGTCCCCAAGGATTTACACCACCCTTGTTTTCTAGCTCATCGCTATCAAGTGCTTTGCTAAATCTATCTATTACTGTAAATTTAGAAAGCTGAGCGCACGCTATCGTAAAAATTAGTGGCCAAACATAACTTAGCCAAACAACACTAGACCCTAGCATAAAAATATCCAAAATTACTAGCCCAATATAAAGTGCTAACGCTACAAAAAATATCCCATAGAGTTTCCTATAAAGAAAAAACCAAGGTATTCCAAAAAGTGCTCCAAAAAATCCCCACCAAGACCAAGTGCTGGTGTATTTGAGCTTTTGTCTACCACCAGCATTAAAAAACTTTTCAGCCGCCTTAGCGTAAATTTCTACTTTTTCAGGTTTTCTTAAAAAAATAGCAAGTTTTTCTCTTAAAAGCTCTGGGTTTTCAAAAACCGCCCTTGTCTGTTCTGTCATTTTTTCTCCTTTTTTAAAATAAAGTTCGCAATAATACGATATTTTTTCTAAATTTAAACTAAATTTACGATTTATTTTCATAGTTAGATTTTAAATTCTTAATAGATAATAGCAATGAAATATTCACAAAGAGACAAAGCGAGAATACTTCGCATAACGACTAGGACATTAGTGGCGCACAATTAAGTAAAAAATAAAATGTAAGATAAATGGAATTCTAGAATTCCATATAGAGATCCTCGGGATAGAGATCCTCGGGTCAAGCCCGAGGATGACATAGTGGGGAATTCTAGAATTTTAAAAGCCTGCCTGCTAAGCAGAGCTAAAATCAGTCTTTTACAGTAGCTAGTTTACGGCGCATATAAGCGATTTTGCTTTGAAGTGGTAGGTGCTTAGGACAGTTATCCTCGCATCCTAGCAATGTCATACAGCCAAAGACACCATCATCATCGCCCACAAGCTCGTAGAAATCAGCATCGCTTCTCTCATCAAGCTCATCTACCTTAAAGCGTGCCACGCGGTTTAGCCCCACAGCACCGACAAAATCAGGTCTCATGATAGCAGTACCACAGCTAGCTACGCAGATACCACACTCAATGCAGCGATCAAGCTCAAAGGTCTCTTGCGCAGCCTCAGGACTAACCTTTTTCTCTATTTTAGAGATATCAGTTTTCTCGCTTGTGTGTATCCAGCTCTCAACTCTTTTGCTCATGTTGTTCATCCACTCACCAGTATTTACGCTTAGATCTTTGATTAGCTTAAATACTGGCATAGGCATAAGCTCGATTACACCGCTTGGATAGTCTTTTGTAAGCGTGCGGCAAGCAAGCTGAGGTTTGCCATTTACTACCATACCACAGCTTCCGCAGATACCAGCACGACACACAAAATCAAAGCTAAGACCTGGATCAAGCTTTTCTCTTATCACATTTAATGCGATAAAAAGTGTCATACCATCAGTTTCTTCTATCTCATACTCAGCAAAATGTGGTTTGCTGATTTTGCTTTGCGGATTATATTTAAATGCTCGAATTTTGATTTTTCTACTCATAGCCTTTACCTGCTCTTTCATTTAGTGCTTTGTATTCTGGTTGAAGATCATAGTGCATTAGTGCCTCTTGGATTTCGTGGCGTGGCTTGCCAAGAGCTTCCATTTTAGAGCGGATCTCATCAACTTGCGCTTGGCGGATAGCAGAGTTTGGATGCTCTATGATATTTCCTTTTGCGCCATATCCACGGAATGCTGGCGGCATCTCCATGCTCATTATATCTAGCTCTTCGTATTCTACTGTTGGTTTAGTAGCACCCTCACTCCAGCTAGTTAGTGTGCGTTTACACCAGTTTAGATCATCGCGTTTTGGATAGTCTTCACGGTAGTGAGCACCACGGCTTTCTGTGCGTAGATACGCACCCCATGCGATACAAAGGGCTAGTTTTAGCATTTTTGGTACACGGTAAGCCTCTTCTAGCTCAGGGTTTCCATATAGCTCTTTGTTTTCTAGCTTGACATTTGCGCTTTCTTTGTATAGCTCTTCAAGCTCATCAACTGCTTTTTTTAGACCCTCACCAGTTCTAAAGATAGCTACATGCTCCCACATGATTTCTTTCATTTTGTTTTTGATTTCAAATACATTGTATTTGCCATCTTTATCAAGTAGGCTTTGTAGGTAGTCTTGCTCTTTTGTGATGAATTTTTCTATAGTTTCTGTTTTGATATCAATTTGCGCTGCTTTGCAGTAATCAGCAAAGTAGTTACCGATAATCATGCCAGCTACTACAGTCTCAGCTACTGAGTTTCCACCAAGGCGGTTAAAGCCGTGCATATCCCAGCACGCAGCCTCACCAGCTGCAAAAAGACCTGATAGAGTAGGGCTCTGCCCAGTTGGCTTAGTGCGGATTCCACCCATTGAGTAGTGTTGCATTGGCAGAACTGGCGCCCAGCCTTTTGGACCCTCATCAGCAGGATCGATACCATTAAATATCATACAGATTTCTTGAACATCACGAAGGTTTTTTTCTATATGAGCACGACCCAAAATGCTAATATCTAGCCAAACATGCTCACCATAAGCACTTTTTACGCCTTTGCCATTTCTAATATGCTCCATCATACGACGACTTACAACATCACGGCTAGCAAGCTCTTTTTTCTCAGGCTCATAATCAGGCATAAAGCGGTATCCATCTACATCTCTAAGTATTCCACCATCACCACGGCATCCCTCAGTTAGTAGAATACCACTTGGCACGATTGGAGTTGGGTGAAACTGAACTGCTTCCATATTTCCTAGCTTAGCTAGACCAGTCTCAAGTGCTATCGCAGCACCCATGCCCTCGCAAATAACAGCGTTTGTAGTGTGTTTATAAACTCTACCATAACCACCAGTTGCGATTAGTGTGCCTTTTGCCACATATGCTGCTAGCTCGCCAGTGATTAGATCACGCACCACAGCACCATAGCAGCGGCCATTTTCGTGGATTAGAGCGATTGCTTCTTTTCTATCGTGGATTTCTACATTGCGTTTTAAAGCTTCGTTTGCCACGCCAAATAGCATTGTATGTCCAGTAGCATCAGCTGTAAAGCAAGTACGCCATTTTTTTGTTCCACCAAAGTCACGGCTGTGAATTAGACCATGAACTTCTTCTTTTTCTGTGATTGTTGTTTTTTCTGCGTTTATTACTGCTTGGCGGTCGCCTTTTGTGATTCTAGTCCAAGGCACGCCCCAGCTAGCAAGTTCACGGATAGCTTTTGGTGCTGTTTGAACAAACATTCTTGCTACTTGTTGATCACAGCCCCAGTCGCTACCTTTTACAGTATCTGCAAAGTGTAGATCTTCGTTGTCGCCCTCGCTCATTTTTGAGTTGCCCAGACTTGCTTGCATACCGCCTTGTGCGGCTGCTGAGTGTGAGCGTTTAACAGGACAAAGGCTAAGAACTACAGTGCTAAGACCTTTGTCGCTAGCAGCGACTGCTGAACGAAGTCCAGCCAAGCCTCCACCGATAATTAGTGAATCATAATAAAGAACTTTCATTATTTAGCCTCCATAGTGTAAGCTGATGTTTGCCAAGAGTTGCCATCTATATTGTTAAAGTTGTAATAGCCGATTTTTAAGAAAGCTGCAAGGCTAAGAAGTCCAAGAGCTAAGAAAAATATGCTAATAACCCATTTGGCTCTTTTAAGTTTTTTACGAGTTGCTTTAGGATTTTTGCCCTCAAACCATCCCCATTTCATACATAGTCTGTATAGACCGATACCACCGTGTAGCTCTACACAAAATAGTAGCACTAGATAAAATAGCCACATAAAGTGAGTAAATACACGCTGAGAGCTCATATCAGCTGAAAGACCATCGCTAGTAGCGATAATAATAAGGTGAGCTGAGCCCAAGAAGAACATAATAAATCCAGTACATGCCTGAATCCACCATAGACTAGTATCGCCGTGATTCATGCGAGTTGCATGTCCGCGGTATAGTCTCCACTGACGCCAGTTAACAGGTAACTTGCGCATACCAAGAGCTGCGTGCACAAAGAAAATAATAAGCACAGCACAAGCTACTACAGTAGTTGTGTAAGTCATATAGGGAGATGAGCTTAAAAAGCGTAGCTCCATGATATGAACCACAGTGTTAAAGGCATCTTTGCCTAACAAAATAGTCGCCACAAATATCATGTGCGCCCACATAAAAAGACCTAGAAATAGGCCAGTTCCACTTTGGATTAGGTCTAGCTTGGCAGGAAGGCGAGATTTTTTACAATCTGCTCTTTTGCCTAGATATCCCTCGATAGTAGTGTTTACCATAAGGCATCCTTTCTGATTAAAATCTTGTTATTGTATAATTTACTAACTAAAAATTACTTAAAATTTTGGCTTTTTTTGTTGTTATTTACAAAATTGTTACATTTTTTTACATTTTTTGAGCTTTTTAAGTAAAATAAAAGCAAAATTCCAGCCCCAAACATAAGAAGTGAGAGTAGTTGTCCCATAGAAAGTCCAAAAACCAAAAAGCCAAGCTGTGCATCAGGCTGCCTATAAAACTCGCAAATAAAGCGTGCTAGTGTGTAGAATATAGCATATAGCGCAATTAGCTCGCCATTTGCTTTTTGAAATCTTTTGGCAATTAGCAGGGCAAAAAACACTCCAAAACCCTCTAAAACTCCCTCATAAAGCTGGCTAGGATGCCTTGGGATACCATCTACGATTATCGCCCACGGCGTGCTTATTAAATCTGTTTCTCTGCCAAAGAGCTCTTGGTTTAAAAAATTGCCAATTCGCCCAAAAAAATACGCAAGCGGAATGCTAAGCGCACAAAGATCTAAATATAGCCACAAATCCTGCTTATGTCTGCGACAAAAAAGAAAGGTAGCAATAATAAAGCCAAGCACCGCTCCATGATAGCTCATGCCACGGATGCCTACAAACTCGCCATTTACAAAAGGATTAAAAATCTGCCAAGGTGCGCTGAGATAAAAGGCTGTGTTTGTATCGTAAATGATGATATAGCCAAGGCGCGCACCAAGTATCACGCCTAGTTCTGCCCAGATAAAATAATTATCTAGCATTTTTTCAGCAATAGGAATTTTGTATAGTTTTATAAAATACTTTGCCAAAATTAAAGCCAAAAACAAAGCTATGATATAGCAAAGGCTGTACCAATAAACATTAAAGCCAAAAATACTAAAAGCAAGTGGGTCAAAACTGCTATAAATGTTGTTCCAAGTATCCAAAACTCATCCTTTAAAAAGATAAAATTATAGCAGATTTTAAGCAAAATCTAGAATTTCTAGGAATTCTAGGCTTAGAAATTCTAGATTTGATTAGAATTCTAGTTTGATTTAAAAAATCTAGAATTCCCTAGAAAATATTTTGCTTAGGAATTCTAGATTTGATTAGAATTCTAGATTTGATTAAGGAATTCTAGATTTGATTAGGAATTCTAGAATTCCTAGAAAATATTTTGCTTAGGAATTCTAGATTTGCTTAGGAATTCTAGATTTTATTTAGGAATTCTAGTTTGATTTAAAAAATCTAGAATTCCTAGAAAATATTTTGCTTAGGAATTCTAGTTTGATTAAAATTCTAGAATTCCCTAGAAATTCTAGATTTTTACATGCCCGCTGTATTTGATCTTTTCAGTCGGGGTTTTTTCTAGTTTGTCCATTATCTCATCCATGCTTCTAGCACCAAGGGCATCTACATCGGCTGGGTCTTCATAGCTATATATCATCGCTACATTCGCTACGCCATCTATGCGCTCTAAGGCGCGATATGCTTTTATTTGTCCGTCAGTGTCATCGCTTTCTACGACAGCTACGATTTTATCGCCCTCTTTTACTTCTATGCTAGCGTATTTGCTAATTTGCTCGCTAATGCTCGCTATATCAGTGTTTGGTTTTAGCGTGATTACAAGGCTTGAGAGATTCATTTTGCCTCCCAGAAGTATAGATTATTATCATATCCAGCTCCTACTAGCTCGCCATTTGGTAGGAATTCTAGATCAGTTAAAAGTGTGCCTGTGTAGGGAATTTCTTTTATTTCTTTGCCGTTTTTGTCAATTATAACTATGCTTTTTTCTTTGCTAAATGCGCCTATATCGCTATTTAAAGCTACTTTATATACTGGAAAGCTCGTATCATACCAAGTTTCTTTTACCCCATTAAAATAGCGTGCTTTTCGCTCTGGCGTACCTGTTAGCAAGCGGTTTTCATACACGGCTATATCATAAATGCGGTCTTTGTGTAAAGCTTCTTCTTTGCTTAGTTTTTTTGCGCCTAGGTCGTAGTAAAAGACTATTCCTCCCTCGCAAGCTAGTAATAGGCTTTTTCGGTCGGTGCTAAATACAGCTTTTTCAAAGCCTGAGATTGTAAATTTACTTGTGTGTGTGATTTTTTCACTTTTTATATCATAGTAGTTTATTTCGCAGTTTGGGCCGATTAAAAGCAGGGTATTTTCATCCAAAAATAGCACTTGCTTTAGCATAGCAACCGGTGATGGTATGATTTTTGTTTTAGCATTTATGATTAAAATTACATTTTTTCCTAGTTCATCAGCTTCGCTAACAGCAGCTATTTGCCCATTTAGCTCGCTTATTTGATATATTTTTGAGCTTTGGTTTTTGCCAAAGTGATTTGAGATTTTTGGCAGGGTTATTAGAGCGCTAAATTGCCCCTTGTTAAACACTCCAAGCTGACCATCATCAAGCCCTACAAAGATACCATTATTGCTAGCTTTTAGTGCGGTTATATTTGCTGGCATTTTAAAGCTCATATCGCCTAGGCAAACAGCAGCCAAAATACTAGCAGCTAGAAATTTTTTAACAAACATTTATCGCTCCTTTAAAGCATGAGCTTATACACTCATTACAATTATCACATTTTTCATTTATAACTGGGCGAAAAAGTCCTAAAAACTCTATCGCCCTAGCATGACATACATCAGCGCAACTACTACAAACTATATCATTCCATGCTAGGCAAGTAGCGGTGTTTATTTGTAGTTTTTGCGCCCCTCTTAGGGAATTCTCGCTATCAAAGCTTTTTAGCTTAGAAACTCTAGAATTCCTTAGACTTAAGTTTTGCTTAGGAAAAAGCTTGCTAAAAAACTCTCGCCTATTCATTTTAGTTAGCACCTTGATTTAAAATATCCATCAAGTTTGATTTTTTCTTGCCATCAACAGTTCTAAAATCAGCCTTGAAATTATTTTTCACAAGTGGTTTTGCATTAGCTTGTGGAGCGTGGCACTGAGTACAGTTAAAACGCTCTAGGCTTAGTGCGCCGTCAAGGTCTTTTTGGTTTTCCATTTTTATAAGGTGACTTTTTGGCACTGGCGTAGCATTTAGTGCTGCTGCAACATCAGGCAAATGACAGCTAAGACAGGCGTTATTGTCTTTTGTAATCTCGCCAAAATCACTAATATCGTGTGGAATCATCGGTGGAGCGTTCTCAAAGCTACGCTCAATTAGCTTGCTCTCGCCAGCTGCTGCTTGCTTCCACTCAATATTTCTGCTTTTTACATCATCATTGTCTAAATCACCACGAAGACCAAATTTCGCATCATCAATAGTTTTTGCTATACCGCAACTTGCTAGCAGAGCTAAACTAGCGGCTATTAAAGCAATTTTTTTCATTTTTTATCTCCAAAATTTAAGATAGTAAAGTTTAGCGCATCGTCATTACAAATCTCGACGCAGCGCCCACAGCTTATACACTCACTACTTACTAGACCATCGCTTTTGCCTACCATATTAAGCGTGCTTGTCTCAGGGCAAACCCTAAGGCACTCATTACACTTTTTACATTTATCTAGGCTATATTTTATGCGAATTAGCGAGAACTTACTAGCCACAGCCCAAAAAGCTCCAAGCGGACACAAATGCCCACAAATAAAGCGTTTTTGAATAAAAATATCTACTAGCAAAATCGCTACAAAAATAGCAAAAAAGCTACCGCCAAGATAAACTACAGAGCGAGTTAAAGCACCAATATAGCTTACACTTTCAAAGGCTGCGATGTGAAAAATCGCACTTAGCACAAGGCTTAAAGCTAACAAATAATAGCGTGCTTTTGGGCTAAAGCTTGCTAGATTTTTTGTTATACCTATTTTTGTGCGGATGTAGTTTGCCAAATCAGTTACTATATTTACTGGACAAACCCAACCACAAAAAGCCCTAGGCGCAATTAGTGCGTAAAATACTAGCACGATAATAGCACCTATTACAGCTGTAGCACTAAGCGCAAATCCAGCCAAAAATAGCTGAAGTGCTGCAAAAGGGTCGTTTAAGTGTAAAACTCCAAGTAGTTTTGAACCACTAAGATTGCCTTCTAAGAACTTGAATATTCCAAGATTTCCTAGCACAAACAAAACTAGAATTCCTGCTTGAATAAGGTGGCGAACAAAAGTAAACTTCATCATAGCTGGACCCCTTTATCTAGTTCTTTTATGCTTTTTTTAATATCCATTTTTATGTTTGTATCAGCATCTTTTAACTTAGCATCGCCATCTTCTTGCCAGCCTATTACATAATTATCATTTAGCTCGCCAACTACAAGCTCTCTTGGTACTACTGTAATGGCTGCTTTTTTGGTAATACAAGCATGCTCGCATTTACCACAACCTGTGCAGTAGGCAGGGTCTACTTTTGGTAGTAGCATTGCGTGCTTGCCAGTGCGTTCATTGCGCCTTGCGTCTATTACTATAGCCTTGTCTATTAAAGGACAGGCACGGTAACAAGCATCGCACTGAACACCAAGATAAGCAACGCAGTTTAGCTCATCAACCACAGCTATACCCATTCGGGCTTTATTTATATCATAGCTGCCTTGTTCGCTAAGAGCCTTTTTATCCAAAGCATCAGTAGGACAGGCCTCGGTACATGGTATATCAGTACACATATAGCAAGGAATTTTGCGTGGCTCAAAAAACGGAGTGCCTATACCTACGCCATTATCTCTAAACTGGGCTAAACGCAAGGTATCAAAGGGACAAGCACTTACGCACAGCCCACAGCGAATGCATTTTGTAAGAAATGCATCTTCGCTCAATGCCCCAGGTGGGCGTAGGCGTGGTAGCTGCGTAGCGCTAGCGTATTGAGTGCCTACAGCCACACCACCTGCTACTAGAGCAAGGAGTGAAAAACCTGTTTTAAAAGCTTCTCTTCTTTGCATTTTTTGCCCTTATGCTTTATAGATTTTCACCGCACATTTTTTGTAGTCAGTTTCTTTTGATAGTGGACAGGTAGCATCCAAACAAACCTTGTTAATATATACATTTTCATCAAACCAAGGCACATAAACAAGACCAACAGGTGGTTTATTTCTACCTCTAAAGTCTACTTTTGTTTTTACTTTACCACGGCGACTTTCTACCCATACTTCTTGGTTTTGCTCAAAGCCCATTTTTTTCGCATCATCTGGGTGCATGTAGCAAAGCGCCTCAGGTACCGCACGATATAGCTCAGGCACACGCATAGTCATAGTGCCTGAGTGCCAGTGTTCTAGTACGCGTCCAGTACATAGCCAGAAAGGATATTCTTTGCTTGGTTGTTCTGCTGGCTCCATATAAGGACGAAAGAAGATTTTGCCTCTATTTTTTAGGCTTACATTCTGGCCATCACCAGCTTTATTTAAATCTCCAAATGGTAGTGCTGCGTTTTTATTGCCATAGAATGCGAAATTACCTGGCCCTTCTTCATTTCTAGCATAAACATCGTATTGTTTGTTAAATCTCCACAATGTCTCTTTGCCATTAATCACTGGCCATCTTAGACCACGGACTTTGTGATAAGTATCAAAGTCAGCTAGGTCGTGACCGTGTCCTACACCAAACTCACGGTATTCTTCCCAAAGTGCTTTTTGAACAAAGAATCCACAGCCTTTAAATACTTCACCATCACCGCCTTTTACATTTCTTTTATCGCCAAATACTTCTGTGTTATCATAGTTTTCCATAATAGGATCTTTTGGAGCGAATTTTTTTGCAGCTGGTGTGGCATAAAGCACATCATATAGGCTAGTTTCTGGCGTGTAGCCAAACTCGCCAAGCTTGTCAAGCACATTAGGCAAAGTAACTTTATCATTTACTTTTAGCTCGCCATAAAAGTCTTTTAGTTTAAAGCGTTTGCTAAACTCCATCATTTGCCAAGTATCACTCATAGCTTCACCTACTGGAAGCACTTGTTGACGCCAGTGTTGAGTTCTACGCTCAGCATTACCATAAGCACCCCATTTTTCGTATATCATCGCAGTTGGTAGGATTAGATCAGCTATTTTTGCGCTGATGCCTGGGTATGGATCGCTTACTACGATGAAGTTATCCATTTCACGGGCTGCTTTTAGCCAGTGATTTGCGTTTGCTGTGTTGTGCCAAGGGTTATTTACTTGAACCCAGATCCATTTTATCTTGCCATCTTCAAGATCACGCATGATTTTTACATATGGAGCACCTGGGACTGGATTTATAGTGCCATTTGGCATGCGCCAGATTTTCTCAGTTGCTTCTCTGTGTTTTGGATTTGCTACTACCATGTCAGCTGGAAGACGGTGAGAGAATGTCCCTACCTCTCTTGCAGTTCCACAGGCTGATGGTTGACCTGTTAGAGAAAATGCGCCATTTCCTGGCATGCTTTGTTTGCCAAGCAAGAAGTGAACCATGTAGGCTTGTTCGTTTACCCAAGTACCTCTTTGGTGTTGGTTAAAGCCCATAGTCCAAAAGCTTACAACTTTGCGTGCTTTTTCTAGGTAAAGATCAGCTAAGGCTTGAAGTTTTTTCTTAAACTCGCCTAGGTCCTCATTATCATCGCCTTTGATAATAGGTGCGACAAAATCAAGTGTGTAAGGCTCCAGGCCTTTTTTGAAGTCCTCAAAACCGATTTGCCAGTGAGCATCAGCTTTGCTGGCGTTTTTATTTTCCATTACATCACCTTCTTTTACACCTTTAAAGCCTAAAGTTACAGCCTCAGCCTTGCTGATTATAGTTTTTAGCTCTTTTTCTACTGTGTCTTTTTCGCTATCAGCAAATTTTGGGTGATTTGGATTGTTTCTCATGCCATAGCCTATATCTACTGGGCCAGTTGTGAAGGTGCAGTGATTTTTGACAAACTCTTCATCCATAGCCTCTGGTTTATTATAAAGAATCTCGTGTGCTATGTAGTTCCAGATAAGCAAGTCAGTTTGAGGGCGGAAAATGATCTCAAAGTCTGCTATATTTGAAGTTCTATTTGAGTAAGTAGATAGGTTTACTACTTTTACACGGTCTGGATTGTTTAGCTTA
Source organism: uncultured Campylobacter sp. (assembly GCA_945928165.1). Lineage (GTDB taxonomy): Bacteria > Campylobacterota > Campylobacteria > Campylobacterales > Campylobacteraceae > Campylobacter. The sequence continues at coordinate 40,300 of CAMENE010000003.1, forward strand.
GTATCGCTTATGCGTGACCATAGAATTGGGTGCATCTCAGCCATGTTCGCACCCCAAGTTACGATAGTATCAGTTAGCTCTATATCATCATAGCAGCCTGCTGGCTCATCTATTCCAAAGGTTTGCATAAAGCCAACAACCGCTGATGCCATGCAGTGGCGAGCGTTAGGGTCTATATTGTTTGAGCGAAAGCCGCCTTTTATTAGTTTAAGAGCTGCGTAGCCCTCTTGGATAGTGTATTGACCACTACCAAATACTCCTATGCCAGTTGGCCCTAGTTCTTTATAAGTTTTGCGAAGTTGTTTTTCCATCTCATCAAAGGCTCTTTGCCAGCTAACTTCTTGGAATTTACCTTTTTTATCAAACTCGCCTTTAGCATTTACTCTAAGAAGTGGTTTTGTAATGCGGTCTTCGCCGTACATGATTTTTGCGTTAAAATATCCTTTTATGCAGTTTAGTCCGCGGTTAACCGGAGCTAGTGGATCGCCTTTTGAAGCTACGATTTTACCATCTTTTGTGGCAACCATAATACCACAACCTGTACCGCAAAAGCGGCAAACCGCTTTATCCCAGCGCCAGCCAGCCTCAGCGTTTGCTGCACTTGCTGGGCTTGCTATACCAGCTACGCTACAGGCTGCTGCTACTGCTGAACTTTTTATAAATTCTCGTCTGTCCATTTTTTCCTCCTTAGAACATTGAGTGGCCGAAATTATAATCTTATTTAGATAATTCTAAGCTTAACAAGACAAAATTAGTTTAATTTATATTTATGCTGAATTTAAAAAATTTAAGTGATTTTTGATTGTTTTTTGAAGTAGAGAATTCTAGAATTTCCTAAAATTTTTTTCTAGGGAATTCTAGATATCTAGAGAATTCTAAAATTCCCTAGATTAAAATTTTAGTTTGATTGATCTTCTTTTTCTAGTAGAGCTTCAAGGTTTCTTTTTGCATTGCAAGAAAGCTCTTTAAAGATATCAAATAATTGTAGTGATGCTGCCTCAGCTGCTGCAAGGCTCTCGATGATTTGAGCTTTGTTGTTTTGCTGCTCTAAATCATCACATTTTTTAGCCATAGAAATAGCATAATTGATTTTATCATGAACTGTTTTGTGATGTGCTTCAAGCTTAGCAAACTCAGGCAGTTTGCCAAAAATTTCTTTGCCTTTGCTAGCATACCATTTACCCATGCGACAAGAAGTGTGATCAACCAAAGCCTCGCCAGTTCTAGCAAATACTCTATTGTATCCATTTACTTTAAAGGCAATGTGGTCAAGCTTAACTAGGTTAAAGAAAATGCTATCTGCGATGAAAGTGCTTGATTTTTGGATATTATGTGATTGCTCAGTTAGAGCTGCGAATTTTTGTGTAAATTCGCTGATATGTTCGCTACTTTGATTGCTGATTTGCTCTACTTCTTCACTTTGGCTAAACATCTCGCCAGAGTTTTGTTTTAGAAGGTTGATATTCATCTCAACTTCGCTAGTTGCTTTTTGAGTTCTCTCAGCTAGATTTCTAACCTCATCAGCAACAACGGCAAATCCACGACCATACTCACCAGCTCTTGCTGCTTCGATAGCTGCGTTAAGTGCTAGCAAGTTTGTTTGGTCTGAGATATCTTTAATTAGGTGGATAACATTTGAAATCTCATCTACGCTTTTATTTAGGTTCTCAGCTGTAGCACGGCTGCGGTTTGCGCTTTGGCTAATGTGAATTAGAGAATTAGCTAGGTTGTGGCTAACTTCGTCTAGTTCACGGATGTGAGCGATATTCTCAGCTACTATGCGTGCGCTTAGTTGGCTTACATCTAGGTTGCCTTCGATGTCGCTTTGGATCTCTTTTACGCACTCTACTACGCCTTTGTTCATGCTTTCAATTGCCTCGATAAAGCATTTTTCTTTGAACCTAGCGAACTCAAATTGAACCTCTTCAAGCTTTTTTTCAAGCTCGTTAATGCGATTGTCTTTTTGAGCGATTAGCTCGTGAGCGTTTGCAAGTTGTTGTTTAAGAACTTCTAGTTCTTTTGAATTGCCAAACATTGTATTTCCTTTTTTGAAATTCAGGTTTAATTATAGCATAAAATTTATTTTTTTTAATAAAAAACAAATTTTTGGTTAAATTTTGAGAAAATTTGTAATATTTTTCAAAAAATTTTAGTTCTACAAAAATATGCTCAGCTTCGTTGTTACGAAGTATCACACAGCTGCGTTATAGTTAGATGGCTACGGTGTTTTTGCCTAGTGTTGAGTTGATTTTTAGCAGTTTTTTGCCCCCGCAGACCAAGGCTAAAAAGTCTATCTCTAAGCTCATCGCCAGTTGTGATACGCATGGTTTTTACGCTTTGGTTTATTTTTAGTTCGTTTAAACTCATGGCTGTTTTTTAGTATTTTTTGCTAGGGAATTCTAAAATTCCTATATAAATTTTTAGTAAAATTCTAGAATTCCTAGGCAAATTTTAAATCTAGAATTGCTTTTAGTGAGGTTGTATGTTAGAATTGCTAGCACCACCTGCGCTTTTTAGCTTTTCTAGTTCGTCCCAAAGGACAGCCGCTGCTTTATCATAGGCTTTGGCAGCGTTGCTATTTGGTGCGTAGAAAGCAACTGGCTTGCCCAAATCGCCTCCCTCTCTAATGCTAGGCTCAATTGGCACCCTAGCGATTATCTTTGTGCCATATTGTTGCGCTAATTTTTCAGCTGCCTCTCCACCGCCGAAAATATCGTATTTTTTACCAGAATCAGGGCAGATAAAGCCACTCATATTCTCAACCACGCCACCTAGCTTAATGCCAAGTTTACTAAACATATCAAGGGCTCTGTTGCAATCATCAAGCGCTACGCTTTGAGGTGTGGTAACGCACACACCAAGGCTAACTGGTACGCTTTGAGCCAAGGTCAGCTGCGCATCGCCTGTGCCAGGAGGCATATCCAAAAACAAGGCATCTAAACTACCCCAAGCCACTTCATTTAGAAGTTGCGTGATAGCTTTCATTATCATTGCCCCACGCCAGATTAGACTTTGTCCAGGCTCAATTAACACACCCATACTCATCATTTCAAGTCCGTGGCTAGTAATAGGCTTTAATTTATCGCCCACAGCGTAGGCACGCTCATTTTCACAGCCTAGCATTCTAGGGATATTTGGGCCATAAATATCAGCATCTAGAATTCCTACTTTTTTGCCCATTTTTGCCATGCTAAGAGCTAGATTTAGCGTGGTTGTGCTTTTGCCAACGCCACCTTTGCCACTTGAAATCATAATGAAGTTTTTTATCTGTGGGGCTATGTTTTTATTTTGTGCACTGCTGGCTTGCTGTGGTGCTGGTGTGAGTATTTCGCACTCTAAGCCAAGGGCAGATATCGCTTTTTCAAGCTCATTTTTTATTTCAGGCTTTGCGCTAGGGATTTGTACAATAACCTTTGGGTCAGTAGCTTTTACAAAGCCAAAATCTACTATGTTTTTTTTAAAGCCCGGATAAATAATGCCTTTAAGCTTATTTAAGATTTCTTCGTTCATTTTTTGCCTTTTAAAAATTTTTAAAATCTTAGCTGAATTTGATAAATCTTTGACTAAAATTTTGATAATTTTTTTAAAGTTTTTAAGAATAATTTTTATATTGTATATAAAAAGCTAAAAAGATTTTTGAGAATTCTAGAATTCTAGAATTCTCAAAAATTAGCTTTACAATTTTAAAATGCGCTATTACTCTTGCGCGTAGCTCTCACAGGTGTTCTTTTGTTCTGCAATCTGTTGGTTGGCTACTTCTTGGCTGATTTTATATGCGCAAAACTTTGGCCCACACATTGAGCAAAACTTAGCTTCTTTAAAGCCTTCTTCTGGCAAGCTCTCATCGTGAAGCTCACGGGCTTTATCAGGGTCAAGCGCTAGCTCAAACTGCTCGTTCCATCTAAAATTCCACCTAGCATCGCTCATTTTGTGATCTCTCTCAATAGCACCTGGGCGTTTTAGAGCCACATCTGCGCTGTGAGCGGCGATTTTATGAGCGATTATACCATCTCTTACATCTGCTGCGTTTGGCAGACCTAAATGCTCTTTTGGCGTTACATAGCAAAGCATGCTAGCACCATGATATGCTGCCATTGTTGCGCCTATTGCGCTTGTTATATGATCGTATCCTGCACCAATATCAGTTGGCAAAGGCCCTAGGATATAAAAAGGCGCATCATCACAAAGACGCTGTTCTTCTTTCATGTTAAACTCAATTTGATCAAAAGGTATGTGGCCAGGTCCTTCTATCATTACTTGGACATTTTTCTCTCTTGCTCTTCTGCCAAGGCGACCAAGCTCTGCAAGCTCGGCAAGTTGCGCCTCATCGCTAGCATCAGCTAAGCAGCCTGGGCGAAGACTATCGCCAAGGCTGAGTGCGACATCGTATTTTGCACAGATATCGCAGATTTTATCAAAGGCTTCGTAAAAGGGATTTTGTTTATGATGCTTTATCATCCACGCAGCCATAAGAGAGCCACCACGGCTTACTATTCCCATTTTTCGCTTGCCTACATAAGGCATGAACTCTAAAAGCATTCCAGCATGTATTGTAAAGTAGCTCACACCTTGTTTTGCTTGCTTTTTTAGGCAATCAAGCATGATTTCTAAGGTGAGATTTTCCATATCGCCGATATCGTGGATTATTTGATACATAGGCACGGTGCCAATAGGCACAGAGCTTGCTTTTATGATACCTTGGCGGATTTGGTCTAAATCTCCGCCGGTGCTTAAATCCATAACAGTATCAGCACCGTACTTTAAGCAGACATTAAGCTTTTCTATCTCTTCTTCAAGACCGCTTGTAAGTGCGCTTGAACCTATGTTTGCGTTGACTTTGGTTTTTAGACTTCTGCCTATGCCCATAGGCACCAAGTTTGTGTGGTTTATGTTTGCTGGGATGATGATTTTGCCCTCTGCGACTTGCTGTCTAATAAACTCAGGCTCAAGTAGCTCAGCTCTAGCGACAAATTCCATCTCAGGTGTGATTATACCTTGCTTTGCGTAATATAGCTGTGTGGGCGTAGCATGATTTTTTCGCTCTTTACACCAGTTTGTGCGCATTTTTACATCCTTTTTGTGTTTTTAAAAAGTGTAATTCTATCCTATTTTTGTAAATTTATTAAAAATTTACAAAAATGCTTGATATAGTATCTAAATAATCTAAAATAACAATGTTTTAGATAATATCTCTTAGCTTAGTGCTTCTACTAATAAAAATTAAAATTAGTTCAAAAATGTAAGTTTATTTTAAAAAAATATATTTTTTAGCAAAATTGCTAAAAACTTTTCAAATAAGCATATTTTAACATTGATTTAGCTAGAATTGCGAGATTTTTTTATAGATTTTTTAAGGACAAATAATGCTAGATGTTATGCAAATTCAAGAAATTTTGCCACATAGATTTCCTTTTTTGCTCATTGATAGAGTAACTGAAATTGACGCTGGCAAGAGCATTAAGGCTTACAAAAATATCACCATAGGCGAACAGATTTTTCAGGGGCATTTTCCAGGGCATCCCATATATCCAGGTGTGATGATTATTGAAGGTCTTGCGCAAGCTGGAGGCGTGCTAGCTTTTAAAAGCAATGAAGACATGGATATAAGCACCAAAGTTGTATATTTTACTAGCATTGATGAGACAAAGTTTCGCTCTCCTGTTCGTCCAGGAGATCGCTTAGACTATGAAATAGAAGTGCTAAAGCACCGTGGTTCTATGTGGGTGATGAGCGCAAAGGCTTATGTAGATGGCAAACTATGTTGTGAAAGCAAACTAAGTGCAATGCTGGTGGATAAATAATGATAAGCGATAAAGCAATAGTAGAAAAGGGCGCAAAGCTAGGCTCTGGCGTAATTATAGAGCCTTTTGCTTATGTGGGCTCTGGTGTTGAGCTAGGGGATAATTGCGTGGTAAAATCAGGCGCAAAGCTTGTAGGAAATACCAAAATCGGTGAAAACTCCAAAATCTATAGCTACGCTATAATAGGCGAGGCCTGTCAGGATATAGGACACAAACCAAGTGGTGCTGAGAGCGTGATAATCGGCAAAAACTCTGTTATAAGAGAGTTTGCTACTATTAACTCAGGCACTTTTAAAAACGAACACTGCGATGGTAGCACGAAAATCGGCGATAATGCTTTTATAATGGCGTATTGCCATATAGCCCATGATTGTAAAGTAGGAAATAATATAATTTTTGCAAATAATGCAACTTTGGCTGGGCATGTAGAAATAGGCGATTTTACCGTTGTTGGTGGGCTTACGCCTATTCATCAGTTTGTGCGTATAGGCGAGGGTTGTATGATAGCAGGTGCTAGTGGCGTGAGCCAAGATATAGTGCCTTTTTGCCTAGCTGAGGGAAATAGAGCCTATATCCGTGGACTAAATGTAGTGGGGCTAAGGCGTAGATTTAATAAAGTGATAATAGATGAGATTCACAGCGCATTTCGCAAGCTACAAAAAGCCCATGATATAAAAGAAATCGCAGCACAGCTAACAAATCATGACTGCCATCAAGTAAGAAAAATGGCTGAGTTTATACTAAATACTACTAGGGGAATTCCTATGAATAAAGGAAAACAATGAGAAAATGTAGTTTTTGTGGGAATTTTGAAAGTAGCGAAAGAAAATTACTTACAAATAATGATGATAGTGCCTTTATTTGCGAATACTGCGCAAATGCTGCTTTTAGCGCCTTTTATGGTGATGAGAAAAAAGTAGAAACTAGTGGGGATTACACAGCTTTTGATACTATCACACCAAAGGGGCTAAAAGCCGTACTTGATAACTATGTAATCGGGCAAGAAAGAGCTAAAAAAGTCTTTAGCGTGGGCGTGTATAATCACTATAAAAGAATTTTCAAACAAAGCGATGATGATACCGAACTAGCAAAGTCAAATATACTGCTAATAGGCCCAACTGGTTCTGGAAAAACGCTAATGGCGCAGACTTTGGCTAGATTTTTACAAGTGCCTATTGCAATCTGTGATGCTACAAGTCTAACTGAGGCTGGATATGTAGGCGAAGATGTAGAAAACATACTAACCAAGCTTTATCAAGCAGCAGGCTGCGATATCAAAAAAGCCGAACAAGGCATAGTTTTTGTTGATGAAATAGACAAAATAGCTAGAATAGGCGAAAACCGCTCTATTACTCGTGATGTAAGTGGAGAGGGCGTACAACAAGCCTTGCTTAAAATCATAGAAGGCAGCAGCGTAAATATCCCGCCAAATGGTGGCAGAAAGCACCCAAATCAAGAGTTTGTACAAATTGATACTACAAATATTTTGTTTATTTGTGGTGGGGCTTTTGATGGGCTAAATGAAATAATTGAGCGCAGAGTGGGCAAAAATGTCCTTGGCTTTAATCAAAATCGCCGTGGAAAAAAAGAAAGGCAAAATGCTATTTCGCTTGTAGAACCTGATGATTTGGTTCATTTTGGACTTATCCCTGAGCTAATAGGTAGGCTTCATAGCATAACTACGCTAAATGAAATCACTACTGATGATATGGTGCGCATCCTAACCGAGCCAAAAAATGCTCTACTTCGTCAATATGAAAAGCTCTTTGCTATGGATGGAGCGAAGCTGATGTTTGATGATGAGGCTGTGCGTGAGGTAGCAAATCTAGCTATCAAGCGCAAAACCGGAGCTCGTGGACTTCGGTCGATTATGGAAGAGATGATGACTGATATAATGTTTGATTTGCCTGAGCTTGATGGATATGAGGTTCACATCTCAAAAGATGTGGTGGATAAAAAAGCTGAGCCTTTGCTAATAAAGGTCAAATAAACTGTTAGAAATTCTAGAATTCTAGAATTTCTTAGAAATGCTAATAAAAATCAAATAAACTTTTAGAAATTCTAGAATTCTTTAGAAATGCTAATAAAAATCAAATAAACTTTTAGGAATTCTAGAATTCCTTATAAATATAATTAACAAAATTCAAGGAGAAAAAATGTTTTTAGATAGTTTGGTGGGGCTGTTTTCTAGCGACATGGCAATAGACCTTGGAACTGCAAATACCTTGGTGCTAGTAAAAGATAAAGGCATAGTAATAAACGAACCTAGCGTAGTGGCAGTAGAGCGTGGCAAATACGGTCAGCAAAAAATCCTAGCTGTGGGCAAAGAAGCAAAAGAAATGGTTGGCAAAACTCACAGTGGCATAGAGGCAATCCGCCCTATGAGAGATGGCGTGATAGCTGATTTTGATATGACTGAGAAAATGATAAGATATTTTATAGAAAAAACTCACCGCCGCAAAAGCTTTTTGCGTCCTAGAATCATCATCTCAGTACCTTACGGCTTAACTCAGGTTGAAAGAAAGGCTGTTAGAGAAAGTGCGCTCTCAGCTGGTGCTAGAGAGGTGTTTTTGATAGAAGAGCCTATGGCAGCAGCAATAGGCGCAAATCTGCCAGTAATGGAGCCACAAGGCAGCCTTGTAGTAGACATCGGTGGCGGAACTACTGAAATAGGCGTAGCTAGCCTAGGCGGTCTAGTAATCTCAAAATCAATCCGTGTAGCTGGTGATAAGATAAATGAAACAATAGTAAACTATGTGCGTGAAAAGCACAATCTAGTAATCGGCGAGCGCACAGGAGAGGATATAAAAATAAAAATTGGTTGTGCAGTCCAGCTACCAAAAGAACTAACTATGAATGTAAAAGGTCGCGATCAAATCACACGCCTACTAAGCAGCATAGAACTAACTAGCGAGGATGCAAGAGAGGCTATGGAAGAGCCGTTAAAAGAAATAGTAGATGCGTTAAAATTTGTCCTTGAGCGTATGACACCTGATATCGTTGGCGATATATTTAAAAGTGGCGTGGTGCTAACTGGTGGTGGAGCACTTATCCGTGGGCTAGATAAATACATCTCAGATGCTGTAAAACTACCAGTATATGTAGCAGACGAACCACTACTAGCAGTAGCAAAGGGCACAGGCAAGGCACTAGAAGAGATTGTGCTTTTACAAACACTAACAAATGAAGAGTAAGTTAAAGTTTTTTTTAGTAATTGGATATATTGTTTTAATTTCATTTTATGCTAGCGATAGTTTAAAAAAATATTTTATAGATGCTACAAATCTTGTAGTTGGGCAGATTTATTCTATTGCTATTTTTGTTAAAGATAGCTTTGATGAGCATTTTGCTCAAGTTAGACTTATAAAAGAACTAAAAGAGCAAAATGAAAAGCTACAAGAAAAAGCCGCACTTAGCGAAGCTTTTAGCTATGAACTCTCTCAGGTTATGAGGGATATTAACTCAAGCTTTGTGCCAGAATCTAGAAAAGTCAGGGCTCTAAGCTATGCACAAATTGGCGACCATAGCAAGATTTGGCTAGATTTTAAGGAATTTGATAGTAATAAAATCTATGGACTTTTAAGTGATGGCAAAACAGCTGGAATTGTAATAAATCAAAATGACCGCCCTTTGGCTGTATTACAAAACGACAAAAAGAGCATGTTTGCGGTTTATATCGGCGAGGAAAAAATCCCAGGAATCGCTAAGGGTAATGGAAAAAATATAGAAGTAAAATATATAGCAAAATGGCTAACACCACAAGTAGGCGATGAGGTTTATACTAGCGGATTAGATGGGATATTTTTTGGAGGAATTGCAGTAGGCAAGGTAGTTGGGCTAATAGACGAGACTATTTATATAACAGCAGTGGTAGAACCAGCTACGGATGTCAAAGTCCCATCGTATCTTTATGTAATCACAAAAGGATAGAAAATGGCAAAAAGAGAAGATATAAAAAGCATTTTGTTAATAGGCTCAGGGCCTATTGTAATCGGTCAGGCTTGCGAGTTTGATTATAGTGGTACTCAGGCTGCTAAAACGCTAAAAGAACTAGGATATAGAGTAGTTCTTATAAACTCAAACCCAGCTACAATCATGACTGACCCAGACTTTGCTGATGCTACTTATATAGAGCCTATTACTGCTGATGCTATTTCTCGCATTATAAAAAAAGAGCGAGTGGATGCTATTTTACCTACTATGGGCGGACAAGTAGCACTTAATGTTGCTATGGAATTATACGAAAAAGGGCTTTTGGGCGATGTGAAGTTTATCGGCGCAAACCCAGAAGCCATCAAAAAAGGCGAGGATAGAGTAGAGTTTAAAAAAGCTATGCAAAAAATCGGTATGGATCTGCCAAAATCAGCCTACGCTTATAGCCTTGAAGAAGCCCTTGGAGCAGCTGATGAAATAGGCTTTCCACTTATAATCAGGGCTAGCTACACTCTTGGTGGTGCAGGTAGCGGCGTAGCGTATAACATGGACGAGTTTAGAAGTCTAGCTGAGATTGGAATAGAAGCAAGTCCTATAAATGAAATTCTAATTGAAGAGAGCTTGCTAGGCTGGAAAGAGTATGAAATGGAGGTTATCAGAGATCACAAAGATAACTGCATCATTATCTGTTCTATAGAAAATCTTGATCCTATGGGAATTCATACAGGAGATAGTATCACAGTTGCCCCAGCCCTAACACTAACTGATAAAGAATACCAAAGAATGCGTGATGCTTCTTTTGCTATTTTAAGAGAAATAGGCGTGGATACTGGTGGGTCTAATGTGCAGTTTGCAATAAATCCAAAAACAGGCCGCATGACTGTAATAGAGATGAATCCACGCGTTAGCCGCAGCTCTGCTCTGGCTAGCAAGGCTACTGGCTATCCTATCGCAAAAGTAGCTACCATGCTAGCAGTAGGTTACACCCTAGATGAGATAAAAAACGATATCACAGGCACTCCAGCTAGCTTTGAGCCGGTGATTGATTATATTGTTACTAAAATTCCTAGATTTACTTTTGAGAAATTCCCTGGGGCAAATCCATATCTTGGCACAGCGATGAAAAGCGTGGGTGAGGTAATGGCAATAGGTGCAACCTTTAAAGAAAGCATTCAAAAAGCACTTTGTAGCTTAGAGAAAGACTATTATGGCTTTAATGAGCTAAGCTTAAGCGGTGAAGAGTTAAGTGTGGGGCTTAGAAATGGGCATGAAAAAAGAATTCTCTATGTAGCGCAGGCTTTTAGAACTGGGATAGGCATAGATGAGGTTTATAGCCTTTGTCATATTGATCCTTGGTTTTTAAATGAGATTAAAGAGATTGTAGATTTTGAAAAAAATCTAAATATGGATATTTTAAATGACTCAGAGCTACTTCGCAAAGCAAAAATCATGGGCTTTAGCGATAAAATGATAGCGTATTTTATAAATAAAAATGATGATCTTGGGCTTAGTGAAAATGATATATTCTACGCTAGAACTCGCCTTGGCATAGTAGCGCAGTATCACGAGGTAGATACTTGTGCTGGCGAGTTTCCTGCGCTCACGCCGTATCTATATAGCAGTGTAGGCGTGGATAATGCTATAGATAATAATCAAGGCATCAAAGAATTCCAGAGCCTAGAAAAAGCTCTTTTGCCACAATTTGAGCGCAAAAAAGTGCTAATAATTGGCGGTGGCCCAAACCGCATAGGGCAGGGCATAGAGTTTGATTATTGTTGTGTTCATGCTAGTTTTGCGCTAAAAGACATGGGTGTCCAGAGCATAATGTATAACTGTAACCCAGAAACTGTAAGCACAGACTATGATACTAGTGATAAACTATATTTTGAGCCGATTTCTTTTGAGCATTTGCGCACGCTAATAGAACACGAAAAACCAGATGGCGTGATAGTGCACTTTGGCGGTCAAACTCCACTAAAATACTCTAAAAAACTAAGCATGGTAGGCGCAAAAATCATAGGCACCAGTGCTCGCATAATAGACATCGCAGAAGATAGAAAGAAATTTAGCGAGTTTATAAGCAAGCTTGGCATAAAACAGCCTAAAAACGACACAGCTACAAGCGAGGCTGAGGCTATTTCTAAGGCTGAGAAAATCGGCTATCCAGTGCTAGTGCGCCCTAGCTATGTGCTTGGCGGCAGGGCTATGAAAATAGTAGCAAACCAAAGCGAGCTAGAAGCTTATATGAGCGAGGCTGTAAAGGTAAGTGGTAGTTCGCCAGTGCTGCTTGATAAGTTTTTACAAGACGCAACTGAACTTGATGTGGACGCTATAAGTGATAGCAAAAATGTATATATAGGCGCAATTATGGAGCACATAGAAGAGGCTGGAATCCACTCAGGCGATAGCGCAAGTATCTTGCCACCACTCTCGCTAAGCCCTGAGATGATAGAAAAAGTGGAGCATGCTACCAAAGATATCGCACTAAGCCTTGGCGTGGTGGGGCTAATGAATATCCAGTGGGCGATATACGAAAACGAGCTATATATAATAGAAGTAAATCCAAGGGCTAGTCGCACCGTGCCTTTTGTAAGCAAGGCTACTGGTATGCCACTAGCAAAGGTGGCAACGCGCGTGATGTATCAAGGCGATTTGTTAGAGGCTCTTAAATTCTACGATAAATTTGGCGTGGTAACCGAAAAAAACGGCATCTACAAAGCAAATACAAAAAGCCATATTTGCGTGAAAGACAGTGTATTTCCATTTAACAAAATGCCAGGCGCTGATGTGCTATTAAGCCCTGAGATGAAAAGCACCGGCGAGGTTATGGGAATTAGCAGCTCTTTTGAAGCAAGCTTTGTAAAAAGCCAAGAAGCTGCTAAAAACGCTCTGCCAAGCTCTGGTAAGGTATTTATCAGCCTAGCTGATCGCGATAAAGAACAAGGTGCGGTTTTGGCAAAGAAATTTAGCGAGCTAGGCTTTGAGATACTAGCTACTGGTGGGACTTTCGGTAATTTTGAAAGTAAGGGAGTTAAGGCGCAAATGGTCTTTAAAATCAGCGAGGGTCGCCCAAATATAGAAGATAGCATAAGAAACGGCGAAATCGCCCTAGCAATAAACACTAGCGGCCATAAAAGCAAGAAAGGCGACGCTGCTGCTATCCGCCAAGCGGTGCTAAAAGCTGGTGTGCCTTACTTTACAAATATGCGCACGGCTATGATTTCAGCAAATGCCATTGCTAGCATTGAGAGCGCAAAAGAGGTAAAAAGCCTACAAGAATATTTGGGCTAAGTCTTGTCTTTTATGGATAAATTATGATAATTTAAGCACTCAAAAGACAGTTTGCTTAGTTTTGCGCTTTTTGGTTTTATGGTGGCGTGGCAATGTTTTTGTATGTATATTTTAAAAATTTAAAAGAGTTAAAATGGAGTTTTTGGAATTTATTCGGTTGTTATGTTGATTGCGTTTTTTGCGGTCAGCTTTTATATGATAAACACTAATTTACAAAATACCTAATTTTTAAGGAGAACAAAATGGTAAAAAATTATTTTTTTCTTGGCGTTGCTATTGTTATAGCTTCTATTGTTTTGGGTGTTAGTGCTATCGTAGCCACGCAGCCAAAAGCTAGCGTGCTAGTGCGTGGACTAGCCCAGCGTGAGGTGGATGCAAACCTTGCTATTTGGCGTATGAGCTACTCGCTTGGCGGCAACGAACTAGCCGCTTTACAAAGCGAAATTAACACAAAAAATGCTGTAATTACTGAGTTTTTGCTGGCTCACGGGCTAAGCAGTGATGATTTTAGCGTGCTTCCAGCCTCTATTACTGATATAAGTTTAGATATGTATGGTGATAAAAGTCATATTAGCTACACTTTTATTGCCACAGCTACGACGCTAGTGCGAACAAGCAAGATAAAAGAGCTTCAAGCAGCTTTTAAAGACAGCTCGGCTCTTATTAGCTCTGGCATTGCGATACTGCAAGATTTTGACAATAAAATAAACTATGAGTTTACTGCCCTTAATGAAATCAAACCTGCGATGGTAGAAGAAGCTACCAAAAACGCAAGAGAAGTAGCAGTTAAGTTTGCCAAGGACTCAAATAGCCAGGTTGGCAAAATAAAAAATGCTAGCCAAGGAGTTTTTAGCATAGAAAATGCTAGTGGTGGCTTAGAGGACAAAAAAAGAGTGCGAGTAGTAACGCAAATAGAATACTTTCTAAAATGATATATCTAGCCCAAAGCGACACTACAGCAGGGCTTTTAAGCCAAGATAAAGCAAGGCTTAATGCGCTAAAAGGCAGAGCTAAGGACAAGCCTTGTGTGATAACGGTGGCTAGTTTATGCGTTTTAAAGGGCTTTGCTAGGGTGTCAAAGGCGCACAAAGTCCTTGTGCGTAGGGCTAAAAAAACGAGCTTTATCTATCCAAACGGGCTTTGTCTGCGCTGCGTAAAAGATGCTAGGCATGCTAAGTTTTTAGCTAGCTTTGAGGGTGGCTGGGCGTATAGCACTAGTGCTAACGAACACGGCAAGGACTTTGATATAAACTGGGCAAAAAGCGTGGCTGATGAGATTTTTGACGCTGATATTTTAAGCCAAGGCAAGGGCTCAGCAATCTTTAAACTTGGCAAAAAAAGTATAAAAAAAATTAGATAAATACTTCTAGGAATTCTAGATTTTATGCGTAAGCTTTCTAGGAATTCTAGAATTCCTATATTCTTTTGAGGGTTAGGAGTATTTTATTGCTAGGAATTCTAGATTTTGCTGTTCTTTAATGTAGAAATTCTAGATTTCCTGATAAAATTTTTATAATTAAACTCTAGGAATTCTAGTTTTTATTTTGAAATTACTCTAGGAATTCTAGATTTTATGCGTAAGCTTTCTAGGAATTCTAGAATTCCTATATTCTTTTGAGGGTTAGGGGTATTTTTATCTTAGGAATTCTAGTTTTAGGAATTCTAAAACTTTGGCAAAAAATACGCTAAAATAGGCAAAAGTGGTAAAAGAATGAGAGTGTATGCCTACTACGCACACTTTTTAGAATACGGCACAAAAAATATGAAACCTAGACCATTTATGCGACCAGCAGTTCAGGCGGTAGCCCCAAAAGCTAAAGACATTATTCAAAAGCACATTGATAGAGTGGTGGCTAAATATTCTTAATATCCCAAGCGTGAATGTCTTTGCACCCAGCTTTACGGCGAATTTCTTGGTGTGTTTTATTTATGCTTTCTAAAATTTCTTTATTTTTTTCTTTTTCTTTTTTGGGCGCATAAACCTTAAAAAGATACCAAAAACAAATTAAAGTCATAATTACAGCAAATGCGCTACTTTCGGCAGAATAATAAATCATCAAAATTCCTTGACAACCAAATTTTAAAACTACACAATTTTACCATAAAAAATATTAAAGGTGGCAAAAATGGCTAAAGGGACTATAAACACAAGAGTAAAAGCAGACGCAAAAGAATTTAAAGCCGAAATGAAAGCTGTCGCAGGGGCGATAGAAAATATTTCAAAGCAACTGACTGCTAGCAATCAAAGTTTTGGTCTAAGAAATTTTAGATTTTATGCGTAAGCTTTCTAGGAATTCTAGAATTCCTAAGGAATTCTAGATTTTATTTTGAAATTACTCTGAGTAAAATATTTAAAAAAGTTTTTCGTTAAATTCCTTAATAAAGCTCATAGGATTTACCTGCGTCCCACCAGCAAATACCCCAAAATGCAAGTGCGGGCCACTTACTCTGCCAGTAGCACCGCTAAGTCCTATGATTTGCCCTTGGCTTACTCTATCACCTACTTTGACATCCACGCGGCTTAGATGATAATACTGCGTGTAGATGCCAGAGCCGTGGTCTATAACCACGCTGCCGCCTGCGTAGTAGCGGTCTTTTGCGATGCGCACGATACCATCGTTGCTAGCTGGGATTTGCACGCCCACAGCAGCTCTAAAATCCGTGCCGCTATGAAAGCTTTTTAAGCTGCCATTAAATACTCTAGCACCACCATAAGGGCTTGTTATTTTGCTATTTAGTGGCACTTTAAAAGGCTTTGAGACAAAAAGCTCTGGGGTAAAAGTAGCATAAATTTTGTTCGCTTCATCTCGTTCTTCTTTTATGCGCTTTTGGACGCTTTTTGGTGGGGTTACACGACTTTGATTTACTGTGATTTGCTCTTTTTTATAAGGCAGAGCTTTTATGCTAAAAATCAGCTTCTCATCGCCGTTATTTACTATTATTTCGCCACTGCTAGCGTATTTGGCTGAGATAATGGCAAACTTATACCCAGCCTTGCTAGGATGCTTTATCCAGCTTTGGTCTTTACCTGCTATTACTAGCTTTTTGGCTTTTTTATTAGGTGAGATTAGCACGAAAGCCTCTCCATTGCCAATTTGCGCAAAAGAAAGCTCTTTGCTAAAAAGCAGGCTAAAACAAGCAAAAAATACTAAAAAAAGCTTTTTCATTTGTTTAAGAAAATATCTGGATAAATATCAGCTAGACGCTTGCGAGATATCGGCGAGTATTGATTTAGCTGTTCGTAGGCTTCTTCTATATCGCCATCTGTGTACTCACGCACACTCTCTACAAGCGTGTAGAGTTCCTCATCATCAAGATTGTCAAAATCCTTGCAGTTTTCAAGATTTTCTTGAATCAGCGCTTCTAGTTCTAGTTCATCATAGCTCATTTTTTGTCCTTTTTTTATCTTAGTTTAAAAAAGCGAATAATAGCTAAATAAGCTTAAAATTACTTGATTTTAGCCCTTTTTAAGGCGTATTGAAATAAAATTGCGTGTTTTTTTATTATCAAGGAAAATTTATGTTAAAAAAGCTCTTTTTTAGCTCTTTGTTTTGTGCGTTTTTACTAGCTGGCCAGGCTATAGAAGTACTGCCTCAAGACATCACAAAAACAATAAAAGAAGATATTTTACTCATTTATGAACCACTGCTTTATGATGTCAAGGTTATTGAAAAAAAGGGTCAAATAATAGTGGTGCTAGATAGCAAAGAAAGCGTAGGGCAAAGGGATTTTGAGCAAATGGTAAGAGAAATCAAGCAAAAAATCGCTGTTTTGCTCCAAAAAGATGCTATCGTGCGCTACAACGCTGCTGGCAAGCTACTTCATGAGATGTAAAATGCCAAAATCTGGATTTATCGCAGTTTTAGGCCGCACAAACGCTGGAAAATCAAGCCTTATAAACTACTTACTAAATACCAAAATTGCTATGGTATCTCACAAGCAAAATGCTACTAGAAGGCTCTTAAAAGCTATAGTGATGGATGGAGACAATCAGCTAATTTTTACTGATACTCCAGGACTAAATAATAGCCAAAAAGCTATGAATAAAATTCTAAATGAGCGTGCACTTTTGGCCTCCCAGGACAGTGATGCTATTTTGTTTTGCGCTAGTGTTTTTGATGATACTAGCGTGTATGAGAAGTTTTTAGAGATGAATAGCACTTTGTCACATGTGGTAGCAATCACTAAAATTGACTTAGCAAAAAAAGAACAGCTATTTACCAAGCTTAGAGAGTATGCTAAATATAGCGAGCATTTTAGCGCAATAGTGCCAGTTAGTACCAAAAAAGCAGTTTTTAAAAGAGAGCTTTTAAGCGAGATTTCAAAAATCTTGCCTGAAGCCCCACACTACTATGATAGCGAAAATCTAAGCGATGCTATGGCAAAGGATATTTATAGAGAATTTATTTTAGAAGCTATATTTGAGTGTGTAAGTGAGGAGCTGCCTTATAGCGCAGAAGTTAGAGTAAAAAATGTAAGCGAAGGCGATATGCTACGAATAGAAGCTCTTATCATTACAGATAATGCTAGCCACAAGGGTATTTTTATCTCAGCGCTTAAAAATATAGGAATTCGTGCTAGAAAGCTAATCTCAGCACTAAGTGGGCAAAAGGTGTATTTAGGGCTTGAAGTAGTAGTGGAGAAAAACTGGCTAAAAGATGAAAAGAAATTAATAAAATTTATTGATTAACCCTTGACAAAATAGATTAAAAGTAGTAGAATTGCGTTTTTTTGAGTTTATAAATTTAAGTTTATAAATAAATTATTATATGAAAGGAATATAGTGGGTTTATCTAATTTGTTAAACAAAAATGCTGGCACTACTAGCTTGTTAAACAAAAATGCTGGCACTACTAGCATTGTAAGTATAGATGTAGCAAAATCTTTGGCCTACTGCTTTGAAGAAAATAGCTTAAAAGTGTTATCTTTACAAAAAGCAAATAAAGATGCTACTAATATCGTTAGTGTAAAGCTAAAAGATATACAAAATACTCATGTTCAAAGCATACTAAATGGTGAAGATCTGCAAAAAGATATAGTAGTTCAAACTAGAAAAAATCTAAGTTTAGATGATGAGGCAGAATATATCGTAAAATCACGGGTCATAGGCGAAAATAACTATGAGAGCTATGCGCTAAATTATGAAGTTTTGAGCGAAGGTTTGCAAGATGTTATCTCAGAACTAAGATATATTGATAAAATCATTCCTGATCCATTTTTGTTTGAAGGGCTTTATGAAGCTAAGGTTTTAAATACTGATGAAACACACTGCTTTTTATTTTTAGATGATGATGATGCTTTTTTGGCGCTTTATGACAGGGGCAAGTTTGGCTTTACCCGTGGTTTTAGCATGTATAGTCTAACTAATCTTTGCGAACAATACAAAAACAACGCCGGTGCTGATATAGAACTAAGAGACTTTTTAAACTTGCTTAAAAACGAAGGTGTAAATGGTGCGTTTTTTAGCGTGCTTGATGATATGGCGTTTTATATCTCAGATATATTTAATAGCACAGCAAGCCAAACAAATGCTGATATAAGCAAGGTTTTTATAGGCTCTAGCATAGGCGTAATTCCAGGTCTAGCAAATCTAATAAATCAAAAACTAAATATAGAAACCATAGATTTTGAATTTAATAAAAAATTTGAAGCAGGCGACCTTGATCCAAGCTGCATGAATACTATAAGGTATTATTATGCTAAATATATTTTAGATGATAGCTTAAACTTCACAGCATTTTCTCGTCCACCGGCTTTTTTAAAGCGTGATGGGGGTCAGTTTTTGGTTGCGGTGGCTGTCGCTTGTGTGTTAGGGCTTATTACTCCTATTTATGAGCTTGGTTCGGCGCTTTTTTATTTTGGTATAAATTCTTTTGAAGAGTCAAAATTACAAGAGATAAAAAAAGAATTATCCAAGCTTGAGCCTGTTTATGAAAGCATGAAAGAACAAGTAGATAACCAAAACAAGCAAATTAATGAACTAGAAGTTAGCATAGCAACTAGCAAAAGACTTTTAGATGAAAGTGAAGATAAGAAGTTTAATTATAGATCAAAGGCTGAGTTTTTAAGTGATATTGGTGCTTTAATCAGTGATGTAAAAGTAAAAACTACGCATATAAACTTTAAAAACAATGAAGCAAATATACACATAATAAGCGATGATGATAATAAAATCACAGCTTTGATACAAAAAATAGATAAATCAAGTAAGTTCAGGGTAACTACTGAACGAATTTCTGCGCAAAACACAAATAGTGCTTTGTTTGAAAGCAACATCACAGTAGGATTTATAAAATGAAAATAGATATGCAAGAACAGTTACAAAAACTAGATGATTATTTTGTAGGCAAGAATAAAACCTTATATTCTGCAGCAGCTTTTGCTGTGATTTTATATTTTCTTGTTGTTATTTTGGCTCCACTCTGCGAGAGCTTAAAGGAGAGTTTTTCATCTAATCTTGACGAAACTAGACAAGAATTAGCAAATACCACAAGCATAGAGACAATAAAAATAGGTATTTCTAATTTGGAAAAAGCTCAAAAGCAAAATGTAGGTAAAATAAATGAGCTAGAAAGCCAAAAACAAATTTATGTTAACAATGCAGTAAAGTTTGCTAAGGCTTTTTTTAACAGCTCTGAGCTACCAGCTCACATAAACGAAGTCTCAAACAAAGCTATAGAAAGCGGTGTTCAAATTACAAAAATTATGAATAACACAAAAGAAATTCTTCCAAACAACCTAGATGCTATGTATGATTTAAATGTAAGCTTTAATACAAAAAGATTTGAAAATGCTCTTAAATACATATATATGCTAGAAAGTACAGAAGAAATCAGCGATATAAGTTACTTTGATATAAAAGGACAAAATGGTTATTTAGATTGTGTTTTAAACATCATTACTTGGGGGTTTATAAATGATTAGATATTTACTTTACACGATGTTTTTTGGCGTGTTAGCTCTAGCTCAAAGCATAGCCGATGTAGTAGTCGTTAATGACGAAAACTCTAGCAATAAAGCCTTTAGTCTTGTAGAAGATAGAATAAAAAAAATGCAAAGCGTGAGAATTCTAGATAATGCAATTCTAGAAAATGTTCAAAACCCATTTGAATACGATAAAGCAAGCAATCAAGATTTGCCAGTATTAGGTGCTTCTCGTGAAAATTCAATAAAAGTGCTAATAGGTTCTAAAATCAAAGTTGGAGAAAACTGGCTAAGCAAGGGTGATAGCATCGGCACTACGAAAATCGTAGATATCAAAACAGACGGCGTTCTTTTAGAAGAAAAAGACGGAAATATCTTTACTAAACAAGTAAAAAAGGAGAAAATAGATGGTTTGGAAATTAAATAAAATATTTTTAGCTTTAGCTTTGTGCTTTGCTTTTGCTTCTAGCTTAGAAGCTAATTGTAATAATAGAGCTCTTAGTATAACTACAATTGAGACAATTAGCATTAAAGAAATTCTAGATCAGCTCTCTGGCGAGTGTAGTTTTAGCGTAGTGATAAAAGCTGGAGATAAAGACGCTACAGAAACGCTTTCAAGCACTGTCTCAAGCCTAAATATTAAGGATTTAACTTTACATGAAATCTTTAATATTTTATTATCTCAAAATGATTTGATATATTCATTTAGAAAAAATATTCTTAGCATATCATCTGTGGATACTAGGATATTTAAGGTTGATTATATAACCTCTATTAGAGAAGGAAGAGCAGTAGTAAAAGCCTCAGCTGACTCAGCCCCAGTCCAGGTAGATGGCGCTGGAAACACAGATACAGACACCAATAATCAAGAAAATATCATTCAAACTACTGAAAAATTTGATTTTTGGGAGAAAATGGCTGGCGAAATTGAAGCTATTATGAATAATGGCAAAGAGGTCTTTAAAGCACCACCGCCAGTAGTAAACTCAAACGCCGGACTTGTTAGTGTAACAGGCACAAAAGCACAGCTTGAAAGGGTTGATGAGTATATCTCTAAGCTAAATAAAAGCCTTAAAAAACAAGTAATGATAGATGTCCGCATAGTTTCAGTCGAGCTAAATAACGAGTATCAAAGAGGCGTGGATTGGTCAAAGTTTGATCTATCTTTTAATAGCTACTTGGGTGGCAAACCATCAAATTTAGCTAGTCAAGGTGGTCAGCAAGCAACTCCAAGCCAATTTACCTTTGGTCGCTGGAACGAAGCGCACACAGATTGGGATATAATTACACCTAGTATGAATCCAATTCGTGGTGGTTTCATCCTAGAAGGTGCTGTAAATATAAACCTTGATGGCGTGATAAACTTCCTTGATACCACAGGCACAACCCGCGTAGTCTCAAGTCCAAAAATAATGACAATGAACAACCAGCAAGCCCTAATCTCAGTAGGTGATAATATAAATTATCAAATCCTAAACTCCGTATCAGGCCTTGAGACAGGAATTGTAACTCTAGATGTCGAGCAATATTCTACTTTTATAGGAATTCTACTTAATCTTTTGCCTGAGATCAGCGATGATGGCAAAATCATGCTTCGTATAAACCCTAGCCTAAATAACTTCAAATACCAAGAAGACAATCGCCGACAAACTAGCCCAAGAACTATCGCTCCTGATACTATGCAAAAAAAGCTCTCAAGTGTAGTTCATATAAACAGTGGTGATACTGTAGTTCTAGGTGGACTAATCAGCCAAGAAAGTGACAATGGAACTACAAAAGTCCTAGGTCTAAGCAGTATACCGGTGCTAGGAAATTTATTTAAAAGTGAAAAAAAGCTTCTTGTAAATACAGAGTTAGTTTTCATCATCACTCCACGCATAGTTGATATTGATGAGGGCAATAATATAAAAGACTCTTTAAAAAGTCTTGGATTTAGCGACGGATTATTTTAATGCAAAATCCATATACCAAGATAAAAGATATTTTTCTTGATAGCATAAACGAACATGATTATGTTAAGCTTGATAAAAGCGTGATAGCATATCGTAAGATTTGTTCTGCGCTTGATAAACCATTAAAAATTATTTTATTTTTTGGTAAACCAGGTAGTGGAAAGACCTTTTTATTACATAAAATTTACTCTGATTTAAAAGATAATAGAGAAATTTTACTCTTTCCGCAGCCTTTTTTCAAAGAAAACGATTTCGTAAAGGCAATTTGTGAGAGCATAAATATTTCTTTGCTTTCTAATGTAGATGAGCTTTTAGCGTATTTTAGAGCAAATGTAAAAACTGATGCTATAAGCGGTACGCCTTTGCGCCAGATTCTGCTAATGCTAGATGAATCTCAGCTCTACCCAAAAGAACTAATTGAAAAAATTCGTCTTATGGCTGATACTAGGTATTTTAAGATACTTTTTACCATTCATAAAACAGAAAAAGAAGATCTGCTAGCAAAAGACTATTTTAAAACACGCATTTGGGAGGTCGTGGAGTTTGAGCCTTGTAGCTTGGATGAGACAAAAATGTATATAGAAAAAAAGCTTGCTTATCACGGCTTTGGAAGTACTTTTGCTATATTTAGCAAGGCAAATCTAAAAAACATTTGGAAATACTGCAGTGGCAATCTGCGCCTTTTAAATAAGCTGCTTTATAAGTTTTTTGAGATACTAGAGTATTTCGAAGAACGCAGCCCGAGTAAAACCCGTGGTGTTATATCAAAGGTTATAGATATGGCAGCTATTGATACAGGAATGTTAAATGCTTGATACTATAGAAGTTGCAAAACTAGAAAAATTATACGCAAAAAGACAAACAAAACGACTGCTAAAGTATTTGCTTGCTTGCTTGTTTGCTATTTCGCTTTTAGCTACTGCTATTTTTTATTCTTTTGATGATGCTACAAAAAACTCTAGTATAGAACTAGCAAAAAACGAACAAAATAACAAAGAAGAGCAAGAATATGCAAATGCCAAGCCAGACAATCAAATAAAAGATAATGAAGAAGATATCAAAAAAGCCCAAAAACAAGCCCTAAAAGAAAAAGCTAGAGCAAAAATAAAAGAAGAAGAGGCAATGCTAGCTGAAATTGATCTAAGCGGGTATTTTAATGAAGTGCCAGAAAGTGCTATATCAAAAGAGCCTTTATATAGAACGCAAATTGAAGAACCAGAATATAGCTCTACAAACAGCACGCCCAGCACGCCAGCAATAAGTGTAAAAAGCACAGAAATACAGCCAAACTATAATAGCAAAAGTAATAAAAATAATATAAAAATCAGCTCAGCACCAATAAAGCCAAGCTTAGAGAGCATGGAAGAACATTTTAAAAATAGCAAAGACCCAAAAGATGCCCTTGCTTTAGCAAGAGATTATTATTCTAAAAAAGACTATAAAAACGCAGCCAAATGGGCATTTGAGCTAAATAATTTAGACAAAAAGAACGCTGATGGCTGGCTTATTTTTGCTAAATCAAAGTATAATGTAGGCAATAAAAAAGATGCTCTAAAAGTGCTTGAAGCCTATTTAAACCAAGCAAGTAACAAACAAGAGGTTCAAAACCTAATTGCAAAAATTCAAAGCAATATCCCAATAAGTGAGTAAAAATGGCAAGCATAATAGATATAAATAAAGAAATCACTCAAGCCTTACAAAAAAGTGGCAAGTTTGATGAAGCAGTGATGGCAAGCTTTGAAGCAGAGCTAAATGAGTCAAACACCAGAGCTTTGCTAGAAGAAAAAATCGGGCTAAGCACCGAAGGTATAATGAATGTCCTAGCTCTTATATACCGCAGAGGTCGTATAAATATTGATGAGGTTTGCGGATATTTTGCGCTTGATAGGGTAGAGTTTTTAAAGTATTTTGCGCAAAATTTCAAGTTCGAGTATAGCTCACTAGATGAAGGTTCTATTGACTATAATCTTGCTAGAAAAATTCCTAGCTCACAGCTAAAGCGGCTTGGAGCATTGCCTTTAAAAGAAGATAAAGTAAATGTTTATGTAGCTTTTAGAGATCTTTTTGATGTAGAAATACAAGAACAAATCGCAAATATCTTTAACCGAAAAATCCTAAAAGTAGTAGTCTGCGATACCGCAAAGCTAGATAAAGTGCTTAGCAAAATGGAGCTAAATGAAAGCGTAAGCTCGCTAATAGCTCAAATCCGCCAAGAAATTAGCAGGACTAATACAGACGATGGCGGCGAGAGCTCTGGTATTTTGCGTCTAATTGAAGTTATACTAAAAACTGCCATTTCAAGCCGTGCTAGCGATATACATATAGAAAGCAGTGAGAAAAATTGTATTGTTAGGTGTCGTATTGATGGTATGCTAGCCGAGATTTTTGTCTTTGACAAAGACATTTATCCCCCGCTTGTAAGCCGCCTAAAAATGCTTTCAAACTTGGATATAGCAGAGCACAGAAAGCCTCAAGATGGTCGCTTTAGCGTTCAGGTTTTAGGGCGTGATTATGACTTTCGTATCTCAACTCTGCCTATAATTCACGGCGAGAGCGTGGTAATGAGAATTCTAGATAAATCAAAGGCCATCATCAAGCTTAGCGAACTAGGCATGCTAGAAGATAATCTAGCAAAATTCTCTCGCCTTACTCGCACGCCTTATGGTGTGTTACTAGTAACTGGTCCAACAGGCTCTGGTAAAACTACCACTCTATACGCAGCGCTAAATGATATAAAAAGCGTAGAGACAAAAATGATCACCGTAGAAGACCCAGTAGAGTATCAAATGGATATGATCCAGCAAGTTAATGTAAATGTAAAAGCAGGTTTAACCTTCGCAAGCTCTCTTCGCTCAATTCTTCGCCAAGACCCTGATGTTATTATGATAGGCGAGATCCGTGACCAAGAGACCCTTCGCATCGCTATTCAAGCAGCGCTAACTGGACACCTTGTCTTTTCTACACTTCACACAAATGACGCTATTTCAGCTGTAGCACGCGTGGTAGAGATGGGAATAGAGCCTTATTTAGTAAGTGGCGCTCTAATAGGCGTAGAAGCCCAGCGCCTTGTTCGCAAGCTCTGCCCACACTGTAAGCAAAAAATAACGCTATCACCAACGCAACTAGATCGCATCATACACCTGATTCCAGATGATTTTACCTTTTATGCGCCGGTGGGCTGTGGGAAATGCTCTCAAACTGGCTATTTAGGCAGAGAGATGATAAGTGAGGTTTTGCCAATTAGTGATAAAATCTCATCGCTAATAGCCAAAAATGCTACAAAAGAAGAACTTACAAATGTGGCTTTAGCTGAGGGCTTTAAGGACTTTTTTACAGATGGTATCCGTAGGGCAGCTATGGGGATTACTAGTATTCAAGAGGTTTATAGGGTGGCTAAATCATGAAAACATATAAAGTAACACAAAAAAAACTAGGCAGAGTGTTTAACGACACTATAAGTGCTCAAAACATTGCCCAAGCCAAGCAAATCGCTGTAAATAAGCGTGGTGGCATAGTAGTAGAAGTTAACGAGAGCAAGGATATTTTTGATCCAAATGTTATAAAAAATTTACTTTTTACTCCAAAGATAAAAATGCTTAGCTACATCTCTACTTTGCGTCAGCTTGCTGTTATGACTGGTGCTGGTATCTCTATCCATGATAGCATAAATGAAGTAGTAAATAACACCAAGGACAAGCGAGTAGCGCAGATCTTTGGTCGCGTGAGAGATGATCTAGATGCTGGTATGAACATAAGCGAGAGCATAGTTCAGTTTGAGCGTGATGTGGGTAATGTAAGCATTGCGCTAATCAGGCTTGGCGAGCAAACAGGTCGCTTGGCTGAGTCCTTAAATCAGCTTGTAGAAATACTCCAAGATGTATATGATAACCGCCAGAAGTTTAAAAAAGCTATCCGCTATCCTGTAATAGTAGTTTGCTTTATTATTATAGCTTTTATCTTGCTGATGCTACTTGTAGTACCAAAGTTTAGAGATGTTTTTGCTGGCTTTAACGCCGAGCTGCCTTTGCCAACTAGAATTCTACTAAATATAGAATGGGCACTTAGTAACTACGGCTTTGCTATAGGCGCAGGCGTGCTTGTGGCTATTTTAATAACTATTCTTGTTTATCACCGCAACCCAAGCTTTAAATACAACTTTGATAAATATATTTTAAAACTCTATTTGATAGGTAATATTATTTTCTTCTCAACTATGAGCCGTTTTAATCTTGTCTTTAGCGAGCTAATTCGCTCAGGACTTCCAGTTATTGACGCCCTTAATACCTCGCTTTTAAATGTAGAAAATAGCTTTTTAAGAGAGCGTTTGGAGGGCGTAAAAATCTCTGTTAGCCGTGGTAATAGCCTATCAAGCTCAGTATCATCCACTGAGCTGTATGAAAATATGCTAGTGCAGATGATCGCAGCAGGCGAGCGTTCTGGTAACATTGATGCGATGTTGAATAGAATCACAGCCTATTATAAAGAGCGATTTAACAACATACTTGATAATATCTCAGCCTACATTGAGCCGATTTTGCTTGTGTTCATTGCTGGTATGGTTATTCTTATGGCACTTGGAATCTTTATGCCGATGTGGGATCTAGCCAAGGCTGTGAAGTAGCTAGATTTTATCTAAAAATTTTGTGCTTGGGAATTCTAGAATTCCCAAGTGAATTTTAGAATTCCCTAGAAAATATTTTTAAGCGCTAGTAGCTTTGCGCTGTGTTCTATGGTGCTAATATGTGCTAAAAGCTCGGATGCGCTTTTAGCATACACGCACAGCTCGCCACTTTTTAGTAGCACGAAGTTTGTGTTATTTTGGACGAAGTAGCGCACTATCTCGCTTGGGGCACGGTCTTGCCAGTCTTCTAGCTGCTTGATATCATAGATAAATACGCTACCAACTAGCTCAGCACCTATTAAATCCTGTGGCTCAAAAGCCGTATGCCCCAGTGCATAAGCGCAGATAAAAGCAGGCGAGCAGTAGCAAACAAAACGCGCGCTAATGATGTTTTTGTAGATATTTTGATGGACAAGAGCGTGTTTGCTAGCCTCTTTCCAGCGGTAGTCTTTTTTGCCTAAAAGCAAAAGAAAATCTTCCTCTCTCTCAAAAAGCGCATCTTGCTTGCTAACTATGAAATTATCGCTATCAAAGCGCATAGAAAGAGACGAGCCGTAGTTAATAAGCCCAAGAGAAAAAAGCCTACGCCCAAGCACGCTTAGGGCTGATTTTGCTTCATTTATATCCATTTTTTTCCTTCAATTTGGCAAATTATAGCAAAAATTCGGCTCATTTATGCTATTATTTGCTTTATGAACTCGCCACATATTCCAGTTTTGCTAAATGAAGTTTTAGAAGGTTTTAGCCATTTTGATAGTATTAATAAGCCTATTTTACTTGATTGCACCTTAGGTTTTGGTGGGCATAGCGCAGCACTGTTGCAGCGTTACAAAGACCTTAAAATCATCGCTTGCGACCAAGACGAGCAAGCTTTGGATTTTTGTATAAAACGCTTTAAAACTGAGCTAGAAAGCGGTCAAATCACGCTTTATAAAAGCAATTTTGCCAGTATTTTAGAGCGCATTAAAAGCATTAAAATCTCAGGTATTTTAGCTGATATCGGCGTTAGTAGTCTTCAACTTGATAGTAGCGAGCGTGGCTTTGGGCTTGGTGCAAATAGCCTTGATATGCGAATGGATAAAACTGCGCCAAAAAACGCAAAAGAGATAGTAAACGAGTATAGCGCAGACAAGCTAGAGCAGATTTTTAGCGAGTTTGGCGAGCTTAAAATGGCAGCCAAAATCGCTGCTAAAATCATCGCCGCTAGAGCAAAATCGCCCATAAATACAGCAAAAGAGTTAGCTAGCATCATCGGAGATGAGCGTATAAAAGGGCGAAATGTAAGCATAGCAAAGCTGGTTTTCCAAGCCCTGCGCATAGAGGTAAATGACGAACTAGGCGTGCTAAAAAGCCTGCTTTCTAGCCTAAAAGACTTGCGCCCAAGTGGCGCAAGAGTGGCTATCATCGACTTTCACTCGCTTGAAGATCGCATCATAAAAGAGAGCTTTCGTGCGTGGAGTAAGGGCTGTGTGTGCGACCCCTCTGCCATGCGCTGCGAGTGTGGTGGCGGCCACGCACTAGGCAAAATCATCACAAAAAAGCCCATCATGCCAAGCGCAGATGAACTGCGAGCCAACCCACGCAGCAGCTGTGCTAAGATGAGAATATTTGAGTTTAAATAGGGATAAAAATGCAAAAACCAAAAAGCTTGGAGCAAATCGCAAACGAACTAGCCGCAAAGCGTGAGCCTATAAAAATGGAGCCAAAGCCCAAAAACACAGGTGGCATAGACCTTAGCCGTGCTGCTGGGGCTATAAAAGAGCAGCCAAAACAGCAGCCAAAACAAAATCTTGCGCAAAAATCTAGAATTTCTAGTCAAAATCTGGCGCAAAAAGCTGGGCTAAACAGCGAACAAAATGCTAGCAATTCTAGAATTCCTAGTGTCAGACAGCCACAAAGCACGCAAAAATCTAGAATTCCTAGCCAAAGTAAAGCTCAAAGCAATTCTAGAATTCCCAATCAAAATCTAGCACCAAAACCTGAGCTAAACAGCGAACAAAATGCTAGGAATTCTAGAATTCCTAGTGCCAGCCAGCCACAAAGTACGCAAAAATCTAGAATTCCTAACCAAAATAAAGCTCAAAGCAATTCTAGAATTCCTAGTCAAAATCTAGCGCAAAAACCTGAGTCAAAACCTGAGTCAAAAATAGAGCCAAAACCTGAGCAAAAAATAGAGCCAAAAGCTGAAAAAATCGTAATCAAGCCAAAAATCACCACTTTTAGAGATGATATTAGCGCACTTTATGAAACCCCTGCGCAAAACCTTAGCAAGACCTCGCTTTTTATCGCTCTTGGCATTGCGTTTTTGGTGATGATTGCTACCTTACCAAAGATTTTTATCGCAAATGAGATTTACTACACTAGTCGTGATATTGGTGCTTTGAGGGACAAGCTAGGCGTGCTAAATGAAGAAAACAGAGAGCTAAAAAGCAAGCTAGAACAAATCCGCTACCAAAATCAAATAATAGATAATTTGCGCTAGTTTGGCTTAAATTACGCAAAATTTGCTATAATCGGCAAAAAAAGGAATAAAAATGAAATGGACAAAAGAATCATGGAGAGAGTTAAACATCCTCCAGCAGCCAGAATACGAAGACAAAGCTAAATTAAAAGAAGTAGAAAATAAGCTTGCTAGCTTGCCGCCGCTTGTATTTGCAGGCGAGGCAAGACGCCTTCAAGGCCGCCTAGCGCAGGTTTGCGAAGGTAAGGCCTTTTTGCTTCAAGGCGGAGATTGTGCTGAGAGTTTTGCGAATTTTAGCGCAAACTCTATTCGCGATACCTTTAAAGTCATGCTACAAATGGCTATTGTGCTAACCTTTGCTAGTGGCTGTCCTGTGGTAAAAGTAGGGCGAGTAGCAGGGCAGTTTGCCAAGCCTAGAAGCAGCGATACTGAAACCATAAATGGCATAACCTTGCCAAGCTATAGAGGCGATATCATAAATAGCCCAGCCTTTAGCGCAGAGGCTAGAAAAGCCGATCCTACTCGCATGCTAGAAGCCTATCATCAAAGCGCAGCCACGCTAAACTTGCTTAGAGCCTTTGCTAGGGGCGGTTTGGCTGATTTGCAGCAAGTTCACAAATGGAACCTAGGCTTTGTTAAAAACGCTGGCTCAGGCACTGAAAAGTTTGAGCATTTAGCAGAGCAAATCTCACAAGCTCTTGCTTTTATGGAGGCTTGCGGGATAAATACTAAAAATAGCCCGACTTTGAGAGAGACAGCATTTTACACCTCGCACGAGGCGCTGCTACTGCCGTATGAAGAGGCGCTTACTCGCATTGATAGCCTTAGTGGCGAGCCTTATTGCTGCTCGGCTCACATGCTGTGGATAGGCGAGCGCACCAGAGGACTGGGTGATGCACATGTGCATTTTCTAAGTGGGGTTAAAAACCCTATCGGCTGTAAAATGGGGCCAAACGCCACAGCAGGTGACATCATCAAAATCGCAAACAAAATCAACCCTACAAACGAAGCAGGACGCTTTAATATCATTATCCGCATGGGCTCCCAGCTCATAGGCGAGCGTTTGCCAAAGATACTTGAGAGCGTAAAACGCGAGGGGCTAAATATACTTTGGAGTATAGATCCGATGCACGGCAACACCGTAAAAGCATCAAATGGCTACAAAACAAGGGAGTTTGAGGCTGTGATGAGCGAGGTAAAAAGCTTTTTTGATATACACAAGGCTTGTGGCACAGTAGCAGGCGGCGTACATCTAGAAATGACAGGAAACGATGTAACAGAGTGCACCGGCGGTATCAGCGGTGTAAGCGAGGCTGACCTAGCTAGTCGCTATGAGACGCAGTGCGACCCGCGCTTAAATGCTGAACAAGCATTAGAGCTAGCTTTTTTAATCGCTGATTGTGTAAAAGAGGCTAGGAAATAATCTAGAACTCTCGTCATTACAAGCGAAGCGAAGCAATCTCTAGGAATTCTAGATTTTATTTAAAATTCCCTACTATGTCATCCTCGGGCTTGACCCGAGGATCTCTATTTTATGATGAGATCATAGGGTCAAGTCGGGGGATGACACAAGGTTTGGGAATTCTAGAATTTTCGTCATTGCGAGCAAAGCGAAGCAATCCTTAGGAATTCTAGAATTTAGCCCGATTTTAGCCTTGGAATTCTAGAATTCTTAGGTTTTAAACTCAGCTAGCTTAGCCTGCTGGGCGGTGCTTGGCTCAGCTCTGCGGTGGTTGGCTTTTTGCTGCCGCAAGCCCAAAGGACAGCGCAAATTTAGAATTCCCTAAAATCCGTCATTGCGAGGCTTTGAAAAAAGAGGGAGCAATCTCATTTATTAAACCTTGAACGAGATTGCTTCGGTCGCTTTGCTCCCTCGCAATGACGGAATTTTAAATGAGATCCCCCAGTTAAGCTGGGGGATGACACAAGGCTTAGGAATTTTAGTTTAAGGAATTCAAGTTTAGGGAATTTTAGAATTTCTAGGGAATTCTAAACTCGCGCTGTCCTTTGGGCTTCGCAGTAGCGGCAGTAAAAACTAGGCTCCAAGATTTTAGAGCGATTTTTAGTTTTAAAGCCGCTGCGCTAGCCGTGGTGGGGGCGTCGCAGCTGCAAAAATTTTGCGTTGAATTTTTTGCTTCGCAATCCGCTGGATCAAGGCGCAAGCCGCAGAAAAACAGGGCAAAAGTTTTGCAGAGTGACTGGGCTGCGCAAGGCTTTAAGGCTAAAAAGCGCCACCCAGCGGGTGCGAAGCACCCAGCGGATGCGAAGCAAAAAAAGCTGAGCCAGCCGATAAAAGCAAATAAAAAGATAGGGAATTTTAGAATTCCTTGTGATGAGATTCCCGGTCAAGGCGGACAATCTCTATAAAAAAAGAAAACACGCAAGGCGGACAATGACACAAGCCCTAGGAATTCTAGAATTCCTTAAATTTTTACAAAGGAAAAATATGCAAGAAATCAAAAAAAATTATGGTCTTGTTTTAAAAGGCGGAAATATTACTTTAAGCGATTTTACTTTTGAGCGCCCTTTTGCTCTGCTTGGCAATAATCTGCTAGTAAAGGTCATAGGGGGGGGGTATAGCTATATAGGCTCTTCTTCTGTGCTGCGAAATGCTAGTATCGGCAGGTATTGTAGCATAGGTGATAATGTCTGCGTAGGCGTGGGTAAGCATGCTCTAAGCTGGGCTAGCACCACTAGCATGACTAGCACGAGTTTTATGTTTGATGATATTTGCTCCTTTGGTAACTTTGATGGGCGCATTGCTCCTTGTGAGCAGATGGATTGGTGGCCAGCACATACAAAAATAGGGCATGATGTGTGGTTTGGCACTGGGGTTTTTGTCCCTGGGGCGCATGATATTAGCATAGGCTCTGGTGCTGTGGTGGCTGGCAAGGCTGTAGTTACAAAGGATATCCCAGCCTACGCCATAGCAGCTGGTAATCCAGCTAAGGTGGTAAAAATGCGCTTTAGCGATGAAATAATCGCTGATTTGCTCTCTAGCAAATGGTGGGAGTATGACCTAAACTACTTTTATGCAAAAACCGGTATAAAAGTTCCAATGAATGATATAAAGGCTTTTTTAAGCTTTTTGACTGAGCATAAAGAAAACTTAGACAACTCTCGTTTTAGCTGTGCTAAGCAAGTAGCTAGCTGTGATGGTAAAAACTTGCAAATTAAAAACTTGGAATAAAAATGAAAGAAACACTAAAAAGCCATGGACTTTTGCTATATGGCAATTCTTTTGTAAATAATTTTGTCTTTGAAAGACCTTTTGCCCTTTGGGGTGGCTGCAAAGTCCAAAACTGCGCTGGGGGGGGGGGTATAGCTATATAAACGCTAACTCCGTGCTAGAAAATACAATAATAGGCAGATATAGCTGCGTGGCTCATAACACTACTATCGGTGCCTTGCGCCATGACCCATCTAGCGTGGCTATGACTAGCGTAAAGGTCTTTGTAGATGAGGGCGTGGGTGCTACTTGCGAGCCCATAGCTGAGCCTTTTGATTTTTTGGATATTCATCCGCAAAAAACAATCATCGCAAACGGCGTGTGGGTAGGGGCTAGGGCATTTTTGCCAGCAGCACATGAGCTAAGCGTGGGCAATGGAGCAATAATCGCAGCTTGTGCTGTGGTAACAAAGCCTGTGCCAGCCTATGCTGTGGT
The DNA here is from genome assembly GCA_945928165.1 of uncultured Campylobacter sp. Classification (GTDB taxonomy): domain Bacteria; phylum Campylobacterota; class Campylobacteria; order Campylobacterales; family Campylobacteraceae; genus Campylobacter. Next base: position 72,947 of record CAMENE010000003.1, read on the forward strand.
GGCTGGTAATCCAGCTAGGGTAGTAAAAATGCGCTTTAAGGATGAAATAATCGCTGATTTGGAGAGTAGCAAATGGTGGGAATATGACTGGCCTTTGGCTACTGCTAGACTTGGGATAAAAGCACCTTTTAGCGATGCTAAGGACTTTTGTGCGTGGTGGGCAGATGGTGGCGCAGAGCTTTTAGCACCTTTTAGGCTAGAAGCTAAGCTAGCTCGCATAAGACAAGATGAAAATGGCGCTTTTTTGGATAGATTAAATTATAACTTTGCTGATATTTTCTAAGGAATTCTAAAATTCCCTAAAACTAGAATTTCTAAGCCTTGTGTCATCCCTGCGTCCCCCTTTTTTTTGGGTCTCTATATGGAATTCTAGAATTTCTTAAAGAGAATTCCTAATCTAAAATTCCCAGAATTTAGAATTTCTTAAAGAGAATTCCTAGTAAAAAACACCCCCATAACCCCCAAAAACTAGCAAATGCGTAGCAAAAAGTTCTAGAATTCTTATAAAATTTAGCTACTTTTAGCCATAATCTCCAATTAGCCATAATCTTCAAAAGGATAAAAAATGCAAAAAATAGTAGCAAACAGCAGCAGTAAAAAATCTAGAATTCCCTAAATCTAGAATTCCCTAGCTCTCATTTGCCGTGATATACAGCCCATAGCTAAAAACAGCAAAAAAGAAAAAGGCAGTAAAAATAGCTATAAACATCATCATTTCATCTCTCCTAACTCTTTTTGTAATCTAGCAATTTTCTTTTGAACAAAAATAAAGACAAAACCGCAAAGCACCATTATTACAGCACCTAAAACTATTAGCCAAGTAGGCGCAGCTATAACACCACCAGCAGAAGTAAAAGTAAAACCAGCTAAAGCCATAAAAGCAGTTATAGCTTTATCGCTATGACTATGCCAACTTTTTAGTCTATCTAGCAATCTATCTTTTTTGCTCATTTTTTACCTTTATAAAACTTCAATTAGATTATATCATTATTTATCAAAATTTTTAGCAAATTCTAGAATTCCTAAGTAAATTTCACTAGGAATTCTAGATTAATTCTAGGGAATTCTAAAATAATCACTCTTGCGTGTCTTGCTCGCTAGCTGGGTTATCAAAGTCTAGGCTTTCTTCTTCGCTTTCTTTTGGACAGCTAGCGATTGAGACTACTTTTTCGCCATCTACATTTACGACTTTTACGCCGCTGGTGTTGCGACCGGCTTTGCGTATGCTTTGCATATCTACCCTTATCATCTTGCCACTTGTGGTAAGTGCCATGAGATCCATACGCTCATCTACCATCACAACGCCGATTAAGTCGCCGGTTTTTGGGCTTAGTTTCATGCAGATTACGCCCTTGCCACCACGGTTTGTTAGGCGGTATTCATCGGCTGTGGTGCGTTTGCCAATTCCAAGCTCGCCTACGCTTAGGATTTCTTGGTCGTTGCTTTCTATGAAAGCAGCGCCTACGACGCTATCATTTTTTTCTTTGAAGGTTATGCCTTTTACGCCACGGCTTACACGACCCATTTGGCGGATTTTATTTAGGCGAAATTTCACGCACATACCTTTGCGAGTTACGATTAGGATCATTTTGCTAGGCTCATCGCTATTTTGCTCAGCTAGTATCTCGTTTGGTTCTGCACCTAGATCTTCGTTTTCTAAGCTGATGTCTAGGCTAGCGTTTTCTTCTCCATCTATGCTAGCATTTAGCGCTATTTCGCCCTCTTCGTTTTCTACGATTAAAGCAGTTACTAGCTCGTCATTTTCATCAAGTTTAATTGCACGCACGCCGATTGAGCGGATGTTTTTATACTCGCTTAGATTTGTGCGTTTTACTATGCCGTTTTTGGTAAAAAAGGCTAGCGATTTATTTGGCGCAAAATCGCTTGTAGGGATGATAGCCATGATTTTTTCATCATCTTGTAGGCTTATTAGATTTACTACGGCTTTGCCTTTTGCGGTGCGACTGCCCTCTGGGATTTTATATACTTTTAGCCAGTATAATTGACCTTTGTCAGTGACAAACATCAGTGTATCATGACTCATACAAGTAAAGAAACTCTCGATAAAATCATCATCATAGGTAGTCACTGCCACCTTGCCTTTGCCACCTCTGGCTTGCTTTTCATACTGCTTGCTTGGCACACGCTTGATATATCCCCTGTGAGTTATGGTTACTACCATGTTTTCATTTGGCACTAGATCTTCTATATCTATATCGTCGTAGTCATCTACGATTTCAGTTTTGCGAGGGCATTTGAATTTATCTTTTATATCAAGTAGCTCGTCTTTTATGATACTTTCGATTTTTTCTTCGCTTTTTAGTATGCTTTCTAGCTCAGCGATTAGCTTCATTAGCCCATCTAGCTCGGCTTCTAGTTTTTCTCGCTCTAAGCCTGTAAGCTTGCTTAGGCGCATATCAAGTATAGCTTTGCTCTGCGCCTCGCTTAGGGCAAACTTGCTCATTAGCCCTGCTTTTGCGCTATCATAATCAGGGCTAGTGCGGATTAGTGCAATTACTTCATCTATATTATCAAGGGCGATTTTAAGACCTTCTAGGATATGGGCTCTTTTTCTGGCTTCTTGTAGGTCGTATATAGTCCTGCGGATGATGACGGTTTTTCTGTGGTGCAAAAATAGCTTTAACAGCTCTAAAAGTGTAAAAATCTTTGGTTCTTTGTTATTTATGGCTAGCATTATCACGCCAAAGGTGATTTCTAGTTGCGTGCTTTTATATAGGTTGTTTAGTACGATTTCGCTCATAGCATCTCGCTTTAGCTCAATTACCATGCGAATTCCTTCTCTATCGCTCTCATCACGCACTTCTGCTATGCCTTCAATGCTTTTTTCTTTGGCTAGTTCGGCTATGGTTTCAATAAGCTTTGCTTTATTTACTTGATAAGGTAGTTCATCTACTACTATTACATCTTTATTTGGCTTTTTTTCTATGTGAGTTTTGGCCCTTAGCTTTATGCGACCTCTGCCTGTGCGGTAAGCATCGATTATGCCTTTTTTGCCAAATATCGTTCCACCTGTTGGGAAATCAGGGCCTTTTATATGCTCCATTACAGCCTCTAAGCTAGCTTCTTTATCCTCTAATACGACTAAAAGTCCATCAATTAGCTCATCTAAGCTGTGTGGTGGGATATTTGTAGCCATGCCGACAGCAATACCGCTTGAGCCATTTAGTAGTAGGTGCGGCACACGCGCTGGTAGCACATCTGGCTCGCTTTGGCTATCATCGTAGTTTGGGATGAAATCTACTGTGTCTTTATCAATGTCTTTTAATAGCTCTTCTGTTAAAGCTGTCATTCTAGCCTCAGTGTAGCGCATAGCTGCTGCGCCATCTCCGTCAATAGAGCCGAAGTTTCCTTGCCCATCTACTACTGGAATTCGCATAGAGAAGTCTTGTGCTAGACGAACAAGAGCGTCATAAACTGCTTTATCGCCGTGTGGGTGGTATTTACCTAGCACCTCACCTACGATAGCGGCTGATTTTTTGTATTTTGCGCTTTTGCCTAGGTGCATTTCGTTCATAGCGTGTAAAATACGCCTATGAACAGGCTTTAAGCCATCTCTGGCATCTGGCAAAGCGCGGCCTATAATTACGCTCATTGAATAATCAAGATAACTAGCTTTTATAGAGTCTTCTATGCTGGTGATTTGTATATCGCTGTTTTCTAGCATTTTTGCCCTTTGGTTGATTTTGCTTAAAAAATAAGCTTAGATTATAGCTGAAAATAACTAAATTTTAGTTTTAAGCAAATCTAGAATTCCCTAGGAATTCTAGATTTAAAAAGGCTTTAAAATAAATATTTTTCTAGAATTTCTTTTTGTTTGCCATTTAGCGAGTTTAGCTCGGTTTGTAGGCTAGAAATTTTTTGCTCAATGCTTGTTATTGCTTGGACGATTTTTTCTTGGGCATCAAGTGGTGGTAGTGGGATTTTTATTTCTTTCAATATATCAACTTTTGCTACATTTTGCAATCCACTGCCATGACTTTTTTCAACAAATAAATTTGGATTATTTGATAAATAAAAATATAAGAATTTTAATTTTATATCATCATTTATCAATCTTAACCTTAGTAATGCTTGGTTAATAATTCCTTTTTTGGCAGTTTTTGGCATAATAGCAATTTTACCTATTGTTCCTGAGCAACTTACAATCATATCATTTGGCAATAATTCAAAATTTTTCATTTCATTAAATTTTTGTTCCGTAATATAATATTCGCCAATTTCAAAATTATTATTTATTGCGTGTTGTTGTTCGTAAATTTTATATCCATCACTCACAAAAATTTCTTTTTTCAAAGAACCACCAAAAGGACCACGTCTAAATTCGCATAATTTACCAAGTGTTGTTATGTTATCATTATTGATATTTATAGCTATCTCTTTTATTTGCTCTTTTTGCTCTGCGATTTCATTTAGAATTCTAGAATTCTCATTTTCTACACTTTCACACTCTGCTACGATTTGCTTTTGAATATCAAGCGGCGGCAAAGGGATTTTAATGTTTTTAAAATCTTTTTTTTGTAAGTGCTTTAAGCCACTACCTTTAAAATAATATTTATTTATAAAAGTAGTTAAATCAAGCAAAATATAAAATAAGAATTTTGCTAAAAAGTCTTGTTGTGATGAAATAGCGTAAGTATCAGTAGAATATGAGGCTTTTCCGCTATAAAAGCTCACACCAGCTTTTCCGCCAGTGTTTAAGAAAATATTTTCTCCATCAATTAAATAATCATTAGCCTTGAAAATACCTTCTCCACTTGTATAAAACGGATAAACTCCATTTTCATTGTCTTTTACGGCTGAAACTTGAATTTTTGATTTTCCTTGTTCTATAATCGCTCTTTCTATTTTCACAAGCTGATATTTAGAATTCTCAAAAGGATTTATCGCTGTTGCTGTCGCCAAAGATAAATTTATTGCTTTATTAAAATTCGCACTTTTAAAGTCAATACAAGAATGAAGTGGTGCGTAAATCGCAAAGTCGCTAAGCTCAGGGCCTATTTCTATCTCGCCATTTAAAAAGGCTTGGCGGATTAAATAAGCGATTTTGTTTTTATTCTCAATGTTTTCTCGCTCATAAAGTGGCGTAGTATAAGGCTCGCCAAGCTCGTGCAAGCCCTCAGCGCCTTTGGCATTGCTCCACTCATAGCCTAAGAATTTTTTAATAGCTTTATTATCGCTTGGGGCTTGGATAATCATAGTTTTTTGCTTGTGGATTAAAGAAAAATATAAAAGCTTATTTTTTTCAATATTTCTAGCAAAGATTATAAAAGCTTCTTTTTCTAGCTGTGATTTATTAGAGCTATCTTTGTAGGCTTTTGATTTTAGTAGATTTTTATATTCGCTTGATTTTTCAAAGGCGATTTTATACTCTGTAAATATCTCTGTATTTTCTAGACTTTCATTTAGAATTCCATTTAAAAAGCTTGTATAAGCGTCAATATCGTAGCTTTGTAAGGCGCAATAGTCTTTTAGGGCATCTTGTAAATACTGAGCATTTTTATCTAGTTCTTGGTCTATATTGTTTAGAGCGTTTAGGACATTTTGAGAGTCTTGGGACATGTCATAAGTAATTTTTTTGTTTAAAAATAAGATGATTGTGTTTGTGCCAGTAGCTCCAAATGTGCCACTTGGTAGCTCGTTTATAGCTACTATATCAAAGTTACTAAGTATGATTTCTCTTGTTTTTTCATAAATGCCGTCTTTGTTTAAAATAGAACTTGGCAAGATAATAGCCGCTTTTGCGCCACTTTTTAAAATATCATTTGCTCTTTCTACAAAAAAGCATTCGATGGTGTTTGTCTCTAAGTTTAGATTATCAGTATAGAGCTTGTAGCTTTTGCGAATATCTTTATCTAAGGTTTCTAAAAAGCCTTTTACGCTATAAGGTGGATTTGCCACCAAAAGATTAAAGTCTTTTTCTTTGAATTTGCCTTTATCTAGGGCGTCTGCGTAAGTGAATTTTATATCGTGGGCATACATTGCCGAGCTTACTTTTGATACTTTGTTAAGGCGGTATTCTTTTTCTATGCCGTAAATATCGCTTTTGTGATTTGGGTTTATTTGCGTGGCTACATTTGCGTAGGTGTTTAGAAAATGCCCAGCTCCACAAGCATAATCAATTACTTTTAGTTTTGGGTTTTGTTCTAGCATTTCTCTAATAGGCAAAGAATACATTATAAACTCACAGATTTGTAAAGGGGTAAAAAACTGCCCTTCGTCTTGTTTCATACCTTTTTGTAAAAATAGCTCAAAAAGATTTCCTAGAATTTGCGTTGTTTTATCGCTAGTTAGTTTGTAGTCTTCAAAAAGCTCAACTACTTCTTTTAACACCGCTGCGTTTTTGACAAAAAGATCTTTATTATGGACTTCTAAAAAGCTAAAATCGCTGTGAGAGTAGAATTTAAGCTGTCTTAGATACTCGTGCATTTGCTCTTTTAGCATTTTTGTTTTTATCTTTTTGCTTTCAAAGTCTTCAAATTGTCTATCTATATCATCATTGCTAACATAAGTTATTGTTTCGCCTAAAAACTCTTTCATAGCCTCTTTATAAAGCAGCATAAGTCTATCTTGTAGGCTTTCAAAGCTGTCACTCATAGCTCCACGCCAGCAAAATTCTAGATTGTTTGGATTAAATTTTTCATCGTATATTTTACAAAGAAATAGATTTACAAGCTTATCAAAGGCGTTTTCTTTACCGCTTATATTGTGTTTTCTTAGGATTTTGGCAAATTCATGGTATTTACCATCTTCACCACTTTTTCCACCTTCATCTTTTTGCGTAATTTCTTTTAGCTTATCATAAGTTCGTGTGGTCTTTCCAGCTTCATAAGCGTTTATATTGTTTTCAAAAATTCCACTTGTGTAAGAAGTTCGCTCGTAGATTTCATTCCAAACATTGTATAAATCCTCTACTTTACTTGCGCCTTGGTAGCCTTTTTGCTCTATTTTTGCGCTTTTTCTTGCTAAGACTTCATCATCATCGGTAGTTGATATGATTTTATTATCAAAGATGATTTGATTATTGCTAAAATCACTAGTATAAAGGCAAAGAAATTTAGCATCTTTATCCTGCTGAAAATAGCTAAAAAGCTGACCACCATAATTGTTCATATTGTTCCACTCTTTTTTATACTCATTGCCAAAAGTTTTACACTCAATCATAATGTAAGTTTTATCTTTATGATTTTTCACTATGATATCGGCTTTTCCGCTTTTTTTGCTCTCTCTCCCTAGCCTCCATCTTGGTTCTAGCTCAATGTGCTTTGCTCTATAGCCTTTTTCAAGTAGACGATTTACACATTCTAATACTACGAAATTTTCAGGACCAGAGAAGTTTGAAGTAGTTTCATCACCTTTCTTTATTTCTTTTGGATAGATGATTTTTTCAGTTTTAAAATCTACGCTAATGCTCCCACAGTCGGCGTAATTTTTGCTAAAAATATCGCCACTTTTGCTAAAACCCAAGCTTGATAAAACTTCTTTTAAATTATCTTTTGTGATCATTTTGCTAGCCTTTGAAAAAATTTCGTAATTTTAGCAAAAATAAAGCAAAATTTACTAGGGAATTCTAGAATTCCTTAGGCTTGCTAGTTGGCTCAGCTGTGGTCTTGCTAGATAGATTTAAAGCGAGCAAAGAGCAAATCGGTTTTGTGAATGCCTGCTTTTTTGCTGTTTTTAGCTATGGGCTGTATATCACTGCAAATGAGAGCTAGGGAATTCTAGATTTAAGGAATTCTAGTTTAGAATTCTAGATTGTTTTTATATCTGGCTAGAGAATCTAGAATTCTTATTTTATAGCAAAGCGAACAGGCAATGTAAAAGCAAAGTTTTTGTTTGTTTTAGGGAATAAATGCTTTGTTTTTTCAATTGCATCTAGGCTTGCTTTATCTAGGCTTTTTATATTTGAACTTTGTAAAATTTGCGCATTTGAGACGCCTGATGAATTGTAATTAAAGCTAATTAGCACACTACCACTTTGATTGCGTCTTAGGGCGTCTTTTGGGTAGTTTTTGATTATGTAGGCTGAGATTATTTTATATATTTGTGCGGCGATTTTGTCTTGTTCTTTTGCTAGGCTTTGGGCCAAATTCTCTTTTGGAGGGGCGTTATTTGTGGCGTTATTTATGGCGTTATTTTGGGCTGTTTGCTCTGTTTTTGAGCTTTTTGGAATTTGAGAGTTTTTTATATTTTTTGGTATAGGTTTTGGCTGCACTTTTTTAGGGACTATTTGCTCTTTTTCTATAACTTTTTCTGGCTCTATTTGCGCTGCGCTTTGTTCTATTTTTTGCTCCACTTGTGGCACTATATAATCATTTAAAGAAATTGAATGAAAAAGCTCTTTTTGAATCGGTGCTTGCTCTTTTAAAAATAAAAAAGCAAAAAGCAAAATCCCAAAATGAACAAAAACAGAAATCATAAAACCAGAAATTAAACCAATTTTATTTTTCATTTTTTACCTTTTTGCGTTTATTGCTAGATTTTCATGCCCTTTGCTTTTTAGCTCATCAAGCACTTTTACAAAGCTCTCAAATGGAGCGTCTTTATCTACCTTTAGCACGATTAGCTGAGAGTTTTCTATGTAATCAAAAGCTTTGTTTATGACATCTAGCTTTTTATCGTTTAAGAAAATTTCACTATCTTTTGAAATTGTAATTTCATGCTTTTCATCATTGCTTGCCACTGCGTTTTTGGCTGTGGGCAAATCTACTTTTATTTGCCCATTAGCAATAAAAGTAGAAATACTAAGCACAATAGCTAAAAGCACAAGCATAATGTCTATAAATGGGACTATATTTAGCCCACCTTTATCATTTGGCATCATCATCATACTCGCTTAATAATACTTGAATTTTTCTACCAAAGGCATTATATATCATCAAAGTAGGAATTGCTACAAATATCCCAAGGGCTGTGGCTTTAAGGGCAAGAGATAGCCCATAGACTACGACAAGAGCGTCGATATTAGTACTTTTGCTCATATCATAAAAAGTGATCATTATCCCGCAAACCGTGCCTAAAAGCCCTACATATGGAGCATTTTGGTATATTATATATAGCGTTGTCATGTTTTTTGTAAGGGCTCTTTCAAAAGCTACTTTGCTCTTAAAATCAGCCTTTTTAACACGCATAAAATAAATCACTCTCTCCACGCTAAAAAGCACCACCAAAAAGCTCATAAAGCCCAAAATCGCAAAAATTATATAATCTACATATTCTTTGCCAAATTCAAAAATTTCGTTCATTTTTATCCTTTATTAGCACACCGAATCGCCTAGCTGGCGGACTTGGATATGTTTGATTTCTTTTTGATCTACGACATTTACAGTAGCTGGGGCGGTTTTGATTGTTTGTTCGTGACCGCTAGCGGTTACTACGATTTCATTTAGCTTTTGTTCGTTTGCGCTTAGAAGTGCTGCGCAAACCATGCTTAAAGACAAGGCTCTTTTTTTCATTGTTTTTTCCCTTATTATTTTAAAAAGTGATATAATAGCAAAAGTGAGAATAGATTTCAATACTTTTTTTATAAAAAAAGATATTTTTTGTTATTAAAAAGGAATTTTTTAATTGTGTTTAATCATATTTCTTGTTCTTGCCAAGCGCATAATCCCACTTAGGGAGAATTCTAGATTGTCCTAATATTTCTTTTTTAATAAAATCAATTTTAAACAATTCTTTTAGATTTTCACTATTTAAAATATCTTGAGCTAAGCCAAAAAGATGGCTATCTTTTAACAATAATAGTGCTTTGTGTGCTACCATTAGGCTGTGATCAGGATAATGTGATGAGAAAATCACAGAAATTCCTTTTTCATTTAATTTTAAAATTAAGCCTAAAATATTATTTTGATGAGCTGTATCCAAATACGAAATTGGCTCATCCATTATTAGTAGTTTTGGATTGCTTACTAGTGCTCTTGCTATTAATACAAGTTGTTTTTGACCACCGCTTATTTCATCTATATTTAAATCTAATAAATGAGAACAGCCAGCAAGCTCGCTAGCTTTTAATACTTTTTCATAATCTTCTTTACTAGGCTTTGAAAATAATGAAATACTTGCATTTAGTCCAAATAAAATCATATCAGTAACTTTAAAAGAAAAAATATTTTTTTCACTTTGAGGGACAAAACCTATAATTTGTGCTCTTTGTCTTTGAGATTTTATCTTTTGATTAAGCAATAAAATATCACCATTTTCACTTTTTAAAAGCCCTAATATCAATGATAAAAGAGTGCTTTTACCAGCTCCATTTTTTCCTAAAATAGCAAGAGTTTCACCCTTTTTTACATTAAAGCTTATCTTGTTTAAGATATTTTTTTGATTATAGGCAAAACTTAAATTTTCAACGCTCAAAACCATTTTTTTGCTCCTTTAAGCATAATTATCATTATTAATGGTGCTCCAAAAAGTGCTGTTATGATAGATAGCGGTATTTGGGTATGGTTAAGTGATCTAGATATAGTATCACAATACATCAAAAATATAGCACCTAAAAATGCAGAACTAGGCAAGACTTTGGCGTAATTTGCTCCAAAAATCATTCTAGAAATATGTGGTATTAAAAGTCCTATCCAACCTATTATTCCGCACATACTTATACTATTAGCACTAATTAAAGTTGCTAGCAAAATACATATTATATTTACACTTTTACCAAGACCTAAGAAACTAGCTTGCTCTTTACTTAAAGCTAGTATGTTTACTTTCCAAGATAAAGCACAAAGAATTATTATGCCAAATAAATTAATAGGAACTAAAATCATTAAATTATCCCAGCTAATAGAGCTAAGAGAACCAAGTAGCCAATATATTATATTTGGTAAAACTTCATCAGTATCTGCTACATATTTTACAATAGATATTAAAGCATCAAATAAAGCGCCTATAACAATACCTGCTAAAATCAACATTAGCTTTGAGTTTGAGTTAGAAAAATGCCCTAGAGCATATGCTAGGCACACAGCTACAAGACCAAAAACAAAAGAACCAAATTGAACAGCAATCAAAGGTGCTCCAAGAAGTATAAAAACCACAGCACCAAAAGCAGCACCACTGCTTACACCTAGTATATTTGGGCTTACTAATGGATTTTGAAAAACTCCTTGAAATAGTGCTCCGCTTATGGCTAAACTTGCTCCTATAATAGAAGCTGCAATGAGTCTAGGAAGCCTTAAATCCCATAGTATAACTTCTAGACTTTCATTATTTTCTTTAAAATACATAATGAGTTCACTAATCCCAATTCTGCCAATAAATAGGCAAGCAACAAATGATATTATATAGATAAAAAGTATTAAAATATATTTTTTCATTTATCCTCTTTTTTTCCAAAAAATTCTAAATAATTAGAACTATTTTTATTTTCGTCTATTTGTAAAATTAAATCCATATCATTTTCACTTAAATTATAATTATATAAAAATGAATACATCGTTTTCATATGTCTTTTTATATCTAAATCAATATTATGAGCCATACTTGTCATCCATAGCCAGCTAAGTGGTGATTCTTGGCTTGGCGGGTCCCATCTAAAACCTCCATTTGGCATTTTGTATACTTTTTTGTTTTTTACAGCATTAATTTTTGAAAATATTTTATTATTATAAAAATATTTTGGCTCTGTCTTATCTGTAGCTGAAATAAAAATAATATCAGGATTTAATGCTAAAAAAGTTTCGGGTTCTATTAATCTAAAGCCTTGATGTTTAGCTATATTCTTAGCGCCTATTAAATTTATAGCCCAATCATGATAGGTATCTTTGCCTGCCAGGTTTAATTTGCCTGCTGAGCTTGAAAACATAGCTATTTTTGGTTGATTTTCAAATTTCATTTGCTCTATATTTTTTCTAATCTCAGCCCTATGTTTAAGAATATTATTTACTCTTTCTTCTTGTTTGTATGCTTTGCCTAGCATTTCAAACCATTTTATAGTATTTTCTTCACCTTTAAATTTAATTAAAGCCATAGCTATGCCTAGTTTTTTTAAAGGTTCATAAAGCTCAGAGCCAAAGCTACCCCACTGAACTATAAAATCAGGATCAGCTTTTATTAATTCCTCTATGTTTGGGCTAAAATCAGCACTAATTCCAGTTGTATTTAAATTATTAGCCTCTTTAAATATTTTTCCAAGAATTCCTTGATTTATATTGTCTTTAGCTATTGGATTTATACTTTGAATTCTATTAGTATTTCCATCTACTGCTATGCTAAAACTAGCAAGAGGTATAGGAAAAAGTGCTACTTTTTTAGCTTCATTATTTAAGGTGACATTGTTATCATACTCATCTTGAAAGCTTATTTTTTGTGCAAACAAACTAATACTAAATATAGATATAAAAAGAATAAATCTCATTTTAAATCCTTTAAATACTTAATCATAGCAATTGCCAACTTTGTAGCATTTGGCATAAAGAAACTTCCATGATGAAATAAGGGATCAAGACTGCTTAAAATTAATTTACCGCCCATATAGCTGGCTTCTTGAAATATACTTATTTTATCATCATACTTATATTTTATCGCTGAACTTGAGTTTGGGAGTTTTTTATATCCATTATGAAAGTGCCAAAGCATATCTTCAAAATCTATATAGTTAAAAATTTTAGCATTTTCATCATCTTTGAGTACATCTATTTCTTCATTTTTATCTAACCACCACCAAAAATTAAATGGCAACCCAATTTCTTCTATGCCTTTTAACCATAGATGAGGGTCATTTCTGCCTGTAACGACTAAAGTTTTTCCATCTTGTAAATAATCTATAAAAATTTTCTTTTTTTCAATAAGCAAATCTACTGGACTAGTACAAGATACCCATAAAATATCAGCATCTTTTACATCATTTTTGCAAAGCTCTTTTAAATATGGTGTTTTATATAGTTCTTTTGATAATATTCCTTTTGTAAGAGAGTTTATGTGAAAACTAGAACCACTATTTAATGCTATAATTTTATTCATCTTTGCCTCCTAAGAACTCTAAAATGTTATTAAAAACTTTTTTATTTATAGCTTCATCTCCAGAGCAAGCATACAAATCATTTCCACTATGAGCATAAAATTTACCTTTACCAAAGCTAAATTCCCAATCACAAGGAACTGAGCCTTGTTTGATTGAAGTTATTATCTTTGCTCCCTTTGGTGGTGGATTTTGTCCTCTGCTATAAAAACCTGCTACACCTTTGCTTTTTTGAAAATATTTTATATCTAAGTCTTTATAGATGATGTGCTCAGAGTTTTTGCTTATGAAAAAATCTTCTAGCTTTATGTTATTTATAGGTTCATACACAGATAAAAAACTTAAAAAGCTAATGGCTGCATGCCCACTATAAAACATTCTGCCTCCATCTTGTAAAAACTCTTCAAATTCATGCTTGCGTTTTTGGAGTTCATAAAGATCTAGACTCATTCCTATAATCACTCCGCTTGCTTGCTTTAAGCTATACTTATCGTATTGATTTACAACCTTTACTTCACTTTGCGATACAAAAGAAGCAAGATCGTGTGATGCGCTACTCTTGATGTAGATTATTTCCATGTTTATCCTTATTATTAAAAATTCGCTTTAAAGCCTATTTTAAAGTTTCTGCCAGGATTTAGCAAAGGATTTGTAGGAGAAACTGGATAATTTATAGCCTCAGGCACAACAGGCGAGGCGTATTTTTTATTAAAAATATTTTCTATGCCAAAATTTAAATTAAATTTTTTAAATCCAGCAATATTATTTAACTCTTTACCTAAATAAAGATTATGAACAAAATATCCTGCTCTTTTTCTTTCTTGTGTTTCATCTACTTTTGTTCTGCTAGCTGCCCAGTTTCCACTATATTCTACAAAAGAATTAGCAAAAAATTCAGGCTTATATTTTAGACTAATATATCCAAAAAGTGGCATAATTTGAGGTAAGTTTGCCCCGCTATCTTTATCTTTTCCTCTTAGATATGCTATGTTGGTTTTAGCACTAAGTTCATTTGTTATTTGCATAGCTAAACTAGCTTCAATTCCTTTTATTTGACTTCTACCTATATTTTGTAATTGATTTATAGCCTTGCCACCACTTGCTTTTCTACCTGTATTTTTGCTAATAATTAAGTCTTTATATTCACCTAAAAAACCTATTAACTCAGCTTTTATGGCATTATTATCATAGCGAAGACCTATTTCATAGCTCATTCCTGCTTCTGGTTTTAAACTAGGATTTGGTATAGAATAGTATGTAGCATTTGTTACAGCTGTTGATATATTTGCTGTTTCATCTGTAGTTGGTGCTCTAAAAATAGAGTTTAAATTTGCTATTAGACTAAGATTTTCTATTCCACTAGGTATAATAGCACCTAGGCCATAAGTTAATTTTTTATTTTTGATATCACCTTCTAAATTATCAAAAATTCTTTTTATATTTTCATCTAATTCTTTTATTTTAACGGATGTATTAAAATAATCATATCTTAAAGAACCACTTAAAATAGCACCATTATCAAAATTATATTCCAAAAGACCAAAAGTAGCGATATTTAACTGAGTTGCCCTAGGTGATGTAATATTTCTTTTGCCCGAATTTACTGATTGTTCAGATGAGTCTTTGTTTTGATTATACCAGTCCATTCCAAAAGTAGTATCAAGCTTATCTCCTGTGTGTTTTAAAATAGCTCTACCACCATAAACCACAGGTCCTATCACATAGACATCATTATATGTGTTTTTGTTGGCATCTGGGATTATGCGCATGTGTGTGTAGTATTCTCTTCTATATAGGCTTACATCAAGATTTGTATTATCATAAATCTCACCCTTGTATCCTAAAGATAAATATTTGTCTGTTATCGGATCTATAGTCATATACCTTCTAAGCACTCCTTGCTTACTAGCCATACCAGGTGCGGCAAACTGCCCTCCTGCTCGTCCAGCATTTACATGAGAGTATCTTGCTTGTAATTCTACTCTATGCTTATGAGAAAAACTATATCCACCTATAAAATCAAATGAACGAGATAAATAATTAGAGTTTGGAATTTTACCTTCTGGTGTGTTATAGTCCCTGCCTGTTTTATAGTTTAGCCCTAAAAGAGCATCAAAACCATGCCCTACAAAACCTAATTGAAGTCTATTTGCACTATCTTTACCTACACTTGAAAATTGTGAGCTGATATAAGAATCACTCATAGCAAAATCGCCAAATACATCTCCGCTGGCTCTTTTTGATATTACATTTATAATGCCACCAAAACTATCTGTACCATATAATGAGCTTGCTGGACCTCTTGCTACTTCTATGCGCTCTACTTGATTTGGATCTACCATCATATACTCAAGTGTATTTCTACCTCTTACCCTATTGCCATCTATAAATAGCGGAGCTCTATTATTTTGTGTAGAAAATCCGCGTATTACCACTTGTCCGGTTTGTTGGCTATTTGGTGCAAAATAAATGCCAGGTTCAGAAGCTAGTATAGAAGGTACGCTAGAAGGCATTGTTTCTTCTATTTTTTCTTTGCTTACCACAGAAATGCTTTTTGATATATCATTTATGCTTTGTTCGCTTCTTTGGACAGTTACTACGATTTCATCTAGTTTTTGTTCGTTTGCGCTTAGAAGTGCTGCGCAAACCACGCTTAAAGATAACATTCTTTTTTTCATTTTTTCTCCATTACCTGACATTTTATTTTAAAAAATGGTATAATGCCAAAAGTGAGAATAGATTTCAATACTTTTTTTATAAAAAAGATATTTTTTGTTATCAAAAGGGAATTTTTATGTCAGCTAAAAAAGAGTGCCACAATTGCGAATTTTTTATTGATAAAAAGTGCGCTATCTCGCAATGTAAATATTATGAGATTGATTATGAAAAAAATGAAAAGATTGAAATTATCATAAATAATTTTGATATTTTTAATGATACAAAGACTAGTTTTGATATAAAAGAGAAGAAATTTAGCCTAAATATCACACTTGGAGATTCTTATACTTGCCAAAATTGCAAGTTCAAGCTAGATTGTAAAAGTGGAAATTGTATTTTTAGCGTGCTTTGTAAGGGAAAATTTTATTCTCAGTTTAAGGGTAATTCAAAATTAAAAAATATTATCATAAATGTAGGGGCAAATTTTTTAAAAAATCACGCAGGTCCAAAAATACTAAAAAAAATTCTAAATTCAAAAAACTCAAAGCTCATAAGCGAGGCAAAATGCCTGCCTGATACTATATTTTTAGCAAAAGAAATCTTTTTTAGCAAAGAGCCTAGTCCCTTGTTTTTAAAATCTAAAATTTTTGGAATTTTAGATAATGAGCTAAAAAACCTTGAAAATTCTAAGATAATAAATATTTCAAAAATAGAGAGAGAAATGCTTGAAAATGCCTATAAAATCATAGAAAAAAACTACGCAAATCCACTTAGTATAAAAGAGCTTTCTTATAAAGTTGGTTTAAACGAAAGCAAACTAAAAACGCTATTTAAAGCCTTTTTTGGCTCTACTATACACGAAGCTAGCACGAAGCTTAGAATGCAAAAAGCAAAAGAGCTAATAAGCGATGGACAAAATCTAAAATCCGTAGCTTATAAGCTAGGTTTTAGCGCACTTAGCAATTTTAGTTCTGCTTTTAAAAAGCATTTTGGCTTTACTCCGAGCAAATTTAAAGATTAGCCAAAAGTATTTTTATCTAAAACTCCCTAGATTTTTACAGCCGCTAGCGCAAAGTTTAGATGGCAGGGAATTTTAGAATTCTATGGTTTTTTTTTGGGGGGGGGGTAGGGGGGTATTTTTGCTAGGAGTTTTAGATTGGGAATTTTAGAATTCCCTACTATGTCATCCCCCAGCTTGACTGGGGGATCTCTATACGGAATTTTGGACGGAATTTTAGAATTCCCTAGCGCAGAGATCCTCAGATCAAGCTGGGGGATGACACAAAACAGCTGGGGGATGACAGGGGATTTAGAATTCCTAGAGATTGCTTCGCTTCGCTCGCAATGACGCAGGGAATTCTAAATTTTGCTTAAAAGAAACCACCTAACCCCCAGAAAACTAGAATTCCTAGCTTCGGTTGCTTTGCTCCCCCCCCCCCCAATGACTCAGGGAATTCTAGAATTCCCTAGTGACATTTACTTAGGAATTCTAAATTCCCATGGTTTTTTTGGGGTTAGGGGGTATTTTTGGCTAGGAATTCTAGATTTTAGGCTATTGTTATATTTAAAGTAGCGCAAAATTTTATAAGTTCTGTTTTTTGGCTCCCGTTTATATTAAAGCTAAAATCACAGCCCACCACATTAAACTCTTGGTTAAAGTTTATATTTTTAGTTTTGGCAAAATGCTCGCAGCGTGAAATCAAGGCAAAGGGCACAAAGACTTTTAAGCTTTCTTTTTTTTCAAAGAATTCTAGCACTCCCATGTCTTTTGCGCTTTTTATAGCTTCATTTACGCTAGCACCATAGGCTCGTGCCAGTCCTCCGATGCCTAGCTTAATGCCGCCAAAATACCGCACCACAAGAGAGCAGGTATTAACAAGCTCTGCGCCACGCAAGGCTCTTAGCAGAGCAGGGGCAGAACTACCCTTTGGCTCGCCATCATCGCTAGAGTTTTCTACGATTTGATCAAACTCATTTAAGTAGCGATATGCCCAAACTACATGCGCAGCCTTTGGGTCTCTTAGGGCTTTATTTAAGCTCTCAAAATCCTTAAAAGGCGCAAGAGTAGCGATAAACTTTGATTTTTTAACCTCAATTTGTGTGCTGATTTTTTCTTTTAATAAAAACATAGAAATTTACTATTTTTTTTATTTATAAAAAACGGCGAAAATACGCCAAAAATTGTTTTGTATAAGTATAATTTATGTTTGTATATAATGTCAATAAAATTTGCCAAAAAGGAATTCTAGATTTAAGCTAAAGAATTCTAGAATTTCTTTTATTAAATATTTTATAATTATAAAATTTAAAAAAAGGATTTTTGATGTCAAAAATATCAAGCGTCTTACATAATTTTTTAAAAACTCCAAAAGATAATGGTCTTTTTGTCTTTGAGTCATTTACTGGTTCTGGCAAATCATATGCTTTTTATGAGTGCTGTAAAGAGCTTTTGCGAGTTGGCGACAATAGAAAAATTTTTTATATTACAAATTTAAAAAACAATTTGCCAAATGATGAAATTTTAAAAGAAAAGTTTGGAGATAATGCTTCAAAGTGCCTTAGAGTGTATTCTAAAAAAGATTATGTGGATGATTTTATAAATAAACAAAAACATAAGGGTATTGCTAATGATGAGTTTAAGCTGCTTTTTGAAAAAATAGAAGAGAAAAATAAACAAAAAAGCAAGTTTAAAGATGACATCAGCGTAACTAAAAAGCTAGATGAGGAAATAGATGAATATATAAATAAAATTATCAAAAAAATGGAGGGCAGCGCCAAAGTAAAAGGTCTTAGTCTAAAAAAGAGAATAGAAAAGCTAAAAAAAGAAAACCGCTGGTTTATAGAGTGTTTTTCAAATATAGAAATGTTAAATTATCAAGTGTATTTTATGACTATGGATAAGTTTTTTTCAATAAATAGAACCATAGTAGAAGAACCATATGATTTTCTTACTAATGATATTACACAAGGCGCTATTATTTTTATCGATGAGTTTGATAAGGCAAAAGACATTTGGCTAAGTTCGCTTTTAAATAGCACAAGAAATCCTACTATAAATATAATGCAAGTTTTTACAAGATTAAAAAATGGACTTTTAAATAACCTTGCTTTTAAACATAACGAAGAGAGTTTAGAAAAACTTAGAAAGCGAGGAGATGAGCTAGAAAAAGAATTTAATCTAAAAAACTCATTTAAATATATCGCAAAAGATGATGCTTATACAAGAGTTCTTTTCGGTGGTAGCAGCACTTTGGTAATGATTGATGGAGAAAAAAAATATTTAGGAGTAAAATGTAGCAAATCTCAAAATGAGATAAATACTTACAAAAGCAAAGACAAAATATTAGAAGATGGTGCATATCCACTAAATACACTTTTAAATAGATTAGAAGCTTATATTTCAGGTGTGGCGAAATTTATTTATTTTTCAGCTAAAAAGAACTTAACTAGTGGCGGTAGCAGATACTCAGAGCTAAGTATTATAAATACTTTAATACATAGCGACAAAGATGATAAAATGCCAGAATATATTTTAAATAGAGTTTATAATGAAAATGATATAAACTCATTAATTACTTTTAGTAAAAGCGATACTGCTATTAAAGACTTTTCATTTTGGGCAAATGGTTTTAGTGCTACTTATTTAGATGATGATGAGACCCACGAATACGATACATATTTTAGTAAGTATCAAATAAAAATTACTCCAGAACGAGGGCTTTTGTATCTTAGCAATAAAGCAAAGGTCATAGGCCTTTCGGCC
Organism: uncultured Campylobacter sp.; assembly: GCA_945928165.1. Classification (GTDB taxonomy): domain Bacteria; phylum Campylobacterota; class Campylobacteria; order Campylobacterales; family Campylobacteraceae; genus Campylobacter. The sequence goes on from CAMENE010000003.1 coordinate 92,344, forward strand.
ACTGCTAAAAACAATAGTGTTATTAGCAATTTTGCCATTGATTATATAAAAGACAAATTAGGCGAAGATTACTATGAACTCAGCGAAGAAGAAGAGCAAATTTTACAAGATAATTATGATGAGTTGTATAAAAATTACAATGTAAATATAAATGTAAAATCTGTATATGCTGTCTGTGATGTAGGGCCTCTTGAGCTTTGTATAGTCTCAGATGATGATATAAAGTTTTTTAAAGAGTTTGAAAAAGAGTTTGAAAATATCGTAGATATTGCTGTTTTTAATGATTTAAAAGATATGTCAAAAATCATAAAATTTGATCCAAAAGAAACATATAGAAAAATACATAACAATTATAAAATAAGCATGGAAAAGAAAAACAATAACACAGACGATAAAAACAATACAGACGAATATTATTTAAGGCAAATTATAAAACTTTTAAAAGCTATTTGTGAGTTTAAGCAAGCCGATTCTAAATCTGGAATTTTCTTTTTGCCAAGAAAACTAAATAAGGGAAATATATATAATGAGGAATTCATAAGTGAAATTCTAAAACAAAATAACATAGATTGTTTTTCTGTGGATTCAAAAAGTTTTGATGAAAAATTTAAACACATACAAGAAGCCTTAAAAAATAATAGAAAAGTAGCATTATTTACTACTTATCAATCAATGGCACAAGGCTATAATATTCAATATGAATTTGCTCCAGACGAAGAAATAATAACAATAAATGATAGACAAAGCAATAAAAAGGACTGGAATTTTATTTATTTAGAAAGGCCTACAAATATAGCAAACTATGAGAACAAAGATGATGAACTAGATGATATCACAAGAAAATACAAATTTATCTATAATGTTTTTGCGCTTTATGAACATGGCGGTATTACTTGGGAAGAAAAGAAAAATACAATAAAAAAACTATTAGACAAAGAAAAAAGGGTTAAGCAAGCGCCTTTGTGTACTGATGTCATAGAAGCTATAAAGGTTATTTTAGAACAAACAATAGGGCGAGTTTGCAGAACAAGCAATAAAAATAAAAATATTTATATCATTTATGATGATGATATACTGGGTAGAAATATAACTAAAATTCCATGTGGCAAGCGTGCAACGCCTGAGTTTAAAAAATTTTATGATGAATTATCTAAAAAAGCAAGAAATACAAAAAATGCACGGCAACCTTTTGAAAGATATCAAAATTTAAATGTAGAAAAACATATACGGGCAAACAAAATTATTGATTCTTTAGTAAGATTTAAAGGCAATGAAAATAATATAAAAAGTTATCAAGACCTAAGAGAAGCTTTGATGAAGCACCCAGTGTTAAAAGCAAGGACTGAAATAGCTCATAATTTTTCACAATTTTTCTTAGAGTTTGAAGAGGCAATTAGCTCTTATAGAGTGTGTAAATATACCGAAAATGAAAAAATAGAAATACTGCCATCTGGTAACTACGATGCCCAGTATATATTGCCACAAAATATTTTTACAGCAATTGCTGAGTTAAAAGATCATTTTATCAAAAAAGACTACGCTACCCAAATAGAGCCTGGTAAATTTTGGATGCCAGAGAGATTTATACAGGTTTATCATGGAAAGCTTGGCGAAGAAATTGTGAAGTTTGTTTTTAAAAAATATTTAGATTTTGAATTAAAAGAAATTTCAAATATAGAGCATTTTGAATTCTTTGACTTTTTGCTTGAGTATAATGATGAAATAATCGCCGTTGATGCTAAGTTTTGGCGTAGAGAGCCAAAGGATAACAAGCTTGATAATATAGAAAACAAACTAGAATTCCTAGGTTTAAGCAGAGCTATAATCATAAACTCAAGGCCTAATGAAAAGCACGCAAGCAATGAGCCGCGCCTAGATAAAAAAAATAAAAATATTCTACTTATAGATAATATTTATGAGAAAAAAGATGGCAAATTTTGTTTAAATAAAAAAATCTTAAATAAAATTACAACTTTTATAGAAAAAGGGCATTTATGATCACGACCACACAAATACTAACTGATTTTAATATAGAAAATATACAAAAAGATTTTGATATTTACAGACTAGAACACGAAAATCGTAAAGATAAATTAAAAGAAGATAATGTTTTAAGCGATGCAAATCAGACTTTAAGCGATTCAAAAATACTAGCTGTATCATACGGCAAAAAATTTACTTATTTATTAGCATATAAAGGAGCAAATCTCTATAAAAATATAGAAAGCTTAAAGCAAAAATTAAAAAATAAGAAAAAAAATATTGCCAAACATAGTTTGATTTCTGCTTGCTTTTTAGAGCAAAATGAGCCAAGAGCCCTGCTAAATCTTTTGATAAATTTTTTAGCAAAAAGCAATGAGCTTAGCAATATAAATGCTGCGTTATACTATGTACCAGCAACTGAGAAATCGCCATATAATATTTTAAAAATCTGCGCAAAAGAGGATGCTGGAGTTTACATCAGCCTTGAAGCAAAAAGAGCAGTAAATATAGAAGATATTAGAAAGTTAAAAAATAAAAAATACATAAACTCAGTATATAAAAAAGAAAATTCCGTGCTAAAAAGATGCATGGACAAAAATGAAAAAAACGCAATAGTTTTTGGCTCTACACATAATAACGCTAGACTTGATTATTTATGCCTTGGTAGAGATTTTATAGGCTCAAAAATAGCTGGGCTTTATTATTTGTTATCTAAACAAAATGAGCTTAAAAAATATCTAAATTTTACTTTTCGCCAAATCAAAAATGAAAAAGCTCTGAGCGCTAATCAAAATGAACTAAATAGTTATTTTAATAAAGCTTTAAAGCTTTTAGAAAATTTTACAATTTATTTAGTAGATCTTGTAGCTGATGATAATTCATCAAAAATTCTAGAATATACTAAAGATATACTTTCTAAATTAGGATTAAAAGTAAATTCTGCCCCAAAAATAAAGGCAAAAGAGTTTAATTTAGCTTTTATAAATGATCCTTGTTTTTACGAAGAACATAATATAAAAGATCCATACAAAACCTACAAAAATGCCTTTGTTCAACATTTCATAACAAAACCGTGCGAACATGCTATCAAGGTGATTTTGATAAATCTTGTAATTAAATATGAGATTATAAAAAAAGAGTTTTTTCTTCTAAACTGGAAAGACTTTGGTTTTAATGAAAATTTATATTTTTCTCAATTAACTAAAAAAGAAAATAAACTTTTTGCCAGTAAAATGAGCATTAAGCCTAGTGGGGAATTTGATTTTGCGATTGAAGAAAATAATTTATTTAATCCATTATTTACTAGAAATTTTGGCGATAAAATGATAAGCAGCGATAGCAAAAGTGGCTCATTTATCAGAGATACAAAAATCATGATTTTGCCAAATGATATAAATGAGTTTTTTCAAAAAGCTATGAGATCTGGCAGACCTTTGAGCGCAGAAGAACTCATTAAAGCAAGCGTAGATGTGGATTTAAGAGCTTATTTTGAAAAAAATAGAATGTATGAGTTTAAAGAATACAACAAAATTTTAAAAGAATGTGGCATAAATGGTAAAAGAAAAACTAGATTAAATAATCTAATTATCAAAAATAGTGGTGGCAAAAAAGCTATTTTTCAAAGTAAAGAAAATAGCGATGAAAATAAAGAGCTTTTTGGTGGGCTTTTGGGTGTTCATTACTGGCAAAATGGTGATAATTACGAATACTGCGTAGGTGTAGGACTTGGAAATGTAGGACAAATCAATGGCTATAAAATAGAAAAGTCGCCAAACATAAAGCGAATAGAGCCAGTTAAAACAACAAACGATATGCTATATGAAATAATTGCCCTCCTAGCAGTAGGTTTAGTTCGCCTAAATGCTATAAGCGTATATCCTTTTGCGTTTAAATATTTAAGAGAATTTCTTAAAATGGAAGGCTATGAGGTATAATTTTTTTATAGAAAAGTTTTGAAAAACTTTAAGAATGGTAGCTTATTTAGTGCTTAGCATTTTTTTAAGTAGCATTTTGCCAAGTTCTACGCCTGGCTGGTCGTAGGTATTAACCCCAAGCATCACTCCACAAGCTGAGGTTAAAAGCTCGTAGTAGTAAATAAGCGCACCTGCGTGCCACTCATCAAGCCTGCTAAGCGTGATCTCATCTACGCTGATATTTTCGCTTTTTAGGGCTTGGAGTGTAGCTGTGCTTTGCGAGTTTTGGATAAATGAAACGCTAAGATTATTTGTAAAATCGCAACTATTTAGGAATTCTAGTTTTATATCAGGCACTGTTATTTCATTTTTTGCAGCAACTTTTAGAAAGGTTACGCTCTTATCTTTTGGCCCATCCATTATAAGCTGTAAAAACGAGTGCTGGTCAGCTGAGCCTACAAGCCCCACAGGCGTAAGCCCCATGCGCTTATACCCACGCCTTTTGCCAAGGCTCTCAGCCCAAAGCTGAATATACCACTCATTAAAGGCTTTTAAGCGGCTATCGTAGCTAAAAAGCACATTTATTTTAGCATTTGGATGCGTGGCGTAGTGATGGGCTTTTTGTAGGATTAGTGGGTCATTTTGCTCTAAAAATCGCTCTTTCATAGCCTTTGCGCCTTCTAAAATTGCCTTTATATCAGCCCCAGCCAAGGCTAAGGGCACAAGCCCACAATTGCTTAGCACACTAAATCTACCGCCTACATTTTTTGGGATAAAAAATAGCTTGCCACCCACGCTTTTTGCGTAATTCTCAAGCGGCGAGCCCTCATCTGTGATAAAAATAAAAGAGCTAAAATCTTTTGGCTTAAAGTGCGCTAAAAGCACCTTATAAATGCTAATAGTCTCTATCGTAGTGCCTGATTTGCTCGGTATTATAAAAACGCTGTTTTCTAGGCTGATTTTAGCCAAGGCCCCTTTTATCACGCTCTCATCAAGGTTATCAATGAAAATTATTTCAAGTCCTAGCATATTAGATATCGCCTTTGCTCCAAGGCTAGATCCGCCAACGCCGATTAGCACGACATTTTGCTTAGTTTTATACTTCTTTTTTATACGCTCTAAGCTCTCATGCTCGCCAATATCAGGCAAAGCATAATATCCAATATCCCCTAGCTCATCGCTCATGCGTCTTGCGTATGCGCTGATTTGCTCACTCTTTGCTGTCTCAAAGTATAGTGTATTTTCTAGCATTTTTTCTCTAAATTATAAAAATAGTTTGTAGCCTCTACAAAGCCAGCCACCGAGCCGCAATCAAAGCGTTTGCCTTTGAATTTATATGCTAAAACCATGCCGTTTTGCGCTTGTTTTAGCAAGGCGTCTGTGATTTGTATTTCGCCGTTTTTACCTGGCGCTGTGGTGCTAAGCACCTCAAAGATATCAGGCGTTAGTATATAGCGGCCAATTATTGCTAGATTTGTAGGGGCTCCCTCTGGCTCTGGCTTTTCTATCATATCGCTGATCATCACTAGATCGCCATCAATGCCCTTGCCAGCTACTACGCCGTAGTTTTGGATGCTCTCATCATTTACCTCCATGACAGCTACCACGCTGCAGCGGTATTTTTCGTATATTGCTCTCATTTGGCTCATCACGCCGACCCCGTCTTCGTTTATACACAAATCATCAGCTAGTATCACGCCAAAGGCCTCATCACCTACTAGATTTTTGCCACTATAAATTGCATGTCCAAGGCCCTTCATCTCATTTTGGCGAGTAAAGCTAAAGCTACACGCACTCATAAGCTCTCTAATCTCGGTTAGCAAATACTCTTTTTTGCTGCCTGCTATTTGGTGTTCTAGCTCGTAGCTGATGTCAAAATAGTCCGCTAAGGCACGCTTTCCACGACCTGTAACAAAGGCCATATTTCGCATGCCAGCCTCTAGGGCTTCATCTACGCCGTAGTGGATGAGTGGTTTTGTTAAAATCGGCAGCATTTCTTTTGGCAAAGACTTTGTGGCAGGCAAAAAACGAGTACCATAGCCTGCTGCTGGAAATAAACAAGTATTTAGCATGATAAACCTTTTATATATAAAATTTTTTAGGAATTCTAGAATTCCTAAAATAAATTCTAGAATTCCCTAAAATGGAATTCCTAAGAGAATTTACTAGGAATTTTAGAATTCCCAAGCCTTGTGTCATCCCCCGACTTGACCCGTGGATCTCATCACAGAGAATTCTAAAATTCCCTACAGAGATCCTCAGCTCAAGCCCGAGGATGACATAGTAGCGAATTCCAGAATTCCTTAAATTAAAATTCCCTAAAATTCCTAATCTAGAATTCCCTAAGAATTGTTTTTTATCGGCTGGCTCAGCTTTTTTTGCTTCGCATCCGCTGGTTGCTGCGCAGCCGCTGGGTTGCGCTTTTTACTCTTAAAGCCTTGCGCAGCCCAGCCCTTTTGCAAAAACTTTTGCCCTGTTTTTCTGCGGCTTACGCCTTGATCCAGCGGATTGCGAAGCAAAAAATTCAGCGCAAAATTTTTGCAGCCGCTCCCGCGCCCCTCACGGCTAGCGCAGCGGCTTTAAAACTAAAAATCGCTCACCCAGCGGATGCGAAGCAAAAAAATCTTGGAGCCTAGTTTTTACCGCCGCTACCGCGAATTCTAGAATTCGCTAGGAATTCTAGAATTCACTAAACTTGAATTCAAAACTAGAATTCCCTAAAATGGAATTCCCTAAACTAGAATTCCCTAAGATAAAAAATACCCCCTAACCCCAAAAAACATAGGAATTCTAAAATTCCGTCATTGCGAGGAGTGAGTGAAACGAACGACGAAGCAATCTCATTCAAGGCTTAATAAATGAGATTGCTCCCTCTTTTTTTCAAAGCCTCGCAATGATGAATTTTGGGGAATTCCAAAATTCCTAGGCTAAAATTTAGAATTCCCCAAACTTGAATTCACTAAACTAAAATTCCCTAAAATTCCCAGGAATTCTAGATTTTAGATTAAAATGATTTTTTTGGATCTGCTGCGCTGTTTTCGCTTAGCCACGGCAGGCGTTTGCCACCTAGTAAGTGAAAGTGCAAATGTAGCACCTCTTGCCCACCATTTTCACCGCAGTTTGTAATAAGGCGATACCCAGCCTTTTCAACGCCAGTTGCTACGGCTACTTCTTGGGCAAACTTTACTATGCCACTAGCTGTAGCACTATCAAGGCCATTGAAGTTTTCAATATGCTTTTTTGGTATGATTAGCACATGCACAGGGGCTCTTGGTGCTATATCGTGAAAGGCTAGAAATTCATCATTTTCTAGCACTTTATTGCTAGGAATTTGCCCAGCAATGATTTTACAAAAAACACAATCCATTTTTTATCCTTTTAGAAATTTCGTAGCAATTATAGCCAAATTTTATTTGAATTTTTAAGTTTTTTAGCTAAAATTGTGCTCAAAATTTCTAAAAGGTCAAAAATTGGAAGCGCAAAAATTGCAAAAATTTATAGATGAAATTTCGCAAGCAAAAAGCCTAGCTGAGCTTGAGAGCGCAAGGCTTGCACTGCTTGGCAAAAAGGGCGTTATCACAGAGGGCTTTTCTAAGCTAAAAGAGCTAAGTGGCGATGAGAAAAAGGCTTTGGCTGAGAGCTTAAATAAAGCAAGAGACGAGGCAAACGAGCTTCTTGCTAGCAAAAAAGCCGAGCTTGAAGAAAAAGAAGCAAACGAAGCCTTAATAAAAGATGGCGTGGATGTTAGTTTGTTTAACGAGCCTAGTTTGCGTGGTGCTATGCATCCAGTGATGGCTACGATGGATAAGATAATTGATTATTTCGTAGCGCAAAACTTCAGCGTGGAAACTGGACCTCTTATAGAAGATGATTTTCACAACTTTGAAGCACTAAACCTGCCAAAATACCACCCAGCGCGCGATATGCAAGATACTTTTTATCTGCGTGATTTTCGCTTGCTTCGCACACACACAAGTCCTGTTCAAATCCGCACCATGCAAGCAAAAAAACCGCCTATTCGTATGATTGCCCCTGGGGCTGTTTTTAGGCGAGATTTAGACCTTACGCATACGCCGATGTTTCATCAAATAGAAGGTCTAGTGGTTGAAGAAGGCGATAAAATCAGCTTTGCAAACCTAAAAGACATTTTACAAAACTTCTTAGTTTATATGTTTGGCGATGTAAAAGTGCGCTTTCGCCCAAGCTTTTTTCCTTTTACAGAACCAAGCACCGAGGTTGATATCAGCTGTATTTTTTGTAAAGGCTGTGGATGTAGGGTCTGTAAGCAAACTGGCTGGTTAGAGGTACTAGGCTCTGGCATTGTGGATGAAAATGTATTTAAAGCAGTTGGATATAGCGGCGTTAGCGGCTATGCTTTTGGGCTTGGAGTAGAGCGTCTTGCTATGCTACTTCATAGAATTCCTGATTTAAGAAGCCTATTTGAGGGCGATTTACGACTTTTGGAGCAATTTAGATGAGACTAAGCAAAAACTGGTTAAATGAGTGGATAGATTTAAGCGCAAAATCAGCTGAGGATATCTGTGCAGCACTAAATGAAATCGGCCTTGAAGTAGACAGCTGTGAGCGCATAAGAGTGCCTAGCAAAGTAGTAGTAGCAAAGGTGCTTGAGTGCAGGGAGCATGAAAATAGCGACCATTTACATGTATGTAAAGTAGATGCTGGAGAGATTTTGCAAATCGTCTGTGGTGCGCCAAATGTAGCAGAAGGACAGATGGTAGCTTGTGCGCTAGAAGGTGCTAAAATAGGTGAATTAAGCATAAAAAAAGCCAAACTTCGTGGCGTGGAGAGCTGCGGAATGCTCTGTTCTGCTAAAGAACTTGGGCTTGGCGAGCTGGGTAATGGCATAATGATACTTGATGAGAGCATAGGCGAGCTAGAAATCGGCAAAGAACTTAGCTCATATCCTGCCTTTGATGACTATTTAATTGAAATAGAGCTTACGCCAAATAGAGGCGATTGCCTTAGCGTGCGTGGGGTAGCAAGGGAGTTAAGCGCAAAGTTTGATCTACCTATAAAAGACATAAGTCCGCTTAAAAAAAGCGAAGATGAGCTTCTTGGCATAGGCAGGCTAATTAGCCTTCACAGCGAAGAAGAAAAAAACTGCGCCTTATACTATAAGGCTGTAAATCTTGGCGAGAATTTTAGCTTAAATCTTAAAAAAAGATTGCGCCTAGCACTAATTGAGAGCAAACACAAATCAGGTATTGGGGGGGCTTTGGAGTATTCTACTCACAGCACCGGAGCACTTTTTAGAGCCTATGATGCTAGAAAAATAAATTCTAATGAAAATGAAAAAATATCTTTAAAAATCAAAAATGGCGAGCATAAACAAAGCCAAATTTATGCTGAAGATAAGCTTTTGGGCGTGGCTGGAATATACGCAAATAAAGAGTTTTTAGCCGATGAAAACACAAAAATCGCTATCATAGAGGCTAGCTACACAGCCCCTGAAATCATCGCAAACACAACTGGCGAAGATAAAAATATGCCAAAAGATGAAATGGTATACCGCTCATCTCGTGGGTCAGAACCGGCTATTAGTTCATCTATGAACTTGCTTTTTGGCTCTTGTTTTGAGAATTGTGAGTGGTATGGTGGCTCACAGCAAATCTCTATGAGCGTGGAGAGAGCAAATATCCTAGTAAATTACTCAGCTATTTCTAAAATGATAGGCATGGATATAGAAAAAAAAGAAATTCATAAAATTCTCTCTCGTCTAAACTTTGAAATCGCAAGTGGGACAAATGACGAGCAATTCTACGCAAAAGCTCCAGCATATCGCCACGATATCCAAAATATAGCAGATGTTTGTGAAGAAATAGTGCGTATTTATGGAATTGATAATATCCCAGCCCAGCCACTAAACTTTAGTGAGGCAAATCGCAATAGCCAGGCTAGCCTAAAACACTCCCTAGCAAGAAATCTGCGCCAAAGGGCTGTGGATGCTGGGTATTTTGAGTGTGTTCATTATATTTTTGATGATCCTAGCGAGCTTGAAGCTATGGGCTTTAAGCCTTGTCAAGCCCAAATACTAAATCCTATCACAAACGAGCTAAAAGAACTTCGTCCAACACTGCTAAATGCCCTACTTAACTCAGCTCTAAACAACGCTAAGCGTGGCGCAAAGCAAATCAAGCTTTTTGAGTATGGAGAGGTCTTTGATACTAGTGGCAAGCAAAGCTCTAAGCTAGGCTTTGTCTCTTGTGGTCTTTCTAGCTTGCCAAGCCTTAAAAATGGCGCAAAAGGTACTGAGCTAAGTCTATTTGAGCTAGCAAACGATATACAAAAAATTCTAGGTAAAATCAGCCTAAAAGCTAGTGAAAATCTAGAATTCCTAAGCCCTTATGAGCAAGCAAAGATTATCCAAAACGGCAAAGTTATCGGCTTTTTGGGGCGAGTTAAACCTAGCCTTAAAAAAGACTTAGCAAAATGCTACGCAGCTCAGATTGATTTTGACGCTCTTGAATGTGAGCATATTTTAGCAGAGCCTTACTCTAGTTTTCCTGCTACTAGTCGTGACCTTAGCGTGCTAGTTAGCAGCGAGCTAAAATACGAGCAGATCAAAGAGTGTATAGAGGAGCTAAAAGTAGAAAATCTACAAAGCTTTTATCCAACTGATCTTTATAGCGATAAAAGCTTGGGCGATAAAAAGAGCCTTACAATATCATTTAGTTTTCAATCAAATGAAAAAACGCTAACTGATGATGAAATAAATGCTTTAATGCAAAGAATTCTAGATGTGCTAAAAGAGAGCTTAGGCGTGGAGCTAAGATGAGAGTAGAAGCACTAAAAAAGCCCTTTAATGCTAGTTTTGAGCACTTAGCAAGCGATAAGAGCATAAGTCATCGTTGCGCTATTTTCTCACTTCTTAGCTCTGAGCCTAGCGTGATAGAAAACTACTTAGGGGCAGAAGATACTCTAAATACGCTAAAAATCATACAAGCTCTAGGTGCAAATGTAAGACAAGATGAAAACAAAATCACTATCACGCCAGCAAAAGAGATAAAAAGCACAAAGGCAAAAGTGCTAGATTGTGGGAATTCAGGCACGGCTATTAGACTGCTTATGGGCTTTTTAGCTAGCAAGCAAGGCGAGTTTATTCTAGATGGCGATGAGTATTTACGCAAGCGTCCTATGCGCCGCATAACTGAACCGCTAGAAAAAATCGGCGCAGTATTTGAGGGCAAAGATAAAGCAAACTTTGCACCCATTAAGGTAAAGGGCAAAAAACTTGAATTTTTTAGCTATGATAGTCCTATTGCCTCAGCGCAGGTAAAGACAGCTATGATACTAGCAGGACTTAATTCCAAAGGCTGTAAAATTAGCGAACCAAGCCTAAGTCGTGATCATAGCGAAAAAATGCTAAGTGCGATGGGGGCTAGCCTTAGTGTAGATGAGAGCAAAGATGGAAAAATAAAAATAGAAGTAAGCCCACTAAAATCACCTCTAAAGCCTATAAATATGGCAGTGCCAAATGATCCAAGCTCGTGCTTTTTTTATGCCCTAGCAGCGGCGATAATCCCAAATTCTAGTGTAGAGATAAAAAATATGCTACTAAATAAAACTCGCATTGAAGCCTTTAAGGTGCTAGGCTGCATGGGGGCTAAGATAGAATATAAACCAAAAAGCGGTGGCTATGATGACACGGGCGATGTAAAAATAAGCTATAATGGCAGGCTAAAAGCTGTGGATGTAAGCGAAAATATCGCATGGCTGATTGATGAGGCGCCCGCACTTGCTATTGCCTTTGCCTGTGCTGATGGCACTAGCACGCTAAAAAACGCAAAAGAGTTAAGAGTAAAAGAGTGCGACCGCATCGCAGTAACAGTATCTGCGCTAAGGGCTTGTGGTATAGAAGCTAGCGAGCTTGAAGATGGATTTAAAATTACAGGCGGAGTAGCTAAAAGTGCTAGTATAGATAGCCACGCAGACCACCGCATTGCCATGAGTTTTGCGGTTTTGGGCTTGCTTTGTGGTATGGAGATTAGCAAAAGTGAGTTTATTGCTACTTCATTTCCAAACTTTACAAAATGCCTTAAAAACCTTGGCGCAGTGGTTAATGAGTGAGATAACAAGAGCGTAAATTTGAGCTTTGAAAAAATATTATATTGAGATTATAAAATGAAAATAGAAATCGCAAAAAGTTGTGGATTTTGCTTTGGGGTAAAGCGTGCGGTGCAAATTGCCAGTAAGCACAGAGGGGCTAGCACCATAGGCGAGCTAATCCACAATAGTCAAGAAATCGCACGCCTAAAAGATGAATGTGGCGTAAAAACGCTAAAAAACATAAACGAACTAAGTGGTGAAACCGCCATCATTCGCACGCACGGCATCACAAAAAGTGATCTAGCTACTCTAAAAGAGCGTGGCACAAAGGTAATAGATGCAACTTGCCCTTTTGTTACAAAGCCGCAGCAAATAGTAGAGAAAATGAGTGCTGAGGGCTATGAAATCATCTTTTTTGGCGATAGCGAACATCCTGAGAGCAAAAGTGTAACAAGCTACGCAAACAAAGTCTACATCGTATCAAACACTGATGAGCTAGAAAATCTAAAACTAAGAAACAAAGTAGCTCTCATCTCACAAACTACAAAAAAACTTGAAAACTTCAATAAAATTGCCACTGCTCTTATCTCAAAATGTAAAGAAGTAAGAGTGTTTAATACAATCTGTGATGCAACATTTAAAAACCAAGAAGCCTGCCAAGAACTAGCAAAAAGAGCTGATATTATGATAGTAATTGGTGGAAAAACTAGCTCAAACACAAAGCAGCTTTTTTATATAGCAAGCGAGCTTTGCGATGCTCATCATATAGAAAGTTCTGATGAGCTAGAACCTGCGTGGTTTAAGGATAAAGAGCTTTGTGGCATTACAGCTGGGGCTAGCACGCCTGAGTGGATTATCACGCAGATTATAGATAAAATCAAGCAGATTACTGCTTAAAAGATAGCGCAAGAGAAAAATTAAAAGCAAAGTTCTTATAATATTTGTGGCAGTGACTAGCAAACTTCGCTGTTAGCCAGTCATTTTTAGCGCTAAGCCAAAGCAATGCGCAGATTTTGCTTATATACGCAGTTTGCGCCTTTATTAGCTTTATTTTTGTGATGATTTTTGTAAAAAAATAAAAGCAAAGAAGCATAATAGATATAAAAGAGTAAAACTCTCTTAAAACTTTTGCTTTTTACAAAAATTATTTATTTTTTTGCGCTACCTTTTTAGAAAAAATAAATTTTAAAAGCAAAGGCTAGAAATGAAAGATGATTTAATCATAGCAGGGCGTAGTTTTAGCTCTCGTTTTATTATGGGGTCTGGCAAGTTTGAACCAGAGCTTATCAAAGCTTGCGTAGAAGCTGGTGGTGCGCAAATCATCACTCTAGCACTGCGTAGGGCAAATAGTAAGGGTGGAGAGTTTTTAAAATATATCCCAAAAAATGTAGCCTTACTAGCAAATACTAGTGGGGCAAAAACAGCCGAACAAGCCTTGCAAATCGCATTTCTAGCCAGAGAGCTAGGCTGCGGTGAGATGATAAAAGTAGAGCTAATTGGCGAGAGTAAATATCTTTTGCCTGATAACCATGAGAGCATAAAAGCCTGCGAGCTACTAGCCAAAAACGGCTTTGCGCCACTTGTTTATATGCTGCCTGATCTAGTAGCGGCTCGTGCTATGGTAGATGCTGGCGCAGCTGCTATCATGCCCCTAGCTGCACCTATTGGCTCAAATCTAGGCCTAGCAAACAAAAATCTTATAGAAATCTTAATTCGTGAAATAAATCTGCCTATAATCGTCGATGCTGGCATCGGCAGTCCTAGCCAGGCTTGCGCTGCTATGGAGATGGGCTGTGCGGCTGTGATGCTAAATACTGCTATTGCTACTTCTGGCGATGTTGCGCTTATGGCTGGGGCTTTTGGCAAGGCTATACAAGCAGGGAGGGAAGCTTACCTAGCTGGTCTTGGGCGTGTGCTTGAAAGTAGCGGTGAGGCTAGTTCTCCGCTTAGTGGGTTTTTGGAGTAAAAATGCTAATGTATCTGCCACATCAAGAGCGCCTTGATAATGAGATTTTAAACGCTGTTTTAGAGGAGAGAGAGAGGGCTGATTTTGAGCATTACAGCGCAAATGATGTAAAAACTGCGCTTAAAAAAAGCTTTTTGGATTTAGAGGATTTTAAAGCGCTTTTAAGCCCAGCGGCTGCGCCTTTACTAGAGGATATGATGTGGGTAGCAAAGGCGGCAAAAGAGCGGTATTTTGGCAAAAATATCTATCTTTTTACCCCGCTTTATATCTCAAATCACTGCGAAAATCTCTGCGTTTATTGCGGATTTCATAGCCGTAATAATATACGCCGTGCCCAACTAGATGATGATGGCATTATAAAAGAGCTTGAAAGCATTGCTGCTGCTGGCTTTGAAGAGCTTCTTATGCTAACAGGCGAGGCTCCAGCTTTTAGTAGCGTGGACTACATAGCAAATGCGTGTAGGCTTGCTAGTGAGCGTTTTGCCACGCTTGGCATAGAGGTTTATCCACTAAGCGTGGAAAACTACGCTAAAATGCACGAAAACGGCAGCGATTATGTAACTGTTTTTCAAGAAACTTATAATCCACGCAGGTATGCACAACTTCACTTAGAAGGCGATAAAACAGCCTTTGGATATCGCTTTGAGGCTCAAGAAAGAGCATTAAAAGCTGGTATGAGAGGCGTGGCTTTTGGTGCGCTTTTTGGGCTTGATATGTGGAGACAAGACGCTCTAAGCGTGGGGCTTCACGCAAGTCTGCTTCAAAAACGCTACCAGGATGCTGAAATATCAATCTCAGTGCCTCGCCTTCGCCCTATTATAAATAATAGCAAAATCAGCCCAAAAGATGTGCGTGAGCGAGAACTAGCGCAGATAATTTGTGCGTATAGGCTATTTTTGCCTTTTGCGAACATCACGCTTAGCACTAGAGAAAGCGTGAAGTTTCGCAATAATGCTGTGAAGTTTGGCGTTAGCAAGGTAAGTGCTGGGGTGAAGGTAGGCATAGGCGAACACGCAGATAATAAAGCAGGGCAGGGCGATGGGCAGTTTGAGATAAGTGATAGCCGTGATGGGGAGCAGATGCGAGCGATGCTGCGATTAAATGGTCTTGTGCCAGTTGAGAGTGAGCATGTGTTTTTGGGCTAGGGAATTTTAGAATTCTTAGATTTTTTTGCTTCGCATCCGCTGGTTGGGGGTTAGGGGGTATTTTTACCTTAGAGAATTCTAGATTGGGAATTTTAGAATTCCTTGAAATTCGTCATTGCGAGCGAAGCAATCTCTAGAAATTCTAAATTCATCCTTAGAAAATTCTAAATTTTATTGGGGTTTTAGGGGCGACAGCACCTAAGGGTTTAGGGCGCAGCCCTTATAAAAAGCAGTGGGGCTTGCCCCACTAAAGCGAGCAAAATTCCAGAATTCCTAAGGATGAATTTAGAATTCTCTGTGTCATTGGGGGAGCAAAGCGACTGAAGCTAGGAATTCTAGATTGGTAATTCTAGTTTAAAGAATTCTAGTTTAAGCAATTCTAAGCAAAGAGCGGATGCGAAGCAAAAAACGCAGATAAAACAAGAGAATTCTAAATTCTAGTGTGGTTTTAGGGACAGCAGCACCTAAGGGTTTAGGGTGCAGCCCTTATAAAAAGCAGTGGGACTTGCCCCACCAAAGCGAGCAAAATTCTAGAATGCCTAAGGATGAATTTAGAATTCTCTGTGTCATTGGGGTAGCAAAGCGACCGAAGCTAGGAATTCTAGATTGGTAATTCTAGTTTAAAGAATTCTAGTTTAAGCAATTCTAGATTGGGAATTTTAGATTTAAGGAATTCTGGATTGGGAATTCTAGCCTAATATTTATAATCTTATAAAATATAAATCATAAATTACAAAAAATACCCCCTAACCCCTAAAAACTAAGCAAAAAGCGGATGCGAAGCAAAAATAGGAATTTTAGTTTAGGAATTCTAGATTGGGAATTCTAGAATTCTCTGTGTCATTGGGGCAGCAAAGCTACCGAAGCAATCTCTAGGCATTCTAGATTGGTAATTCTAGTTTAAAGAATTCTAGTTTAAGCAATTCTAAGCAAAGAGCGGATGCGAAGCAAAAAACGCAGATAAAACAAGAGAATTCTAAATTCTAGTGTGGTTTTAGGGACAGCAGCACCTAAGGGTTTAGGGTGCAGCCCTTATAAAAAGCAGTGGGACTTGCCCCACCAAAGCGAGCAAAATTCTAGAATGCCTAAGGATGAATTTAGAATTCTCTGTGTCATTGGGGTAGCAAAGCGACCGAAGCTAGGAATTCTAGATTGGTAATTCTAGTTTAAAGAATTCTAGTTTAAGCAATTCTAAGCAACCAGCGGATGCGAAGCAAAAATAGGAATTTTAGATTAAGGAATTCTAGAATTCTTAGATTTTTTTGGGAATTCTAGATTGGGAATTCTAGTTTAAGAATTCTAGATTTATAATCTTACTATAAAAGATAAATCATAAATAAGCAAAAAAGTAAAAGCGAGCAAAAACTAGCTATTTCGTATTATCAGGCTATCTGGTAGGCTAAAATGCTCTATGACTTCTTTTTCTTTTTGTCTCATTTGTCCGTTATCAATCTCGTGGTCGTAGCCT
The DNA here is from genome assembly GCA_945928165.1 of uncultured Campylobacter sp. GTDB lineage: Bacteria > Campylobacterota > Campylobacteria > Campylobacterales > Campylobacteraceae > Campylobacter. Next base: position 108,886 of record CAMENE010000003.1, read on the forward strand.
AAAATATGTAAAACTCCGTGTAAAAAAAGCAAGGCAATCTCACACTCTATGCTGTGTCCTAGCTCGCTTGCGACCCTGCTAGCAGTATCGGTGCTGATTACCACTGAGCCCATTAGTCCGCCAGAGACCTGCTCATAAGGAAAGCTTAGCACATCAGTAGCCTTGTCTATGCCGCGCTGTTCGTGGTTTATTTTGCGCATTTCATCATCATTTACAAAGACTAGCTCCACATCCCCAGCGCCTAAAAAATCCGCAATCTGCTCTAAAAGCGGATCAAACTCGCATTCACAAAATATCATTTTTATCTCTTTTTTGGAATTTCACATCCACTCCAAAACTTGGCTTATTTGCCCAGCCTCAAAGACCTTTAAAGCTGGCTTTGTGCTTGGCTTTTTGGGGCAGATTGCGTTTTTGAAGTTTTGCGTGGCTGCTTCTTTTAGCCTCTCATCAAGATTAAATATATCTCTAATCTCGCCATTTAAGCTAAGCTCGCCTATAAATATACTCTCACGGCTAAGTGGGCGGTTGCGAAATGATGAAATTATCGCCGCTACAACAGCCAAATCGCAAGCACTCTCAGTGATTTTCACTCCACCAGTTACATTTATAAATACATCGTAGTGCCCCAAAGGCAGCTCTAATTTTCGCTCTAAAAGCGCTAAAATCATATCAAGGCGGCTTTTATCAAAGCCAGTTGTGCTGCGCTTTGGATACGCACTTTCACACACTAGGGCTTGGATTTCTACTATTAGCGCACGACTGCCTTGCATGGTAGCGGTTATGGCTGAGCCTGCCACCGCAGCACCTCTGGTAAAAAACTTGCTACTAGCGTCTTTTGCGCTTTTTAAGCCCTGTTCGCTCATCTCAAATATGCCTACTTCGCTGGTGTTGCCAAAGCGGTTTTTAAAGCCCCTTAAAATGCGTAGCTGCTTGCTAGAATCACCCTCAAAGTATAGCACTACATCTACCATATGCTCTAGAATTCTAGGTCCTGCAATTGAGCCTTCTTTTGTGATATGACCGATTATAAAAATGCTGATATTTTTCTCTTTTGCTAGGCGCATTAGCTCAAAGGTTATTTCTCTTACTTGCGAGATAGAGCCTGGGGCTGCGGTGATTTTATCGCTATATAGTGTTTGTATGCTATCAATTACTAGAAATTTATACTCACGCTCAGCAAGGCTTGCTAAAATCGCGCCAAGATTTATCTCAGTTAATAAAAAAAGCTCACGCTCATTTGCGCCAAGTCTATCAGCTCTTAGTTTAATCTGGCTTGCGCTTTCTTCGCCACTTACATATAGGGTAGGGGCGTTTTTGGCTAGATTACTAGCTACTTTTAAAAGCAAGGTACTTTTGCCAATTCCTGGGCTGCCGCCTATTAGCACCAGTGAACCCTCTACTAGCCCACCGCCAAGGACTAGATCAAGCTCACTATCACCTGTGCTAGTGCGAGCAAGCTTTGTTATTTCTACTTCGGTAATAGGCGTGGCCTTTGAGCTTGCTGATTTGCTAAATTTTGCTATTTCTTCAAGACTTTTTATTTGAGCGGCTGAGAGTTCTACAATGCTCTCAAAAGCCCCACAATTTGGGCATTTACCAAGCCACTTGCCACACTGATAGCCACAAGATTCACACTCAAAAACAGCCTTTGTCTTTGCCATTTTTACTCTTCATAAAGTGCGTTTATGATGCTTTGTACATACTCTTTTGGCTCAAAAACCATGAGATCTTCCATGCTCTCGCCAGTTCCCACATAGCAAATCGGCAGTTCTAGCTCGCGCGCTATACCAAAAAGAAAGCCACCCCTAGCTGTGCCATCAAGCTTTGTGATGATAATTCCATCAATTTTTATTAGCTCGTTAAAAATTTTTGCTTGATTTATAGCGTTTTGTCCTTGCGTGCCATCAAGGATTAGTAGCTTGCGGTGTGGGGCGCCCTGCATGGCTTTGTTGCTAATTCTAGCGATTTTTTCTAGTTCGGCTGAGAGGTTTTTGTGATTTTGTAGGCGACCTGCGGTGTCTATTATCGCCTCATCACAGCCCTTTGCCACAGCTGAACTAATGGTATCAAAGGCAACTGAGGACGGATCACCACCCCCGTTTCCTGCTATAACTTGAATTCCTAGTCTTTGGCCCCACATTTTTAGCTGTTCAATCGCACCAGCTCTAAAAGTATCCGCAGCCCCTAAAAGCACCTTTTTTCCACTTTTTTGCGCTAAATAAGCAAGCTTAGCAGTAGTGGTGGTTTTGCCTGCGCCATTTACGCCTACTAGCAGAGTTACAAGTGGTTTTGGGGCATTTTCTATTTGGTGGGGATAGAGAAAATAAGTTCCCATGACCCTTTCTAAGTCGCTTTTTTTTACCAAAGACGAAGGTGGCAGATAATAAATTATCTCTTCAATTATCTCATAAGGCACATCAGCTTCAAGCAGGGCTGTTTCTATGCTGTTTTTATCTACTTCTTTGTGGGTTTTGCTTCCACGGATAGCTTTTAGTGTTTTGCTTAAAAATCCTAGCATTATTTTGCCCTTTGTATGTCGTATTCTAGCATTTCAGGTGGGACTAGGCCATCGTAGCTTTGAACTACTTTGCCATGGCTGTCAAAAAGCACGCTATATGGATAGCCGACTACTTTTATACTATCTATGAGTCCTAGCGCATCTTTGCCAAAAGCCACTTCAAAAAGCAGTCCATTTTGCTCTTTTAGCGCTATGGCTTGGTGTTCGTTTTCTATGCCTGTGGCGATTTCTACTATTTGTAGGTTTTGGTATTTTTTAGCGATTTTGGATAAATTTGAGTTTTGCGCTACGCAAGGCAAACACTCGCTAGTTACGAAGTTTAGTAGGACTGGCGAGTTTGAGTTTATGATTTTTAGCTCGCTATCTGTTTTTTCTAGTTCTATTTTTTTAGTATTGCTTATGGTTAAAGTAAAGTTTTGTTTTGCGATGACTGAGCTTTGAATTTGGTCGTTAATTTCTTGGCTGTTTTGTTCACTTTTTTCGCGATTGCAGCCAACAAACAGCGCAATAAGTGCTATAATACAAAGTTTTTTCATGAATTTCCTTAAAAAAAACGCAATTTTACACAAAGTAGATAAATGTTTGATAAAAACTCACTTAGAATAGCTCATAAAGCTAGATTAAAAAGGCAAACAAATCTAGCAGGCACAAGAGCAGTTCTAAAAGCAAAAAAGCTGATTTTTTCGCTAATTAAAGGCAAAAAAGCCCCAAAAGTGCTGCTTTTTGCCCCGCTTGCGTATGAACCTGATATTTTGAAGTTGCGCAGGACTTTAAGCACTAAAGCCCAGCTTTTTTTGCCATTTATGCTAGATAAAAGCTTAAAAATAGTAAAATTGCGGCTACCTTTAAAAAAGGATAGGTTCAATGTAAGGCAAGCTATGGATTCAAATGCGTATATACCGCATTTAGACCTAGCTTTAATACCAGTTATCGGAGTGGATGTAAACATGGGGCGAATAGGGCACGGATTTGGCTTTTACGATAGATTTTTTGCCGGCTTTAAACGCTTAAAAACAATCATCTTTATAAGTTCGCAAGATTTGTTTGTAAATGCCAAAGTTTGCGACCCACACGATATAAGGGGCGATTTTTATATAAGCCCTAAAAATATAAGGATAAACTATGATAGAAATCATCGCAGCGGTGGCCACTGGGGTCATCGGCGCAGGGGTAGGCTTTGGAGTAGCTAAAAAGATAAATGATGCAAACTACAGCATTTTTATAGAACAAGCAAAGGCCAAGGCCAAGGCAATAGAGTTTGAAGCACAAGGCGTGCTAAAAGATGCAAATCTAAAAGTAAGCCAAGCTGAAATGGAAGCTCGTAAAAAATACGAAGAAAAAGGCTCTCGTTTAGCAAGAGAATACGAACAAAAACTAGCAAACGCTAAAGAAATAGAAAATAACGCAAAAGAGGCCTTGAAAAACGCAAGGGCTAGCGAAGAAGAAGTAGCAAAAGCAAGAAGTGAGGCGCAGTCGCTTTATGATGAGGGCAGAAACTTAAAAGCTAAATATCAAGAAAAAATGGCTGAGGCTTTGGCTACTTTAGAACGCAGTGCTGGACTAACAGAAGATGAAGCCAAGGCTATCGTGCTAGCAAAAGTAGAGGAAAAAAGCCGTGCTGATATCGCTCACATGGTGCGAAAAGCAGAAGAAGAAGCAAAAAAAGATATCAAGCGCAGAGTTAATTATATCCTAGCTCAGGCTACTTCTCGTTTTGCTGGGGAGTTTGCAGCTGAGAGACTAATAAATGTAGTAAATATCAAAAATGACGAGCTAAAAGGTCGCATAATAGGCAAAGAAGGCAGAAATATAAAAACGCTTGAGATGGTTTTGGGCGTGGAGTTTATCATAGATGAGACGCCAAATACCATAATTTTAAGCTCGCATAATCTTTATCGTAGGGCGATTGCTACTCGTGTGGTGGAACTTCTTATAGAAGATGGCAGAATCCAGCCAGCACGCATAGAAGAACTTCACAAAAAAGTAAGCGAGGAGTTTGAGTCTAGCATACTTGAAGAGGGTGAAAATATACTAATGGATTTAGGCATCTCAAATATGCACCCAGAGCTAGTAAAGCTAATAGGCAAACTACGCTTTCGTGCAAGCTATGGTCAAAACGCTCTAGCTCATAGCCTTGAAGTTGCTCACCTAGCAGGCATCATAGCAGCTGAGACTGGCGGCGATGTGCGTATAGCAAGACGAGCTGGAATCTTACATGATATCGGCAAGGCTTTAACACACGAAGTAGAGGGCTCTCATGTAGACCTTGGCGGTGAGCTGTGTAAACGCTACAAAGAGCATCCAGCTGTAATAAACGCAATCTACGCTCACCACGGACATGTAGAAGCTGACTGTGTAGAAAGTGCTGCTGTGTGCGCAGCTGATGCTCTCTCAGCAGCCAGGCCTGGGGCAAGAAGAGAGGTGCTAGAAGCTTTTTTAAAGCGTGTGAGCCAGCTAGAAGAAATCGCTACAAGCAAAGAGGGTATAAAAGCAGCCTACGCAATAAACGCAGGCCGTGAAATAAGAGTAATAGCAAACGCTAAGCTAGTAAATGACGATGAGGCCGTGCTACTAGCAAAAGAAATAGCTGAGGAAATCGCTGATAAAGTCCAGTTCCCAGGTGAGATAAAGGTAAATGTAATCCGTGAGAGCAGGGCGGTTCAAATAGCAAAATAGCTAGGAATTCTAGATTGTATAAATAGCTAAAAATTCTAGATTTATTAAGAATTCTAGAATTCCTGGGAATTCTAGATTGTATAAATAGCTAAAAATTCTAGATTTACTAAGAATTCTAGAATTCCTGGGAATTCTAGATTGTAAAAATAGCTAAAAATTCTAGATTTACTAGTAATTCTAAAATTCTAAAGGTGTAAGATGAGAAAAATATTTTTGCTACTTTGTTTATTTTTTGGGGCTGTTTTTGGTGGCGATGAGATAGTTTTGGAGAGTGCAAATGCTTATAAAAGCGTCATTAGAAAAAGCAACGCTCCAGCTACTGCGCTTGTTCAAACTAGCTGGGCTATTGTGATTGTGCCTAGTTTTTATAGAGGTGGCTTTATATTTGGTGGCGGCGGCGGTAAAGGCGTGATGATAGAAAAAAGCCCAAATGGCATGTGGGAGAACATAAGTGCTGTTGGCATCGGTGGCGCAAATATAGGGATTCAAGCAGGCTTTGAGAACAACTCTATCGTGCTTTTTATCCTAAAAAAAGAAATAGCTCAGGACATAAAAAGAGGGAAATTCACAATCTCAAGCGAGCTAGCAGCTAGTCTAGGCGATTTTAGTGCTAGCACGAATTACACAAACGAACTAAGCTTTACTCGCTCAATCTATGCGTATTCAAGCAATATGGGGATTTTTGCAGGAGGCAGCCTTGGCGGAGCGATAATCGGCGCAAGAGATGAGGTGCTAAGTACTAGTAGCTATGGCTTTGGCGAGCTTGTAAGGGCAATTGGAGAGTAGATGCAAGAAATTTTGGATACTTTGGCAAATAACTCTACTTGGGCTTATGCTTTGCTTTTTGTTTACAGCCTTGGAGGTGGCATGGTGGCAATTTTAGCAGCAGCTCTCCTTTGTGCTAGTGGGGCTTTGGATATTTATTTATGCGTGATTATTGCTAGCGTGGCAAACTTTTTAGGCGATGAGGGGCTTTATTATTTTGCGAAGTTTAACCGCAAGCAGGCTTTGCCGTATTTTGCTAAGCACCGCAGAAAACTAGCTTTAGCACAGATTTTATTTCGCCGTTATGGTGCTTGGATAATTCTTTTTAAAAAATACATTTATGGGCTAAAAACCCTAGTGCCTATTGCAATAGGATTTAGCAAATTTAATGATATAAAATTTTGTGTGATAAATGCGATTTGCGCTATTATTTGGGCACTTAGCCTTGGGCTTATAGGCTTTTTTGCAGGGGATTTGGTAAATATAATCTCAGAAAAAATCGGCGCAAATAACTCTTTATTTTTGTTTGCTTTACTTGCGATTTTGGGGCTAATTTGGCTGTATTTTTCAAAAGCTAGCAAAAAAAATATAAAAGCAACAAAGGTATAAAAGCATGAAAAAAGCGATATTTTTTGGAATTTTTCTTATTGTAGCTGTTTGCGTGGCTCATTTTTACAGCCTTGGGCTGATTTACTCTAGCATTGAAAAAAGCGTAGAGAGTCTAAATAAAAACGAAAATATAGAGGTTTTATCTTTTAGCAAAAAAGAAGGGCTTTTTAATACTAGCAGCGAACTTATAGTTAGCGTTCATGGCGCAGAACTAAATGTTACTAGCAATATTTCACATTTTCTTGGCTTTGTGCGAGGAAGTGGGAGTATAAGTGCGGCAAATGCGCCTGCTAAGACACTAGCGCAGATTTTTTTAGCTGGTAGAGAAAAGATTGATTTTAAAATCAAAGGCGATGAGTTAAGCTTTGATTTAGAGCATTTTGAGCTAGATGATGAGGGTAGCAAGTATACTTTAAGGGACTCAAAAGTTTTTGTTAGTTTTGTAGCTGGCAACAAAATCAGGGCAGATATCAGCACAGCTAGCATAAAGGACTATGCTTATAATGCTGATTTTAAGGGGCTTAAAGCTAGTTTTGATGAGCAAAAAGCAGAACTTAGCTTTGATGAGCTTTTGTTTAGTTCTTTTGCGCTGTCTTTTGAGGCAAAAAATGCTAGGATGAATACTGATTTTAGTAAGCAGCCTTTTTTCTCTAGCGGAGATATAGCTGGGCTTGATATCTTTGATACTAGTTTTAGCGATATTAGCTTTTTGGGGCATTCTAGCGATTTTGATGGGCAAAGCCTTAGCCTTGATAATTTTAGTTTAAAATCAGCTAAGGCAGAGAGTCTAAGTCTAAGCGCAAAGGCGCAAAAAAACGAATGGGCGGAGTATGAGCTAAGTGGTGAGCTAAATGCTACTGCTAAACCATCGCAGATTTTAGGTTCGCTTGGCGAGATTATTGCGCCTTATGAGGATAAAATTTTGCGCCAAAATGAAAAAGGCTTTAGTCTTAGCTTTAAGAGCCAAAACAACGATATAATCTTTAATGAAAGCGTTTCTCTCTCGGCTTTAATTGCAAATGAGTTTTTTAATATGCTTTTAAACTAGGAATTCTAGATTTGTTCTAGGAATTTTAGATTTTTTGCTTCACATCCGCTGGCCCAGGGTTAGGGGGTATTTTAGGAATTCAAGTTTTAGGAATTCTAGAATTCCTATTAGTTTTATTTTAGGAATTCAAGTTTTAAGAATTCTAGTTTAGAAAATTTTAGTTTAAGGAATTTTAGATTAAGGAATTCTAAATTTTAGCCTAGGAATTTTAGAATTCCCTACTATGTCATCCCCCAGCTTGAGCTAAGGATCTCTATATGGAATTCTAGAATTCTTTGTGATGAGATCTCAAGTCGGGAGATGACACAAGGCAGGTCTGGATGACACAGCCTTAGGAATTCTAGAATTCCACGCCCTATTATAAATGCGCCTTAGTGTGCGGCAGCTTAGTTTGTATTTTTTGGCTTTGATTATATTATCTTTGCTTACTTTAAGCTCTTTTAAAAGCTTAATATCTCTTAAAATGCTAAGTTTTGAGTTTTTATTCTAGGAATTCTCTTTGTGAATTTATGCTTAGAAATTCTAGATTTAGGAATTCTAGATTTAGAAATTCTAGATTTAGAAATTCTAGATTTAGAAATTCTAGATTTAGAAATTCTAGAT
>CAMENE010000004.1:0-105529 GCA_945928165.1 uncultured Campylobacter sp.
TAGGATTTCTATTTATAACTTCATCTTGTAAAGCAAGTGTAAAAATACCACTTAACGCGCTTATATAGTGCTTTTTGCTTTTATTGCTCACATCATCAATGCTAGCAAGCCAAAGTCTAATAAAACTAGGCTTAATATCATCTATTTCAAGACTTGCGAAGTCTTTTAGCCTAGTTTTAACAATTCCGCAATTTTTATCATAAGTGCTAGGCTTCCAGCTTTTTTGACCTAAATCAAGCCAAAGTTTAGAATAATACTCAAAAGTCATATTTGCTCCTTTTTATATCCAAGATAAACTGCGATAATAGACATACTCAAGCATAATACTTTTTAGAGTGATTAGCAGACATAGTAAAATCTAAAAATGTTCTTAGCTCGCCTGTTACATCGTTGATATACTCTTGGCTTTCTAGCCATTTGGCTTGTAGAGCAAGCTTATTTTTTACTTCTTAGAGCTTGCCATACAAGCACTAGGTACAAGTGATGCTGATAGCTATTTAATGCCACCAAAATTATTACTTACTGATACTTTTGAGATGGAATAAACAAAAAACTAGATGCCAGCACTTGAAGATGAAATTCTAGGCGAAAACAAAGAAAATAAAAAAGCCCAAAGAAATACACCGATTGATGTAATTATAGGCACTCGCTAAATTCCAAAAAGTCTATAACGATACAAACATCACAAAAGAAGATATTTTTTATTATATCTACGGCTTATTTCACAGCAAAGAGTATGCCAGCAAATATAAAAATAATCTATCTAAAATGCTACCTAGAATTCCATATTGTAAAGATTTTTGGGAGTTTAGCAAGATAGGTAGAGAACTTGCTGAAATAAACCTAAACTATGAGAATATAGATATTAAGCTAAGCAAAGCTAACTATAACACTACAAAGCTCTATACAAAAGACGATAATCCGCTTTTTGACCAAGCAGAGCAGTTAAGCGATGATGATTTTAAAGTGGAAAAATGCGTTTTGGCAAAAACATAAAAATTACGCAAAAGCCAACGGAAATTATCTATAATGACAAAGTAGTAATCAATAATATAGACCAAAGAGCTTATGATTATGTTGTAAATGGTAAAAGTGCTATTGCGTGGGTAATGGAGCGTTATCAAGTTAAGACCGATGAAGATAGTGGTATTACTAACGACCCTAATCTATATAGCGACAATCCACGATATATAATTGATTTGATGATGAAAGTCATTGAAGCAAGCTTGCGTAGCGTTGAGCTAATAGATAAATTGCCACCATTGGATATTTTAGAAATATAATCAAATGAGTAAAAAAGCTAACGCTAGAACAAGTAACTAAATACTATCTAAAAGGATTTAGCCTTGCTCTCAAGCAAATAAACTACTTAGATAGCTCAAATGATAAAGAAATAAATGAGATTGCAGAAGCTATTTCTAATAGAATTAGTAAAGACTATAAAAATGTTTTTGCTAATTCTAAAAAATCTGCAATTTACCCAACGATTGATGGGGTTGCTGAGTTCATTTGCTAATTATATACCTTTTAAATTAACTATTGATTTTAATGAGTGAGCTAAGCCTGAGTTTAATAAAAAACCACCACAATGATTGTCTCTTAGACTAGATTTAAATAAAAAATGGGGGAAACGCATCCCCCTAGAAATCAAGTAGCATTATACTAAAAAATATTCAAAGAGCAATAAAAGCAAGGAGCTGGCTCCCTCCGTAAATCGTGGGTATTATAGCGCAATTTTATCAAAAAAAAGCAGTAGCTTTGCGATATAAAATAATTTAGATTTTAAATCCCACTTAGATATTCTCTCATTACAGCATTTATATCATCAGCTAGCTCTTTTGGCTCCCTTGCCCTGATGCGTAGCAGGTAGTAAAACACCAGCGGTTTTATCTCCATAGGGTGCTTGATTTCTAGCTCTATTTCTACCGAGCCATCTGCGTTTTGGCACATTAAGCACTGATTTGGCAGTGGCTTTCGCTCGAAGTATTTTTGGCTACTTTATCTATCCATAGCCTTATGATAAAGCTACCGCTAGGGTCAAACCAAGCAGATTTTGCCCTTTGAATTTTGCTTAAAAGCTGCTCATCTACGCTAAATTTTTGTTCCAAAATATCCACGCTTTTTACACCTTTAAAGTAAAACTTCTTAAACTTATCATTATCAAGCGCAAGCAAATACCAAAAGCCCTCAAATAACGCTATTTTAAGGGGCTTGAGCGTGAAGTCCTTTTTAAAATACTTCATAGAAATTTCATTTTTGCTAGCAATAGCGCTTTCAATCTTTTCAAGCGTTTCCATATCTCTTTTTTCAAGCTTTTTGGCATTTAGATTTATGAAAATCGGGTGTTTTAGCTGCTCGCTCATACCCTTTAAAAGTCCGTGTGCCTTAGCATAAAACTCGCTTCCCATATTCTTTGAGACCTTATCTAGCACGCTTAGTACTATTTGACTCTCATCATTTGGGTCAAACTCCCTTTTATCCACGCTCCAAAGCCTTCCTTTTTCCGCTCTGTTATAAACTAAAATTTCATTTAAATCACGCTGAATTATGCGAGCGTTTAGCCCTAGCTCATCTGCTATTTGCTTTGTGCTTTTTGGCTCGCTTGCTATCATCTGCAAAAGCACGCAAATCAAAGCTATATCTTTTATTAAAAATTAAAAAATGGCTCCCATAGATATAGTTAAAATCATAATCTTCGCCCTTTTATTCTCGCTAAAAACCTTATCGCAAATCAGCGCATACTCGCCACAAAGCACGATATTTTCACCATCAAAGACTATATCGCTATTTTGGAATTCTAGATTTATACTCTTTGCGATTTTGCCTTGGTCGCTAATAAACTGCGCTTTGTTTTTTAGATAATCAGGGCTATATTTATAGCCCCAAAAGCTTTTATCGCTAAGCTAGACTGGCATAAAATCACGCACCCAAATATCCGTAGTGCCACCTAGCACTCCCCACGCAATGCCAAACTTATCAAAAAGACCTGTAAGCTCATCAAAAAAGTCTTTAAACTCTTTGCTAGGCTTATCTTTCAAAATTTTACCATTTACACCATTGTCGCTAAGCTTATTATTTTCATTGAACCTTTTAATTCCACGAAGTAGAATTCCACCAAAAAACAGATTATCTGATAATTTTGCTTTAGCATTTTGGAATTCCACATTGCTAGCAAAGGATATATCCACACCGCTACCATGAAAAAACCACTCACCAGCCTCACAATTTCTCGTAGCAACTAGGCTTATTATCATCGCTTATAGCGCAGAGTTCAAACATTTTTTCTAAGACAGCACTTTTGTTTATCTGCCAAGTTTTTAGGGACTGATTAAAGCTTTTTGCCCAGCTAAACATAAGGCTCATATCAGTAATAGTGCTAGTATCAATATCTCCAAGATACACGCTCTTATCACTTATAAGTGCTTTTAGCTCATCTTTTGTTTTTGGTGAAAACTTTGTCATTTTCTCTCCTTTTTAGTAATTTTAAGGAATTTTAGGGAAATTAGCAGACAATTTTATGTCTTTTGGAACAAGAGTTTTGAAATTTATGACTAAATTTTAAAAATTTTGCCTTAATAGCAAAAAAGCAAGTAATATCAGCCCCACTTTTTACCATTTTATATTTTTCAAATTTTTTATAAATTCTCTCATTACTCTCTTTTGGTAGATTATCAAGCTTTGTGGCTATGAGCGGATATAGATTTAGCATCACAAAGCCATCATAGCCATTATTTTGTAAAATTGAGCATAGATTATTAATTGTAGCATCGCATTCGCCACCACTTGCTACGCTAGGATTTGCGCCTATACAAATTATAGTATTTTTACCATTTTTATAAGAGTATATCTGCAAATCTCATCTTTTTCGCATTTATCAGGCTTGTAGCTTTCTTTTCATTTATACATTCTTATTCTTATTTTTTAGAATTTTTTAAAAATGCTAAGCGCTCTACTTGATGCCTGTGAATCACCCACCTGCTAAAACAAGTGGGCTTCTTGTTTATATCTCTAATAGTCCTAAGTATGCTAGCACCAAAATCATCATTGCCCTACAAGTAAAATTTTTACTTTTGGCGTGTTTATTCCATAACCCAAGCCTTGTCAATATACCCATAAATTTATGGCTTTTTTAACTCATTACACCATTTGAAATTCCCCATTTCATCACTATAAGCATTTTTTGCTTTGTTGATTAACTCTAAATATTGCTTTTTGCTTCATTGTTCTATCCTTTTTAGTTCTTTAAATTATACCAATTAAGCATACTATTTTATATCTTATATTTGGAATTCCAAAAAATACACGAATATTTTGGAATTCCAAAAATATTATTTATCATAACAAACGCTATAAGCCATTTGTATATAGGCATTATATTTCTTAAAACCCGATTTTTGTTTGAGCTAGCAGCGTTTTTTAGCTTTACTTCATCTGCTAAGTCATCAGCCGAGCTGATAGAGCAAAAGGCATTTGCTCTTTTAACAGCTGCAAAGTACCCAGGTGTAAAAGCCCTTAAAGCCCAAAGCTTTATTTGATTTTCCAAGCCTTTTGGTAAGTATACTTTTATTTTAGCTCCTTTTTTGTTAGAATTATAGGCATTTTTACAGACAGATTTTTGTCTTGTTTTTTTGCTATAATCCGCAAAATTCGTCTATAATCGTTTTTATATTATCTTTCTAATAATTTTGTAGAATTATAAAATTTTGTTGTGTCATATTTTTTCACTAAAATTATTTCTCATCTACTTCAAGGCTTTCAAGCATATCAAAATAAAACTTCTGCGCTATCATTTGTTTTATTCTGCCGTTTTTATTGTAGTTAAACGCTATTTGCTTTTGATTACTTCGTATTTATTTACTAAAAATCAATATTTAGCGTTTTGCCATCTTGTAAGTCTTTTATCATTTTAAGTATGAGATAAATTGATGAAGTTTTACTTATAAGCAAAGAACAAGAGATTTTAAAGAAGTTAAACGAAAAAAGAGCAAACCAAACAGCACAAACACCAAGCGCATTTGATAAAGAGCCTGAAAAATCACAAGAAGTTTTCAAAGAGTTTAAAGAACTTTGCGACTATTTAGAAAAATATCATTTCTTAACCACTTACGCAAAAATAGATATAGAAAAAAGAGCTAGTGAGCTTTTAAAAAATCAAGAGAACCACGAACTTTTAAAAACTTATCATAAAACGCATTATGAAGCAAAAAAGTGATTTAGAAAAATTAGCTAAACAATACGAACAAAGCAAAGGAATAAGCAAATAATTTTTCCTTTAATGGTGTGTTTAATTATCATACTAATAGCCAAAGAGAAAAAGAACGAGAACCCTAAAAATTAATTTTTAGGGTTCTATGCCATAATATCCATTTTTGTATTTGTTTCGCTACTAATTTCTTCTACACTAAATTCAACTTTTATTTCGTTTTTAGTTTCTTCTTTTTTGTCTTTTTCGTCTTGTTTGTCTTGTAACTTCATCAAATCATACATTTGATGAAGTTCTTTAGGTATACAAGGTCTATTTATCCCTATCATAATGTTGCCTTTTTTTATATTTCTTGCTTTATTAAAACATTTGCTCGCATCATATTTTGAAATAATATCTATTTATATATAAAATTTCACTTAATATATATTTTTACCCACCTTTTTTCAACCTTGTCAATTTAATAAAAAAATGCCAGCTTTTGATTATATCGTGTTCTTTATCCTTTAAAAAAGGAATTCTACTAAATTTTTTACAATTCTGGTTTAACTTTATTTTTGTAAGAAAATATGTCACTCATTTTATGCTAAAATTCCACAAGAATTCTAGCATTCCTAAGAAAGGAAAACGATGAAAAGAGTAATGATTTTTAGCGGTGCTGGGCTATCAGCTGAAAGTGGATTAAAGACTTTTAGAGACTCTGGCGGACTATGGGAAAAGTATGATATAGAAGAGGTTTGCTCAGCTCGTGGATTTAGAGCTGATAGAGAGAAGGTGCTAAAATTCTACGATGAGCGCAGAGCTCAGCTAAAATACTGCGAGCCAAACGACGCTCACAAAATGATAGCAAGAGTGAAAGAAAAATACGGCGAAAATGTGGTGATTTTAACCCAAAATGTAGATGACCTTTTAGAGCGAGCAGGCTGCACTAATGTGATACATTTACACGGATTTTTGCCTGAGATTTACTGCGAACATTGCGCAAATATAGAATATATCGGTTACGAGAGCATTAAGGCTAGGCAACACATTTGTAAGTGTGGCTGTAAGAAGTTTCGCCACAATATAGTAATGTTTGGCGAAAATGCGCCTTTTTATGCTAGGCTTTATAAAGAGCTAAAAGTGCTACAAAGTGCGCAAAACTCGATGTTTGTGTGTATAGGCACAAGTGGGGCTGTGCTAGATGCTGGGGCTTTTAGTCAGTGTGCGAAAATCAGCATTTTAAATAACTTTGAAAGCTTGGAGCTTGATAGGCATTTTAGCAAGTGCTATATAGAAAAAGCCACCACCGCAGCCCCTAAAATAGAAGCTGAGATTGATGAGTTTTTTAGCTAGGTTTTTGCTAGATTATAAGCTTTTTATAATCTAGCAAATAGTTTTATTTATTTTTCACTCAAAGAAAAAGTAATAATGTCGCCAAATTTTGGGTCTTGTACTACAACATATTCATCAAAAATCAGCTTTTTATCAATGCTGCATTATGAAAATTTTTTAGGGAATTCTAGAATTCTAGAATTCCCTAGAATTCCTAGGCTTTTTTAATGATTATTTCATCGCCACTGGCTGTTATTATTATCTCATCGCCGCTAGATATATTCTCGCGCAGGATTTCATCTGCGATTTTATCCTCTACTAGCTCGTATAAGGCTCTGCGCAGTGGCCTAGCACCATATACTGGATCAAAGCCAGCATCGCTAATTAGCTTTATAGCACTCTCATCAAGGCTAGCTTTTATTCCACGATTAGCAAGAGCAAGCTCTAAGTCTTTAAACATAATGCTAACAATGCCTTTTAGCTCGGTAAGGCCTAGTGGATTAAAGATGATTATATCATCTAAGCGGTTTATAAACTCAGGCTTGAAGTAGTTTTTTAGCTCGGCTTTTACAGCAGCTTCTCTTTCATTTTCTTTGCCTTCGCCACTTAGCTCGCTAATAGCTGCGCTAGCGATGTTTGAGGTTAGAATTATAATGGTGTTTTTAAAATCCACCACCACGCCTTTATTATCAGTTGCCCTACCATCATCTAGAATTCCTAATAGGATATTAAACACATCAGGATGCGCCTTTTCTACTTCATCAAAAAGTAGCACAGAGTATGGTCTGCGCCTAACCGCCTCACTTAGCTGTCCACCCTCATCATAGCCCACATAGCCTGGGGGTGCACCTAGCAGGCGAGAGGCGCTGTGCTTTTCCATATATTCACTCATATCAAAGCGTATTAGCGCCTTTTCATCATCAAATAAAAACTTCGCCAAAGCCTTTGCGCTTTGTGTTTTTCCCACACCAGTAGGACCAAGAAACAAAAATGAGCCAATAGGTCTAGTGCTTGGACTAAGACCTGCTTTATTTCGTTTAATTGCCCTTGCTAAGGCAGCTAGGGCAATATCCTGTCCCACCACGCTTTCTTTTAAGTGCTCTTCTACGCCAAGGAATTTTTCTTTTTCACTTTTTAGCATGCGAGAGACTGAAATTCCAGTCCATTTGCTAAGAATAGAAGCCACCAAGTCTTCATCAACCTCGTTTTTTAGCAGCACGCCTGCTTTTTTCATATTTTCCCATTTTTCCTCTAACTCTTTGATTTTTTTGGCAGCTTCTGGGATTTTTGAGTATTCTATTTCGGCGGCTTTTTCATATTTATTCTCACGCTTGGCTTGCTCGCTTTCGTTTTTTAGCAAATCAATTTGCTTTTTTTGCTCGGCAATTTGGCTAAATACAGCTTTTTCGTTTTCAAACTGCGCATTTAAGGCGTTTTTACGCTCGTTTAGATTTGCTAGTTCTTTTTCTATTTCATTTAGGCGAGGGGCGTTTTGCTCGTTATTTTCCATTTTTAGAGCTTCCCTTTCTACTTCAAGCGTTTCTATTTCACGCCTAGCCTTTGCTAGTGCGCTTGGTTCGCTTTCTATTTGCATTTTTAGCTCGGCTGCTGCCTCGTCTATTAGATCTATTGCTTTATCAGGCAAAAAGCGTCCGCTAATGTAGCGGTGGCTAAGTTTTGCAGCAGCGACTAAGGCAGCGTCATTTATACGGATATTGTGATGGACTTCTAGGCGGTCTTTTATGCCACGAAGTATTTGTAGGGCTTCATTTACGCTTGGCTCAGCCACAGATACAGGCTGAAAGCGGCGCTGCAAGGCAGCGTCTTTTTCAAAGTATTTTCTATACTCTTTTAGCGTGGTGGCTCCCACGGTGTGTAGTTCGCCACGAGATAGAGCTGGTTTTAAGATGTTTGCTGCATCCATGCTGCCCTCAGATGCACCGGCTCCCACGATAGTGTGAATCTCATCTATAAAAAGTATGATATTTCCAGCCTTTTTTACTTCGTCAATCACAGCCTTTAAGCGGTCTTCAAACTCACCTCTATACTTTGAACC
This sequence comes from uncultured Campylobacter sp., assembly GCA_945928165.1. Taxonomy (GTDB): domain Bacteria; phylum Campylobacterota; class Campylobacteria; order Campylobacterales; family Campylobacteraceae; genus Campylobacter. Next base: position 8,574 of record CAMENE010000004.1, read on the forward strand.
AGCTATTAAAGCACTCATATCAAGGGCGATTACACGCTTGTTTGCTAGGCTAGTTGGCACTTCACGCTTTACTATCATTTGCGCTAAGCCCTCTACAATCGCCGTTTTTCCCACGCCTGGTTCGCCTAGTAATATAGGATTATTTTTTGTCTTGCGGATCAAAATCTGCATCATGCGAGTAATCTCATCATCTCTGCCAATAACCGGATCAAGCTCGCCAGCAAGGGCTTTTGCGTTTAGATCCACGCCAAATTTTTTAAGCGCATCAAGGTTTTCATCACTGCTTTCATTTGTGATTTTTGCGCCACCTCTTATGGCTTCTAGCTCTTTATTTAGCTCGCTAATATCAATGTATTTGGCTAAAATCTGCTTTACTTTGCTCTCAGCTAAGGTATTTGCGATAAGCCAAGTGTCTATTGCGATGAAACTATCGCCCATTTCAAGCATTTTTGCTCTAGCAAGCTCCAAGCTATTTAGTAGCTCAGAGCCTATTTTTATGTTTTCTTTGCTTACATTTGAGCTAGTTGGCAAAGAGCCTACGCTTGATTTTAGATCAAGCATTAGTGCGCTTTGGTTTATATCTCTTTTGTTAAATACTTGATTTAGCACTGAGCTACTATCACTGATAATAGCCCAAAGAAAATGTAGGCTAGAAATTTCAGGATTTTTAGAGCTGATTGCTAAGCTAGCTGAGCTTTCTAAGGTGCTTCTAGCTTGATTTGTAAGGATTTCTAGTATGTTTGCCATTTGTTACCCCTTTTAAAAAAATTCACTTGACATTATATAACATTGAGTATAGTATTGTCAAGGTTTTTTAGAAATTTTATCACTCTTTATGCTAGAGTGCTAAAATTTAAGAAAATTTATCTAGGAATTCTAGAATAGGAATTCTAGAATTCCTAGGTAAATTTTAATATAAATTTAGAAAAATTGCGCTAAAATCCTAGCTTTTAAATTTACTTTTAGGACAAAAAATGAAATCATTTTTCACTGCCTTTGGCTTTTTTACAGTATTTGGCGTTGGTCTAGTCTCGCATTTAGGTGCTGCTCAGGACTCACGCTTAGAACAACTCTCTAAAATCACCAAAACTATGGCTGTGGTTGAGAAATACTATGTTGATGATCTAAACTTCACAGATATTTCAAACAAGACTATTTCAGGGCTTCTTAGCAATCTTGATGCACACTCAAGCTACCTTGATGAAAGAGCCTTTAAAGATATGCAAATCGCTACTAGTGGCGAGTTTGGTGGACTTGGCATTACCATAGGTATGAAAGACGGCGCAGTATCTGTAATAGCACCGATTGACGATACCCCAGCTGCTAAAGCTGGCATAAAAGCAGGTGATGTGATACTGCGTATTGATGGGCAAAGCACCATTGGCATGAGCATAGACGATGCTGTAAACAAAATGCGTGGCAAGCCAAAAACCAGCGTAAATATCACCATAGTTCGAAAAGGCGAGAAAAAGCCTTTGGAGTTTCACATCATCCGCGATACAATCAAAGTCCAAAGCGTAAGCGCAAAGCTAGTTCCTAGCGAAAATATTTTGTATCTGCGTGTAAGCACCTTTGATGCAAATGTGGAGAAAAAAGCTAGGGAATTCATAGAAAAAAATAAAAGCGTTCGTGGCATAGTGCTTGATCTGCGCAATAACCCAGGCGGGCTTTTAAATCAAGCTGTGGGGCTAACAAATCTTTTTGTAAGCGATGGCGTGATAGTAAGTCAAAAAGGCAGAGATGAGAGCAATAACGAAGCCCACAAGGCTGATCCTAAGAAAAAAATAACCGACCTACCGCTTGCAGTTTTGATAAACGAGGGCTCAGCTAGTGCTAGTGAGATAGTAAGCGGGGCTTTACAAGATTTTAAAAGAGCGGTGGTAATAGGGCAAAAAAGCTTTGGCAAAGGTAGCGTACAAGTTGTAATGCCAGTAGATGATAAAGAAGCTATCCGTCTAACCGTGGCTAGATACTACCTGCCAAGTGGCCGGACTATACAAGCAGTAGGCGTAGAACCTGATGTAGTGGTATATGCTGGCAAGGTGCCAAATAATGAAGAAAATAACCTTACTTTAAAAGAAAGTGATCTAAAAGCGCATTTACAAAGTGAACTAGAAAAGGTTGAGGGCAAAAAAGAGAGCAAAAATGATGATAAAAACATCATCACAGCTGCGCAAATCTACGAAGATATCCAGCTAAAAACTGCAATTGATAGTGTAAAAATCATTGAAAAAATCAGTCAAAAAGGAAAGCAAAAATGACAAAAAAAGAGATGATTTATGAGGGTAAAGGCAAGAAAATGTGGAGTGTCGTTGAAAATAGCGATTTGCTTATTGCTGAGTTTAAAGATGATTTAACAGCTTTTGATGCGACAAAAAAGGGCAATGAAAGCGGCAAGGGCGCGCTAAATAATAAAATCTCTACTAAGCTTTTTGCTTTATTAGAGCAAAACGGCATAGAAACAGCATTAGTTGAGACTATAAGTGATACAGAACAAGTGGTAAAAAAATGCTCTATCGTGCCACTTGAAGTAATCGTGCGAAATATCGCCACAGGAAGCCTTACAAAACGCCTTGGCATAACTGAGGGCAAAGAGCTGCCTTTTGCTTTGGTTGAGTTTTGCTACAAAGATGATGCGCTGCATGATCCTATCATAAATGATGAGCATGCTATTATTTTAGGTGCTGGCGAGCAAAAAGAGCTAGACTATATCAAAGAACAAGCTAGAAAAATCAATGCTATTTTAAAGCCGTTTTTTGCTAGCAAGGGGCTAAAACTAGTGGATTTTAAAATAGAGTTTGGGCGTGATAAAGACGGCAAAATCATACTAGCTGATGAAATCAGCCCTGATAGCTGTCGCTTTTGGGATGCTAAAACTGGCGCAAAGTTGGATAAGGATATTTTCCGCCAAGATATAGGCGGGGGGTCTGTGAAAGTGGCTTATGAAGAGGTGCTTAAACGCATTCTTAACTAAACTTTTTTGGCAAATTGTTATTAGTGACGGATTGCGATGAAAAGCTTTTGTGCGGCGGCTTGGGATGGATTTCATATCCTATCCCTGCACCGCCACACAAAAGCTTTTTTCACACTACGCCTATTCTAAAATTTGCTTAAATAAATTCTAGAATTTTAGAATTCTAGAATTTAAATCTTAGGAATTCTAGAATTCCTACATTAAAAAGGATAAAAATGCAAGTAAAAATAAATGTATTTTTAAAAGAAGGTGTGCTTGACCCTGCTGGCAAGGCTACAAGGCACGCTCTTAGCTCTCTTGGCTTTGCTGGTGTTAAAGAAGTTCGCATCGGCAAGCAAATTGTAATAAATTTTGATAATGAAGTAAGCGATGAGAAAATCAAAGAAATGTGCGACGAGCTACTAGCAAATCCTGTAATAGAAGACTACGAGATACTAAAATGAAGGTAGCAATTATAACCTTTCCTGGCACAAACTGCGAGCGAGATACGGCCTATGCTTTTGATTTGCTTGGGACAAAAACTAAAATTTACTGGCACACAGAAACTGATATAAAAGCTGATCTTATCGTGCTTCCTGGTGGATTTAGCCATGGAGATTACCTGCGAACTGGTGCTATTGCGAAGTTTAGCCCTGCTATGAGTGCTGTTATAAAACACGCTAAAAATGGCGGTCTAACGCTTGGCATTTGTAATGGTTTTCAAATGCTTTTAGAGCTTGGACTTTTACCTGGGGCGATGCTTAGAAACTCTAGCATGAGTTTTATTAGCAAAATTACAAATATCAAAGTAATTTCAAATAATAATATCTTTCTTAGCCAAACAAAAAATAATGAGATTTTAAGAATTCCAGTAGCTCACGGCGAGGGGAATTATTTTGCTGATAAAAACACGCTAAAAGCCCTAAATGATAATGAGCAAATCATCTTAAAATACTGCGATGAAAAAGGCACGCTAACTGACCTAAACGGCTCAGAGCAAAATATCGCTGGAATTTGTGATAAAAATAAGCGCATTTTTGGACTTATGCCTCATCCTGAAAGAGCCTGCGAGAATATACTTGGCTCAAACGATGGGTTAAAAATGCTAAAAGGTTTTCTTTGCTAAGTAGAATTTTTGCCCTATTTTTTGCGCTTTTGTTAGGCGTGCTTGGCGCAAATGAGGCTAGTGTTTTTAACAAAAACCCATTGCAAAACACAGCAGCACAAAAACCTAGCCTAGAACAAAATAAAACTCGCCCTAAAAATAATGCGCAAAACTTTAACAATGTAGTGCTAAGCCCAAATGAGCTAAGAAATATAGCAGGTAGCGACGAACCAGATGTTAGCGGGGCAGAATTATATGAAAAAAAAGAACCTATAAAAATAGAACTTGAAGCAAAACTTCTAAACAAAGAAGTTTATATCTACGAGCCCTTTGGCATAGAACTCACGCTAAAAGGAGATAGTCTTGCGCAGTTTCGCTCTGAGCTTAGCTTAAAGCTAAAAAACGCAAAAAACCTAAACCCAAAAGTGCGCTTTGTAGATATCGCAAAAAATGAAAGCAAGGCTACTTTGTGGTTTATTGCTTATGGTGATGATGCTAATATAGATGATATCGCTGTGGTTTTAAAGCGTGGCGGAGAGTTCGCTTTAAGACAAAGCGCAGAGAGTCAAACTCCGCTCATAAAGCCACTAGCGAAAAAAGATGATTTTTGTAATGTCGTGGCTAGTTCTTTGGTGCTAAAAAGCTTTAAGGCTAGCAAATTTGATGAGTTTAACAACCTAATTACACTAGAGCTAGAAGCTACAAACGCTACTTTAAGCGAGTTTAAAGTCCCACTTAATGGCGCAAGAGGTGGAGTAGATAATATAAAAGGCGGAGAGACAAACACAACCGCTACTTACTCGCTCATCGCTCCAAGCGAGGCAAAGAAAATCACATTTAGCTACTTTAATAGCACAAAAAACGCCTTTGAGACCATAGAGGTACTAGTAAAGCCAGCTAGTAATGACCTTAGCACACAAACTAGCCTAAATCCAGTAACTAGCGAGTTTGCTACTTATAAATCAATTGCTGTTTATGCGCTAATTATGCTTTGTTTGCTTAGCTTTATGCTATGGCGGTCGTATTATGGGCTAGTTTTAGCAGTGATTTTTGGGGCTTATGCGTTTTATGATGCCAGGCCTTTTGCTGGGGCTAATATAAAAGCAGGCTCAGCTGTAACCATACTGCCAGTGAATGGCTCTAGCGTGTTTTATAGGCCTAGTAGCGATGAGAAAGTTCAGGTCTTGCTAAGCCAAGAAAAATATACCAAAATACTACTTGATAATGGCAAAATCGGCTGGGTAAGAAACGAAAATATAAAGTAAAACTATGGAATTTTTGCGCAAAATTAAAGGTATTTTTATAGCTTCTTTGCTTTTTGGTATCACTGCTTTTATCGTGCTTATTATGCGGATTTTTCCTAGCAAGCAAAGGTCGCTTAGACGCGTGATAGCAAAGGTCGTGCGCACTATCGTAGGGTATAAAGTAGAGTTTGAGGGCGAGTTTGATGGCAGTAGCGAACTTTTTGTGCTAAATCACCAAAGCCTGCTTGATATACTGATATTTGATGAGTTTCATCCAGGCGATATAAAATGGGTAGCAAAGCAAGAACTTGGCAAGGTGCCGCTTTTGGGTCCTGGCTTTCGCTCTGGAGCTTGTATACTAATAGATCGCTCAAACCCAAGAGAAATCGTCCATATCATCAAGCAAACTAGCAATTTTGTCAAAGCTGGTGGGGCTGTGGCGATATTTCCAGAGGGTACCAGAGGTGGCGGCAAAAAGCTTTTGAAGTTTCAAAGTGGCGCGCAAATCATTGCAAATAAACTAGGGTTAAAAGTCCAGCCAGTACTTATAATAGGCTCAAAAGAGATACTTGATTCAAAGAAATTGTCTTTTAAAAAAGGCGTGGTTAAAGTGGTGTTTTTGCCTAGTTTCGTAGCTAGCGAGGGTAGCGAGTGGTTAGCTAAAATAAGAGAAAATATGCAAAAAATCCTAGATGAAAAACTAGCGCAAAATTCTTAAATTTGCTTAGGAATTCTGGAATTCTTGGTTTAGAAATTCTTGAATTCCCTACTATGTCATCCCCCAGCCCCTTTGGGGGATCTCTATATGGAATTCTAGATTTTTATTTATTCTAGGAATTCTAGAATTCTTGAATTCCTTACTATGTCATCCCCCAGCTTGACTGGGGGATCTCTATATGGAATTCTAGATTATTTGCGATAAGATCCCCCGATCAAGTCGGGGGATGACAAACCTTGTGTCATTGTCCGGCTTGACCGGACAATCTCTATAAAAAAAGAAAGCACGCAAGTCGGAGGATGAGAAAATATTTTAGCTTATGGTTTTTTTGGTGTTGCTGCCGCTGGTGTTGTTGTTGATGTATAAACACTTGTGCTTGAGCCGATAGCCACAGCACCAGTAGTATCACCTACTTTTGAATCAAGATAAGCTTTTACAGGTGTTGATTCTACAACTGTTTTGCAAACACCACCGCTTCCATTTGCGCTATCTTTCTTAATGAGAATGTGAGCTGGTGTACCATTATTTTTATTTACCAACTGAACACTAATACAGTCCTGATTACCAGCTTTTAGCTTAGTTTCAGTTGTAGCAGTTGTAGCAGCACCTGTTAGAGGCACATTTGTAATTTGATTCCAGTTTACGCCAGCAAAGCCCCCTTTTGCTGTATAATAAGCACTGGCGTCGCTTACTAATGTGCGTAGGTTAGCAACAGCAGTTGAGATTTCAGCATCTTCTCTTGTAGCAGCTAGGCGAGGGATGGCTACGCTAGCTAGAATTCCTAAAATAACGATAACAAAGATTAGCTCAATCATCGTAAAACCCTTTTTCATCTTTTATCCTTTCTATTAATTTAAAAGGAATTCTAGGATTAAAAATTCTAGAATTCCCTAGCTCTTTAAGCTAAATATTTTAGCTTATGGTTTCTTTTTATTTGGTTTTAGCGGCTCCTACTACTGCCCCCGCCATTGGTGTTGCTGTTGTTGGTTGACGGTTTTGTATAAACGCTTGTGCTTGAGCCGATAGGTATAGTACCACTAGTACCACTAGTATCAGTAAAATAAGGTTTTAGAGGATCTGATTTTAGAACTTCTCCGCAAGTACCATCTGCATTACTTTTTTTAGTAAATTTAATCTGAGCTGGTGTAGTGGTATCTACTAACTGAACAGTGATACAGTCATTAACACCACCTACTTTTAGATTAACCCCAGTTGTAGCATTAGTATTACCAGCAGAAGTAGCGGTAGTACCACTACTACTAGTAGTAAGAGGCACATTTGTAATTGCACTCCAGTTAGCACCAGTAAGTGTACCTTTTGCTGTATAATAAGCAGTAGAGTCGCTTACTAGTGTGCGTAGGTTAGCAACAGCAGCTGAGATTTCTGCATCTTCTCTTGTAGCAGCTAAGCGGGGGATAGCTACGCTGGCTAGAATTCCTAAAATAACGATAACAAAGATAAGCTCTATCATCGTAAAACCCTTTTTCATGGGCAACTCCTTTAAGTATAAAATGCTTGTATTTTACTATTTTAATTGTTAAACTTTGCTTAAAATTTATTAAAGTTTTATTAAATTATTTTTTGCTATGGAATTTTAGAATTGCTTAGCTTTTTTTAAGCATAAAAAAGCAAAAATATAATTTTTTTATAGAGATTGTCCGGTCAAGCCGGACAATGACACAGAGCGGTCAAGCCGGACAATGATAAAAGTAGTTAGGAATTCTAGAATTTCTAGCAATTTTTTATTAGCTCTTTCATCTCTTTTACAGCTGTCTCTAAGCCCGTAATAGTAGAACGAGCGATAATGCTTTGACCGATATTTAGCTCGCAGATTTGAGGCACTTTAGCAATTAGTGGTGTGTTTTGGTAGTTTAGCCCATGACCTGCGGCCACTTCTAGCCCTAGGCTTTTTGCGTAGATTGCGGCTGCTTTTATGCGCTCGCACTCTTTTTTTAGCATTTCTTTTAGCTTAGCCCTTGGCAGTTCTAGTGCTTTTATGCTATATTTGCTTTGGCTTAGATTTGAGTTTAGCATGAGATAAAGATTTGCAAAAGCACCGGTGTGAAGCTCTATATACTCGCATCCAAGCTCTTTTGCTTTATTTATCGCTGCTAAATCAGGCTCTATAAAAAGTGAAACTTCTATCTCAGATTTTTTGAGAGTTTCTACTGCTTTTTCTAGCCCTTTTGCGCTTGTATTTAGTCCGCCCTCAGTCGTAAGCTCCTCACGCTTTTCAGGCACTAGGGTAGCACGCTGTGGAGCTATATCTGCGATAATATTTATTATATCTTTATCTATGCTACACTCTATATTTAGTGGCACTTTACAAAGTGCTTTTATGCGCCTAGCATCATCATCGTCTATGTGGCGGCGGTCTTCTCGTAGATGAACGGTGATTTGATCACTTCCTGCTTTAATAGCTGCAAACATCGCTGCTATGATATCAGGGTCATTTACGCCTCTAGCTGCACGCAAAACGCAGATATGATCGATATTTACTCCAAGTTTCATACACTTCCTTTTAGGTATTTGTCTTGTTCAGCAAAAAAGGGTTTTAGAGCCTCGTAAGCAAAGCTGATTTCTTGAAATTTTGAGCCTAACTCTTGCTCATTTCCGCTGGCGTGGTCTGGGTGATAGAGCTTGCTTAGGCGTAAATACTGCGCCCTAACGGTGTTAAAATCATCGTCCACTGAACACTCAAGCGTAGCAAAATGCTCTTCAAACAAGTTTGCTAGTGCATTAAAGCGCATTTTGTAGTCTTTTGAGTTAAGCTTATATATTATTTCACAAAAGCTCTCATACTCGCCCCTATCAAACTCAAAGTTAATGATATAACGCAAATGCTCTTTAAAAGCTAGCAAGTCTTGCAAGGCTTTAAACTGCTTTATATCTTGGATAATAAAGCGTGAGAAATGAGCTAAGTTTTCGTGTTTTGCGCCTAGCATTTTGATAAAGTATTTTTTTAGCACTTCATCGCAGTTTTTGGTATCAAAAATCACGGAGTTTCTATCAAAGTTAAGGGGGACGCTAACGATAATTTGAACCGAGTTTTTTCGCTCAAAAGCAAGCTTTACATTTGTCGTCCACGATGGATGAAGGTCGATTATTTCATCATTTAGGCGTGAGTTTATCTTGGAAATTAGCTTGAAAAGATACTTGCGCTGAACTAGTTCGTTTGGGCTGTAAAAGGCGATTATTTTGTTCTTTTGACCGATTGCTTGGCAAAAAGACGAGCGCATTTTGCCCGCTATTCCCATAAAAATATCATCATCATCAGTTACCACGCTTACTAGCGAGGAGCTTTGAGATACATTAAATTGATGATTTAGAGCATTTTGTGCTACTGACATTTTTCCTTCTTTCGCTAAAATTTTTGATTTTATAAGCAATTTTTATTCCTATTTTTTTTTAGTTTTTTTAGTGAGAACCTGGGAATTCTAGCATTCCTTTGATAAATTTACGTAAAATTTACAGCTAAATACTACAATTAAGGCAATTTTCTAAGGAGTATTTATGAAGTTTTTAGCTTGGGTTTGTGGTATTTTGCTAGCGCTAGTAGTAGCTTTATACTGCGTGTTTTTTAGCTCTTTTGGCAACTCAGTTTTAAAGCCTTTTGTAGAAAAAATCGCTAGCGAAAAAATCGGCATGGAATTTCGGCTTGAAAAGTTTGAGCTAGGATTTAGCAGTTTTGATGTTTTGGCTATCATAAATGGCGAGCTTAGTGTGGAGAGTAGGGGTAAATATAGCCTTTTTTCATCGCAGTTTGATCTAAATTACAACACGCAAGCAAAAAGCTTTAATGGCATGCAAATTGATCTAAGCTTAAAAGGCGAAGCCCTTGGTAGCTTTGATAACTTTGTAGCAAATGGCTCAGGCTCGCTAGCTGGCTCAAGCATTCGCTTTGCAAGCCGCATAAAAGACTACGCGCCTTTGGAGCTAAAACTAGATGCAAAAGAGCTAGACCTAGCAGCACTTAGCATGATAGCCTTAAAAAAAGCCTATATCACAGGCAAACTAAGCGCAGTTGCCGATATAGCAGGACAAGAAGGCACAGCAAAGCTAAACTCAGCTAAAATCATCATCACAAAAGAAGCTCAAAATGACTTTGGCATTAGCTTACCGGCAAATTTTGCCCTAAGCCTAAATAGCGATATAAAACTTCTTGGCAAGCAAGTAGCAGCTACTACTAGGGTAAAATCAGCCTTAGCAAACCTAAGCGCAAAAAATACTAGCTATAACTTTGAAAATGGTGAGATAACAAGCGATTTTAATGTAGATATCGCAAATCTTGCCGCCCTAGAGCCTATCATAAAACAAAAGCTAAATGGCAGCATAAAAGTAGCTGGCAACACAAAAATCGCAAATGGCGCAATGAAGTTTTTAGACGCTAAAATAAACGGTCTTGGCGGAGAGATTTTAGCAAGTCTTAAAGACAATGAGCTAAACGCAAACATAAAAAATCTAAAATTAGCACAAGCCCTTAGTCTAGCAGGGCTTGCGCCACTAGCAAATAGCGATATCAGCGGCACAGCAAAAATCACAAATCTAAGCGATACTAAAAAAATAAAAGGTAGCGCAAATCTAACTCTAAGCGGCGGCGTGCTAAACCATAAGCAAATGAACGCTTTGCTAGGCTCTGATCTAAGTAGCGATGTAAGCTTTAATGCTCAAAACAAGCTAGAAATCGCCTCTGGCACTCTAAACTTTGATAGCGTGTTAAACTCGCCTGTGATAGAAAATCTAGGCGCAAAAGGCAGCTACACACTAGCTAATGCTGATGCAAAAATAGATCTAGCAGGCAAAATCGCAGACCTTGGCGCAATCTTTGGCTCTGGGGCAAAAAGTCCTGTTAATATAAAAGCAAATGTGGGGCTAAAAGCAGGCGAGCTAAGCGACGGGGATATTGATATAAAAGGCTTTGGTGGCGAAATCATAGCTAAGGTAAAAGGCAAAGCTCTAAATGCTAACATAAAAAATATAAAAGCTGAGCAAGTGCTTGCTATGACTAGCTTTGGCGCCCTATTTAATGGCGAGGTAAATGCTGAGCTGAGCTTGGATGGACTAAAGCTACAAAACCTAAATGGCAGGGGTGAGCTAAGCGTGAAAAACGGCGTATTTAACGCTGCTGCTATCTCAAAACTACTTGAAATCCAGTTCCCTGAAAATGTGAAATTTTCTCTAAACTTTAAGCCAACTTTTACAAACTCAGTGGCGTATTTTAACTCAAACTTTGCTAGTGATATAGCAAATATCAGTAAATTTGATGGTAGCTATAATCTACAAAAAAATACCTTAGATGCTGCTTATAGCGCAAATGTAAGCGATGTATCTAAGCTTAGCTTTTTAACCGGCGTGGCTTTAAGCGCCCCGCTAAATCTAAGTGGCAAAATCGTTAGCACAAAACAAGCTATAAATGCTAGCGCAAATAGCGATATATTTGACTCAAATACTGATATAACATTTAAATCAGGCGTGCTAAATGCAAATATGAAAAACGCAAAAATAGAGCAAATTCTAAAAGCCCTTGGCTACGAGCAGTTCTATATAGGCAGCACAAATATGGCTTTTGATTACAACACAGCTAGCAAGTTTGGCGAGTTTAACGCAAATATACTAAACGGCCATCTGGCAAAATCAGGGCTAACGGCGCTAATCTCTAGCGTGCTTGGTGGTCGTGATATCACAACTGAGGTCTATGAAAACGGCGTGATAAAAGGCAGGGTACAAGGCGATATAATCGCATTTGATGCTAATATGCACTCAAAACGCTCGGATATAAATGTAAAGCAAGCTAGCATAAATACAAAAAGCAAAGCTCTAAAAATCCCAGTAAGCGCAAACTATGAAAAAACCGATATTGGCATAGATATCACAGGCACGACTGAGGCGCCAAAATACGCTCTTAGCTCACAGTATCTAAAACAAAAAGCCGAACAAGGCGTAGAAAAACTGATTGATAAAGCCTTTAAAGGCAATGATGAAAAGGCTGATAAGGCAAAAGATATTTTAAATAATTTGAAAAAATTGTTCTAAAATTTCTTTAAGAAATTCTAGAATTTTTTAGAAATTCTAGAATTTGCCTGTTTTGTCTTAGAAATTCTAGAATTTTTTATAAATTCTAGAATTTTTTAGGAATTCTAGAATTTTTTAGAAATTCTAGAATTTTTCTTACGCAAAAAGCTATCAAAATAATGGCAAAAAATCCTGGTCCCGTAGCACATACAGATGATACTCAGCAAACAAAGCCACAGCAAACAAAGCCAAGATAGAGCAAATTATAAGCAATATTAGAATTGCTTATGTATGATTTTTGTTAGCTTATGCGAATTTTAATTTATATAGCCTTTAATTGTTGTAATGTTTCTAATAGCTAAAATTTAAAAGTAATTTAGCTAATATTCATTTACAATAATCATAATACAACTTGCAATTAAAAATCAAAAAAGGATATAAAAATGAATAGAAGAAATTTCTTAAAATTAAATCTCTTAGGTTTAGCAGGTGTAGCTTATGCAAATCCTCATATGGGGCATAACATGGATATGGGGCATGATATGATGGATCATGACATGATGGGGCATATGGGACATGACATGATGGACCATGACATGATGGGGCATGATATGGATAAAATGCCAATGAATAGAGAAATTGATACCTCTTTTATCCAATTTGCTAAAAAAGATTTAAAGCTTTTAGACCAAAAATATTTCCCTAAAGCAGAAGCCCTAAAAGCTCTGCCTGTGCTAAAAAATGAAAGCAAGGAAAAAAATGTTTTTCGTGCGACAATAGAGGTAAAAGAAAGTCAAATCGAAGTAATTAAGGGCAAAAAAACAAAATTTTATACCTATAATGGCTTAATACCAGCTCCAAAAATAGAGGTTTATGAAGGGGATAAAGTTGAAATTTTAGTTAAAAATACACTCAAAGAACCCACAACCATACATTGGCACGGACTTCTTGTACCGCCTAATCAAGATGGAAATCCACACGATGCTATTTTAGCAGGCCAAGAGAGGATTTATCATTTTACAATACCACAAAACAGTGCTGGCACTTACTGGTATCATCCTCATCCGCATTTTATCTCTTCAAAACAAGTTTTTATGGGCTTAGCTGGATGTTTTGTAGTAAAAGCTAAAAAAGACGCTCTTAGTCATCTTAAAGAAAAAGACCTTATGATTACTGATTTGCGTCTTGATGAAAACGCTCAAATTCCACATAATACCTTAATTGATTGGCTTAATGGTAGAGAAGGTGAGTTTGTGCTTATTAATGGACAATATCAACCTAAAATCAAACTAGCAAGCAACGAACGCATACGCATTTATAATACAAGTGCGGCTAGATACTTAAATTTACGCATACAAGGGGCTAAGTTTATACTTGTTGGAACTGATGGTGGACTTATAGAAAAACCGATTTTTAAAGATGAAATTTTCTTAACTCCTGCTTCACGCGTAGAAGTTTTAATAGATGCAACAAAAGATGGAGAATTCAAGCTTGAAAGTGGCTATTACGATAGAGATAAAATGCTGGTAAAAGAAGAGCCAAATACTCTTTTTTTAGCTGATATTTCTTTTAAAAAAGAAAAATTGCAACTACCAAAAACACTAAGAGCCTTTGAGCCTTTAGAAGAACCAAAAGATTTTAAAGAAGTTATAATGAGTGAAGATCATATGCAAATGAATGGTTTAATGAATAAAAATGAAGAAGAATTAAAAATCGCACTAGCTTCTATGTTTTTAATCAATGGTAAAAGCTTTGATTTAAATGCTGTTGATTTACATTCTAAAGTAGGAGTGATGGAAGAGTGGGTAGTGATTAATAAATCACATATGGACCATCCTTTTCATATACATGGCACACAATTTGAGCTTATCTCATCAAAATTAAATGGTAAGGTTAAAAAAGCAGAATTTAGAGCCCTAAGAGATACTATTAATGTGCGTCCTAATGAGGAATTAAGGCTAAGAATGAAGCAAGATTTTATAGGTCATAGAATGTATCATTGTCATATTTTAGAACATGAAGATTTAGGTATGATGGGAAATTTAGAAGTGAATGAGTAGTAAAATTTTAAATTTACATGGCAAAATTTTTATGAAAGAGCGTGGGTTATAAGGGCGTTAAACCTGCCGCCACGCTCGTGCTTGCGCTTTTGCTTGCTACTGGTTTTATGAGCTTAGCGCAAGCCTCTTGCTTGCTACTGGTTTTATGAGCTTAGCGCAAGCTTCTTGCTTGCTACCTTGCTAAAAAGCAAAAACTGCAAAATTAGCATAAAAACTTATCTTATTTTAGCTTTAAAATTACTTTACCTGTGCTTTTTATCACGCTTTTTTGCGTGTATTTGTGGGTATAAAATGCGCTAAAAAAGCCAAATTTTAGCGATATTTTAGTATAATCAGCGAATTTTTAAGGTTTAATATATGAAAAAAGTAATTTTACTAGGTCGTCCAAATGTGGGTAAATCAAGCCTATTTAACCGCTTAGCAAGGGCTAGGATAGCCATAACTAGCGAGGTGGCAGGCACCACAAGAGATGTGAATAAAACTGAAATTAATATTGATGATAGAGAGTGCTTGCTTATTGATAGTGGTGGACTTGATGAGAGTAGCAAGCTTTTTGCTGCGGTGCAAAAACGCAGCCTAGCAGAGGCAAATGAGGCTGATATAATTGTCTTTATGGTAGATGGCAAGCTGTATGCTGATGAGATTGACAAAAAGCTTTTTTATGCTATAAACCGCCTTGGCAAGCCTACTGCGCTTGTGGTAAATAAAGTAGATGGCAAGCGTGATGAAGAGAGGGCAAAGGACTTTATTAGCTTTGGGGCAAAAAAACTCTTTGAGATTTCTGTTTCGCATAATAGTGGCACAGATGAGCTTTGTGAGTGGATATACTCGCACCTTGAGCCTGCTAAGACTAGCATAGATGAGAGTATAGAGGATTTTCTAGCTGATTTTGATGAGAGTTTGCTAGAAAGTGATGAGAGCAATTCTAGATTTAAAAGCAATATTGACTACGAAAATAAAGCTATAAAAGTTGGCATTATAGGCAGGGTAAATGTAGGCAAATCAAGCCTACTAAATGCACTTGTAGGGCAAAACCGCTCAGTAGTAAGCGATATAGCAGGCACCACAATAGATCCAGTAAATGAAAAAATCAGCGTAAATGATGGCAGTAAAGAGCGTGAGATAGAGTTTGTAGACACAGCTGGCATTCGCCGTCGTGGCAAGATAGAAGGCATAGAAAAATACGCACTAAACCGCACGCAAAAAATACTAGAAAATGCTGATATTGCTGTGCTTGTCCTTGATAGCGCAGAGGGGATAAATGAGCTTGATGAGCGCATAGCTGGGCTTGTGTGCCAGTTTGAGCTAGGCGTGATAATCGTGCTAAATAAATGGGATTTAAAAGCTGGGGGGCAGCAAGATTTTGATAAAGAGTTTGATCGCATGAGCCGTGAGATTAGAGATAGATTTAAATTTTTGGCTTATGCGCCTATTATCTCGCTCTCAGCTACTAGCAAAAAGCGTGTAGAAAAGCTAAAAGAGCTAATCTGCGCTGTGTATAAAAACTACACTATCAAACTGCCTACTTCAAGGCTAAATGAAGTAATAGCCGCTGCTACAAAAGCCCATCCTATTCCAAGAGAACACGGCAGAGCGGTGCGTATATACTACGCTGCGCAGTTTGATACAGCAGCACCAAAAATCGCTCTTGTGATGAATAAGCCAAAATGCTTACATTTTAGCTATTTGCGCTACTTGCAAAATCAGCTTAGAGCTAGTTTTGAGCTAGGTGGGACGCCTGTCATTTTAGCGCCAAGAAGCAGAGGAAAAGCAAAGGAAGAAAATAATGAATAATATAGTTTTAATAGGCTTTATGGGTGTTGGCAAGGGAGCTGTGGCTAGGGAGCTAAGTAAGCTTAGTGGGCGCTTTGCCATTGATGGCGATGATATGATTGAGAGCCTTTTTAACAAAAAAATCGCAAAAATCTTTGAAGATGAGGGCGAAGAGGCATTTAGGGCTGCTGAGAAAAATCTAGCAAAGTTTTTAGAACATAATGTAAAAGGTGCTATTATTAGCACTGGCGGGGGCTTTTATAGACAAAGAAATCTTAAAAAAATCGGCACTATAATATACTTAAAATCTAGCTTTGATAAAATCATAAAAAGACTACAATCTGCGCCAAATAGTGCTAAAAAACTAGCCAAAAGACCACTGCTAAAAGACCTTCAAAAAGCTAAAAAACTACATAAAGAAAGAAATAGTGCTTATGCTAGAAAGGCTGATATAATAATCATAGCTGAGGATAAAAGCCCTAAAAAAATAGCAAAAGAAATTTTAAAAGCATTAAAGGGACAAAAATGAGAATACTAACAGGACTTCAGCCTAGCGGAAAATTACATTTAGGCAATTATTTTGCTAGCATTAAGCCTATGGTAGAACTTCAAAACGCTGGGCAAAATGAGATGTTTATTTTCATCGCTAACTACCACGCAATGAGTAGCGCAAATAAAGGCGCAGAGCTTCAAAACTCTACCTTTGAGGCAGCTTGCGCTTTTTTGGCTCTTGGTATTGATCCAGCAAAATGCGTTTTTTGGGTTCAAAGCGATGTAAAAGAGGTTTTAGAGCTTTACTGGATACTTAGTGGGATCACGCCTATGGGGCTATTAGAGCGTGCGCATGCGTATAAAGACAAGGTAGCAAAGGGCATTGAAGCAAATCACGCACTTTTTAGCTATCCAGTTCTCATGGCAGCTGATATCTTGCTATATGATGCAAAGCTCGTACCTGTAGGCAAAGATCAAACTCAGCATGTAGAAATCGCGCGTGATTTGGCAGTTAAATTTAACAATAATTTTGGCGAGATTTTAACTCTGCCTGAGGCAAAAATCGCTGAAAATGTAGCCGTAGTGCCAGGCACAGATGGGGAAAAAATGAGTAAGAGCTATAAAAATACCATTGATATTTTTGGCACTGATAAGCAGCTAAAAAAGCAATGTAGCTTGGTAGTAACTGATAGCACGCCATTAGAAGCGCCAAAAAAATGGCAAGATTGTAATATTTTTAATATAGCAAAGCTGTTTTTAGATGAGAGTGGGCAAGCAGAGCTAAAAGCACGCTATGAGCGTGGTGGTGAGGGCTATGGGCATTTTAAGGCTTATTTAAATGAGCTGATTTTGGACTATTTTGGAGGGGCACGCAGCAAATACGAGTATTTCATCACTCATAAAGGAGAGGTGCGAGATATTTTAGATATTGGCGCAAAAAAAGCCAGCGAGCTAGCAAGTGCTAAAATGGCAAAGATTAGAGACTTAGCTGGTGTGTTTGGCGTGTTTTAGAAATTCTAGAATTCCTACTAAAAATAAGCTAGAAATTCTAGAATTTCTACTAAAAACAAACTAGGAATTCTAGAATTCCTACTAAAATTAAGGATAAAAAATGATAAATTTAAAACTGATTGAGACAAACTTTGATGAGTTTAATAGCAAACTAAAAGCTAAAAAAGTAGGCGAGGATGTGCTAAAAAATCTACTTGAAGCCTACAAAGAAAATAAAAAAATCAAGCTAGAAATTGAAAGTCTTCAAAGTGAGCAAAACGCAAAAAGCAAAAAAATGGGCGAGTTTATGAAAAGTGGCGATAGCAAAAGCGCAAACGCCTTAAAAACCGAGCTTGATAGCAAAAAGGCTCAAATTGCTACTTTAAATGAGAGCCTAAATGAAAGCGAAGAAAAGCTAAACTTAGTTGCCGCTGCCGTGCCAAATATCATCGATGATGATGTGCCACTTGGTGCGAATGAAGATGAAAATGTGGAGCTTAAAAAAGTTTTAGAGCCACCTCGCTTTGATTTTAAGCCCTTAGAGCATTGGCAGTTAGCCCAGAAAAACGGCTGGATAGACTTTGCCACCGGCGCAAAGCTCTCTGGTTCTCGCTTTTGCGTGCTTAGAGGGCAGGGCGCAAAACTAGCTAGGGCTTTGGTTAATTACATGATTGATTTTAATTCTAGCCGTGGTTTTGAGCTTGTTAATGTGCCCTTTCTCGTTAGCTCTAATACGCTTTTTGGCACAGGACAGCTGCCAAAGTTTGCTGATGATTTATACAAAATAGATGATGAGGATCTATATCTGATCCCTACAAGCGAAGTGCCTGTAACAAATCTATATAATGATGAAATAATCGCAGAAAATGAACTGCCTATTAAAATGACTTGCTACTCAGCGTGCTTTCGCAAAGAAGCAGGCTCTGCTGGTAAGGATACTAGGGGCATGATCCGCCAGCATCAGTTTGAAAAAGTAGAGCTTGTATGTATCACAAAGCCTGAGCAAAGTGATAAAGTCTTTGATGATATGGTAGCTTGTGCTAGTGATTTGCTAAGCTCCCTTGGGCTTGCTCATCGCCACATGCTGCTTTGTAGCGGTGACCTTGGATTTAGCGCAGCAAAGACCATAGATCTTGAGGTCTGGCTAGCTGGACAAGATAAATATAGAGAAATCAGCTCAGTCTCAAACACACGCGATTTTCAAGCTCGCAGGGCAAAAATCCGCTTCAAAGATGGCAAGAAAAACACGCTATGCCACACGCTAAATGGATCAAGCCTAGCTGTGGGCAGAACGCTAATAGCAATAATGGAAAACTACCAGCAAAAAGATGGAAGCATAAAAATCCCAGCCGTGCTAGAAAAATATATGTAAAGAGTATAAATGGCAGCAGATAATGAAATAATCATACTTGATGACGATCAAAAAGAAAAAAAAGATCAAAACGATCAAAATACACAAAATGAGTTTGGACAAGATGAGTTTGTCTTGCTTGAAGAACTAGCCGTTGCGCCAGCTGGTTCTAGCCAAGGCGCAGAGGGCAAAGAAGAAGCTGAGCAAAAAGGCAAAAAAAAGCTAGATAAAAAAATGCTAATCATCATAGCTACTGGCGGTGGTATGATAGTCCTTTTGCTAATTGTGCTAATAACCCTGTTGCTTAGTAGAGATAGCAAAAAAGAACTAGCCCCAGAAGCGCCAGTAACTACCATGCCTAGACAAGAGCTGCAAAACTACTATGAGATAAATAAAGGTCGCATAGAAGAAATGATAGCAAAAGCAAATGCCCTATATGACAGCGGTAACCGCATAGAAGCCCTTAAAATATATGAAAATGTAGCAATATATAATGAAAGCCTTTCATATTATAATCTTGGTGTATCACAAATGAATCAAGAAAAGTTTGACGAAGCACTTGAGAACTTTAAAAAAGCTATATCAAATCAAGAACACACCGATGTCTCAGCACTAAATGCAGCAGTTTGCGCACTTCATCTTAATAACACAGAGTTATTTCGCTACTATATAGACCTTGCTAGGGCTTTTCTTACACCAAATTCCAGTGCGTATATTTACTATAGCGCACTTGTAAATTACTACAAAGGCTATTATATAGAGGCTTATCACATATTAAATAGCATTAAAGATGGCTTTTATGCAAATAACGCAAACTATCTAAAATCTAAAATTCTAAGCCTAGTTCGCCGTGATAAAGATGCAATTGCAGCCCTTAATGATTTAAAGGAGTATAATACAAACTTACCTATGGGCTTACTTCACGCAAGACTTGGTAATTACGATGATGCTCTTTATTATCTAAATAGAGTAGACCCACTATCTTCAAACATTGATCTAGCAAAGCTTGCTCGCTCTCTTGTGCAGCTTAAAATCGGCACTTACATGACAGCAGCTCAAGTTTTAAGCGAAATTCACGACCGCAACGCTACTTTTGTAGCTAGTACTTATCCTATAAAAGCTGGACTAAAAGATGATTATTTTAATATAAACGCAGCGCAAAAAAACTTTGATGAAAAGCTATTTTTTCATAAAAATAGCGCCTTTTCAATGCTATTTTATTTTACACCTTATAAGGTCTTTGATGCTAAGCAGACTATTGATTATATAGCAAAAGGTGGAGTTAGTGCCTTTGTATCTCAGAGCGTGGATGCTGATGAGTATTTGCGCACCTCTGGTATCATAAGCCGTGTAAACGCAAGCCTGTCTAAAACCATAGAAAAAGCTATAAATAGCGAGCTTAGAGTGGCAAATAAAGAGTTTTTGGCTCTAGTTTCTGAGTATCCTGGGCATGCGATTTTGCAGTATGATTTGGCACTTAGCTACGCTCAGCTAGGGGATTATGCAAATGCTTATAAACACTTTATCACAAGCTACCACCTAAATCCAAAAAATCACCTTGCTGGCGTGTATGCTGTGCTTTGTGCGCAGGTGGCTGGGCGTGATTATCGTCAGCTTTATGCAGAGGTTAGCGAGAATATTACAAATGATGAAACTCTAGGCGATGCGAACTTTTATAATACCTTGCTATTATATTTGCGTGATAACTCAGGTGTTTTACCCCGCTGGCTAGATGAGGGCAAAAACGAAGGTGATACGCTAAAAATGGTATTTAGCTACATTTGCGCCATGATACTAAACCGCAAAAATGATGCTAAAATCTACTCTAAGTCTTTGCTAGATAAATTACCAAATGATATTCTTACAAATATCTTACACTTTTTGGCTCACAATGAAAGAGAGGATATCAAAGAATACGCAAAAAACATTCAAATTCGCTTTTTGGGTGCAAACTTTGATTTAAATACGCTCTATGGTGGCTCAAATATAGTAAAAGAACAGTTTGTAAAACTGCTTCAAATCTCAGGTCTAAGCGATGTTTGGCGGGGTATCATAATAAGTGATCTTAAAAAAGAAAAAAATAGAGCAGATGAGATTCGCCACGCACTTGCATATATTGATCTTTTTACAAATCGTCATGATGAGGCCTTTGAGATATACAACTACCTTGTGCATACCAAAAAAGAACAAGACGCTTATACGCTATTTTTAGCAGCAGTAGCTAGCATAGGCTCAAACCGACCGCAAAATGCCGTAGCTTACTTAGAACTTGCCAAGCTTACAAACCCAACTGACCCTGGAAATAAAATCGCTCTAGGCTTTTTATACCACGAACTAGGCAATATCCCAGCAGCTTTGGCGCAGTATATCAGCGTGGGAAATACTGATTATAAATCTAGATTTTTCACCTTTTATTTGGTTAATTAAAGAATTCTAGAATTCCCTAGGAATTCTAGAATTCCCTAGAAATTCTAGAATTTCTACATTAAATTTAATCTAGAATTCCCTAGAAATTCTAGATTTTTCAAACTAAAAATGCTAAACCAGCTAAAAGGTATTTTTTCTCTCTTTTGCCTTTTTAGCAAGCGAACTTAGCGCAGACCATTCTTGATTTGTTTTTAACATCTGCTTTGCTTTTTCTGCTAGTTTTGGTCGCTAATAGCAGGTGCTGTTTGCGCTGCTTTTAGTAAAGACTTCACTGTTTATTCGCTTAGTATATCGTAGTTTGCTGGGATTTGCGGCTCTAAAAGTTTTTCATCAATTGGCTGATTTTTCTTAGCATTTTTGAGTAAAATAGTAACGGTATTGCCAAGTTTATCAGTGTAGTTTATCTGCGCTGGGA
Organism: uncultured Campylobacter sp.; assembly: GCA_945928165.1. Classification (GTDB taxonomy): domain Bacteria; phylum Campylobacterota; class Campylobacteria; order Campylobacterales; family Campylobacteraceae; genus Campylobacter. Next base: position 30,114 of record CAMENE010000004.1, read on the forward strand.
CACCACTTCGCACCCTTATAGTGTAGTGAATGCCATCTATATCGCACTCAAAGCGGTCTTTGTTTGTCTCAGTAGCGTTTTTTAGGATTTGACGCAAATCTGGGGTGTTTTTGATATCTGTGATTATTGCCTGTTCTAAGCTTGGCTCTATTATGGTTATGCGACCGATATTAAAATAAATTAGCTTCTCAACTGGCTTTTTGTAGTGCCAAAATGCGCCGTATTTGCTGTTTGCTACTAGTTTGCCTGTGTAGGTGATGGTTTTATTTTTGCTACTTACGCTTTGGCTAAACTCACTTATAAGCGTATCAAACTCAAGGCTATTTGCCCAAATAAAGCACGAAATAATCATCAAAACTAGAATTTTCATCATAAAATCCACAAAAAATTTTGCTTTTATTATACTATATAAAATAAGAATTCTTAGCAAAATTTAAAAAAATTTTAGGTAAAATCGCCACTTCTTAACACATTTTTAAGGATACTAAATGCTAAAAGCTCTAGCAAAAATTTTTGGAACCAAAAACGATAAACAAGTAAAAAAATACCGCAAGCAAGCAGGCGCAATCAATTTGCTAGAAGATAAATACGGGGGTCTTACTGATAGCGACTTGCAAGCAGCTTTTGATGTGATTCGCACAGCCGTAAGAAGCGAAGAGCTAAGCCTAAAAGATGCTCTAAATGATGTTTTTGCCATAGTTAGAGAGACTAGCAAGCGTGTGCTAAACATGCGACATTTTGATGTGCAGCTAATAGGTGGTATGGTGCTAAATGATGGCAAAATCGCTGAGATGAAAACAGGCGAGGGAAAAACACTAGTTGCTACTTTGCCAGTGGTGCTAAATGCCCTTAGTGGCAAAGGCGTGCATGTAGTTACTGTAAATGACTATCTAGCAAAGCGTGATGCCGAACAAATGGGACAGATTTATAACTTTCTTGGTCTTAGCGTAGGCGTAGTGCTAAGCAGCGAACGAGATGATGCTAAGCGCAAAGAAGCTTATGCTTGCGATATTACTTATGGCACAAACAACGAGTTTGGCTTTGATTATTTGCGTGATAATATGTGTTTTGATATAGCTAATAAGGTTCAAAGAGGGCATAATTTTGCTATTGTGGATGAAGTTGATAGTATCCTTATAGACGAGGCTAGGACGCCACTTATCATTTCAGGTCCTACAAACCGAACGCTAGATGGATATATAAAGGCAAATGAAGTAGCCAAGGCCCTAACTCGTGGGCAAATGCCAGAAAAATCGCTTACTGACCCACACGCAAAGCCAACCGGGGATTTTGTAGTAGATGAGAAAAACCGCAATATCATGATAACAGAAGCTGGTATAGAAAAAGCAGAAAAACTCTTTGGCGTAGATAATCTCTATAGCCTAGAAAACGCAGCTCTAAGCCACTACCTAGACCAAGCCCTAAAAGCGCATAATCTTTTTGAAAAAGATGTTCAATATGTAGTGCGTGATGGACAAATTATCATCGTTGATGAGTTTACAGGTCGTCTTAGTGAGGGAAGACGATTTAGCGAGGGCTTACACCAAGCCTTAGAAGCCAAAGAAGGGGTAAAAATTCAAGAAGAGAGCCAAACTCTAGCTGATATTACCTTTCAAAATTATTTTAGATTATACGAAAAATTAGCTGGTATGACAGGGACAGCGCAGACTGAGGCCACTGAGTTTAGTCAAATCTACAAACTAGATGTAATCTCAATCCCAACAAATCTACCTATACGCAGAATCGATAAAAACGATGTCATCTACAAAAGTGAAAAAGAGAAATTTACAGCTGTAATTGGCGAAATAAAAGCCGCAAACCAAAAAGGCCAACCAGTGCTAGTAGGAACTGCCAGCATAGAAAAAAGCGAAGCCCTACACGCTCTACTAATAAAAGAGAAAATCCCTCACTCAGTGCTAAATGCCAAAAACCACGAAAAAGAAGCCCAAATTATCGAGGGTGCTGGCGCAAAAGGTGCTGTAACTATAGCTACAAACATGGCTGGTCGTGGTGTGGATATCCGCATAGATGATGAAGTGCGAGAACTAGGCGGGCTTTATATCATAGGCACAGAAAGACACGAGAGCCGCCGCATAGACAACCAGCTTCGTGGCCGCTCAGGCCGTCAAGGAGATCCGGGAATTTCACGCTTTTTTCTAAGTTTAGAGGATAATCTACTTCGCATTTTTGGCGCAGGTAAAATAAAAACCATAATGGAAAAACTTGGCATAGAAGAGGGCGAGAGTATAGAAAGCGGCCTTGTAACACGCGCTGTAGCAAACGCTCAAAAAAAGGTAGAGAGCCTACACTTTGAAGCTAGAAAGCATATCCTAGAATACGATGATGTAGCAAATGAACAAAGAAAAACCATCTACAAATATAGAAATGAGCTGCTAGACCCAGCCACTGATATAAGCGAAAAAATCAGCTCAAACCGCAAAGACTGGGTGGCTGATATGGTGATCACAGCTGGCGTCATGGCTGGGGACTTGCCTGAAAACATCGACACTAGTGCTATTTGTAATGTAGTACTAGAGCAAAGCGGAGTTAGCATAGAGCCAAGCGCACTGGCAAATTTGGGCTTTAATGAGATTTGTGGTGAAATAGAAAAAGCTATAGAAAATGACTACAAAGAGCGTATGAGCGCAACCAGCGATGAACAACGAAAAGGCATAGAAAAAATGCTGTTTTTGCAAATCGTAGACCGTGCGTGGAGAGAGCATCTATACCAAATGGATACGCTAAAAGCAGGAATTGGCCTAAGAGGCTACAATCACCGCGATCCTCTAACTGAGTATAAAAAAGAAAGCTATAATCTTTTCATAGAGCTAGTAAAAAGCCTAAAAATAAGCTCAGTTCGCACTCTAAGCCACATACGCTTTGAGAGTGAAGATAGCGAGCAAAGCAAACAAACACAAAAAGTCCTGCCAAATAATAAACCTAGTCGTAATGACCCTTGTCCTTGTGGCTCAGGCAAAAAGTATAAAGACTGCTGCGGCAAATCTGGGCCAAAAATCTAGGTAAATGAGTTAATAAATGAGCGAGAATTCAGCGCTTAGCGAGAACCCAGCGTTTTTAAAAGAGCAGATTATTACTTATCTTGGTAATAAACGCTCTTTGCTAGGGCTTATTGATGAGGCTATTAGCGATATTAAGGCTGATATGAAGCATGATAAAATAAGTTTTGCTGATGTATTCTCAGGCTCAGGCGTGGTATCAAGACTAGCTAAAAAACACGCAAAGATGATTTTTGCAAACGACTTGGAGAGCTACTCACGCATTATAAATGAGTGCTATCTTAGCAATTTTACTAGCGAGTTAGAGCTAGGAATTCTAGAATTTCATAGCACTCTAAGCAAGATAAATGAGTTAAAAGCCGGTTTTATTACAGAGCTTTATGCCCCAAAAGACGATGAGAATATAAAAAGAGCAGAGCGTGTGTTTTTTACTAGAAAAAACGCTATGTTTATTGATACTATGAGAGATGAGATTAGCAAATTACCTAGAGTTTTTCAAAAGTTTTTCATCGCTCCGCTAATTTATGAAGCTAGTGTTCATAACAACACAGGCGGTGTCTTTAAAGGATTTTATAAAGGCAAAAATGGCATTGGTAAGTTTGGCGGAGAAAAGGCTAATGCGCTTGGTCGCATAAAAGGTGAAATCAGGCTAAAAATGCCTGTTTTTTCAAACTTTTCTTGTGATTTTGCTGTGAGCCAAAAGGACGCCGCAGACTTTGCTAAGGATTGCGAAAGAATGGATATTGCGTATTTTGATCCACCTTATAATCAGCACCCTTATGGCTCAAATTATTTTATGCTAAATTTAATTGCGCAGTATAAAAAGCCAAAAGATATTAGCGAAGTTAGCGGAATACCAAAAGAGTGGAACAAAAGCGTATATAACAAAAAATCAAAGGCAAAAGAGAGTTTTTTTGAGCTTTTAGCTAGTTTTAAGGCAAAGTATTTGCTGATTTCTTTTAACAACGAGGGCTATATTTCTAGGGCTGATTTTGAAGCCTTTGGCGCAAAAATCGGTAAGCTAAATATAATAGAGCAAAAATACAACGCTTACCGTGCTAGCCGCAACCTTGACTCTCGCAGTATTCATACGACTGAGTATTTGTATATAATCAAAAAATCTTAAAGGCAAACCTTGATAAAGTATTTATTATTTCGTTATTTGCGCTTTGATAAAAGCCAGCCATTTATCGCACTTTGCTCTATTTTAGCCTTTGTGGGAGTTAGCATCGGTCTTATGGTGCTAATCATCGCTATGGGTATAATGAATGGCTTTGATAAAGAGTTTGAGCGAAAGCTATTTGCGATGAACTATCCTATAACAGTGATTTCAGCTTACCGTGGTGGGATAAGCGATGAGTTTGTAAGCAAGCTACAAAGCCAGTTTAATAAGCTAAAAATGAGCCCTTATATCAGCACGCAAGCTGTGCTAAAAAGTGGAGATAAAATGGAAGGCGCGCTTGTTTTTGGCGTGGATTTTGAGAGTGAAAAAGCAGTAAATAGCGTGCTTGCCAAAGCCTTAGAGCAAAGTGGAATTCCGCAAGGCTTTGAGATGATAGTAGGCAAGGGGCTTAGTGATGAGTTTTCGCTGATTGCTGGAGAGAAAATCACAGGAATTTTCATGGAAGCTAGTCCAGCTGGACTTGGGATAAATCCGCTTTTAAAGCGTTTTGATGTGCGTGGTGAGTTTAGCTCAGGGCTTATTGCTTATGATAGGGGTTATGCTTTTAGCACAGCTGATGCTCTAAGGCGCATTTTAAACACGCAGGGCTGGGATGGAGTGCATATTTACTCAGCCCAGCCAAGGCGTGATATAGAAGCGATTAAAGCTGTTTTGCCACCAGGATACCGCGCGCTTGGCTGGTGGGAGCAAAATGGCAACTTTTTTAGCGCCTTAGAGCTTGAAAAAAGAGCACTTTTTATCGTGCTAATGCTTATTATTTTGGTAGCTAGCTTAAATATTATTAGCTCGCTTTTGATGACAGTTATGAACCGCCGCAGCGAAATAGCCTTGCTTTTAGCACTTGGGGCAAGCAAGCGTGAGATAAAAAATAGCTTTTTTGCTCAGGGGCTAGTTATCGGTGGTGGTGGCATTATTTGCGGACTTATTTTGGGACTTTTTGGCGTGTGGCTGCTTGGTAGTTTTGATATCATTAGCTTGCCAGCTGATGTGTATGGAAGCAGCAAGCTACCTATGGAGCTAGGGCTTTGGGATCTAGTCTTTACGCTATTAGGCGCTGTTATCATAGTAGCAGCCTCTAGCTACTATCCAGCCAAAAAAGCTGCAAATATAGATGTGCTCTCAACGCTAAGAAACGAGTAGAATTCTAGAATTTTGCTGCCTTCTAAACTTCGCGGTAGCGGCTGAAAAAAATCTAGGGAATTCTAAATTCTTTGTGATGAGATCCCTAAAAAGGGTCGGAGGATTATACAAGACTTAGGGAATTTTAGAATTTCGTCATTGCGAGCGAGCAATCTTTAAGGAATTCTAGAATTCTCGTCATTGCGAGCGAGCAATCTTTAAGGAATTTTAGAATTTATTTTAGAAATTCTAGAATTTATTTTAGAAATTCTAGAATTTATTTTAGAAATTCTAGAATTCTCTAAAACTATCTTATAACTTTCTTATCATTAAAATTCGCACTATGAAAAATCACTGAGCCGTTTTTTAAAGCGTAGTAGCGTAAAAGCAGGTTTTGAAGCGTGCTTTGCGTGCTTGGGATAAACCACGCATCATTGCTAATAAGTAGCACAAAATCAGGCTTATTAGCATAAAGTTCATACCTTGTGCCCTCGTAGCAAATAGCTACTTTAAATCTCACGCCCTCTACTTCTATATAGCTAAAATCACCAGCTTTGCCAAAATCACTAGCACCACCAAAAAACAGCGCATTTATAGGCTTTTTAAGAAACTCTGGCAAAGGAATTTCTTCACCAAAAGGCACCAAAATATGCTTATCAATGCGCCTCATCTTTCCAGCATCAAAAAAATACGCACTATTGTAAAAAGTGCCATTTTCATACCCCTCTGCGCCTGCTAAAATAGCGATTTTTTGCGATTTTTCCTTTAAAGCCTCTATAAGCTCTAAGTTTTGATTAAGATTAGTTGCAAAGGCTGATTCTGGCAGGACTACAAGCCTAGCACCATTTTTTATAGCTTTATCAATCAAAGCTAAGTTATTAACAAAATGCTCTTTTTTGCGTGAGCTTTGCCACAGCTCGTTTTGGGGAATTCTAGATGAAATCAGCTCTATTTTAAAAGGTGGATTTTTGCTATCATTTTGCCCAGCAAAAACTCGCTCAAAAGGCGTGCCAATCAAGCTTAAATGCCAATTAAGCCAGTTAAAGCCAAAAGGGTGAACAAACTGAATAAGATAAAAGCCAAGTGCTAAAATAACAGGCTTTAAAATACCCCCCGCACCCCCCAAACACCTAGCAAAAGAGCTAAAAATCACATAAAAACAAAGAAAAATGAGACCATAAATCATGCCTATACCAAAAATTTCAAAAGGTATAAGATAAACAAAATCATAATAAACAAGGCTAAAAGCTATCCAATAAAACCAAAAAACTCCTACAAAAAAGCCTGTTAAGAGCCAAATAAAAGCAGCACTTTTTTGCACAAAAACTAGTCTAAAAGCCCCAAAAACAAATGCTAAAAGCCCCAAAATACTAAGAAAAATATTTTCAAAAATACTAAAATAAATAAAAATGCTTAATAAAATAGCAGTTAAAAAGCTAGATTTTATGATTTTTAAGCTAGAATACGAGCTTAAATTTTTTTTAAAGGACGACAATGCAAGGCGATCTACTTTCATCTTTAATACCTTTGGTGATTCTTTTTGCGATTTTTTGGTTTTTGGTCATTAGACCACAGCAAATGCAAGCCAAAAAGCATAAAGAAATGCTAAATGCGCTAACAAAAGGCGATAAAATCATCACAAACGGAGGACTTGTCGCAGAGGTGGTAAATGCCGAGGGCGATTTTATCAAAGTTAAGCTTAATGATGATGTAATTGTGCGACTTGATCGTGCTTTTGTAGCTAAAAAATACGAAGATACAGCAAAAGAAGTAAAAAAATGAAAAAAGCAAGAATTACTTATAAATTCGTAATTTTGCTTGTAGCTTTGTGCTTTGGGGCTGTTTTTTGTGCGCCTAGTTTTTTTGGTACTAGCTGGGGTTCGAAGATCACTCTTGGGCTTGATTTACAAGGTGGACTTAATATGCTACTTGGGGTAGAAACTGCTGTGGCGATTGAAAGCAAAGAAAAGAGCATAGCCTCAAGTATAAAGTATTTTACTAGCAAAAATGATATTTTAATTGACGAGCTAAAAGTAGAAAATGGATTTATTACCTTTAGTTTGCTTGATAGTGATGATAGCGCAAAAATTGATGAAATGCTAGCTACTAATCAAGGGCTAATCATAGATAAAAAAGAGTTAAGCTACGAGCTTCATCTAAGCGATGAAGAAAAGCTAAGCACAGCAAACTACGCAATCGATCAAGCTGTAGAGGTTATAAGAAACCGCCTTGATCTTTTTGGTCTAGCTGAGCCAACTGTTGCCAAGCAAGGTAAGGAAAATATCCTAGTTGAACTCCCTGGTATAAAAACCAGTGCTGATGAGCAAAGGGCTTTGGATCTAATAGAAAAAGCAGCTCACTTAGAGCTAATGGCTCTTGATGAAGAGCGTCAAAGCATGGCACAGACTATATCAGCGCGCGACGCAGCAGCCTATGGTGATGTGCTGTATGAGGATGCTAAAAACCCAGCGCAAAAGTATCTTTTAAAAGAACTAGCCGTGCTTGATGGTGCTATGCTAATTGATGCTAAGGTGGCTTTTGATCAAAACAATAATCAGCCTGTAATAAACTTTACGCTAAATGCCCAGGGAGCTAGAATTTTTGGTGATTTTACCGGCGCAAATGTGGGCAAACGCCTAGCAATTGTGCTAGATAAAAAAGTCTACTCAGCCCCTGTGATAAATGAGCGCATAGGTGGTGGCTCTGGGCAAATAAGCGGTGGATTTAGCGTAAATGAGGCGCATGATATCGCTATCGCACTTCGCTCTGGAGCCTTGCTAGCGCCTGTAAAAATGCTAGAAAAACGCTCAGTTGGACCTAGCCTAGGAAGTGATAGCATACGCCAAAGTATGATAGCGCTTATCTCTGGTGCTGTGCTTGTGGTGCTTTGTATGATTGTAGTGTATGGACTAGCTGGCGTTATAGCAAATGTGGCACTTGTGGCAAATATCTTACTTCTAATAGCGATTATGGCAATGTTTGGAGCGACTCTTACCCTGCCTGGAATGGCTGGAATTGTGCTAACTATCGGCATGGCAGTCGATGCTAATGTCATCATAAACGAACGCATACGAGAAATGCTAAAAGCTGGCGCAGGAGTAAAAAACGCAATCGCCAAAGGCTATGAAAACGCAATGAGTGCAATCATGGACTCAAATCTAACCACGCTTATAACATCAATTGCGCTTTATGCTTATGGCACAGGGCCGATTAAAGGCTTTGCTGTAACTATTAGCATAGGAATAGTAGCTTCTATGATAACAGCGATTTTAGGCACGCACGGCGTGTTTGACGCATTAGGTGAAAAAATACAACGCTCAGGCAATACAAGTCTTTGGTTTGGCTACAAAATAAAGGGCAAAAATGCAAGTATTTGATAGTGGAAAAATATATGATTTTATGGGCAAAAAGCTTGGCTCTTTTGTGATTTCTTGCCTACTTATTTTTGGTAGCATTTTCTTTTTGGCTACAAAGGGACTAAATTACGGCATTGACTTTGCTGGTGGAACGCTAGTTCAGGTGCGTTATGATGGCCCTGCGCCTATTGAGAAAATCCGCGCAGCACTTGATTTGCCAAATCTTAGTGTAACTGAGTTTGGCAGTGCTAATGAAGTAGTAATCCGCTACTCAAGTGCAAGCGACCAAGTAGCAACCGACCCTGGCAGGTACATCGCAAAAATGCTAGAAAATACGGGTAATTTAGAGATTCGCCGTGTGGATGTAGTAGGCCCAAAAGTAGGCGCAGAACTGCGTAACAAAGGCATAATGGCAATTAGCGTTTCTTTGGTGCTTATTCTTATTTACATAGCATTTCGTTTTGAGTGGCGTTTTGCCTTGGCTGCTATTATCTGTGAGTTTCACGATGTTATCATCGTGCTTGGTGCTATCTCAGCCCTTGGACTTGATGTAAATCTTGATACACTAGCAGCTGTGCTAACGATAATAGGCTACTCGCTAAATGATACTATTATTATCTTTGACCGCATTAGAGAGGGCGTGCAAGCTGGCAAAAGTAATGATCTAAATCATAATATAAATGAGAGCATTTCAGCTACGCTCTCTCGCACCTTTATGACTGGTCTTACTACTTTGCTTACGGTGCTTACTTTGTTTTTCTTTGGTGGGGATATAATTCACGGCTTTTCAACCATTATGATAGTTGGTATTGTAATAGGCACGCTAAGTTCTATTTTTATCGCTGCGCCTATGCTAATATGGTTTAAGTTTGATATAGCAAAATACAAAGAGGCACTAGCCCAAAAGCAAAGAGCAAAGGCTGAAAAAGAGCGTATCCGAGCAATGTATGAAAAAGGCAGTGTGTAGGGAATTTTAGATTAGGAATTCTAGATTGAGAATTCTAGAATTCATGGCTGAAATTTCTAGGAATTCTAGATTGGAAATTCTAGATTGAGAATTCTAGAATTCATGGCTGAAATTTCTAGGAATTCTAGGGAATTCTAGAATTTCTAGAAATTTTTAAGCATTCTGTAAACCTAAATAAAGGATAAAGATGAATTGGAGTAGGGTAATTTATACTTTTTTTGCGCTGATGTGTCTTACTACTGTGGCTGGATTTTTATACGACCACAGCGATATCACGCTTTTTATCGCAGCCAGTATTAACCTGATATCAACACTGCTTAAAATCGGCGTAAGAAACATGCTCTCAGCCGAGCTTTTTGCTAGTTCGTTGGTAGCAGATTTACACCTTATACCTGCGCTTGTGATAATGATGAACTCAGGCTTTAGCAGCATTGTCTTTGGTCTAGCACTTGGTGGGCTTGTGGCAAATGCTTTTTCGATGGTGCTTATTTTAATAGAAGCAGGCAAATCTCGAGACGATTTTTAACTTCGTCTTGTGCGCTTATTGCGACTAAATCTATCTACGCACTTCGTTTGACGCACGCTTAGTGCGCCTGCACTCGTGCTTGATAGCTTTAGCCACACTAAGCACACAATACTCGTTAAAATGTTGTTTTAAGTTCGTTTTATGCGCTTATTGCGACTAAATCTATCTACGCACTTCGTTTGACGCACGCTTAGTGCGCCTGCACTCGTGCTTGATAGCTTTAGCCACACTAAGCACACAATACTCGTTAAAATGTTGTTTTAAGTTCGTTTTATGCGCTTATTGCGACTAAATCTATCTACGCACTTCGTTTGACGCACGCTTAGTGCGCCTGCACTCGTGCTTGATAGCTTTAGCCACACTAAGCACACAATACTCGTTAAAATGTTGTTTTTAACTTCGTCTTGCTTGGCACTGCACTTGAAGTGCGCTTGTGCTTTACAAAGGGCGGGCGCTTAGCCCGTCTCATTTCGCACTGCGCTTACTTCAAGCACATTGCCTTCGCAATACTCGTTAAAATGCTGTTTTTAAGTTCGTTTTATGCGCTTTGCGACGCACGCTAAGTGCGTCTCATTTCGCAGTCGCTCAGTTTAGCCATACTAAGCGCACAATATAGACAAAAACAATAATTTTAAATTTTGTTTTTGGAGACGATTTTTAAGTTTGTCTTATGTGCTTATTACGACTAAAAATAACATTTTAAAAGTTTGAATATTTAATTTTGTAAGGATAAAAAATGAGAGTTTATAACGCTAAAATTATTGAGCCAAAATGGCAAAAAATTTGGAGTGAAAACAAATACGCAGAGCCAAAAGATGACTACACCCTGCCTAAAAAATATATTTTATCAATGTTTCCATACCCTAGCGGTCGACTTCACATGGGACATGTGCGAAACTACTCAATCGGCGATGCACTCTCACGCTACTGGCGCCTAAAAGGCTACAATGTGCTTCAGCCTATCGGCTTTGATAGCTTTGGTATGCCAGCTGAAAACGCAGCCATTAAGCACGGCACTCATCCCAAAATTTGGACTTATGAAAATATTGATTATATGAGCCACGAGCTTGAAATTCTCGGTTTTAGCTTTAGTAAAAATCGCCGCCTAGCTACTAGTGATCCACTTTATACAAAGTGGGAACAAGAGTTTTTTATCAAAATGTATGAAAAAGGCTTAGTCTATCAAAAATCAGCCGTGGTAAACTGGTGCGAACACGACCAAACCGTGCTAGCAAACGAACAAGTAATAGAGGGCAAATGCTGGCGTTGTGACCATGAAGTGATACAAAAAGAGATGCCAGGCTACTACCTAAAAATCAAAGACTACGCAGATGAGCTGCTAACTTGCCTAGATGAGCTTAAAGAAAAATGGCCAAATCAAGTGCTAACCATGCAAGAAAACTGGATAGGCAAAAGCTATGGTGCCCAGCTGTTTTTTAGCTTTGATGAGACAAGTGCTGCTAAAACTGGTTTAAAGGGCTTTAATGTCTTTACCACTCGCCCTGATACGATTTTTGGTGCTTCATTTACCGCACTTGCGCCAGAGCATGAAGTAGTAAAGGCTGTAATTAAGGCTGATTTACTACTGCCTGAGCAAAAAAGCACGCTAGAAAAAATCATAAATCTAAGCCCAAGGGAACGCTCGCAAATGGATAAAGAAGGCGTGGATTTAGGTCTTTTTGTAATCCATCCATTTACTGGGGCAAAACTGCCTGTGTGGTGTGCGAATTTCGTGCTAATTGAATATGGTGGTGGAGCGATTATGAGTGTGCCTGCTGGCGATGAGAGAGACTTTGATTTTGCTAGCAAATATAATTTGCAGGTTTTAAATATTTTTAAAAACTGCGCTATCCCACATACTGAAAAAAACGCTATTTTAGAAAACTCTGGCTTTTTAGATGGGCTAGATTATGAGGCGGCGACTGCTAAGATTTTAGCCGAATTAGAGAGAAAAAACATAGGCAAAAAAGTAGTCCAGTATAAGCTGCGTGACTGGGGAATATCTCGCCAACGCTACTGGGGTGCACCTGTGCCGATGGTGCGTTGTCCTAGCTGCGGCCTTGTGCCTGAAAAACTAGAAAATCTGCCTGTAACCCTACCTGATGATGTAGAGATCACAGGCGAAGGCAATCCTTTGGCAAAACATCCTACTTGGAAGCACTGTAAATGCCCAAAATGTGGCAAAGACGCTGAGCGTGAGTGTGATACTATGGATACTTTTGTGGATAGCTCGTGGTATTTTGCTAGATTTGCTAGTGATGAGAAAACCTGGTCTAGCACAGCTTTTGATAAAAAAAGCGTGGATTACTGGATGAGTGTAGATCACTATATAGGTGGCATTGAACATGCGATTTTACACCTACTTTATGCTAGATTTTTTCAAAAAGTTCTGCGAGATTTGGGCTATTTGCGTGATAGCGAGCCTTTTTCTCATTTGCTAACGCAAGGCATGGTGACAAAAGATGGCGCAAAAATGTCTAAAAGCAAGGGAAATACGGTTGACCCTGATGATATTATAGAAAAATATGGCGCAGATACAGCAAGGCTATTTATTCTTTTTGCTGCGCCACCTGCTAAAGAGCTTGAGTGGAATGATAGCGCAGTAGAGGGCGCTTATAAGTTTATTTCAAGGCTATATGATAGAGCTAGTAAAGCCAAAAAATGCGTGGCTATTCCAGAACTAAATCACGCTAGCTTAAACAAAGCTGAGAAATACGCACGCCTAAAAGTCTATGAAGCTATGAAAAAAGGTAGCGAAGTCTATGAAAATAGCTTTGCTTTTAATACCTTAATCGCTGCTTGTATGGAAGCTTGTAATGCTCTAAATGCTCAAGAAAATGCTGAAATTTGGGCTGAGGGCTACTATATCATTTTGGGGCTTTTAGAACCTATTATTCCGCATGTTTGCGCCGAGCTTAGCGCTGAGCTTTTTGGCGGGGCAAACTTGCGTGATTTTGCTAAGCTGGAAGTAAAAAATGAAGTCTTTGTAAGCGACACTCTAAGCCTAGCAGTTACTATAAACGGCAAGCGCAGAGCTGAGATTAGCGTTAGCGCCGAGGCTAGCGATGGCGATATTTTAAGCACAGCAAAAACTAAGTGCGCCAAATGGCTAGATGGCAAAGAGATAATAAAAGAAATTATCGTGCCTAAAAAACTTGTAAATATAGTGATTAAAGGCTGATTTTTAAATTCGCCAGAGTCTGCCAAAGCCTTTATTTAGCGTGCTTTGATGGCTTTGTTACTTGAGTGAAATTTCTAGGAATTTTAGATTTAGGAATTTTAGAATTCCTGCTGGAATTTCTAGGAATTCTAGATTTGGAATTCTAGAATTCCTGGCTGGAATTTCTAGGAATTCTAGATTTAGGAATTCTAGAATTCCTTCGGCACGCTAGCTAAAATAATAAATCTTTAAACTTAAAGGTATTAAAATTTTAGCTTTTAGCACTTGGCGCAAACTTGGCAGCTCATCATAGGGCTGGTATTTTGTGCTTTTGTAGCGATTTTTAGCCCTAGAAGCCCAGCTATGCAAGGCTAAGTTTTGCCTAGAAATTCTAGAATTTCTAAGGCAAATTTCGCTAGGAATTCTAGATTTTGCCCAGAAATTCTAGAATTCCTACATAAAAATAGCAATTATCACAGGTATTACTACAAAGGTAAAACACATACCAACGGCGATTGCGCTGATTGCTAGATTGCCATCTAGCTTGGCTTTTAGTATCATTGCACTTGCTAGCACTGTTGGTGGCATCGCAGTTTCTATAAGCCCTACCATATAGCTAGGCGAAAACTCTAGCCCAAAAACCCATGCAAAAGCCACAAAAAAGCAAGGTGCTACCACCATACGCAAAAACACTACCAAAGCTGTGCTTTTATAGCTAGAACGAACTGTATTAAACCCAAGCCCAAGCCCCACAGCAAAAAGTGCTACAGGCACGACAGCAGCGCCAAAAAGCCTAAGTGGGGCAAACAAAAAATCAGGAAGATCCACGCTTTTTGCCAAAAGTCCTGCTACCAGGGCTAGAAATGGCGGGAATTTCATTATTTTAAAGGCATTTGCGATTAGACTTACATTGCTAGGTGCTGCGTAGCTAAGGATAAAAGGCCCCAAAAACGCTATAGGCACGCAAGTAATCATCTGGTCATATAAAATAACCTCATTTGCGATATCCTCGCCCAAAATGCCTTGAAGCACTGGTAAGCCCATAAATAGCGTATTGCCAAACATCGAAAGTAGTGCCATGCTAGCAGTAGTAGCCTTGCTAAATCCTAGCAGACGCCCAAGGCCAAAGGCTATTAGCATCGCTGCGAAGTTTGCCCCAAGCCCACAAGCAATCACGCTAAAAAGATGAAAATCTATATTTACATGATAAACTTTATCAAATATCAGCGCAGGCAAAGCAAAAACAAGAACAAAATCAATGAAAATTATAAGCTGATTTTGTGGTATAACCTTTGTTCGCTTGGCCAGGTAGCCACTAGCTAAAAGCACAAAAATAGAAAAAAGCGGTAACATTTTTATCCTTATTTCATAAAAAATCTAGAATTGCCTAAAAAAACACGCATTATGGCAATTTTACTTTTAATTAACGCTGATTTGCTAAGATTTGCCCCAAAAATTTCAAGGCTTTATATGAGAAAATTTAAGAAAAAACCACTTATTATAGTAGCTATTATAGTGCTAGCAGGCGTGCTTTACTGGACTTTTAGCGCTAGCAGCGAGGAGCAAAATCAGCTAATTACTTCAAAAATCAAAAAAGCAAATCTAATTCTTAGCGTGGATGCTGTTGGAGAGGTCTTTGCTGAAAATCTAGTAGATGTAGGCACCAGAGCCACCGGACAAATAAAAGAGCTGTATGTAAAAGTAGGAGATAAAGTAAAAGTAGGCGATAAAATCGCTCAAATAGATGATGAAGTCCAGCAAAACACTTTGGAACAAAACCAAGCCGAACTAGGCAGCCTTGAGGCTAAAAAAAACTCAGCCCTAGTAGCCTACAACACAGCAAAATCGCAGTATAGCCGTGAACTAGGGCTTTTTAAAAATCAAGCCACTTCAAAAGAAAACCTTGAAAATGCTAAAAACGCACTTTTTGGCGCAGAAGCCAGCCTAAAAGAAGCTGATGCGAAAATCACTCAAAGTAAAATCGCAGTAGATATCGCAAAGCAAGATTTAGGCTATACAAATATTATCGCTCCATTTTCTGGCACAGTGGTATCTGTGCCTGTTGAAGTAGGTCAAACCCTAAATGCTGTCCAAAGCGCACCAACAGTAGCTCAAATCGCAGATCTTGACAAAATGGAGATAAAAATGGAAGTAAGTGAGGCTGATATCGGTCAAATAAAAGTAGGCGACATAGTAGAATACAATGTGCTCTCAAATGTAGAGAATAAATTCCGCGCAAAAGTAAGCTCTATTGATCCAGGGCCAACTACACTAAGCAATGGCACATACAGCACCACAAGCTTAAGCACTACAAAAAGTGCCGTTTACTACTATGTAAAAATGCTAGTAAATAACGAAAGTGGCGCACTTCGCATAGGAATGACTACGCAAAATAAAATCATCGTAAAAGAAGTAAAAGACGCTATCCAAATACCGCTAATTGCGCTAAAAACTGATGAAGAAGGCAACTACGCCCTGCTAAAAACAGGCAATGAAATCAGCAAAAAATACCTAAAAATCGGTATAAAAACAGGAGCTTACGCAGAGGTTATAGAGGGACTAAATGAGGGTGATGAAGTAGTAAGCTCGCAAATGAGTCAAGCACAAATTGATGAAATAATCGCAAATGGTAGGGTGAGATTTCGCTAATGATACATTTAGAAAATATCACAAAGTCCTTTGCTAACGGAAGCGAGCAAATGCTAGCTTTAAAAGGCGTGAGCTTGCATATAGAAGCTGGCGAGTTTATCGCAATAGTAGGACAAAGTGGCTCTGGCAAATCAACCCTTATGAATATAATCGGCTGCTTAGATACGCTAACTAGCGGTAGCTATAAGCTAGGTGGCAAGGACATCACGCATTTTAGCCCTGATGAGCTAAGCGAGCTAAGACTTAAAAAATTTGGTTTTATTTTTCAGCGTTACAATCTAATTAGCGCAAATAACGCACTTGATAATGTAGCCTTGCCAGCAATCTATGCTGGTTCGCACAAAGATGAGAGAACTGCTCGTGCCTTAGAGCTTTTGGATATGCTAGGGCTTAAAGGCAAAGAATATCAAAATCCAAACAAGCTAAGTGGTGGGCAACAACAGCGTGTTAGTATCGCAAGGGCTTTAATGAATGGTGGAGAGATACTGCTGTGTGATGAACCAACAGGAGCCCTAGATAGCGCAAGTGGAGAGATGGTGCTAAAAATACTAAAAGAGCTAAACGCCAAGGGCCACACCATCATCATGGTAACACACGATAAAGACATAGCTTCTCACGCAAACCGCATAATAGAAATAAAAGATGGCCAAATTATCAGCGATGAGAAAAAAGATGCTAAGCTAGCAAAGTTAAATACCCCAAAACTCACTTACTCAAACAATCTAAGTGCGCTAAAAGCCGAGCTTAGCGAGAGCTTTGCTATGAGCATAGGAGCGATAAAAGCGCATAAACTCCGCTCTTTTCTTACTATGCTTGGAATTATCATCGGTATCACTTCTGTTATCTGCGTAGTAGCCCTTGCCAAAGGTAGCCAAGAAAGCATCATAGAAAGCATAAACAAAATCGGCACAAGCACCATACAAATAAACTCTGGCCGTGGCCCAGGCGATAGAAACTCAGCTAAGGTAAAGAGATTTAATGTAGATGATGCAAAAATGCTTGAAGAACTTGATTTTATAGACTATGCCTCACCTATCATGGCAACAAGCGCAGAGCTAATATATGCAAATAAATCAAGCACAGGCTTAGCTAGAGCAGGAAATGAAAAAATACTTCAAATCTCAGGCGTGGAGCTACAAAGTGGCAGAAACTTCACAAAAGAAGATGTGCTAAACTCAGCTTCTGTGATGATAATAGACCAAAATACCAAAAAAGAGTTTTTCTCAGCCCTAACAGACGATGAAGTTATAGGTCAAAATATTATTTTTGCTGGGCATCCTTTTGTTATCATTGGCATTGCCAAAAAAGACGAAGGACCTTTTAGCGATACCACGCTTAGCGTGTATCTGCCATACACCACTGTCACAAACCGCCTAACAGGAGATTATAACCTACGCCAAATCATAGTTAGCATAAAAAACAATGTAAACAGCCAGCTAGCAGAACAAGCAATCAGCGATATTTTGCTAGCTCGCAGAGGCGCAAGAGACTTTCACATGTACAACTCTGATACTATATTACAAACCATAAAAGCCACCACTGATACGATGGGTCTGCTTATTTCTGGTGTGGCTCTTATATCGCTACTTGTGGGCGGTATAGGCGTGATGAACATCATGCTAGTAAGCGTGATTGAACGCACCAAAGAAATCGGCGTTCGCATGGCAATAGGCGCAAAAGGGCAAAATATCATGCTACAATTTCTAATAGAAGCGGTGTTGCTTTGCGCCCTTGGTGGTGCTGTCGGAGTTGCTCTTGCCTTTGCTATAGGCTGGCTTATAAATCTCTCTGGCATTGTAAGCATGATATTTTCGCTCTCATCTGTTTTGGTAGCCTTTGGGATTTCATCGGCTATTGGCATTATTTTTGGCTATATGCCAGCAAAGAGTGCTAGTAGGCTTAATCCTATTGATGCCTTACAGCGAGAGTAGAGCAGCTGGCAATTCGTCTTGCAGCACTATTATAAAAAAAGCTAGTTTGCGCCGCCCCCAGATGAACTATCTGTTCTATCCCTGCAGCGGCACAAACCACCTTTTTTCATACTAGCACTACGATACTAGAATTGCCGTTTTGTAGGGTAGCTGGCAATTCGTCTCGCGCGCCTATTGCGACTAAACTTCACTCACACTTCGCTTGGGCGTTCGACAAGTGCGCCTTCGCTTGTGTTCGCTTAGTTTAGCCACACTAGACGCACGATACTAGAATTGCCGTTTTGTAGGGAATTCTAGTGATTTTTTGTGGGAATTTTAGAATTCCTAGCCGATTTTTTGGGTGCTTTTTACGCTCACAGCTTACGCAGCCCAGCTCGTTTGGGTAAAAATCGCAGCGCTGCGGCTGCTGTTTTGTAAAATCGGCACGAAATTTTGCCAGCTGCTACAAACACGGCTCCACGGCTAGCGTCTCGCTGCGAGCGCAAAAAATCTCTGCGCAATCTTTGAGCCTTTTTGATGCTAAAAGGCTCAAATAACAGCAGTCTAGGAATTCTAGAATTTCTAGCGATTATTTGTAGGAATTCTAGAATTTCTAGTGATTATTTGTAAGAATTCTAGAATTCTTAATGATTTTTTATAGAAATTCTAGAATTTCTAGTGATTATTTGTAGGAATTCTAGAATTCTTAATGATTTTTTATAGAAATTCTAGATTTGTTTTAAGAAGGAATAAAATGAAATATATTTTTTTAGCATTTTTGGCTTTTTTTATGACAGCTTGTGCTACTCTAAACTACGACCCAAAATACATAAAGCGTGATTATAACGCCACTTGGCAGTATAATTTTAATATCGCTGAGCTTGATAGCCTTATTGCCCAGGCTTTAAAAAATAACGAAGACTTAGAAACTGCTAGCCTAAATCTCTACCAAGCAATGCTAAGAGCAAATATCGCTCTAAGCGACCTTGCCCCAACGCCAAGTGCTAGCACAAGGGCTAGCTCAAATCGTGATATAAAAGCAGGTGGCGCAGCAGCTAGGAGTTTTACAGCCGATGTTTCTCTTGGCTGGGAGCTTGATATTTTTGGGCGTATTTATGATGCTTATGAGAGTGAGAGATTTAAGGCTATTGCTAGCTTATTAAATCTAGAAGATGTGCGAGAAAGCCTTGTAAATAGCGTAATTTCAGAGTATTTTAATATCTTGTATCTAAACGAACAAAAGGCAAATTTGCTACTAAATTACGAAAATATGCTAAAACTCCACGAAATCGTAAAAATAAAAGAAAGCCTAGGGCGAGAAGAGCCTTTGGCTTTATCTTTAAGCGCTGAGAACTTGCTAAGCTTGCAAAATAGCTTAAATAACGCTGATAAAGACCTAAATGCTAGCTTTGAGAGTCTAAAAAATCTTACTCGCACGCAGTTTTTGCCAAGTACTAAAATTAGCGAAATTTCTTTGCCAAAGGCTGATTTAGGCACAATTAGCGCTGAAAATAACGCTCTAAATATATCGTGGCTTTCTCGCCTTAGCTCTCGCCCTGATGTAAACATGGCACTAGCCCAGCTAAATGCTGGATTTTACGACTACCGCGCCAGCCAAAAGGACTTTTTACCTCGCATAAATCTAGGTGGGGCCTTATCTAGCAGCAGCGACAAAATCAGCGATGCTTATACTTTTAACCTGCTTAGCGGCAATGTAAGTATTAGCTTGCCATTTCTTAATTTTTACAAACTTAGCCAAAACTTAAAAATCTCAGAAGCCGAGTTTAATAAACTGCGCCTAAACTATGAAAAAACGCTAGCAAATGCTATAAATGAAGCCCTGCGCTTTGCAAGTGATTATGAACTAGATAGCCAGAGTCTTTTAAATAGCGAAAATATCATTACCGAGAGAGAAAAAATCCTAGCCATTTATGAGCAAAAATACTCTCTTGGCAGAGCTGAGCTAAAAGATTTGCTAAGCGCACAAAATGACTTGCTAAGTGCGAAAAACTCGCTAGCAAATATGAAATATCAGGTTTTAAGGGACTTGATAGGCTTTTATAAAGCCAGTGCTTATTAGCAATTTAATTTTTATCGGCTGGCTCAGTTTGCGGACGCCTTTAGCTACCGCGCGCCTGGGTGAATTATATATTCTATCATCGGCGCGCGCTAGCTAAATTCGCCTCGCAACCTTGGAGCCTATTTTTTACTGCCGCTACCGCGAAGCCCAAACGACTGCGTGAATTCTAAAATTCCGTCATTGCGAGCGAAGCGAAGCAATCTTTTAGGGAATTCTAGAATTCCCTAGATAAAAAGTCCCCAGAAGTATATAATAGCTCCGGCGCAAGCTACAAAAACAGCACAGTATTTATATCTTAAAGCAAATATCAAAGAAAGATTAAAAAGCACAAAAAGCCAAGTAGGGATAAAAATCTCTCTCCCCTTTGTTGCGTAGGCTAAAAAATCTAGTAAATAACTATCTAAAATACCACCAAAGCCAAAAAGATGTAAAGCTATACTAAGTGGATAAAACACCACAAAAGCGTAGCTAAGCACTATCACGCTAAGCTGAAAAATGCTAGCTTGCGGAAAAAAGTAAAATACTGGGATATTCATTGCTGAGAATACAAAAAGCTCAAAGCATAGGGCGTGAGTGAGCATTTTTGCCTTGCTTTTTAGGTCGCTATACTCGCCAAAATGCCTGATATAAACAAGTATAAAAAACACGCCCAAGCACGAAAAATAAAAGCCTATGCTAAAAATAAGGCTTGGCGAGCTACAAAGCGCAAAAACCACGCAAAGAAGTAGGGTGCCAAAAGCAAAAATCTTTATGCCTCGCACAAGCAAAATAAAGCCAAAAACGCTCATCAAGTAGCTTCTAAAAAAGCTTGGCGTAAAGTCCAAAATCCACAAATAAAACGCCCCCAAAGCCAAAATAAAAAGGCTTAAATCAATATCTCTGTTTCTATGTGGGAAAAATCTTTGCTGAAAATAGCTATAAGGTCTTTTTAACAAAAAATAAAAAATCGCAAAAAGCAAGCCTAGATGAAAGCCAGAAATGGCTAGTAAATGCGCAATTCCCCAGTTTGTAATCTCGCTTCTAAGCTCCTTTGAAAGTGGTGTGGCAAAAAATAATGCTGAATATAGCTCGCTAGCTTTGGGGCTTTGGTGTTGAAAATAGACTAAGTTTACTAGCTTTTGGCGCAGTGTCTGGGCGGTGCTAATAGCCTTTATATCAAAAACTGCGCTAAAAAACCTGCCTTTTAAGTAGGATTTAAAATCTAGCTTTTTTGTAGGTATTTTTATGCTGTACGCGCCTTTTTCTAGCGGGGCTTTTGCGTAGCTGTAAATGCGAAAATCAGGCGTAGCAAAAATATTTGAGTAATAAATCTTGCCGTTTTTGCTAAGCTTTTGCTCGCTAGCAAGCAGGGTAGCTGTGCTATTAAGGTAGGGTTTGGCTTTGATTTTGGTAAAATTATAGTATTTTAGCCCCACGCTAAGGGCAAAAATCAGCCCAGCAATAAGGAAAAAATAAATAATTTCTTTTTTGTTTTCAAAGAGATTCATAGTTAAATTCTAGCTAAAAATATTATGAATTTGTGCGATTTGTGCTAAAATTAGCCCAAAATATCAAAAAAAAGGCAAAAAATGCTAGAGCTAGAAAAAATCAAAGCCGCCCACGAGACCATAAAAGACTTCGTTTACAAAACCCCCTTTTCGCTCTCAACTCGCCTGAGTAAGGCAATGGATGCAAAAATCTACCTAAAAGAAGAAAATCTCCAAATCACCGGTGCTTATAAGGTGCGAGGAGCGTTTAACAAAATCGCAAACCTAAGTCCTGAACAAAAGAAAAAAGGCGTCGTAGCAGCAAGTGCTGGCAATCACGCTCAAGGCGTAGCAATCAGCGCAACGCACTTTGGCGTTCGCTCCACTATAATTATGCCAGAAGCTGCCCCACTGCTAAAAGTAGCAGGCACAAAAGCTCTAGGCGCAGAAGTTATATTAAAAGGCAATAACTTTGATGAGGCCTACGCCTTTGCGCTAGAATACGCAAAAGAACACGATATGTGCTTTGTGCATCCTTTTGAGGACGAACTAGTCCAAGCAGGGCAGGGGACAATAGCCCTTGAAGTGCTAGCTGAGGTGGAAAATCCTGATTATATCGTAGTGCCAATAGGTGGCGGTGGGCTAATTAGCGGTGTGGCCTCATGTGCAAAGCAGCTAAGCCCAAATACCAAAATAATCGGCGTTCAAAGTAGCGGCGCACCTGCTATGAGCAAGAGTTTTGCTGCTAAAAAGCAAATAAACTCAAGTTCTGTTCGCACTATCGCTGATGGTATTGCGGTGCGTGATGCTAGCAAGCTTACTTTAAAGACGATTTTAGAGGTGGTTGATGAGATAGTAGAGGTAAGCGACGATGAGATAGCAAATGCGATTTTATACCTGCTAGAGAGCCAAAAAATCGTAGTAGAGGGCGCTGGGGCTGTGGGCGTGGCGGCTTTGTTTGAGCGAAAGTTTTGCTTTGAGCCGGGTAGCAGGATTGTAATAGTGCTAAGTGGCGGAAATATCGATGTACAAATGCTAAATGTCATCATAGAAAAAGGTCTAATCAAATCAAGCCGCAAAATGATAATAAATGTAACCTTAATAGACAAGCCAGGTGCCTTACAAGGCCTTACCTCAGTGCTAACAGGAACTGGCGCAAATATCGTAAAAATCGACTATGATAGATTCTCAACCAAGCTAAGCTACGGCGATGCGATGATAAAAATCACACTTGAGACTAAGGGCAAAGAACACCAAGAAAATGTAAGCTCTGCGCTAAGGGCAGCTGGATATGAATTTTATGAGGAGTTTTAGCTTTTGTTTTTTATTTGCGTTTTTTTTGCGTTTTTTTTGCTTCGCATCAGTTGGTTGCTTGCATCCGTTGGTTGGAGGTGCGGGGGTATTTTTAGGGAATTTTAGAATTCCCTGCGTCATTAAGGGGGGAGCAAAGCGACCGAAGCTAAGCATTCTAGATTTTATCTAAAATTCCCTACTATGTCATCCCCCAGCTTGACCAGAGGATCTCTGCGATGAGATCTCAAGTCGGGGGATGACAAAGAAAGTCAGGTCTGGGGATGACACAAGACTTAGGGAATTCTAGATTTATGCTTTATTAGGAATTCTAGATTTATGCTAGGAATTCTAGATTTTTGCTAGGAATTCTAGATTTTTGCTAGGAATTCTAGAATTCCTAGGGCTAAAAATACCCCCGCACCCCCAAAATGTGAAATAACCAGCGGATGCGAAGCAACCAGCGGATGCGAAGCAAAAAAAACTCGCTTAAAAAATCATCACTCTAAAACAAACGAACCGCCGTTTTGATACTCTATTACCATAGGTCCTGCTGCTTTTGACGAGATTTTTAGGTCGTATTCTTTTATTAGCTCAGGGCTTATGAAATAATAATTTATTTTTATATTTACCTTATATGCATCTTTTGGCGGGTTTAGCTTGATTTGCTTTTTGGCTAGGCCTTTTAGGCGCTCATCTTGCATGCTATCAGCTAGGTATTGTAGTGCTGGGCGACCATTTTTTTTGTAGTGCGCGCCAAAGGTTTTAGTTTCACTCAGCTCTAAGGTATTGCCTTTTTTATCCTCGTAGCTAAAGACAAACTCCAAAAGCCTTCCGCCAAAGCCTGTTGGCACCATGTGTGGCGAGGTGTTTTGGATAAAAATGCTCTTGCTTTCTTTGTCATATTCGTAGAGAAAAGCACTACGCACCTGCGAGATATCGTGTCCGCCTGCAAATCTATGCTCTCTTATCACTCTAAGTTCTGCTATTTCAGAGCCGCTAACTGAGAAGTTTTTTTGTATTTCGCTCATGTGGCAGTCGGTGCAACTTTTGCTTAGATCCACCATTTCATCGCCTGTGGTATAAGATGATATGATAAGAGGCTTGCCGTTTTTATCTTTCATTGAGACTTGATTGTGACAGGCTAGGCAGATTTGATCACTTTTAAATACATCTTTTTGCACATTTTTGTGAAATTCATTTGCGCTTGAGGCAAAAGGCCCTGAGAAAGTGCCTTTTTCTTTTATCCACTCTACTAGCTCAGAGCCTGCTAAAGACCCGTGTGGATTTGGCTTGATAGAATCTATACTGTGGCAAAACGAGCAACTTACATTGCTGATTTTGCTTGTACTTTTTGCTACTTCGTCTATTTCTCTTGTGACTGAGTTTTTAATTCCTAGGATTTTTGAAAACATATAGGTGTTTAGATTTTTGTTCATTGCTAATTCTGGATTGTGGCACCTTGAACACAGTGAGAGCACTTCTATTTTTAGGGTATCTGTTTGCTTTGCTACAGCTTCTAGCACTGCTATGTATAGCTCTGAGTCATGGTTTGCGTGCCTGCTTTTTTTCCAAAAGTTTGTTTGGATGCGGTGGCATGTGGCGCATTCAATCGAATCCATAAATCCATCTACACCATGTGCAAAAACAGCCAAAAAAACAGCAAAAAATACAAATTTCATCATAATTCCTAAAAGTTTTAGCCAATTATAGCTGATTTTTAAAATAATTAAGCTATAATTTGCGTTTAATTTTTTAAAAAAGGGCTAAAAATGTCAAAATCATATGTAACTGGCTTTGGTCGCATAGGCGAACAAAGAGAGCTAAAATTTGCGCTTGAGGCGTACTGGGCTGGCAAAAGCGACTTTGCTAGCGTAGAAAATGTAGCAAAAGAACTACGCAAAAGACACTGGCAATACCAAAAAGACGCTGGCATTGACTTTATCAGCGTTGGAGATTTTTCTTATTATGATATTATGCTTGATCACAGCATTGCTTTTGGTGCTATCCCAGCTAGATTTGCTGGGCTTAGTGGCGAGGAGTTGTATTTTAGCATGTGCCGTGGAAATAAAGGCGCAGTTGCTATGGAGATGACAAAGTGGTTTAATACAAACTACCACTACATCGTGCCTGAACTAAATGCTAGCACAAGCTTTAAACTAGATGCTAGCAAATACATAAATGAGTATAAAGAAGCAAAAGCACTAGGCATAAATGCTAAGCTAAATTTAATTGGACCATTTACTTATCTTGCTCTTTCAAAAACAAATGATGAAAGCGATGCTTTTTCTCACTTAGATGCGCTTGTTAGTGTGTATTGCGAGCTAATTGCTGAGATTGCTAAGCTTGATAATGAAGTATTTATCCAGCTTGATGAGCCGATTTTTGTAACTGATAGAGCAAGTGATTTTGCCCCTCGCTTAAAAGGCGTATATGACAAGATCTGTGCGGCTGCAAGCAACGCAAAAATCATATTTATGACATATTTTGAAAAAGCCCCAGAAGCTACTGAACAAATAGTAAAAACTGGCGTGTGGGCAGTAGGTCTAGATCTAGTTCACAACTCAGAGTGTCAACGCCCAAGCATAAAACTAATAAAAGATGCTAACAAGGTGCTATTTGCTGGAATTATAAATGGACGCAATATTTGGGTAGCTGATCTTGAAGAGCGCAAAGCAAAAGTAGGTCGCTTGCTAGATCAAATAGAGAGCGAGCGCCTATATATCGGCACTTCATGCTCACTACTTCATGTGCCTTTTACGCTAAAATACGAAGAAAATCTAGCTATAAAAGAGTGGCTAAGCTTTGCTGTTGAAAAGCTTGATGAGATTGTGATTTTAACAGCATTTGCTAATGGCAAAGAACTATGCGCAAGATGCTCTGAAATCTATGAGAAAAACAAAATAGCTATCGCTAATCGCAAAACCTCAAGCCTAGTAAATGACGCAGCTGTACAAGAGCGTGTGAAAAATCTAAGTAAATTTGAGCGTGAGACAGCATTTAGCGAGCGTATAAAAGTCCAACACAAGCTATTTAATCTACCAAGCTTGCCAACTACTACCATAGGCTCATTTCCTCAAACCGCTGAGCTAAGAGCGGTTAGAAATGCTTTCAAAAAAGGCGAGATAGATAAGGCAAAATATGAAAGCGAGATTAAAAAATACATTGATGATTGTGTGGCTTTCCAAGAAAGCATCGGTCTTGATGTGCTAGTTCACGGCGAGCCTGAGAGAAATGATATGGTTGAGTACTTTGGCGAGCAGTTAAAAGGCTATACATTTAGCAAAAACGGCTGGGTGCAAAGCTACGGCTCTCGCTGTGTTAAGCCACCACTACTTTTTGGCGATGTAAGCAGACCAAACCCTATGACAGTGGACTGGACAACCTATGCTCAAAGCAAAACCAAAAAAATCATGAAAGGTATGCTAACAGGACCAGTTACTATAATGAACTGGAGCTTTGTTCGTGATGATATGCCACGCAGCGAGGTTGTTAAACAGCTAGCGCTTTGTATCTATGATGAGATAAACGACCTTCAAAAAGCAGGTATCAAAATCATCCAAGTAGACGAAGCAGCCTTTAAAGAAGGCTATCCACTAAGAAAAGAAAATATCGGCGATTATGAGAGTTTTGCGGTAAATAGCTTTAAGCTAAGTGTAAGCTGCGCTGAGGCAAAAACGCAAATCCACACTCATATGTGCTACTCTGAGTTTAATGATATCATTAAAACAATAGAAGCAATGGACGCTGATGTAATCAGCATAGAAACAGCAAGAAGTGGCAATGAGCTACTAAAAATCTTTAAATCAGTAGGCTACAAACAAGAAGTAGGTCCTGGTGTATACGACATCCACAGCCCAAGAGTGCCAAGCGTGAGCGAGATAGAAGAGCAAATCAAAGCTCTACTGGAGGTGCTACCAAAAGAACAGCTTTGGATAAACCCAGACTGCGGTCTAAAAACTCGCAAATGGGAAGAGGTAAAACCAAGCCTAGAAAATATGGTAAAAGCAGTAATAGCAAGCCGCTAAGAGCTTTTTAAAAATCTAGAATTCCCTAGAAAAATATAAAAAACTAGGGAATTCTAAGGTAAATAAATGAAATTAAAAGAAAAAATTAAGCAAAATTCTCCAGCGATTTTACTTTATGGCTTTACGCCACCTAGCATTGATACTGATAGCAAAAAAGTAGAACAAATCGCAGCCACGCAGCTTTTGCGCTTAGTAAATAGCAGGCTTGATGGGCTTGTGATTTATGACTTACAAGATGAAAAAGAAAGAAATAAAAATAAAAGAACCTTTGATTTTAAGGATACTTTAGAACCACTTAATTACTATAAAAAGTTTTTTGCGGGCAAATATCAAGCAGTAATTTACAAAGCAGTTAGCAAATACGCCCCAGAGACACTAGCAGATTTTCTAGGGCAAAATAATGAAATAATCAGCGTCTTTGTAGGTGCTAGTAGCAAAAATGATACGCCAAAAACTCAGCTAAACGAGGCTTATAAATTAAAAGCTAAAAATGCTCCAAATATCGTACTTGGCGGCATTTGTATACCAGAAAGACATATTAGCAAGGGCGATGAGCATCTAAGGGTAGGGCAGAAAATATCAGCAGGCTGTGAGTTTTTTATCACTCAAGCTGTATATAACATAAACAACGCAAAGCATTTTCTAAGCGATTATGCTAAGCTTTGCGCTAGCAATGAAACAAAAAAAGTGCCTATAATCTTTACTTTTACCCCTTGTGGCGATGCTAAGACACTTAGCTTTATGCGCTGGCTTGGCATCGATGTGCCAAAGTATTTTGAAGGGCGCCTAATGCATAGCTCAAATCCGGTTGAAATGTCAGTAAAAACTAGCTTTGATATGTTTTGTGAACTTTATCATTATGGCAAAGAATTAGGCCTTAGTATTGGCGCAAATGTAGAGAGCATTTCACGCAAAAAAATCGAGATTGAAGCGAGTATTGCTTTACTTAATACTATTTCAGATTTTATCAAAAAGGAAACAAATTGAGAATTATCCTAGGACTTGGCGTAGCTGTTTTGCTTGTAATTTTGCTGTTTTTGGGGAATTTTTATTCGCAAATGAAGCTTGATATTAGCCCCATAGTTGATTATAAGCCACAGCTTACTACGCAGTTTTTTGACAGAAACGGCGAGCTTATAGCAAATGTATTTGACGAACAAAACCGCCGCTATGCTAGCTTTGATGAGATACCAACTAGACTTATTGAAGCCCTTGTAGCAGTTGAGGATACTGCGTTTTTTGAACATGGTGGTATAAATATAGAAGCGATTTTTAGAGCAGCGATAAAAGATATCCAAGCAATGGCGCTAGTCGAGGGAGCTAGCACTATCACACAGCAGCTAGTAAAAAACCTAGTGCTAACAAGGGAAAAAAAGTTCGTTCGCAAGCTAAAAGAAGCCATACTTGCTTATGAGGTAGAAAAAGTTTTGAGCAAAGAGCAAATCATAGAGCGGTATTTAAACGAGGTGTTTTTTGGGCACGGCTATTATGGGGTAAAAACAGCTGCTGCTGGATACTTTCGCAAGCCACTCTCAGCCCTAAGCCTAAAAGAAATGGCGATTTTAGTAGGACTTCCAAAAGCACCTAGCACCTATGACCCAACTCGCCAGTATGAACTAAGTATGAGTAGGGCAAATGCCGTTATAAGGCGTATGAGAGACCTTGGCTGGATAGATGCAGCGCAGTATCAGCAAGCTATAAACGAACAGCCAAAGGTCTATAATGACACCTTAACGCAAAACAAAGCTCCATATCTTATAGATGAGGCTTTAAAACAGCTTAGTGCTACTATCCCTGATATAAAAAGTGGCGGATATAAGATTACTCTCACAGCTGACTTGCGAGTGCAGAAAATCGCAGAAGATGCACTAAAAGATGGCTACAATGAGATTTTAAAACGCAATAAAAACGCTGATGAAAATGTGCTAAATGGTGCAGCTATAGTAAGCAATCCGCTAACTGGCGAAATCCTGGCCCTAGTTGGCGGCGTAGATTACGCAAAAAGTAGCTATAACAGGGCTACACAAAGCTCACGCCAGCCAGGGTCGTCTTTTAAGCCTTTTGTCTATCTAGTAGCGTTAAATCAAGGCTTTAGCCCAGCTAGTAAGGTAGCTGATGTGGCAATGGCCTTTGAGGGAGTGGGAGATGGCGGCAAGGCTTGGAAGCCAAAGAATTACGGCGGTGATTTTGCCGGCTTTATCACGCTAAAAGACGCTCTTAAAAAATCACGCAACCTAGCAACAATCAGTTTGCTTGTAGATGTGGGCTTTAATAGCGTTCATAGCAAGCTTGATGGCTTTGGCTTTCGCAATATCCCACCAAATCTAAGTATAGCACTAGGCAGTTTTGGCATTAGCCCTATGGATTATAGCGAGGCTTACTCGCTCTTTGCTGGCATGGGAAATATCGCAAAGCCCTATCTCATCAGCGATATTACAGCTGCTGATGGCAGCAGCTCGCACTTTGGGCCAAATATTCGTGAGGTAGTGCCTGCTCGCCAAGCCTACTTGATGGTAGATATGATGAAAGCGGTGGTAAACGAAGGCACCGGCCACAGAGCAGCCGTGCCTGGACTAGAAATAGCTGGCAAAACAGGCACGACAAATAATAACATAGATGCGTGGTTTTGTGGCTTTAGCCCTGAGCTAGAAGTCATCGTCTGGTATGGAAACGACGATAATACCCCTATGCGAAAAGTAGAGGGCGGTGGTCTAACATCTGCGCCTGTATTTAGCCAAATCGTGAGTGAGTATAAAAAACTCTACCCAGATACAAAAAGCACCTTTAGCATCCCAAGTGGCGTAAAATCAAGCGGCGGAGTGCTATATACTGACATCTCACCATTACCGCAAAAAGCCAGGCACGATACGGTAGAAATCCAAGAAAACGAGGGACTAATTTTTTAGTCTCTAGGAATTCTAGAATTCCCTAGCCTTAAACAGCCGCTAGCGCAAAGCCCAAAGGGCAGCGAGAATTCTAGAATTCTCTACTATGTCATCCCCCAGCTTGACCCGAGGATCTTTATGTGGAATTATAAAATTCTCGTCATTGCGAGGCTTTGAAAAAGCCGAAGCAATCTCTAGGAATTCTAGATTTTATCCTAGGAATTCTAAATTCCCTGTCATCCCCCAGCCCCTTTGGGGGATCTCTATATGGAATTCTAGAATTTCGTCATTGCGAGCGAAGCGAAGCAATATCTAAGAATTTTAGATTTGTGCTGTCCTTTGAGCTTTGTGGTAGCGGCTGTAAAAAGCTAGGGAATTCTAAAATTTTCGTCATTGCGAGCGAAGCAATCTTTAAGGAATTCTAGAATTTTACTGCCCTTTAAACTTTGCGATACTAGAATTCTTAAATAATATAAACGCAAAAAGCCCTAGGAATTCTAGAATTTTACTGCCTTCTAAACTTTGCAGTAGCGGCTGTAAAAAACTAGGGAATTCTAGAATTTTACTGCCTTTTAAACTTTGCGGTAGTGGCTGTAAAAAGCTAGGGAATTCTAAAATTCTCGTCATTGCTAGCGAAGCGAAGCAAAGCAATCTTTAAAGGAATTCTAGAATTTTGCTACCTTCTAAACTTTGCGATACTAGAATTCTAAATTTTATTGCTAGGAATTCTAAATTTATGCTCGCTTTAGCGGGGCGAGTCCTTAGCCCCGCAAATTTTTAAGGGCTAGCTCTAAATCCTTGCCCGCCTAAACCCCGCTAAAATATAGAATTCTCTTGCTTTATCTGCGTTTTTGGCTATTTTTAGTCCTAGGAATTTTAGAATTCTTAGCGAATTCTAAACTCGCGCTGTCCTTTGAGCTTTGCGGTAGCGGCTAGCTATAAAACACCTTTTAGCGGCTAGCTATAAAACACCTTTTTTAGATACAGCCCTGCAGCTGGGGCTGGGATTTTAGTTGGTGCGTTTTGGCTTTTGTGCGCTAGCCTAGCTTTTAGCAGTTCTAGCTTAGCTGGGTTTTTAGCGCATTCTAGAGCGTTTGCTACCATGAGCCGAACCTGAGAGCGAAGAAAGCCATTGCCTTTAAAAGCGATTATCACAAACTCCCCAAGCGCTGTTTTTCTCGCTCTTGCCCTAGCGTAAAAAAGTCTGCGAACGGGGCTTTTTTCATTGCTACCGCTTTTGTAAAAGCCGCTAAAATTACGCTCGCCACAAAAGAGACTTAAAGCCTCATTTAGCACCTTCATATCAGGCTTGGCGCAAAAATACACCAAATCAGCAAGCTCTATTCTTTGCCTCCCGCAAAAGAGCAAATAGCGATAAGCTCTAGCCTTTGCGCTGTATCTTGGGTGAAAATCAGCATTTACTTTTTTTACATTTTTGACAAAAATGCTAGCTGGCAGGTGGCGGTTTAGCTCGTTTTTTAGCTTTGTTAAATCCCAAAAGTCCCCTACATCCACGCTTGAGAGCTGCATAAGTGCATGAACTCCAGCGTCCGTGCGAGAACTTGATATTACGGGGCTAAAAACGCCTATTTTTCGCAAAGCTAGATTTAGCGCGTCCTCTACTGCCTTGCCATTTGGTTGGGTTTGTGAGCCTTGAAATTTTGCGCCATTATAGGCATAAATGATAGCAATTTTCACGCCTAAAAACGCCTTAGAATTCCACGCTTAAAGAAATAAAAACTAGAAGCAAAAGTAGCCAAAAATACTAGCGGAATTCCAACAGCTGGTAGTCTAGCAAAGAGCAAAATACCGATAAAATACGCAAAAAGCACCAAAAACACACTAGCATAAGGCCCACGCTGTTCGTAGCGGTAAACCACAAGCCCAAAGCGCAGCGCAAAAAACACACTAGCAAGCGGGAAAAGCGCAATGAGCGTGTAAATACAAAAATCACGGGCTTTTTTAGGATTTGACCAGTATTTTATAAGATCAAAATCCTCTAAAAGCCCAGGCTTTGTCGTGCTTGAAATAATAAGATTTTCAAACTCGCCCACTTGCCAGTTTTTCTGCCCTATATCATAAAATGAGCCTTTATCAAGCACAAGCGAGAGCGTGCCATTTTTGTTTTCTACATGACCGCCACTGCTAATTATTAGTCGCTCGCCGTTTATAAAAGGATTATAAAGAACGATATTTTCATACTCCAAGCTAGCTTGGTTTTTATCACTAGCAAAGATATACCAGTTGCCAAACTTCTGCCCAAACTCGCCTGGACGGATATTTAGACTAAATCTTGTCTTTTTATACTCTATAAACTTTGCGTTTAAATCTTGCATGTAGGGCATGAGAACTAGCGCATTTAATAGCATTAAAAGGCTTAAAATTCCAGCTATCACGCCAAAGAATATGCTAAGCTCTCTTGGGCTTTTGCCAAGGGTGAAAATCACGATGCTTTCATTATCACGGGAAAGTTTAAAAAGGCTCATCGTAAGCGAGACAAAAAAGCTAATAGGCAGCGTAAAAAGCAAAATCTGCGGCAGCAAAAAACTATAAAGCTTGATAAACTCTAAAAAGCTGATTTCTACATAGCTTGTGATTCTTGCGATATTTATAAAAAACACGATTGAGACAATAAGAAATAGCGTCAAAAACAAAGATAATAAATTATCAATAAAGTTTGTGAAAAAATACTTATTTACTCTATTTAGCATTTAAAAATTCCAAAAATTTTGTGAAATTAACGCAAGTAATAGCGCAAGAGAGAGTGCAGGTATAAAAGGCACTTCTACTTTTTTGCCAAGTAAAAGCAGGTGAAAAACTAGCTGTATAGCGCAAGCTAACATCACAGCCAAAAAGCCAAGCTTAAGCCCACAAAGCGCGCCTATAACGCCAAAAATCAGCACATCAGCCTCGCCCATACTCTCAACTATCTCATTAGTGTTATTGCGGTTTTTCCACGCACTCACGCAGGATTTGATAAGAAAAATCGCACCCATAAAAATCAAGGCCATGCTAAGTGGCGAAGAAAGCGTAAGCATATCCTCAAGGGCAGTAAATTTGCTAGCAAGCGCAAAAAATAAAGCAAATATTAACAAGCTCTCAGGCACAGCCAAATACTCAAAATCAATAATGCTAAGCGCAAAAAGCAAAATCAAACTAAGCGCAAGAAAACTAGCACTATAAATTTCACCACAAAGATAAAAAGCAAGCGCGCCCAGAGCCCCAGAAATAAGCTCAACAAAGGGGTAGCGCAGGCTGATTTTGCTCTTACAAAAGGCACATTTGCCACCTAAGAAAATATACGAAAATACTGGGATATTATGATAAAAGCGTAGTTTTTTTTGACAGTTTGGGCAGTTGCTAGCTGGGTAAAAAATGCTAAGACCTTTTGGCATGCGAGCAATAAGCACATTTGCAAACGAGCCTACACACAGCCCAAAAAGCACGAAAAATACATAATAAACTAACATTTTTTCCCCTTAAAATATTTATAAATTATTTTAGCGAAATTTTTAAAAAATTTAGCAAATTACTTATTTTTTTAGCTAGGAATTCTAGATTTTTCTCGCTTAGCTTTTTACTACCGCTACTGCAAAACCTAAACAACAGCGCGAGTTTGGAATTCTAGATTTTTGTTCGCTTTAGTGGGGCAAGCACCACTACTTTTTATAAGGGCTACGCTCTGAACCCTTAGGCGTCTGGCTCCTAAAACCCCACTCTTGCATTAGTTCTAAAATCATTAGGATCTGTAAGTTCAGTTCCTCTATTTGCTATTGTATATTCATTTGTATTGATATTTCTAAATACAGTAGCGCTAAAACCATCAGCAGGTTCTGTTTAGGCGATAACTTCAAAACTAGAACCTGTATAAGGGCTGGTGATTATTTCCTTGCTGCTATCTGGAAAGCTCTCATAAGATTGGTTAGCCAAAAAGGCTCTATTTCTTACTTCATTTAGTGTGATTTTTTGATGCATTTTATCTCCTTGTTTTAAAATTTTATTTGCTTATATTTCTAAAATATCTTAAATCTTTCTGTGTGAGTGAAACCAGTTAAAAACCTAGTTAGCGTGCTTGTACTATAAGCTATACCATCTATTCGCACCTTTATATCGTAAATCGGATATTTAAAACTAAAAAACGGGCAAGCAATATTTTTATCTACGCAGTCCAATAGCGTTTTATTTGGCGTTCAGAAAGTTACATTTTCATCAATATTCTCTATAAACTTATAAAAACAATATTGAAAAGGTTAAAATATTAAATTGTGCCTTTTAAACTTTTAATATTGATAATAATAACAAAAAAAAGCTAAATATAAACTTAAAACTATAGCCTTAACTCATCTAAAAATTTAGCTCTTAAAGATACACTTTTAGGTAAGTATTTAGCGTAACTTAAGTATTTAGCGTAACTTTTGAAAGTTTCATTAAGATTTTTATGCCCTATAAACACTTCTTTCATTACCTTAGTTTTACTTGCTAGCAATATCAAATACAATTTTTTGCGGCACTTCAAGCTGCCATAGCTATATCCAGCCCCTGTCTTTTACTCCTTTTTTAATTAAAATTTCTTTTATTTTATATAGCTCGTTTTTGTGTAAAAAAATGCCGTTTAGGTATTTGTGCATAAATTTTGGTTCACACTCTAAAGTCAAGCTGTTTGTGAGCGGTCCTTTTGTGTACCAACTGTTTTCAATAAGCTTAAAGCTTTTTATCTGGCTATATGTCCTAACTATAACCTTATTTAGGCAGTGAACCTCTATCCTATCATCAAAAAGCATAATTTTTTTAAATATAAGCGTTTTATAAAGAAAAATAATTCCGCCTACACCCAACATTACAACACCACACAAACCAACCACTTGTTTTAGCTTATGAGTTTCTGGCTCTTGTGCGACAGAATAAATAAACAAAGCTAACATTAAACCTATCGCAGCTAGTATCAAACCGCGAAAAATCCTTCTTTTTGCCACAAAAATTGGCTTATCATTTAGCATTTTATTTTTATTCATTTTTGTCCTTTTAAAAAATTTTGTATTTTTTAATTATAAAATTCTAATGATATTTTAAATAATTCATGTAAAAAAATCAATAATTTTATGCTAAATTTATTTTTTTATAAAAATATAATTACAATTTAAAGTAAATAAAAATTTTATAAAACTCTTAAAATTTATGGATAAAGCAAAACCGCAAATAAATGTATTCTATGTTTTAAAATAATATTTTTTAAATTGACTAGCAATATTTTAAAAGTAAAATTTTATTTGCTTATATAAAATATCTTAATCTTTGTGCGAGTGATACCAGTTAAAAACCTAGTTAGCGTGCTTGTACTATAAGCTATACCATATATTCTAGCTACAAGCTTTTCTTTTCCATCTATTCGCACCTTTAGCTAAACAAGGCGTACTATGTCATCCCCCAGCCCCTTTAGGGGATATCTATATGGAATTCTAGAATTTTCGTCATTGCGAGCGAAGCGAAGCAATCTCTAGAAATTCTAAATTCATCTTTAGGGAATTCTAGATTTTTTTAGGGAATTCTAGAATTTTGCTCGCTTTAGTGGGGCAAGCCCCACTGCTCGCAAATTTTATAAGGGCTACGCCCTAAACCCTTAGGGGCTGCCGCCCCTAAAACCCCACTAAAATTTAGAATTCCTAGCTTCGGTCGCTTTGCCCCCTAAATTACGGCGATTTGATGGGATTGCTCCCTCTGCTTTGCTCCCTCGCAATGACGAATTTTAGAATTTTCTGTGATGAGATCCACGGGTCATGTCGGGGGATGATGCACTAACACGCAAGTCGGGGGATGACACAAGGCTTAGGGAATTCTAGATTTTAGCTAGGAATTCTAAAATTCTTAAATGATATAAACACAAAAAGCCCCTAGAAATTCTAAATTTTAGCTTAGAAATTCTAGATTTTAGCTAGGAATTCTAGAATTTGCTTAGGAATTCTAGAATTTGCTTAGGAATTCTAGAATTTAGCTAGAATTTCTAGAATTTAACTAGAAATTCTAGAATTTAGCTAGGAATTCTAGAATTCCTAGGAGCTTAAAGGAGCTTAAAGGAGCTTAAAGGGGCTTAAAGTCCACCAAAGCGTCTGTGAGTCTGCTCAAACTTAGCACAAATCTGCTCGCACTCTGCGCTTGTAAAATCAGGCCAAAGAGTAGGGCAAAATACAAGCTCTGCGTAGCTTGCTTGCCAGAGCAAAAAGTTACTAAGCCTTTGATCACCACCTGTACGAATGAGCAAATCCACATCGCCAAACTCCGCTGTATCAAGCGCTGCGCTAATATTATCCTCGCTAAACTCGCTGCTATTTTTAGCCAGTTTTGCACAAGCCCTGCTTAGCTCGTCCCTTGCGCCATAATTTAGTGCTAGGACTAGATTTAGCCCAGTATTTGCCGCACTTAGGCTTTTTAGTTGCTTTATCTGTGCCCTTAAATCAGCACCAAAAGCACTAATATCGCCTATGGTGTGAAATCTAATATTATTTTGCACAATCATCTGCTCTTTGCTTTTTAAAAATTCACTTAAAAGCTTTATCAAAAAATCCACCTCACGCTGCGGTCTGCGCCAGTTTTCGGTGCTAAAAGCGTATAAACTAAGCGTTTTTATCCCACGCTTAGCCGCAAAAATCGCAATGTCCTCTACCACTCTAGCCCCAGCCTCGTGCCCAGCACTGCGCTCTAAAATATGTGCCTTTGCCCACCTGCCGTTACCATCCATGATTATAGCTAGATGCTTTAGTTCGTTCATTGCTGATTTTTATCCTTTAAAATCTAGTATATTTTTGCTAGCGGTGAAAAAGGGCTTGGTATCAGCCACCGCGGCTTTTACCTTTAGAGCCTTTGCTAGGGCTGCGCTTAAAGATGCATAGGGGCTTTGCGCCTCTACAATCTGCCCTGATTCAATACCAATAATAATAGGCGCAAAAGAGCTAAAAAGCAAGTAAATCTCGCATTTTGCGCCGTTTTTTCGTAGCTGAAAAAGGCAAAAAAGCTCATTATAAACAAAAGGCAAACTCACAATACCCTTTTGTAGTGCCATAAGGCTCTCAAGCAAAGCATCAAAGCTAAGCGCATCATCGCAAAGCGCAAGAGAAGTTTTTAGCTCGTCAAACAAAAAATCAGTCTCGCCACTATCCACGATACGCTCTATCCAGCCTTGCGCACCGCTTATATACACGCCTCTTTGGCGTTTTATGAGCTTGTTTATGTTTATTACTCCGCCTTGGTCTTTGCCGACATTAGCAAAATACAGCTCGCCGATTTCTAGCTCTCTTTGGCTTTTTGTGCTAAGTATTCGCTTGCCAAAGCGTAAATTATACCGCCACCAGCTCGTTTTTTCAAGCACTTCAATGATAACTGGTAGGCTTGCGTTTATTATAGTATTTGTCCCGCTCATAAATCCTCGCTTAAATTCTCACTGAGCCTGGCAATTTGAGCGGCTATTTCATGCTTGCTAGCCATTTTTAGCATTTTTTGGCTATTTTTTGTGATAAAAAGCACCTCATTTTGCTCGCTGCCAAAGTAGTTTTGCGCTTTTAGCACATTTAGGCACACAGCATCTAAGGCTTTGTTTTCAAGCATATTTTTGGCTGAGCTAAGAGCGTTTTGCTCGTCCATTTCCATTTTAAAGCCGATTTTTTTACATTTAAGCTCTTTTAAAGAGCTTAAAATATCAATGTTTTCTTTTAGTTCTAGATTTAGATTTGCGCCTGATTTTTTGATTTTTCCCTTTGCTTTTTGTGAGGGGATATAATCACTTATCGCTGCTGCCATCACGAGTAAATCATCTTTTGTTAGTTTTTTGTTTTTTAGGATTTCTAAAAGTTCAGCCGAGTTTTTGAAGCTAAGAAATTCTAGATTTTCCATGCTTTTTGGTAGGTTTTGAGCTGAGCTTATAAGCGTTACATCAAAGCCCCTTAGATAGTAGGCAAAGGCTAGGGCAAGCCCCATTTTTCCACTTGAGAGATTTGTAATAGCCCTAACATCATCAATCATCTCATAGCAAGCACCGGCTGTGATGATGACCTTAGAAATTCTAGAATTTTTAGTAGAAATTCTAGAATTTGCGCTAGGAATTCTAGAATTTGCGCTAAGCATTCTAGCAGCACTTAGCACTATGTCTTTTGGACTTGCTAAGGCTCCTTTGCCGACATCTCCACAAGCCAGGGTTTTCTCACAGCTGCTTACTACCACAAAGCCACGCTCTTTTAGCACTTTTAGTGAGTTTTGCGTGGCAGGATTTTCTAGCATTGCGGTGTTTGCTGCTGGGGCAATAAGCTTTGGCGCTCTGCAAGCAAGAATACAGCTTAGCATAGCATTATCTGCTATACCTAAGGCGATTTTGTTTATTGTATTTGCCGTGGCTGGTGCTATTATCATCAAATCGCATTTAGCATACTCAATATGCGCCAAAGGTTTATTATCTCCTACTAGCACGCACTCCCCACTAAGTGCTTCAAAAGCTAGTGGCGAACAAAACTTCAAAGTCTGCTCGCTCATTGCCACACGCACCTTTGCGTTTGCGCGCCTGAGCAAACTTAAAATCTCAAAAGCCTTATAAAAACTAATGCTAGAACTCACACATAGCGTGATCTTAGTATCTTTTAGGTTTAGGAATTCTAGATTTAGCATTATTTTTTACCAAATTTTTTCTCAAAATATCCAGCTATGTTTTGCTGTCTAGCTCTTGTGATTACTAGCTCGCCTTCGCTGCTATCTTTTGTTACTACTGAACCAGCGGCGATTAGGGTATTATCAGCGATACTAAGAGGCGCTACAAAGGCGGTATCTGAGCCTACAAAGACATTTTTTCCTATTATCGTGCGGTGCTTTTTAACGCCATCGTAGTTGCATGTGATAGTCCCACAGCCTATGTTTGTGCCAGAGTCTATTTCACAATCGCCAAGGTAGCTTAGATGACCTGCTTTTACGCCATTTAGCGTGGCGTTTTTTAGCTCTACGAAGTTGCCGATATGAGTGTCTTTGATATTGCTTTTTGGGCGTAGGTGTGCATTTGGCCCTACATCGCTATTTTCTATTAGTGAGCTTTCAATGACTGAGCCTGATTTTATCACGCTATTTTTGATAATACTTGCGCCTTTTATTACAACAGCGCTTTCTATCTCGCATTCACCTTCAAAACTCGCTTCTGTGTCTATATATATAGTGTTTGGCAGGTGCATTATCACCCCAGCGCTCATCCATTTTTGGCGGATGAGACCCAGCATTTTATCTTGGGCAGCAGCTAGGGCGATTTTGTCATTTACGCCCATGAAATTTGTGCTATTAAGGCTTTGGCTACTTACTTTTGCGCCACTTTTGATAGCTAGGGCGATAGCATCAGTTAGGTAGTATTCTTTGCTTGCGTTTTGCTTATTTATTTGTGGCAAAAGCTCTTTTAAAAGAGTGGTTTTAAAAGCATAAGCCCCACTATTACATAGTTTTATAGCTTTTTCATTCTCGCTAGCATCTTTTTCTTCTACGATTTTTTCTACTTTATTGTTTTTGATTACCACTCTACCATAGCCAAAAGGATTTTCTAGCTCAAAAGCTCCCACGCAAACATCGCAAGGCTCATTAGCTAGGCTTTTAAGCTCGCTAGCAGTGATTAGTGGCATATCAGCGCAGGTTATAATAAGAGTGTCTTTGCTAACCTCACTCATCCCAGCCATGACAGCACCGGCTGTGCCTGGAAGGTTTTTTCTATCTTGGAGAGCAGTTTTTATCTCTTTGCCCATTTGGCTAGGGAATTCTAGATTTAAATGCTCTAAAATACGCTGGCTTTCAAAACCAAGTATAACCACTATATTTTGACTGATTTCTAAGGCTGTATTTATGCTGTGATATAGCATGCTTTTGCCACAGATTTCGTGTAGGACTTTTGGCTTAGTGCTTTTCATGCGAGTGCCCTCGCCAGCTGCTAGTATCATTACGCAAATATCGTTCATTTTATGCTCTTTTTTGATTTTTAAAGGCGCAATTTTAGCAAATATCAGCATAAATTTACTTTAATTTAGCTAATATTTTGGCTTTTAAATGTAATTTTTGGAAAAACGATTTGAAAGCTTTTTTACTGATTATTTCGCTATTTGCTGTCTCATTAGCAGCACCAACTGTGCCAACGATAAATCTAAGTCTAAGTGCGCCTGATACGCCATCTCAGCTAGTAACTAGCCTAAATGTGCTAATCATTTTAACCTTGCTTGCGCTTGCGCCTAGCCTTATTTTTATGATGACTAGCTTTTTGCGTATTATCATTGTCTTTAGCTTTTTGCGTCAGGCGATGGGAACACAGCAAATGCCACCAACAAATGTGCTAATCAGTCTAGCTCTTATTTTAAGCTTTTTTATAATGGAACCAGTGGGCAAGGCTAGCTATGAAGCTGGAATAAAACCTTATTTAGAAGAAAAAATCGGCTATGAAGAGGCTTTTGAGCTTAGTGCAAAGCCTTTTAAAGAATTTATGGTGCGAAATACACGCGAGAAGGATTTGGCATTATTTTACCGCATTCGTGGGTTAGAAAATCCAGCCACTATAGATGATATACCACTTAGCATCGCAATGCCTGCTTTTGTGGTTAGTGAGCTAAAAACTGCCTTTGAGATAGCGTTTTTGTTATATTTGCCGTTTTTAGTGATTGATATGATAATAAGCTCGGTTTTAATGGCTATGGGTATGATGATGCTACCACCTGTGATGATATCCTTGCCGTTTAAGCTGCTTATTTTTGTGCTAGTGGATGGCTGGAATTTGCTTGTGGGTAATCTCATCGCTAGCTTTAAGTAAGGATTTTTACTTCGCCTTGCGCGCCTATTAGGACAAAATCTCTTAGGACTCACTGCTTCTGGCGTACGCTACAGTGCGCCTGCACTCGCTGGCTAGAGCTTTTGCCCTACTAGACGCACAATGCTCGTAAAATTTAATGATTTTAATAATTTAATAAAGGAGAAACAATGAAAATATCGTGTAAAAAAG
Source organism: uncultured Campylobacter sp. (assembly GCA_945928165.1). GTDB lineage: Bacteria > Campylobacterota > Campylobacteria > Campylobacterales > Campylobacteraceae > Campylobacter. The sequence continues at coordinate 70,740 of CAMENE010000004.1, forward strand.
TAGATTTTAGCTGTGATAGCGAGCTTTTTGAGCTTTGTGGGAGCTTGGCAAATGCCGCTTTTCCACCTCATGAAATGCTCTTTCCTACTACTTTTAGCGAGTATAAAAGTGAGCATGAGCTTTTAGCCTTTTATCAAAGTGATTTGCGTGATGATATCATGGGGTGCTGCGCTAGTGATGTGGATATAGGTGATGAGTTTATAGGCTTTTGTGCTTTGGTGCTGCGAAGTAGCTTTGTTTACCTAGCGTTTTTTGCTCTTTGTGAGGATAAAAGAAATAAAGGTTATGGCGCAAAAATACTAAAATATCTACAAAAAAAATACCAAAAGCCAGTAGTCTTAGAGGCTGAAAAGCCCTATATAGGTGCTAATGATTTAGATCTTAGAGTGCGTAGGGCTGGCTTTTATACTCGCACGGGCTTTATTAGGACAGGGTATAGTATAGCGTATTTTGATGAGATTTATGATATTTATTGCACTGAGTTTGATGATAATATTTTGGCTGATTATAATGCGATGTATGAGGACTTTGCTAGGCAAAAATCAGCTAACTTTGAGCTAAAAAAGATAACTAGCTAAAAAAAGGCAATACATTGAAGCCGCAGTATCATTTCTATAATAACACAAAGTTTGCCCTACAAGGCTTTTTGGCTATGTGGCGCAGTGAAAAAAGCTTTCGTATAGAGCTTTTTATTTGCTTGCCACTTATTGTTATTTCACTTTTTGTGCCTTGTTCTTTGATAGAGCATATTTTGCTAATTGCTAGCATGATTTTTATATTTTTTGCTGAGGCGATAAACTCTGGGATTGAAGCGGTGGTGGATTTAGTAAGCCCTGAGTATCACGAATTAGCCGGCAAAGCAAAAGACTGTGCTAGTGCTGGGGTGTTTTGCGCTATTAGTATCGCTGTGCTTTGCTGGGTTTTAGTGCTAGCAAAGGCCTTGGGAATTCTAGAATTCCCTAGCCTTTAATCAGTGCTTAAACAAAAATACGTATAATTTCACGCAATTTTGTATGAAATAAGGAAAATTTGTGACTTTTAGCAAGGATGAAATCTACACCGCAACGCAAGTGGTGCGTAATTTCAGCGAAGTTCTTAGTAAGGTAAGCACTGGCGAAAATAATAGAGCCTTTATCGTAAAAAACAATAAATTTGAAGCTGTAATGCTAAGTATGAGCGAGTATGAAAGGCTAAATAAAGCCGAAGAATTACTAAAAAAAATCTACGAACAGCGCAAAAAAGAAGAAATATAAATGGCAAGTAGAGAAATAAGCTATAATGGCATTAAATATAGTATCAGCTATGAGATTGTAGGGCGTGGAGAAGAGATACTTTTTCTTCACGGCTGGGGTGCAAAAAAAGAAGTGATGAAAAAGGCTTTTGGCTCTTATTTTGATGATTTTCGCCATATTTATGTAGATTTACCTGGCTTTGGTGCTAGTAGCATTGAAAAAGCACTTGTTACAGAGCAATACGCAGGCATTATCCGTGAGTTTTTAGCTAGTATCGGCTCTCATCCGCTTTGTGCGGTGGGACATAGCTTTGGCGGTAAGGTGGGAGCCTTGCTAGCGCCAAGAGTGCTAGTTTTGCTAAGCTCAGCTGGAATTCCTATCAAAAAGAAATTTAGCACTAGGGTTAAGATTCGCTTATTTAAGATCTTTAAGGCTATGGGCTTTGGCTTTTTGTGGAGAATATTTGCTAGCAAGGATGTAGCTGGCATGAGTGCTACTATGTATGAGACGCTAAAAAATGTAGTAAATGAAGATTTTACTAGCGTTTTTGCTAATTGTCCATCTAGAACTCTCATCTTTTGGGGCGCAGAAGATAGCACCACACCACTAAGCTGTGGCAAAAAAATCTCAGAAATAGCTAGAAACTGCGTGAGATTTGAGCCACTTAGTGGGGATCATTTCTTTTTTCTCGCGCACGGAGGGAGCATAGCAGCAAATACAGCTGCTCTAATAGCACAAATGCAAAATGGCATAGCTCAGGGCAAGAGCGAAGAAGAAATAGATAAAGAATTAAATATGAAAGGTGAGCTATGATAGGTTTTTCTGCCTGGATTTTTGCTGTTACTTTGGGGTTTTATACGATTTGTTCGTTGCAGTGGTATAGCTACCGAGTAGAGCGTGCTTTGTTTCACTGCGCAAAGCCAAAGTGGCATTTATACTTTGCGCTTGCGCCTTTTGTGCTTTTCGTGCTAGTGCTTGCGCTGCTGCCAAAGCTCTCACTCATCATTGCTATTGCTTACGCAGGGCTTATTGTCTACTGGCAATTGAAAATGGCTACAAAGCTTGTGCTAACTGATAGAACTACTAGGTATTTTTTACTTTTAGCTTTTGTTTCTATTCTTTGTCTTTTTTGGGGTGGCAAAAAGTGGTATTTGCTAGCCCCTGCTATAATTATAGCAGTGGTGCTTAGCGTGTATATTTCAGCCTTTATAGAAAAAAAACTAGGCAAAAAATATATACAAAAAGCAAAAGAAAAACTAGGTGCCATGCCAAATCTAAAAATCGTGCTAATCACCGCAAGCTATGGCAAAACTAGCATCAAAAACTATCTAAAAACTCTGCTAGATGAAAGCTATAAAACCTACGCTTCGCCTCGTTCTGTAAATACTCTCATGGGATTAGCAGCAGATATAAACGATAATCTTGCTGATAACACTCAAATCTACATCGCAGAAGCTGGCGCAAGAGCAAAAGGCGATATAGCTGAAATAGCTAAGCTTTTAAATCCGCATTGTGTGATCATCGGTCAAATCGGCGATGCGCATATAGAGTATTTTAAAAGCATAGACGCTGTTCGTGCTACAAAGCTAGAAGCCTTACAAAGCGCGCGCCTAGAGCGTATAGTGGCTCACTCTAGCACAGGACTAAGCGATGATGAAAAATGCGTGATTTATGATAAAAATGTAAAAAATGTAAAAGCTAGCTTGGATGCGCTTAGCTTTGAGCTAAAAATCGCTAAGGATAACTTTGGCTTTGAGATACCAAAACTGCTAGGTGAGTTTAATGCTGCAAATGTCGCAGCAGCTGCTCTCATGGCTAGCTATCTTGGTCTAAATGCTACGCAAATAGATGCTAGATCAAAGCATATCAAAAACGCAGAACACCGCCTAAACCGCATGGATAATGCTGGTAAAATCATCATTGATGATGGCTTTAATGGTAATTTTGAAGGTATGAGTGCTAGCTATAGGCTATGCGCTACTTATAATGGCTCAAAAGTGCTAGTAACCCCTGGTATAATAGAGGGACAAAAAGGCATAAATGCTAAGCTAGCAAAGGTGGCTGATGGTGTATTTGAGACCGTGATAATCACAAGTACGCTAAACGCAGCTGAGCTAAAAAGCGAGCTAAAACACGCAAAAGTAGTAGAGCTAAAACACAAAAGCGAGCTAGTAGCAGCTTTGGCAGAGCACACAAAAGCAGGTGATCTAGTGCTATTTAGCAATGACGCTCCGCAGCATATCTAATAATGTTTTTTGACTTTGATGGCAGTTTTAAAGACAGCTTTATAAGCTTTTTGCGCTATAAAAATAAATTTGCATTACAAAAATAAGCAGAAGTTTTGCGCAAAATTATCTTAGGAATTCTAGATTTACCTTAGAATTCTAGAATTTTTAGAGTTTTTTGGGGGTTAGGGGGTATTTTTACCTTAGGAATTCTAGATTTATCTTAGAATTCTAGATTTATCTTAGAATTCTAGATTTATCTTAGAATTCTAGATTTATCTTAGGAATTCTAGAATTCCCTAATATAAATAATCAAAAAAATATAGATTTTTTTTGTTTTGTTAAAGTAAAATTTTAATATAACGCACTCTTTAAAGGACGAAAGTGAATATAGACATTAGTATTATTGTACCTTGCTATAATGAAAGCGAGGTTGTAGAAAAATTTTTTTCTGCTACGGTAGGAGATAATGGTGTTTTAAATAATCTTGGGCTTAATTGTGAACTAGTTTTTATAAATGATGGTAGCAAGGATAACACTTTAGAGCTACTGAAAGCGCAAAAAGAGATCTACAGCAATAAATCTAATCTAGACATAAAAATAGTAAATCTCTCAAGAAATTTTGGAAAAGAAGCAGCTCTTAGTGCAGGATTTAGTGTGGCTAGGGGGGGGCGATAATACCTATTGATGCTGATTTACAACACCCTGCCAGTCTAATACCCAGATTTGTAGAATTTTGGAAGCAAGGCTATGATGTGGTTTTAGCCAAAAGAGCAAATAGGCAAGATGAGAGTACTCTAAAACGTTTTTGCTCATCAATTTTTTATAAACTAAACAATAAAATTTCAGAAATAGAAATCCCACAAAATGTAGGTGACTTTCGTCTTTTTACTAGAAAAGTTTTAAATGCTATAAATGCTTTACCTGAAAATCAACGCTTTATGAAAGGTATTTTTGCTTGGGTTGGTTTTAAAAGCATTACTATTGAATACGAGGAACAAGCAAGAATTGCTGGTAGTTCTAAATTTAATGGCTGGAAACTATGGAACTTTGCCTTACAAGGCATTACTAGCTTTGGAACATTGCCACTTAGGATTTGGACTTATATTGGATTTGCTGTATCTTTTTTAGCTTTTATATATGCTAGTTTTTTAATTTTAAGAACACTTATTGTTGGCATAGATTTACCTGGTTATGCTTCGCTTGTGGTTATTATGCTATTTATTGGCGGTTTACAGCTTATGGGAATAGGGATTTTAGGCGAGTATATAGGTCGTATTTATATGGAGAGTAAGCGTAGACCACCTTATATAATAGATGAAATTTATTAAATCTCAGGGCTTTTTGTATCTAGTAGTAGGTGGGGCTACTACGGTTGTAAACTTTGTAGTTTATAGCTTTTTGGTTTATTTTGGCATTGTTGGTGTTTTACTAGCAAATGCTGTTTCGTGGTGTGTGGCGGTACTTTTTGCTTTTTTTACGAATAAGCATTTTGTTTTTGGCTCTCATGATTATAAAGATTTTTTAAAAGAGTTTTATCTTTTTGTTTTAGCTAGAGGGTTAAGTGGTGTCTTTGAGATTTTTGCGCCTAGTGGGCTTATATATTTAGGGCTTGATACTAGTTTTTTTGGCATAGAGGGCTTTTGGGCAAAGTTTGCAGTAAGCGTGTTTGTCGTGATAGCAAATTACTTTTTTTCTAAGTTTTTGATTTTTAAAAAATAGTGATTTTTGGGGTAAAAAATGAGAATTTTAAAAAATGAATATTATTTGATATTTGGAATTTTTGCTTTATTATTAGTTTACAACTTTTTTAATTTTTATAATTTTATTGGGAGAGGGTATATATACCATGAAGGTATTCCACCTATTATTATCAATTTTATTAACTCGGATATGCTTACATTGCCAGCACTATTTAAAAACTTATTTTTGGAAAGTGGCAGATATAGTGATTGGTATTTATCGGCAGCACCATATATTTTTCCAGATATGGTTTTGTTTGTAGCACTATCCTTTATATTTTCTAATTTTTATGTGATTATGGGTGTTTTTGCTCTTACCCAGCAAATAATATTATTTTTTGGCATATATTTTCTAAGTAAAGAATTTGGTAAAAATGCTCTTTTTGTTGCTTTAATAGCTTTTGTCATATTGCTTTTTTACTCTTATAATTTTATATACATTTTAAGTTTTACTCAGTCTTTTCATTTTGGAGAGTTTACTTTTGGGATATGGTGGCTATGGATGATCATAAAAATGATAAAAAGCGAGAAAATTAGCTTTAAATATATGTTTTTTTCTATTATTTTGGGCGCCTTACTAAAAGCTAGTGATAATATTTTTACTTTACATTTTATTTTGCCGGTTATTTGCGTTTGTCTTATTTTAAAATCATTAGATATTATAGATTTTAAAAAATTATTTTTTCTATTTTTTGTTTGCTTGGTTTGTTACATCTTAGGGGCTTTGCTATATAATATTATAGTATTACATAATACTGAGTATAAAATGGAGTTTACTAGTATAGCTTTTAAAAATAATATTATATTTTTGGACAAATATTGGAAAGAAAATAAGCTTATTTCTATTGTTATACTAGGAGTTTGTGTTTATGCCATTTTGGCATTGCTATTTAAAGTCCTTAGGCTTAGGGCTCATTATTTATTTTATTTTTTATTTTGTCTCATATCTTTAGTGGCTACTGTGCTAGTTTCTCTATCACATTTTGAGCTGCCAGCTACTGATAGATATTTTACCACTATTTTTGGAATTTGTTTAGTTTTATTTAGTATAGTGTTTTTCTCCAAGTTTAATAAACTTTTTAGATTTTTATCTTATATATGTATTTTATTTTTGCCTAATTATTCATCTTTTAAAGCGATAGATTTTAATTATAAAACACCACTATCGATTTGCGTAGATCAGTTTAAGAAGACTCATTTAGTAGAAAATGGTGTCAGTGAGTACTGGCAAGCTAAGCTTGTTTATATGCTCTCGGATATACCTATGGCGCAGATAATAAGAGCGGATTTGCAAAATCTTAAATATGTGACATCAAATGCTTTTTTTAAAGATAAATATGATTTTATTATTATAAATAATAAACCAGTATATGACTGGTCTTTTATAGATAAACAAAAAATCATATCAATAAACGGCAAGCCAGATGAAATAATAGAATGTAAGGAAGCAAACAGCGAAATTTTATACTATAAAAATGGTTTATATTTAGATGAATTACTAGCTAAAAAAATAGTTCATTTTGATATAAATACCGGACTAAAAAATAATATAGGAAAAGTCTTAGATAATGTAATAATCAGTGATAATAAAACTGGCTTTTTATCATTTGGTCCATACAAAGAAATACCTGCTGGAAAATATAAGTTTGATTTGATATATTCTAGTTCTTTAAATCTGGATGAAATATCTGATTTTTGGGATATAAATTTAGTTGTTAAAAATAAGCATTCAGTTATATCAAAAGGTGATTTACTGGGGACAAACTCAGAGTTTAAAACACTTAGCGCAGAGTTTGAGATAAAAGAAAAAGCAGAAGTTGAAATAAGAAGTTTTTATAATGGAAAAGGTGAATTAAAGATTAAAGAACTTATATTATATAAAATAGATTAGGGAATTCTAGAGCAAATTTCTAGGGAATTCTAGAATTCCTACCAAAGTATGCGGCCAAGGCGCAGCATATTTGAGCCACATTTTAGCGCAATACGCCAGTCATCACTCATACCCATTGAGCAGATTTTTGCGCCGTGCTTTTGTAGGCTCTCAAAGACCTTGTAAGTATCCTCAAAGCTTTTTGCTATCACGCTTTCATCGCTATTATTAGCACCTATACTCATCACTCCAACAGGCTTTAAATGCTTGCAACGCTCGCAAATCTCATGGTAAATATCCACCGCCTCATTTAAGCTTGCGCCTTGTTTGCTGCTTTCATTTGCGCTGTTGATTTGAACTAAGCAGGGCAGCTCGTAGCTAAGGCGCTTTTCTACGCTTAGTGCAGCATCCACGCTCTGGCAGCTTTGCCACAAAGCAGGACGCAGTGCTAAAAGTGCGTTTATTTTATTGCTTTGAAGTCTGCCGATAAAATGCCAACGAAGTCTGCTGTAATCAGTACTTACCCTAGCTAAGCCCTCTATTTTTCGCTCTAATTGTTGAACTTTATTTTCGCCAAAATCTAGCTGTCCAAAGCTAGCTAGTTCTTTTAGAGCGTCAATATCTACGCTCTTACTAACTGCTACTAGCTTTGCGCCAGCACCTTCTATTTGCTCTAAAAAAGCCTCAAACTCCGCTTTATTCATATCCGCCTGCTAGTCTGTAAATGTCATTTGCGATAGTAAAAGCCATGAGAGAAAAAAGCAGCGCCATACTACCATAGCTTAGCACGACAAAGACCCTTTCTCCAACGGGCCTTCTAAAAATCATCTCATAAAGATTAAAAACAATATGCCCACCATCAAGCACAGGCAAAGGCAAAAGATTTAAAATCCCAAGATTTACCGAAATTAAAGCTGTAATGATAAACAAGGTGCTAAGGCTAATCGCAGCTGCTTTTGTCGTGATATCAGCCATAGCGACAATGCCTCCAAGCTGATTTATCGGCACTATGCCAAGCACGAGCTTTTCTAAGCTTTGATAGATAAGCTTGCTAGCCTTTATAGTCTCATCAAGGGCAAAGCTAAGAAGCTCAAACCCACTAAAATATAAGGTTACTAGCTCACCGCTTGCGCCTATTCCTAGCATAGGGGTTAGCACACTCTCACCAAAAATATTTTTGCTCTCCATAATTTTTGGCGTTAGATTAAGGTTTAGTTTTTGCCCATCACGCAAAATCTCTACGCTCATAGGCTCGGTTTTTAAAAGCGGCTTTATCTCATCCCAGTGCGTGATAGCGGTGCCATTTATCGCAGTGATTTTATCGCTTTTTTCTAGAATATTAGCAGCAGGCGAGTTTGGTAGGATTTGTCCTACATTTGGCGCTAGTTTTTCTATGCCTAGCACGCCCACAGCAATATAAAGCAAAAATGCTAAAATTATATTAAAAGCAGGCCCAGCAAAAAGTATAGCAATTCGCCCAAGCGGCCTAAGTGTGTTATAGCTATCTTTATCGTAGTTTTTTAGCTCAGGGCGAGCGTCTTCTTGGCCTTTTAGCTGGACATATCCGCCTAGCCAGATTGCGCTTATGCGGTATTTTGTGCTGCCAAACTTACGCTCAAATACAGGTGCGCCAAAGCCCACGCTAAATACATTTACCGCTACACCAAGTAGTTTTGCGACGATAAAATGCCCAAGCTCGTGAAAAAATATAAGAAAAGAAAGGGCTAAAATCGTAGCAGCAAAATACGCCCCCCAGTAATAAAAACTAGCTATTAGCACAAGCGCAAAAAGCAGAGATTGAAGTTTTGATGACATATTTACTCCTTTGATAGTTCAAGGAATTCTAGAATTCCTATACAATTTTTATCTTAAAAATTCCTGTAATTTTGCCAAAATTTAGATAACAAATAGTAAAATGCGACTTTAATTTTACAAAAAAAAGGCTTGAAAATGTATGTAGCCCCTAGCTTGCTCTCGGCTGATTTTGGCAGGTTAAATGATGAAATAGCTGCTGTTTGTGAGGCTGGTGCGGATCTTTTGCACTTAGATATTATGGATGGACATTTTGTGCCAAACCTTACTTTTGGTGCACCTGTAATGAATGCTATCAAAAAAGCTGCCAAAGTCCCGCTAGATATTCATCTTATGGTAGAAAATGTTGATTTTTTTGTTGATTATTTTTTGGATTTTAAGCCAAAGTTTCTTAGCTTTCACATCGAGCGCGCCACGCATCCATTGCGCCTAATTGAGCATATCCGCAAGGCTGGAGTAAGCCCAGCTGTGGTGCTAAATCCGCACACTAGCTTAAGCACGCTAGAATATATTTTAAGCGAGATTGATATGGTGCTTTTGATGAGTGTAAATCCGGGTTTTGGCGGACAGAGCTTCATCAGGGGCAGCCTAGCAAAAATCGCTGCCTTGCGAGCGATGATAGATGAGAGCGGGGCAAAGTGCCTAATAGAAGTAGATGGCGGAGTAAGCGGACAAAATATAGCCGAGCTTGATATAGCAGGCGTAGATATCGCTGTGGCAGGGTCTTTTGTCTTTGGCTCAAACGACTACGCAGCAGCCATAAAAGCGCTAAAAGTATAAAAATCTAGAATTCCTAGCTTAGGAATTCTAGATTTTGTCTAGGAATTCTAGTTTTTTCCTAGGAATTCTAGATTTGAAATTGCTAAAAATATATATAAAGAACAAAAATTGATAAAAGTAAGAAAAAAACAAAAAGTAGATAAATTCGCTAATTTCATTGATATTTTAAAAAAAGCTCCGCTTAGTCGTGATGTGTTTGTGCAGATTGCTGGTAGGGCTCTTGGTGAGTATGGCTTTAATGTGGGTGAGATAGAAAACTTTTTTGCGCTTGGACTTGAGCTTTTTGAGCGTGAGGGACATGTGGGACTAGCTACAGCAGAGCGGCTTTTAGGCGAGCAGGAGTTTTGTGTGGTCGATATCGAGACCACAGGCTCTATGCGCAGCGGTCAAATCATAGAAATCGGCGCAATAAAGCTAAAAGGTGGCGAGAAAATAGGGCATTTTTCTACGCTAGTTTTTGCCCCACAAGTCCCACCTGTCATCACAGAACTAACTGGCATAACTAGCGCAATGCTAATTGGCGCACCTAGTCTTGCGCATGCTCTATGTGAGTTTAGGCGCTTTTTGGGTCAGGCGGTTTTTGTGGCGCATAATGTAAGCTTTGATTTTGGCTTTATTAGCACTTCGCTAGTTTCCTTAGGACAGCCACCGCTTTTTAATCGCAGGCTTTGTACTGTTGATCTTGCTAGGCGCACGATTGAGAGCCAGCGTTACGGCCTAGATGTGCTAAAAGAGCTGCTAGGGATTAAAAACACGCACCACAGAGCTTATAGCGATGCTATATCGGCTGGGCAGATTTTATTACACGGATTTAAAAAACTGCCCGATTGGGTTCACACGCCAGAGGATCTCATTACTTTTAGCAAGACAGCGCCTAGCTTACAGCTTGAGCGTGAGGAGATTAGGGAGTATATTGAGTTTTAAGGGGGCTTTATGGATAATGTTTTTTGGATAATTGTAGGCATTGCTTTTGTTGCTACTTCGGCTTTTGGGGCGATTTTGCTTAGTTTTTTAGCACTTAGTAGCAAAGAAAAAAAGCTTCGCAAGGAAAAAGAGTTTTTTGAGCATCAAAATATCGCTTTAAAAGTAGAGCTAGAGCATGAAAAAAGCGTGTCTGCTAGCGCAGAAGAAAGACACAAAAAAGAACTTAGCGAGCTAAACGAGCGTTTAGAAAAACACTTTAAAAGCACGGTTGATACTGCAAAAGCAGAGCTTTTAAACATAAATAATGAAAAAATCGCAAAAAGCTCAAACGAGCTTGTAAGCAAAGCACTAGAGGGGCAAATAAAGCCTTTGCGTGATGAAATAGCAAAGTATATGAGCGAAAATCTAAAGCTTACTACGAGCTTTAGAGAAAACTTTGAGGGCTTGCGTGCTATGAGTAGTGAGCTTGGCAAGCAAGCAAACGAGCTAGCCACGGCACTAAAAGCAAATAAAAAAATCGCAGGAAACTGGGGTGAGTCTCAGCTGGATTTGGTGCTAGAAAACAGCGGCCTAGTGCTAAATCAAAACTATCAAAAACAAGTGCTATTTGATGATAGCGAGGGAAATAGACGCTACCTTGATGCGGTGGTGGATTTTGGCAATGGTAAAAAAGTAGTAATTGATGCTAAATGCTCACTAATTCACTATCTAGAATTCGCTAACGCAAGCGATGATGAGAGCGCAAAATCGGCTCAAAAAGAGCTGGTAAAAGATTTGCGCTCGCACATTGATAATCTTAGCTCAAAAGATTATCAAAAATATAACCAAGCTTATGAGTATGTATTTATGTTTATCCCAAATGAAAATATGCTCTACGCAGGGCTTGGTGGCGATGAAAAACTATATCAATATGCCTATGAAAAAGGTATATTTTTAACCACGCCACTAACCTTGCTTATGGCACTTCGCACCGTCTATATGTGCTGGCAAAATCTAAAAATAGATGCAAATACCAAAAAAATCTTTCAAGCAGCTGGCGGGATATATGACAAACTCTTTACTTTTATAAACAAATTTGAAACTATTGGTCGTGATATAGCAGGTATTTCTAAGCATTTTGACGAGGCAAAATCTGTGCTAAATGAGGGAAAAGGAAACCTTAGTAAAAGAGTAAATGATCTAAAATTCCTTGGCGCAAAAACTACAAAAGAGCTAGATACTGCTAAGTTCGATGATGAAGATGAGATAGTTTTAGGGGATAATGTAGAAAGAGCAGAGCTTTTAGCGCAAAACTCTAATGAAAATTCTAAGGAAAATAATGAGCAAAATAATGCGTAAAAAAATATGTATTTTAAATACAGGTGGCACTATTTTAGCTAAGGGCGATAAAAACGGAGATAAAAACGGCTATGAGGCTGGCGGGCTTGGATTTTTAGATGTTTTTGGCTCTATTTTAGAGCAGTTTAAGCCTGAAATTAAAAAGAGCAAAAAAGATCATTTTGTTTTTGCTGATTTTTGCTTGGATATTATCACGCCTTTTAGCATAGGCTCACAAGATATGGATAATGCGCATTTACTTCGCCTTGGCAAAGAGGCGATAAAAGCTAGCAAAAAGTATGATTTTATCATCATCACTCACGGTAGCGACACTCTAGAAGAGAGTGCTTTTTTTCTAAGCCTTTTAAAAGAGATTAAAATAGGCGTGATTTTAATAGCTGCGATGTATCCGCCAAATGATAAAAACTACGATGGAACAGCTAATCTAGAATTCGCTTTAAAATCTGCTTTAAAAAGCGATATAAAAAGCGTGAGAGTAGCGATGAATGGCGAGCTTTTAGAACCTAAAAAGCTAATAAAGTTTAAAAGCTGGGGCAAGGATGCATTTTGCCAAAGTTTGGCTTTTGATATAGGAATTCTAGATTTTAAGCCTTTTTCTTTACCAAAAGCCTTGCCAAAAGTGGCTGTGATATACGCTGATGGGCAGTTTTATCCTAGTCTTTATAATCTAAAAAGCCTAAAAGGCGTGGTGCTTGCTGGCATGGGCTCAGGAACTCTACCAAAATCTGCGATAAAGTTTTTTTCTAAGCTTAAAATTCCAGTAGTTCGTAGCTCTAGGGTGGCTATGTCAAAAATCACTTCAAAAGAAGTAAATGACAAAAAATACGGCTTTATAAACGCAAATCATCTAAGCCCAGCTAAGGCAAAAGTTTTGCTAATGCTAGCTCTAAACAAAAAATCTAAAGATATAGCAAAATATTTTGAGAATTTTTAAAAATAAATTTTAGTTTTAAAGCTTTATTTATGCTAAATTTCGCTAAAATGCGCAGATTTTTAAAATTTGAAGGCAAACAATGACACAAGAAGAACTAGATACACTGATGGCAGAAGCTGATAATATGCCAGAAGTTGATGATGCTACCAAGGATGCGCCTGAGCAAGAAAAGTCAAAGCAAGAAAAGCCAATTTTTAGTGCTAGCGAAGAACTAGATGAAGATGGCTTTCCAAAAGACTATAGAGTGGATGCACAAAAGCACTGGCCACCACCGCCACCATCAGCTGATCACAAAATGGTTCAGCAGCTTGACGATGTAACCCGTGATAGCGAAGAAAAAGCCACTCAAGTACTTGACATGCTTGATTCTATTAACAACTTGCTAATGGACGCTGAGGGAGAGACTACTGATATCAAAGATGCGCTAAACTCAAATATAGAAATATTTGAAAAACTTAGCGCAAAGTTTTCTCATATCCCAAGTTTTGCTGAGCAAAAAGACAAATGCCAAAGTGCCTTAGAGGCATTAGAGAACATAGAAACAAAGCTACAAGATGGGCAAAATGATATAATGAATATCATGGATATGATGCAATACCAAGATATCCACCGCCAAAAAATAGAGCGTGTTATAAATGTAATGCGTGCTCTTTCTAAATACATGAATAGCTTATTTGAGAGCAATATAGATGATAAATCTAGAACTCCAAGTGCTGTTCACTTAGAGGGCGATAAAGCAGATACTCTGATGAGTGATGATGATATAGAAGCGCTAATCAACTCACTAGGCAAAAAATAATTTTTAGCTTTGTCTGACACGCTATCTGCGCTAAAATCTCACTTCTCACTTCGCTTGACGCACCATCAGTGCGCCTGCGCTCGTGTTTGTGAGCTTTTAGCACATCTAACGCACCATACTTAGCTAAAAAGTGTTTTTTTAAGTTTTTAACACAAAATTTTTAATCTAATTTATAAAAAATTTAAAATGAGAAAACCAGAATTACTAAGTCCAGCAGGTAACCTAACTAAACTTAAAATTGCTCTAGCATACGGCGCAGATGCTGTTTATGCTAGTGTGGGTAGTTTTTCACTGCGTGCTAGATCGGGCAAAGAATTTGACATGGATAGCTTTGCTAAGGGCATTGAATACACACACAAAATGGGCAAAAAATTCTACGCTACTGTAAATGGTTTTCCATTTAACGGACAAATTGAACCTCTAAAACGACATATAAAAGCCATGGGAGAGCTAAACCCTGATGGCTTTATCATAGCAACCCCTGGGGTTATGAGTATAGCGCGCGAGCTAGCCCCACATGTAGATATACATCTCTCAACTCAAGCAAATATAATGAATTATTTGGACGCCAAGTTCTATCACGACCTAGGCGCTACTCGCATAGTAGCAGCGCGCGAGATGAGCCTAAAAGATGTGATAAATATAAAAGAGAGAATTCCAGAGCTTGAAATAGAGATTTTTATCCACGGCTCTATGTGTTTTGCTTACAGCGGTCGCTGTTTGATAAGCGCTGTTCAAATGGGCAGAAGCTCAAACCGTGGGGCTTGTGCTAACGACTGCCGCTTTAAATACGAACTTTACGCAAAAGGCGAAAATAACGATACTTTATTTCGCCTTGAAGAAGATGAGAGCGGCACACATATTTTTAACTCAAAAGATCTAAATCTCTCAGCCCACATCGCTAAAATAATAGAAAGTGGCGCCGTTGATAGCCTAAAAATCGAAGGCCGCACAAAAAGCGAGTATTACGCTGCTTGCACAGCCGGGGCGTATCGCAGGGCCATTGATGATGCCGTGGCAGGCTGCTTTGATCCTAAAATCTACGCTGATGAGCTAAATACACTAAAAAATCGTGGTTTTAGCGATGGTTACTTGATTTCACGACCTTTTGAAAAAAGTGACTCACAAAACCTACAAACTAGCATTAGCGAAGGCTGGGCGCAGGTGGATGCTTTTAGCGAAGATGGCAAAACTTTTAAAGCCAAAGGGCAGGTTTTTAAAAATAAAGCCTACGAGCTACTAAGCCCAGTAAATGAAAAAATCAGCCTAGGCGAGGATGAAATAGGGCGAGTTTATCAAAAAGAGGGTAAAACTTTTGTAGAGTTTAAAAAGCTAATCAGCCCTACTGGCAAGGCTTTTGAAAGCGTTCATAGTGGCAATGTAAATGATATTTGCTTGCCTGCTGGAACTCCACCTTTTAGCTTTTTACGCTCAAAAACTGAAAATAAGGATGAAAAATGAAGTTTGTAAGCATAATAATCGGCTCAAAAAGTGACTATGAAATCGCAAATGAATGCTCTAAAATTCTAAGTAACTTTGATGTGCCTTTTGAGCTAATCATCAGCTCAGCCCACCGCAGTCCAGAGCGCACACACGAGTATGTAAAAGACGCTAGCGAGCGTGGAGCGCAGATCTTTATCTGTATGGCTGGTATGGCAGCACACTTAGCAGGCGCAGTAGCAGCGATGACTACAAAGCCAGTTATCGGCGTGCCTATGCCAGGAAGTGCGATTGATGGAATAGACGCGCTGTACTCAACTGTGCAAATGCCAGGTGGAATTCCAGTAGCCACAGTAGCCATCGGCAAAGCAGGGGCAAAAAACGCAGCCTATCTAGCCTTGCAAATCCTAGCACTAAATAACGAAAGCATCGCCTCAAAACTAGCAGATGATAGAGCAAAACAAAGCGAAGCTTTAATAGAAGATAGCAAAAAAATCGAAGTTTTAATAAAGGAAAAAGCGTGAAAACCTACCTTGAAATCAGCGAGTTTTGCAAGCTGGTTCATCTAAACCGCCAAACTGTAAATGAGATGCTCACTCGTGGGGCTTTAATCAGCAAAGAAGAAGATGGCAAAATCTACATAGAAGCTGATGAAAATAGCATCATAGCAAGTGGAGCAAAAAGCACTAATGTAGAAAAATCCCCAGAACAAAATAACTCTATTTTAGCCGGTGCGAGCTTTATAGAAAAAACGATAGGCACGATACTAAACCTGCATGAAAAAGTCCTAGATGCCAAGGATGAAACGCTTGAAGCTCTAAAAAATGAAAATAAATTTCTAAAAGAAGCACTTTACTCAATGCAAGAGCTTTACGATGAAGATAGAAAAACAGTAGAAACACTAAATAATCAGCTAAAAATCGCCCAAGATGAAGTGGAGTTTATGAAGCGCAAATACAAACTAATGTGGGATAAAACCGTAGCAAACTTCGCTACTGGCGTAGCAGAACAAAGCAAACAAGCAGAACAAAGCAATAGCTAGGAATTCTAGAATTTTTAGCAAGGAATTCTAGAATTCCTAGGCTTATTTAATAGTAGTTAAATGAATTTATTTTAAAATTCACTAAAAGCTTAAAAAATTCCATAGGAATTTTTGAATTCTTATGGAATTTTTTAAAAAACTAAACTTAAAAAAGGGGAAAAATGAAAGAAAATCATTACGAAGTCGTCATCATAGGTGGCGGTGTCAGTGGCTCAGCAGCAGCATATGTGCTCGCACGCTACACAGATATCAAGTCTATTGCGATAGTGGAGAAATACGAGGGTCTCTCAACCCTAAACTCAAAATGCACCGCAAACTCTCAAACCATCCACTGCGGTGATATAGAGACAAACTACACTTACGAGAAAGCAGCGGTAGTAAGCAAAAAAGCAAATATGATTTCAAAATACGGCCTTCAATACGCTCTAAATGAAAAACACATGTTCGCTGGTCAAAAAATGGCAATAGGCGTAGGCGATGAAGAATGTGAAAAAATCAAAGCTAGATATGAAGAGTTTAAAACTCTTTATCCTTATCTAGAATTCTTTGATAAAGAAACGCTAAAGCAAATAGAGCCAAAAATCATCTTTGATAAAGATGGCAAAGAACGCCCAGAAAATGTAGTAGGTATGGGCTCAAGAGGCGGTCAATATACTACGGTTGATTTTGGTGCGTTTTCAAACAGCTTTGCAAATAACGCAAAAGCAGAAGAAGGCAAAACCTGCGATGTGTATCTAAACAGCCAAGTAACAAAAATCGCAAATGTAGGCGGAAAGTTCTATATAACAACCAAAAATAACCTTAGCCTAAGTGCTGATTTTGTGCTAGTAGATGCTGGTGCGCACTCACTTTACCTTGCTCATCAAATGGGCTATGGTCTAGAAAAATCATGCTTTCCAGTAGCTGGAAGTTTTTATATGACAAAGCAAAAACTGCTAAATGGTAAAGTTTATATGGTTCAAAATCCAAAACTACCATTTGCCGCACTTCATGGAGATCCAGATTTGGCTGAGGGCTGGTGCACTCGTTTTGGCCCAACAGCGCTTGTTATCCCTCAGCTTGAGCGTTATCACGGACATGTGGTTACATTTTGGGAGTTTTTTAAGACCTTGCGCTTAGATTCAAGGGTTATCTCAGCTGCATTTGACCTGCTAAAAGACAGCGATATCCGTAACTATATCTTGCGCAATTTCTTGTTTGAAATTCCACTCATTAACAAAAGCGCTTTTATAAAAGATGTTCGCAAAATAGTGCCTAGCATACAACCAGATGAATTAAGATACGCTAGTGGCTTTGGTGGCGTTCGCCCTCAAGTAGTAGATAAAATCCAGAAAAAACTACTTCTTGGCGAGGCTAGTATAAACGAATGTCCTGGCGCAATCTTTAACATGACTCCAAGTCCAGGTGCTACAAGCTGTTTAGGCAACGCAAAACGCGATGCGATAGAGATTTGTAAATATCTTGGCAAGAGCTTTAATGAGGATAAATTCCACGCTGAGCTAGAGGACTAATGAAATTACTTAGCACAGAGATTTGCGGATATAAAGTTCCGCTTGTTTATGAGCTTGATGAGAGCTTAGGGCTTGTTAGCCTGCGTCTTGTTTTTAAAAATGCAGGTAAAATAGCGTGTAAAATCCCAGGGACTGCGTATTTGCTAGCAAGAGTGCTAGAAGAGGGCGCAAAAGGTGATGCTGATTTTTGTAAAAAGCTTGAGATAAAAGGCATTGAACTCTTGGCCCAAACAGGGGCTGAGAGCTTTAGCATTTCGCTTTTGTGTCTTAAAGAGCATTTTGCATATGCTTTAAATATGCTAAATGAGCTTTTATCGGCTCCAAAGTTTGAGCCTGAGTGTTTTGAGCTTGTAAAGACAAAGACTCTTGGCTACATCAGCGCAAGCAAAAGTAACCTAGACCATCAAGCAAAACTCATGCTAAATAAGCTAATTTTTGAAAATCATCCTTTTAGCTTTTCAAAGCACGGCGATGAAGAAAGCTTAGCAAAGATTGAGCTAAGCGATGTTGTGAGCTTTTTTAAAGAAAACTTAATTTTAGAAAATCTCTTTATCGTCCTTGGCGGAAACGCAAAAGCACAAGAGCTAAAACTAGATTTTGCTAATCGTGGCGAGCAAAAACACTTTGGCAATGCTTATATACAAAGCGATCTTTACAGAGAGCTAAAAATGCCAAGCGAGCAAGCCTATATATATTTTGCTGCACCTTTTTATGTGGCTGGTGATAAGCATTGTAAAGCTAAGGTGGCTACCTTTATCCTAGGCTCAAGTGGCTTTGGCTCTAGGCTTATGGAAGAAATCCGTGTAAAACGAGGGCTAGCATATAGTGCTTATGCTAAAAATACTTTTAGCCTTTATAAAAGCGGAGTTTTTGGCTATTTACAGACCAAAAACGAAAACAAAGACGAAGCTATAGAGCTAGTAAAAAAGATATTTTTTGATTTTACTAGCCAGGGAATCAAAAAAGCTGAGCTAGAGAGCGCAAAAAACTTCTTGCTAGGCAGTGAAGCTCTAGCAAAAGAGACGCTATTTAAGCGTCTTGACATAGCCCAGCATGAGCATTACATGGGTTACAAGCTAGGTCATACAGATAGGGACTTAGAGAGCATAAAAGCACTCTCGCTAAAAGAGCTAAACGCCTTTATCGCAGCTCATACTGAGATTTGCTCGCTTTCTTTTGCGGTGATTCATGGCTAGCTTTGAGGCAGCTGATAGCAGTGATTTGCGCCTTGTGGGCGTATCTAGCTTGCTTGATTTAGCCTTGCTTTTGCCTGTTAGTTTTGAGGATTTTAGCTGCACTGACGAGCCTAGAGTAGGGCAAATGTGTAATGTAGCTGTGAATATACAAAGCCAGCACACAGCAGCTAGAACACTGCAAATCACAGCTTTTGCTCCACTTTGGAATGCTTATATAAAAATCGCTATTTTTAATGCTAGCAGGTGGCACTACGGTGTGTTTAAAAGTGGAAAAGAGCTGATTTTACATGGCAAGCTTGGCGAATACGGCGGTTTTCTTAGCTTTCAAAACCCAAAAATTCTAAAAGAGCTAAGTGGAATTAAAGCTTATTTTAAGCTTGACTTAAAAGATGAGAGAATTCTAGAGCTAAAAGCAAAGTATTTAAATGCTAAAAATCTATCACTTTGTGGGCTCAATGATAATGAAATAAACACACTTTTAGCCCTAAACGCAAATGATAAAAACGCAAAAGAATTGCTTGATAATTTGCCAAATAATAAAGAAGTTTTAAATATCTTAAAATTTACTGAAATCTACAATCATATCCGCAAACTAAGTTCTAAAAAGACAATTTTCTCAGCGCAAAAAATCAGCCCAAATGACATCAGCGATTGGCTAAAAAGCCTACCTTTTGTGCCAACTGGCGACCAGCTAAAAGCTATAGATGATATCAAAAATGATCTAAAAAGCGACCAAGCCAAGCGTCGTGTGATAATGGGGGATGTAGGCAGCGGCAAAAGCCTTGTGATGTTTGCTACTGCGCTACTTGCTGCGCCAAAAAAGAGCATTATCATGGCTCCAACTAGCATTTTAGCTAGGCAACTCTACACCGAGGCAAAAAGACTGCTACCAAGTGATTTTTCTATTTTGCTAGTCCAAAGTGGGGATAAAAAAGTAGATTTTTCTAACGCCACGCTTATCATCGGCACGCATGTGCTATTGTATCAAAAACTGCCAAAATGCGCTGTTATAATGATAGACGAACAACACCGCTTTGGCTCTGCCCAACGCCATAAAATTGAGCTTCTAAGCTCGCAAGGCGAGGATAAAAAGGGAAGCCTTGCTAGGAATTCTAGAATTCCTAAGCAAAAAGGCGAGCAAAACGATGAGCAAAACAACGAGCAAATTTTGTCGCAAAATCACAGCGCAAACGCTCGCGCGCATTTTTTACAATTTAGCGCCACGCCTATCCCACGGACTCTTGCGCTTATTAACTCGCGTTTTGTTAGCTACTCGTTTTTAAAGCAAATGCCTTTTGAAAAGCAGATTTTGACAAAAATCATCAAAAACGCTGATTTTAACGCACTCTTAGAGCATATCCGCACGCAAATAGAGCAGGGCAAACAAACCATTATCGTCTATCCGCTAGTCGCATCAAATGAGCGCAGCAACTACACCAGCCTTGAAGAAGCCAAAAGCTTTTGGTTTTCGCGTTTTGAGGGCGTTTATGCCACGCACGGCAAGGATAAGGAAAAAGAAAATATTGTAGCGAATTTTGCCCAAAACGGCAATATTTTACTCTCAACCACGATTATTGAGGTAGGGATTTCTCTACCACGCCTTAGCAGCATTGTAGTAGTCGGTGCTGAGCGACTTGGTCTTGCTAGCCTTCATCAGCTGCGTGGCAGAGTGGGGCGGCACGGCGGGCAGGGCTGGTGCTTTCTTTTTACCAAGATGAGCACGCCGCCACAAAGGCTAATTGATTTTTGCGCCACGCTAGATGGTTTTGAGGTCGCAAACATCGACTACAAAAACCGCCAAGGCGGCGATATCCTTGATGGCAGCATTCAGCACGGAGCGACTTTTAGATTTTACGAGCTTGAAGAAGACATAACAACTGCGGCGCAGGCTAGGGCGCAAGTTTAGGGAATTCTAGAATTTCTAATCTAGAATTTCTAATCTAGAATTCCTAGAAAATCTCTACAAATCTAGAATTTCTAGCGCAAATTTTGCGTAATTAAAACTTTGTTTATCTCATTTAGCTAGAATCACAGCTATATTTCACAAAAAAGGATAAAAAATGGCACAAATCGGTATAGTTTTTGGTAGCCACTTTGGCAGAAACGAAACTGCTGGCGCAGCAAAACACGCAGCTGATTACATCGCTAGCAAAACTGGCGCTGATATCATCAACGCAACTGAGCTTACAGAAAACTTCATCGCTAGCCACGAAAAGCTAATCTTCGTAGCCAGCACACACAAAAAAGGCGAGCTTCAAGAAGATTTTCAAAACAAACTTGATGTAGTAAAAGCAGCTGATTTTAGCGGTAAAACACTAGCGCTTGTTGGACTTGGCGACACCGCAAATCACGCTGAAACATTTTGCGATGGACTAGTGGAGTTCTTACCACATATCCGTGGCGCAAAACTAGTTGGCGCATACGATGATGGCGGCTATGTTTATAAAAACAGCCTTTCTTTTATAAACGGTAAGTTTGTTGGGCTTGTCCTAGATGTAAAAGCAGATGCTGACTGGAAAGCTCGCACTGATAAATGGCTAGAGAGCATTAGAGCTGATTTTGGCTTTACTTATTAAGCTTTTAGAGCTTTTTTAAAAGCACTAGAATTCCTAAGGGAATTCTAGAATTCTACTATTCTTTTTTATTATCAAAAAATCTCAAAAAAACATAAATTTAGGCTATAATTAGCTTCTTTAAAAAAAAAGACTATTGCCAAGGCGTGTGGGCTCATTAGCCAGAGTGGCGAAGAGAGCAAAATACTAAAAGAAATGCAAAGCGTGTTTAAAGGCACAAAAACTCACTCTGTGTGGCTGTGCTTTATGTATCCACGCCTTAAACTAGCAAGAGACTTGCTAAAAGATGATGGAGTGATATTTATCTCAATTAATGATAAAGCACCACAAACGATGCCAAAAAAGGGCTATGACGATGAAGTGGCTTTGATGATAGTGCAGGGCAGAGAGAAAAGGTAAATATTGATTGTGCTAGAAAGTTTTTTGATAGCCCAGCAAATGAGCTAAAAGATAAAAATATCAAAGTAATCTACGAAAAAGACTAAACAAGTAAATGATATTTTAAAATCCACTTTAACAAAATAAGCTAGCATAATCGTAGTTTTTATATCTAATTCTAGTTATAGAATTCCTAGCGTAAATTTCTAAAAAATAATGACGCCGATATAAGAATTCTAGTTTAAAGAATTCTCTTTGAGAATTTAAGAATTCTAGTTTAAAGAATTTTCTTTTAGAATTCTAGATTAAGAATTCTAGAATTCCTTGAAAAGCAAGAAAAGCAAAAACTTTGTGCTAAAAAGTTATAATTTTGCTACTAAATAAAATATGAGCAATTTTCGTAAAATTCATCATATAAAAGGTAAAATGCTAGGTGTATTTTATATTTTATATTGAAAACTATAATTTTCAAACTTTTATAAATATGCACTTTTGCCCCTGCTATTATATCGTAGAAAGCTTATTATTTCATCTTTTACTTACTTTACCTTTTGAGCGATGAGACTTAACCGCAAAATAAAAAGTATAATTTAGCTAAAAATTTAACTCTTATTTTATGCAGATTGTATGTATTATTTTATGATATATTTAACGCAGAATTATTTGTATGATTTTGTATATTTTACTTAAAAACAAAGAGACAAAAAATACCCCCTAACCCCAAAAAAGTAAAATAAAAAATATGCTTAAAGGCGTGGTGAGTAATGGATTGTCTGGCTAAAATAATCTTGCCAATACCCTTTCAAATCTAGCAATTTCATATTCAAAGAGCCGTGAAAAAGCTAACTAGGAGACCTAAAAGCATCGCTGGAGCTGAGCACTTAGCAAAGAGCTTTGCAAGCTTGGCAGCAGTGATTTTAAGGCAGAGCTTTCTAAGTGGCAAGAAAAGCACAAAGATTTTTTAAACGAAAAAGCATAGATGAGAACGGCAAATGGCGGTATACACACGCTAAAGTGCGCTCTGCGTACCGCACTTTTAAGCGAAATTTATCATAGCTTTTTACTTACGAGAGCGTAGAGAATCTGCCAAAAACAAATAATAGCTTGCCAGAGCGAATTTACTCGTTTAAAGACGGCTCTTAGAGTTCATAGTGATTAAAATTAACAAATAGAATGAAATTTATTTCACATTATTTTCTAATAAAAAATGAAGAAAAATAAAAGCAATAAGTGGTATTTCAGACCCACTTTTTTACCATTAAGCCAAAAAATATGAAATAAAAAAGGCTAGGGAATTCTAGAATTCATAGCTAAAAGAAAAAACCGCTCTAAAATAAAAAACACGCTAAAAGAAAACCGCCCTATTCTTTTGGCGATTGTTTGTAGATATTTTTAGTTCTCATCGCTTAGTTCGATGATCTGAGTGTCGTTACATTGTTTGTAAATATTTTTAGCTCTCATCGCTTAGTTCGATGATCTGGGCTTGGCAATTGTTTGTAAATATTTTTAGCTCTCATCGCATTGTTTGTAAATATTTTTAGCTCTCATCGCTTAGTTCGATGACCTGGGCGTCGTTACTTGGTTCATACTCTATGCCCACAAAGCGACTGTAGTTTTTATCAAAGCGCATTTTTATAGTCCCAGTTGGACCATTGCGGTTTTTGCCGATGATTATCTCAGCGTCCTCTATGCTTTGTACGCGAAAGCCAGCCTCTACTGCCTTGCCCACGCTTGCGCCTTTGGCTTCTTGTTCTTTGGCTTCTTGTTCTTTATAGTAGTCGCTGCGGTAAACAAAAAGTATCATATCAGCATCTTGTTCGATTGCGCCTGATTCTCTTAGATCGCTTAGCTGCGGGCGTTTGTTTGCGCGGCTTTCTAAACTGCGGTTTAGCTGTGAGAGCGCAATTATCGGTATTTCAAGCTCACGGGCAAGCAGTTTTAGCTGGCGTGAGATTTCAGCGATTTGAAGGTGGCGTTCGGCAAAATTGCTAGAGTTTGTCATAAGACCGATATAATCAATCACGCAAAGCCCTATATTTGGATTTTTCTCTTTTAGTTTGCGCAGTTCTGTGCGGACTTTGTGGACGGTTACATCGCCACTATCGTAGATGTAAAAATCATAGCTTCCTATCTTTTCACAAGCGTCTTGAATGCTCTCTATATCCTCATCGCTTAGGCTCACACCTTTTAAGATTTTGCCAAACTCCACGCTTGTTAGCGAGCTAAACATCCTAAACATCAGCTGTTCGCTAGGCATCTCAAGGCTAAAAAACACAGCACCTATGCCATTATCAAGCACTTTTTCTACTATATTTAAAGCAAAAGTCGTCTTTCCCATACCAGGGCGAGCGGCAATGATGACAAAATCGCCCTTTTTTAGCCCATTTGTGTAGCGGTCTAGCTCACCAAAACCAGTGCTGATGCCAAGCAGTCCAGTGCCCTCAGCCTTCCTGCGTAAAATCTCAGCTGCTGCTGATTTGGCTGCTTCTAGGGCTGTTTTGCAGTTAGTGTTTTTCTCCCCACCGCTAATTGCATATAGTTTTGCGCTAAGCTCATCTAGTGCGTCATTTAGCGGCTTTTCGCTGATGATTTGTGGCACGCTTTGAGCCACTGCTAGCAGTCTGCGCTTGGCGGCTAGTTCTTTTAAATGCCTTGCGTATTTGATGACATCGATCACACCAGAGCTTGAAAGAGCGTCATTTAGAGCATTTTGCGCCACCCCTACGCCTAGTTCTTTTGTGATAAACTTATCATCGATCGGCTCGCCTTTGCTAGCCAAATCGCTCATCGCCTTAAAGATTTGTGAATTATCTCTTGAGTAAAAATCATCCTTGCTGATAATCTCAGCCACATCAGCAAGCACCAAAGGATTAAACAAAATCGCACCCAAAACTGATGATTCAAAATCTAGTGAATATAAAGTCTCGTTCATTTTCTGCCCTTTAAAAACTTAAAAAATCTAGAATTCCTATTCTTTTTTAGAAATTCTAGATTAGGAATTCTAGATTTAGAAATTCTAGATTTAGAAATTCTAGATTTAGGAATTCTAGATTTAGCGCTCAAAAGCTCGCCCTACTCGCCGCTCATCGCTTTTAGCTCGGCTAAAAAGCGTGGCACAAGCTCATCTTCTTTTAGTCTAGCGATGACCTCTCCTTGCTTAATTATCATACCATTTCCCTTGCCAAAAGCTATTGCTAAATCAGCCCCCTTTGCCTCGCCAAGAGCATTTACAATGCAACCCATAACGCTTATATTTAGAGGCTTTGTGATACCTGCGCAGGCTGCTTCAACCTGCTTTATCGCTGCTACTAGGTCGCTTTGAAGCCTGCCACAAGTAGGACATGAGATGATATTTACACCACTTGGCTGCACGCCGCTGTCTTGTAAAATCGCTTTTGCTACCTTTATCTCTTCTTCTAGCTCGCCAGTAATGCTTACTCTCATCGTATCGCCGATGCCCTCAAGCAGCAGTCCGCCAAGTGCCATTGCGCTTTTTATACTAGCATGAAAGCTAGTGCCAGCCTCAGTCACACCTAGATGAAAAGGATACTCACACAGCGGTCTAAGAGCCCTATATGCAGCCATCGTAGTAGGCACATCGCTAGCTTTTAGGCTAACTGCGATGTCTTTAAAGCCTAAGTCTTCAAGCAAGCTGATATTATATAGCGCACTTTCAACCATAGCTTTTGGCGTGCGGCCGTGAGCCTTTTCAAACTGTGCTTCTAGACTGCCAGAGTTTACGCCTATGCGTATAGGCAAATTTCTTGCGCCACAAGCATCCACCACGGCTTTTATATGGTCTTTTCCGCCGATATTTCCAGGATTTATTCGCACAGCATCTACAAACTTTGCCACCTCTACTGCGTAAGTGAAGTTAAAGTGAATATCAGCGACAATTGGCAGTGGGCTTTGCTTTTTTATCTGCCTTAGCCCTTCAATATCTTCTTTATTAAAAACAGCACAACGCACAATATCAGCACCAGCAAAATATAGCCTGTTAATCTGTTCTAGCGTTGCTTGGGTCTCTCTGGTTTTGCTAAAAGTCATGCTTTGGACACTGATTTTAGCATTGCCTCCGATTTTTACGCCACCTACATTTATTTGTCTAGTTTTATAGCGATTTATTTGTGATTTTTCCATATTTTTCCATATTTTTCTCTTTATTTTTATATTAACTAAAATTTAATAATGCCTAAAAAAATACCAGCAAACAAACAAATAATACTAATCCCCCAAAGCCAAAAAAATGAAGTTTTTATATGTTCTTTTATGCCAACACCGCTAAGACCACATCCAAGTAGTGCAGCAGGTACAACAGGGCTTATAAAAGCAGCACAATTTCTACATACTATCATTACTATACCAAGACTTAAAGCATCTATACCAAATGCTGAGCCAACGCTAGCTACAATAGGCAAAATACCATAAAAATATGAATCTGTACAAAATATTAACGCCATAGGAACGGCTAACAATCCTATAAAAATAGGTAAATATACACCAAGAGAATCTGGTATAAAATTTAATATCAAGCTAGCCATAAGCTTCATAATGCCAGTTTTATCAAAAATTCCTATTAAGATTCCAGCAGCAAGTAATGTAGTAGCCATCATCATAGAAGCGATGGCTGCATCTTTTACCACTTCATTTTGAATACTTAAATCTTTATAATTTACCACGAGCGCCAAAGAACTACCAAGCATAAAAGAAAAATATATAGGTAATTTACTAAAAAATAAAAGAGAAATTACACCAAGCAATAAAACTAAATTTATATAAAATTTAGATTCTCTTTTTAGATGATTTGTTTGATCTTGTATATGAGCAAATGCACTTTCACCATGCAAATCAACCAAAGATCCAGCCCCTAATTTTTTTTCTACATAACCCATATACAATGCCAAGCATAAAGCCAATAAAAGCCCTAGAATTTGCATAGGCATCAGTGAAAACCAAAGAGTATTTACATCAACTTGTGTAATTGAAGCAACTCTAAGTGTAGGTCCGCCCCAAGGAAGTAAATTCATAATACCCATAGAAGCTGCTAGAATAAGCATTAAAGTAGTTTTTCTTATTCCAAGTCTTTCATAAACTGGCAATAAAGCAGGTATAGCTATTAAAAATGAGGATGCGCCTGAGCCATCAAGGTGAGCTATTACTGCTACAAGCACTGTTAAAAACATTACAGCATACACATTGTTTCCACTCTTTTTTATCAAAGCATTTATTATTTTATCAAAAAATCCAGTAGCACTTAAAATAGTAAAAAATAAAATAGAAAATATAAAAAGAGCGGTAGTTTCAAGCACACTAGATACACCGCCTTTTATAAAACCGGCTAAGGCTTTTATGCTAAAAACACCATCTTTTACGCCCAAAGTGGCACCAATAGGCAAGCCAAAATTTTCTAACAAAACAAGTCCAAAACCAACAAAAGAAGATACTAATATAAAAGTAACTTGTGGTGTAGTTTTATCTAAAAGCAATAAAATAACTATTGCTATAAGACCTACAAAACCAACTAATGCTAAAAAAGTTTCCACCAAGACCTCATTGATTAAAGTTTAAATTTATTAACATTATCAAAAATTTATGAATTAAAATTTAATAATATAAATAAATTTTTACTTTGTTAGTTCGCTTGGCAGGTCAAAAATCGCCCCAAAGTCTTTTGTAAGTGCTGCGCGAAATTTAAGCCCCAAAATCTCAGTCTCATAAGAGTGTAAAAACACTCTTTTTGCCGTGCTTTTAGCGTATTTGCTATCTCCATATACGCCATGTCCTGCGTGGGCTAGGTGAACTCTTATTTGATGAGTTCTACCAGTTTCAATCTCGATTTTTGCTAGGGTTTTTTTGCCCTCGCACAGTAGGGGTCTGGTGTGAGTGATGGCTGTTTTGCCATTTTTTAAATCGATTTTACTAAACGCCCCACTCTTGCCTTTTATGGTAGAAAGTGGTAAATCAATATCTAAATCCTCAGCCAAAATTCCAACTAAAATAGCATAATAAGTCTTTTTAACCCTACATGCTTTAAACTGAGAAACCGCCTTAGCTCTAAACTCTTCATTTTTAGCTAGCAGTAGCACTCCGCTTGTCTCTTTATCAAGGCGGTTTAAAAGCGTGATATTTTTATCACTTTTTGCTAGATTTTCTGCGATTTTTTCGCTCACAGCAAATGCTGGTTTATTTAGAGCGATTATATTATTATCTTCATAAATTATCTTTGGTTTTTCAATGCGGATTAGCTTAAACTCAGTTTTCTCGCTCATCAAAGCCCTAGCGATGACGATTTTTTCGCCCTTTGCGCTTACTACGCCAGCATCGATTAAAGCCTTTGCTTCATTGTTTGAGATGCCTTCTTGCTTGGCTAAGATTTTATATGCTTGAAGCATTTTTATCCTTTTATTTGTTCTAAAACACTATTAAAATCGCAACTTTGCGTGATTTGCGAGCTAAACTTTTCATGCGCTAAAAGAGCTGCCGCCCTAAAATCACTAGCAATTTTTATGCCATTTACTGCGCCATAAAGCACTTTTTGGTTATGAAAAAACGCACCTGAGATTATACCACAATTAAAACTCGCTGGCTCAAAGGGATTGTGTCCGCCGATACCTGCGCTAAATGAACCAGCTAAAATCACAGTATCAGCGATAGCATAGATATTTATTAGCTCTCCAAGAGAGTCCATCACCACGACTTGCGCCTTTAAATCAGCATTTTTTGAAAAGCGCTGGAAGCTATAATTATTTTGTTCTGTCCAGCCACTCACCAGCTCGCAAACTGCGCTAAATCTTTGCGGATGTCGTGGGGCGATGATGAGCTGCTCGCCTTTTTTTAGTCTTAGGAATTGTAGAATTCCTTTTTCTTCTCCCTCGTGTGAACTAGCTAAAACGATGATATGCTCGTAATTTGAGCTAAGCTTTTTGCTAGGACTAGGCAGCAAGGCTGATTTTACATTTCCTAGCACTTTTAGATTTTTTGCGCCCAGAATTTCCAGCCTTTTAGCATCACTTTCGCTTTGGGCTAGCACCAAATCACAATAGCCAAAAAGCGTTTTATAATACCTTAGAAATCTGCGATATTTTGGCAGCGAACTTTGGCTAAGTCTGGCATTTAGCAAAATTACTTTTGCGCCTTGTTTTTTGGCGCAAGCAAAGAGATTTAGCCACAGCTCTGCTTCAAAAACCACGAGCGTCTTACACTTTTTTAGCCAAAAAGGCAAAAAACACTCAAAAGGTAAAAACGCCACTTCATCGCAAAACTCTCTTGCCCTAGCATATCCTGTTGCAGTACAAACTGTGATTCGCACGCTTTTAGCTTCTTTTTGTAGTGCTTTTACAAAGGGTTCTATCGTAGATACCTCGCCAAGCGAGCAAGCATGAAAATAAAAATCACAAGGCTTTAATGCAGGATTGTTTAACAAAAAAAATCTAGCTAAAATGCTGTTTTTTGGCTGATTTTTACTAGAAATTCTAGAATTTTCACTAGAAATTCTAGAATTATCACTAGAAATTCTAGAATTATCACTAGAAATTCTAGAATTCCCTAGCTCATCACTAAGCAAAACTTTATATTTGCGCCCAAAACTAAGTACTAGTAAAAAAGGGCTTGCAAGCACTAGCAAAAAGGCGCAAATAGCGTTATACACGTCTTCTACGCTCTAATTAGCGGTTTTTTTAGTGGTTTTTTTAGCGGTTGTTTTGGTAGTAGTGCTTTTTGTGCTAGTTTTTTTAGCAGCTGTCTTTTTGACTACTACTGGTTCGGTTATTATTTCTTCGCTATTTATCTCGCTATATAGTATGCGACCACAATGCGGACAAGTAGTTATGCTCTCGCTGCGCAGCACTTCGCTAAAGGTCTTGTCATTTACACGCATAAAACAACCATAGCAAGCTTGCTTTTTCATAGGCACCACAGCTGTGTTTTTTGCCCATTTGCGTATTTTTTCGTAGAACTCAAGCACTTTTTGATTTATTTTTGCTAGCAAGGCATCTTTTTGTTTATATAGCTCTTTTTTGCTATTTTCTATTTCTTTTAGGCTACTAGCGGTTTCATTTTCAAGCTCTTTTAGCTCAGCATTAGCTTCATTTATTTTCTCATCAAGCTCTTTAAGGTCGGCTTTTTTTACCTCTACTGCTTTTTCATTGCGCTCAATGTCTTCATTTAGGCTCGCTAACTGCTCTTTGCCTAGAGTTTCTTCTGTTTGAGTAGCTTCTATTTCTTTTTCTTTTTTTAGTGAGCTTGAGCGAGCTGAGATTTTTTTCATTTTCTCGCCTTGTTCTGCTATTTGGCGATTTGTGTCGCTTATTAGTGCTTCTAAGCGAGTAATCGAACTTTCAATCTCGTGTTTTTTTTCTACAAGTGCATTTATTGAGCCTTTTTTCTCTTCTAGTTTTGCGTTTATCGCTTCTATTTTTGGGTTGTAGCTGTCGATTTGCGTATCAAGTTTGCTAAGATTTACTAACTGCTCTAAGCTTGAGTTCATTTTTTTCCTTTTACATATAGCTAAATGGGTTTAAAGAATTTGCGATTTTAGCAGAAATTCCGTATTTTTTCAAGGCTTTTTCTAAACTTTGTGCGAAATATTTCTCACTTGCGTAGTGTTCGATGTCTATTAGGCTAAGTTTATCGTGCCTTGCTTCAAAGGCGGTGTGATATTTCAAATCGCCTGTTAAAAAGCAATCAGCTTCAAATGAGCCTATAAGATCAGCCCCTGAGCCTGTACAAAAGGCTACTTTTTCTACATGCTTGCTAGATTTTACCACTCGCAAATGCTTTATTTCAAAGGCGTTTTTAACCTTTTTTGCTAGCTCATCAAAGCTAGAGTTCCAAATAAACTCACAAATAAAGCCATTTTTTTCATACTCTTTTATGCCTAGAACTTCACTTAGCACAAAGTCATTTAAAGCGTGTTTATCGTAGTTTGTGTGCATGGCTATTAGCGAGCAGTTTTTCTTTGCTAGTTCAAAAATCAGCGAGCTTGGATATTTTGTGCTATTAAGTGCTTTTAAACCTTTAAAAATCAGCGGATGATGAGTGATAAAAAGCGTGTTATTCTCGCTAAATTCTAGAATTTTCTCGTCTAAATCAAGCGCGAGAGTAATGCTATCAAAGTTTTTATTATCTACTAGCACTCCGCAATTATCCCAACTCTGGGCATCGCTAAAAGGCGCAATCTCATCTAAAATAGTGTAAATTTCAGCTGTTTTCATAAGGCATCCTTTTTATTTACTTTTTACTTTTTACTTCTCTTGGCTTTTTGAGTAGGCTAGCGCGCAGCCTTTGGCAAGTTCACGGATTTGAAGTATGTAGTCTTGGCGCTGGGTTGCTGATATCGCACCACGAGCATCAAGGACATTAAAAGTATGCGTAGCAAGCATACAATAATCATACGCAGGCAAGGCTAACCCATGCTCTAATATAGCCTTACACTCAGCCTTTGCGTTATTAAACTGAGCAAAAAGCATATGAGTATTTGCGATTTCAAAGTTATATTTGCTAAACTCATACTCGCCTTGCTTATGAACATCGCCGTAGGTTACGATTTTGCCATCTTTATCGTCCCAAATGATGTCATAGACATTGTCTTTATCCTGTAAATACATAGCAAGTCGCTCAGTGCCGTAGGTGATCTCTGCGCTGATTAAATCACAAGCTATACCGCCAACTTGCTGAAAGTAAGTAAACTGCGTAACCTCCATACCATCAAGCCAAACCTCCCAGCCTAGCCCCCAGGCACCAAGGGTTGGGCTCTCCCAGTTATCTTCTACAAAGCGAATATCGTGTCTAGCTAGCTCTAAGCCCAAATACTCCAAGCTCTTTAAATACAGCTCTTGGATATTATCAGGGCTTGGTTTCATTATCACTTGAAATTGATAATACGCAGCTAGGCGGTTTGGATTTTCGCCGTATCTGCCGTCAGTTGGACGCCTGCTAGGTGCGACATAGGCAACATTCCACGGCTTTTTGCCAAGGCTGCGCAAAAAAGTAGCCTGATGATAAGTCCCAGCACCA
Source organism: uncultured Campylobacter sp. (assembly GCA_945928165.1). GTDB lineage: Bacteria > Campylobacterota > Campylobacteria > Campylobacterales > Campylobacteraceae > Campylobacter. Next base: position 102,550 of record CAMENE010000004.1, read on the forward strand.
GCTGGCATATCGTATGGTTGGACGATTAGACAGCCTTGTTTGTGCCAGTATTCTTGTAGTTTTAGTATTAATTGCGAAAAAGTAATCATTTCTTTTGCCTTTATTTTTAAAAAAACCTTGCGATTATAGCTAAGCTTTTCTTGATTTTTACTGATTTTTTGGCTTTTATTTATATGTGTGATTTTAGGAATTCTAGATTTTAGTTTTTAAATTCTAGAATTTAGAGAAAATTTCAGCTAGGAATTCTAGAATTTAACACCAGGAATTCTAGAATTCCCTAAACAAATTCTAGAATTCCCTAAACAAAATCCAGAATTCCTTAGCAATTTATAGGAATTCTAAATTAAAAATACCCCCGCACCCTAGTCCAACGGATGCGAAGCAAAAAAGCCAAGAAATTCTAGAATTTCTAAGCAAGAATTCAAGAATTCCTTAGCAAATAAAATATTTTAGCTCTCTTTAAGCAGTTTGCTAGCTATGATTTGGACTTTGTCGTTGTCGTTGCCTTTTTTCATTGAGCGAAAGATTTTATTCATATAGATTTCAAAAAACTCTTGCGCGTTTATACTGCGCTCGCCAGGGGCTACTGGTGTGTACTCGCCATCACTACCAAGCTCAAAGGCTAGCTCATTATCGCCTAGCTGCATTCTTAGTATCTCGCCAAGCTTGTTTTGTAGCGTGCTATCATATATCGGCGTCATTAGCTCTAAGCGGCGTTCAAGGTTTCTTGGCATCCAATCAGCCGAGCTTATATAAAATGCTGGCTTAGAATGCTTAAAGTATAGAATTCTAGCGTGCTCTAAGTATTTACCGATGATTGAGCGGACACGGATATTTTCGCTTTTGCCTATCACGCCAGGGCGCAGGCAGCAGATACCTCGCACGATAAGGTCTATTTGGGCACCAGCAGAGCTAGCCTCGCAAAGTTCTTTTATCATATCCTCATCTACAAGGGCGTTCATTTTGGCAATTATTCTGCCGTTTTTACCTTGTGCGGCTTCGGCTTTTATCATGTCTATTATGCGCTCTTTGATTTGCATAGGCGACATTGAGAGATTATTTAAGCGGCGGTTTTTGTTAAATCCTGTTAAAATATGAAAAAATGTAGTGGTATCACGCTCAAAATCGCTACGACAAGTAAAGTAGCTAATATCAGTGTAGATTTTTGCGCTGCTGCCGTTGTAGTTGCCAGTGCCAAGGTGCGTGTAAAATTTCAGCTTGCTGCCGTCTTGGCGGATAACCTGACTTAGCTTAGCATGAACCTTAAAGCCCGCAATTCCATACACCACATGTGCGCCAGCATTTTCTAGTGCTTTTGCCCAGTGAAGGTTATTTTCTTCATCAAATCTAGCTTTTAGCTCAACCATCGCAGTTACTTGCTTGCCATCGTTTGCTGCATCTATTAGGGCTTGGACGATATTTGAGTTTTTCTCCACTCGGTAGAGAGTCATGCGAATCGATATGACCTTTGGGTCTTTACTAGCTTCTTTGATGAGCTGAGCAACTGGATCAAAGCTCTCATAAGGATGAAATAATAACACATCGCCCTTATCAATAGCCTCAAACATAGAAGTATTGCTATCAAAAGGCGGCAGGGTCTTTGGTGTATAAGGGCTAAATAGTAGGTGGGAAAACTCCTTATCGCCGATGATCTGCCAAAGAGCCCCAAGGGTGAGCGGGATATCATACTCATAAATATCTTTTGGGAAAATATGCATGTGAGAGTTAAGAAAATTTAGCAAGGCTGGATCGCCGTTTTTCTCGATTTGCAAGCGAACAAGAGCTCCTTTGCGGCGAGTTTTAAGACCTTGTTCTAAAATCAGCATAAAATCATCTGCTTCTTCTTCTTCGATTACCATATCAGCGTTGCGAGTTACACGAAATGCGCACGAGCTAACAGGCTTGTAGCCAACAAAAATGTCTTCCATATGATTTCTAACAATACTCTCAATAGGCACATAAACGCCGTCTTTGCCGTCCCAAAAGCGTGGCAAAACATGGCTAATTCGCACCATACCAAACTTATTTATCTCAGGATGTTTGCTATCAGCTAATTTAACAGCTATGCCAAAGCTAAGGTTATTTAGGTGCGGAAAAGGATGCGTGCTGTCCACTGCAATCGGCACTATCACAGGCCAAATGTAGTCTTTAAAATACTCATCAGCCCTAGCTTTCTCAGCATCGCTAAGATCCTCGTAGTTTTTGATATGAAGTCCAGCGGCATCTAGACCTTTTACTATGCTTTTGTAAGCATTTTCTAGGTTTTCTTGCTCTTTTTTAAGGTAGCTGCGGATCTGGCGGAGCTGTTCTAGCGGACTCATCGTGCCCTCTACGCTCACACCAGCTGCATATAGGCTTTTTAGCCCTGCTACGCGTATCATATAAAACTCATCAAGATTTGTGCAATAAATCGCAATAAACTTCAAACGCTCTAAAAGTGGAAGGTCTTTATTGGCCTGCGCTAGCACACGAGTATTAAACCTGAGCCAGCTAAGCTCTCTATTTAAAATTACATTATTGTCATCCATTTTTACCCCCTTTTTTTAAGCTTTTAATTTTGGCATTTTAGCGAAATTTTAGCGAAATTTTAGTTTTGAATTCCATTAAATTTTAAATATAAAAATCAACTTTCTCTAATCTGTGTTTGTATAATGGTATATAATATTGCTAGTATTTTTATTTTGTTTTTTTCGGCAAATTTTTCTTATCTATACCACAGCCCAAAAACATGTCAATCATATCGGTTACATTACTAACATTCCAAGAATTTAATGGTTGATTAAAATTTTCACAATAAGTAAACATATAGCTCATATCAGTTACATTACTGACATTCCAAGAATTTAATGCTTGATTAAAATTTTCACAATTTTCAAACATATAGCTCATATTGGTTACATTACTGACATTCCAAGAATTTAATGGTTGATTAAAATTTTCACAATTTTCAAACATATAGCTCATATTGGTTACATTACTG
>CAMENE010000005.1:0-100699 GCA_945928165.1 uncultured Campylobacter sp.
CTTAGGAATTCTAGATTTATTCTTAGGAATTCTAGATTTATTCTTAGGAATTCTAAATTTATTCTAGGAATTCTAAAATTCCCTACTTTGTCATCCCCCCCCCTTTTTTTTTGGGGGGGGGGGGGATCTTATCAAATCGCCCTCATTGCTGGGCTTGCGAAGCAATCTCGTTTAAAATCTCCGTCATTGCGAAAATCGCCGTCATTGATGGGAGAATTCTAAATTCTAGTGGAGTTTTAGGGACAGCAGCCCCTAATGGTTTAGGGCGTAGCCCTTATAAAATTTGCGAGCTAGATTTATCTAGCCTAAAAGCGAGCAAAATTCTAGAATTCCTTAAAAAAACAATTTAATAAAACTTTAATAAATTTTAGCTAAATTTCAGCAAAGTTTAACAATTAAAATAGTAAAATACAAGCATTTTATACTTAAAGGAGTTGCCCATGAAAAAGGGTTTTACGATGATAGAGCTTATCTTTGTTATCGTTATTTTAGGAATTCTAGCTAGCGTAGCTATCCCCCGCTTAGCTGCTACAAGAGAAGATGCTGAAATCTCAGCTGCTGTTGCTAACCTACGCACACTAGTAAGCGACGCCAGTGCTTACTATACAGCAAATGGTTCATTTAAAACTAATGGTACTACCACGGCTAAATGGATTGCAATTACAAATGTGCCTTTAGAAAATGCGAATAGTACTGATGCTACAACTGAAATTAAGCTAAAAGCTGGTGGTAAAGACTGTATCGGTGTTAAGTTGGTAGAGAAAGCTACAGCAACTGGTGGTGCCACTACACCAGCTCACATTAAATTTACAAAAGATGGCACGAATAGTAGCAGTGGTGTTTGCAAAACAGTTGTAGAATCAACACCTGTAAAAGCTTATATAGAAAGTCAAGTTACTAAGTCTGATGGTAGTAAGGAGAGTGATGCTATAGTTGTCGGCTCAAGCACAAGCGTTTATGGATCAAAATGATAAGCTAAAATATTTGCTTAAAGAGCTAAGAAATTCTAGAATTCTTAATTCTAGAATTCTTTTAAATTAATAGAAAGGATAAAAGATGAAAAAAGGTTTTACAATGATAGAGCTAATCTTTGTTATTGTTATCTTAGGAATTCTAGCTAGCGTCGCCATCCCTCGCCTAGCTGCTACAAGAGAAGATGCAGAAATCTCAGCAGCTGTTGCTAACCTACGCACATTAGTAAGCGACGCTAGTGCTTATTATACAGCAAAAGGCGAATTTCCTACTGATACTAAATGGAATGCAATTACAAATGTACCTTTCCAAAATGCTAGTAATGATCTTAAAGCTACTGCTGATGCTAACCTAAAAATAGGTGGTGTTAATGACTGTATCAAAGTTAAGTTTGTAGATAAAGCTACAACTGGCACCACGACTACACCAGCTCACATTAAATTTACACCAAAAACTACAGACACAGGTGTTTGCAAACAAGTTCTAGAGTCAGCACCTGTAAAACCTTATATAAACAGTACAGTTACTAAGTCTGATGGTAAAACGGAGAGTAATGCTATAGCTATCGGCTCAAGCACAAGCGTTTATACAACAAAATAATAAGCTAAAATATTTAACTTAAAGAGCTAAAAAATTCTAGAATTAAGAATTCTAGAATTCTTTTTTAAATTAATAGAAAGGATAAAAGATGAAAAAAGGTTTTACGATGATTGAGCTAATCTTTGTTATCGTTATTTTAGGAATTCTAGCTAGCGTCGCCATTCCCCGCCTAGCTGCTACAAGAGAAGATGCTGAAATCTCAGCTGCTGTTGCTAACCTACGCACATTAGTAAGCGATATTAGTGCTTACTATACAGCAAAAGGTTTTGCTACTAATGGTACTACTATTAGTACTAAATGGAAAGATTTAACAAATGTGCCTGTAAGCAATTCTGAAAACGCGATTGGCAGTAATACTAGCCTAAAAGTTGGTGGTAAAGACTGTATCGATTTTCTGGTTAAAAATAAAAATGGCACTACACCAGCCTACATTCTCATTGCTAAAAAAACTAATGGTGTAGATGCTCTTTGCCAACAAGTTCAAAATTCAGAACCTCTAAAACCTTATTTTACCCCAACAGTAACTGGTCAAACTGATGCTACTAGTAGTAATGGTAAAGGTGCTATAGCTATCGGCTCAAGCACAAGCGTTTATGCAAAACCAACAACCACTAGCCAATCAAACTGAGCTAGCAAACAAAACAGAAGTAAATAAAAAGAAACAATAAGCTAAAATATTTAGCTTAAAGAGCTAAGGAATTCTAGAATTCCCTAGCTCTTTTAATCCCACAAAAGCAAAAATACAGTTTTTTATAGATATTGTCCGAAGGGGCCGGACAATGACACAAGGCTTAGGGAATTTTAGAATTCTTAAATGATATAAACGCAAAAAACCACTAGGAATTTTAGATTTTGCTTAAAAGAAACCCCCTAACCCCCAGAAAACTAGAATTCCAGAATAAAACTAGAATTTCTAGAATAAAACTAGAATTCCAGAATAAAACTAGAATTCCAGAATAAAACTAGAATTCCAGAATAAAACTAGAATTCCCCTGTTCTATCGCTATAAAACTTCGCTCTAAAGCCTTCAAAGCGGCCATCTAAAATAGCCTGTCTTGCCTGTCCCATAAGATTTAGATAAAAATGTAAATTGTGCAAGCTTGCTAGGCGGTAAAAGCTAAGTTCTTTTGCTCTAAATAAATGGTGCAAAAACGCCCTGCTATAATGCTTGCAAGTATGACAAGAACAAAGCGGATCAAGCGCACTCTCATCGCTAGCAAAACGAGCATTTTTGATGCTAAGCTTACCAAAGCTCGTATATAGCGTGCCATTTCGTGCGTTGCGAGTGGGTAAAACGCAATCAAACATATCCACGCCACGATAAATATTTTCTATTAAATTCTCAGGTGTGCCAACGCCCATAAGATAGCGTGGACGGCTCTCACCTGTATGCGGAATAGTGTTTTCTACGCACTCATACATATCATCAGCACTCTCACCCACGCTAAGTCCGCCGATAGCAAGCCCATCAAAGGCTCTGCCACACTTTGCTCGCATTTGCGCTAACTCGCTAGCACAGCGCTTGCGAAGCTCTTTGTCCGTGCCACCTTGGATGATAGCAAAGAGATTTTGGAGAGCGATTTTTTCATCATTTTGCGAGTTTTGGGCGTGATATTCAAGGCTGATTTTTGCCCACTTTAGTGTGCGATCCACTGCTTTGCTAAGTCTTTTTATATCAGCTGGCAAGGCAACTAGATCGTCTAAGACCATCATTATATCGCTACTAAGGGCATACTCCATGTCTAGCACAGAAGTCGGGGTAAAAAAGTGAGCCGAGCCATCGATGTGGCTTTTAAACTTTATGCCATTTTCATCTGCTTTTGAGTTAGCACTCAGCGAGAAGGCCTGAAAGCCGCCGCTATCTGTTAAAAACGAGCCCCTAAAACCAGAAAAGCCGTGAAGTCCGCCCATTTTTTTCATCACCTCTGAGCCTGGACGAAGATACATGTGGTAGGTGTTTGCTAGGATTATCTTTGCGCCAAGTGTGTTAATGTCATCTGTATCAAGGCTTTTTACCACCCCACAGGTGCCAACAGGCATGAAAACAGGCGTTAGAATCTCACTATGAGCTGTTTTGATAACCCCAGCTCTTGCGGCGCCGTCTTTTGCGTTTATTTGAAATTCCATTATTTACCTTAAAATCTAAAAAATTCGCAAATTATAGCGCAATCTTGCTATAATCGCAAAAATTTTTATAAAAAAGGTAAAAAATGAAAATCGCACTCATAACTGGGGCTAGTTCTGGTTTTGGGCTAAGCCTAGCAAAAATGCTTGATAACGCAGGATTTGCCGTGATCGCCTGTGCTAGAAGATTAGAAAAACTTCAAGAGCTTCAAGCTGGGCTTAAAAATTCAAGCCTAATCTATGCCCTTGATGTGCGTGATAAAAATGCTGTGTTTGAAGTGGCAAAAAACCTACCTAAGCAGTGGCAAAATATTGAAATTTTGGTAAATAACGCTGGACTTGCCCTAGGGCAAGAAAGCTTTGAAAACGCTAGTTTAGAGGACTTTGAGATTATGATTGATACGAATATCAAAGGACTTCTTTATACCACAAAGGCGTTTTTGCCGCACTTAGAGCGTGGCGGGATAATCTTTAATCTTGGCTCAGTGGCTGGGGCTTATCCATATCCTGGCAGTCATGTCTATGGCGGCACAAAGGCTTTTGTGCGGCTCTTTTCTCACACCTTGCGAAATGATCTAAAAGGCAAGGATATAAGAGTTACTACAATAGCCCCAGGTATCGCAAAGACTGAGTTTAGCGAAGTTAGATTTAAAGGCGATAAAGCTAGAGCAGAGGCTGTGTATGATGGCACAAAATATCTAAGCGCAAATGATGTCGCCAAAGTAATCTGCGATATCGCAGCCCTACCAAAGCATGTAAATATAAACTACTTAGAAGTTATGCCAGTTTCGCAAAGCTGGGCTGGATTTGCCTTTGAGGGCAAGTGATGAATACTGAGCTTTGTAGCTCTTTTGGGGCTTGTGCGAGCTGTGTTTTAGCGACTAGTTATACCAGCCAACAACAGCTAAAAATCGACCGCACAAAAGAGCTTTTTAGTGGTATTTGGCAGGCTTGCGGTTTTAATGGTGAGTGCTGTTTTTACAAGACAAATGAGAGTGGCTTTCGCTCGCGCGCTGAGTTTAGGCTCTGGCATGATGAGAGCAGAGTTCATTACGCTATGAGTGGGGCGGATAAAAAGCCTGTGATTATAGAGGCTTGCGCTATTGTGGATGCTAAAATCTCAGCTCTAATGCCAAGGATTTTAGAAAAAATTAATAGGAATTCTAGTTTAAAAGAGCGTATTTTTGGCTGTGAGTTTGTAGCTAGCAGTGATGAGGTGCTAGCGATTTTGCTTTATCACAAGGATATAGAGAGTATAAAAGCTGAGCTTAAAAATCTAGCTAATAAGCTTAAAATAAGCTTAATTGCTCGCTCAAAGGGTAAAAAACTTGTCTTTGGCTCTGAGATTTTAAATCAAAAAATAAGTGTGAATTCTAGAACTCTAAGCTATAAAATCAGCCCTGATGGCTTTATCCAGCCAAATGCTAGTGCTAATGAAAAAATGCTAAATTTCGTGTATTCAAAACTTGCTAATCACAATAAAAAGGATCTTTGCGAGCTTTACTCTGGGCATGGTAATTTTAGCGTGGCACTTGCGCCGCTTTTTAGCAAGGTCTTAGCCACTGAGATAAACAAAGCTAGCATCGCCCTAGCAAAGCAAAACGCAGAGCAAAACGGCGTGAAAAATCTAGAATTTGCCAGGCTAAGTGCTGATGAGTTTGCCAAGGCTTTGCGCGCAGAGCGTGAGTTTAAGCGCTTAAAACACTTAGAGCTTAATAGCTATGATTTTTCACATATTTTGGTTGATCCGCCCAGAGCAGGCTGTGATGAGAGCGTGCTAAACTTAATGATGGAATTCCAAAATATCATTTATATTTCATGTTCTCAGGCTAGCTTAAGGCGTGATTTAGATCTTTTAGCAAAAACGTATAAAATCACAGATTTTGCGCTCTTTGATCAGTTTGCGCATACTAATCACATTGAAAGCATTGTTTTACTAAAGAAATAAAATTTTTAGCCTAGGAATTCTAGAATTCCTTTTTAAGTGCTAGAATTTAGAAAAAATCAACAAAAATATGCTAGACTACACCTTTGGTGATTTAAAAAATGGAAAATGTAAAAAAGGCTTTGGTTTGCGACTGGCTTGATGTGTATAGCGGTGCTGAGAGATGTATTGAGCAGTTTAACAAACTCTATGATTTTGATATTTTTGCGCTTGTGGATTTTATGAGTGCTGATGATAGAGAGCTTGTGCTTGGCGGCAAAAAAGTTAGTACTACTTTTATCCAAAAGCTTCCTTTTGCTAAGCGTTTTTTTAGACATTATTTGCCGCTGTTTAGTAGAGCAATTGAGAGTATTGACCTGCGTGGATATGAGCTTGTGCTCTCATCCTCTCACTGCGTAGCAAAAAATATTCTAACAGACGCCACCCAGCTTCACATCAGCTATATATATAGCCCTACTCGCTATGCTTGGGATATGAAAGAGCTATATTTAGAAGGGCAAAATGCGCTTTTAAGACCTTTTATCGCTGAGCTTTTGTATCGCTTTCGCATTTGGGATGGCAGCTGCGCAAATAGAAGCGACAAAATCATTGCTATTTCGCACTTTATCGCCTCTCGTATCAAAAAAATCTATGGCAGAGACGCAGCTGTAATCTACCCACCTGTAAACACTGGTGATTTTAGATTACAAGAGAAAAAAGATGATTATTTCATCACTTGCGGGCGACTTGTGGGGTATAAAAGGACTGATTTGCTAGTGCGTGCTTTTAATGAAAGTGGCTTAAAGCTAGTGGTAGTAGGTGATGGAGAGCAAATGAGCGAGCTAAAAGCTATCGCAAAACCAAATGTAGAACTGATTGGCAAGGTTAGCAAAGATGAGCTTGTAAAACTGCTTGGTAAAGCTAGGGGCTTTGTGTATGCTGGGGTTGAGGACTTTGGGATAGCGGCTTTGGAGGCTATGAGCTGTGGCACACCAGTTATTGCTTACGATAAAGGTGGCGTGGCTGAGAGCCTAAAAGGATCACAAAAAGGTGGCTTTGGTAGCTCTGGCGTGCTTTTTAACGCTCAAAATGAAAGCAGCCTAAATGCGGCTATAAAAGCTAGTTTTGAGCTTGATTACTCCCCAGCAAAGCTAAATGCTTATGCTAAAACTTTTAGCAATGAAAACTTTAGAAAAAATATAAATGAATATTTAAAAAAAGAATATGAAATATTTAAAGAAACGCATTAGAGCCATTTTTTTACCGCAAAATCAGCGCATAAAAAGCCTAATTGATAAGCTTTTGGTGCTACTTACTAGCCCTGCTTGGCTGCCTGCGATGCTGATAATCTCTGTAATTTTAAAGCTAAAAGAGCCTAATGAGCCGGTATTTTTCATCCAAAACCGCCTAGGGCAAAATTGCAAGGTCTTTAAATGCTTGAAGTTTCGCACGATGAGAAGCGATCAGAGCTTTATGGATGAGTTTTTGCGCCAAAATCCAGATGAGGCTGCGTATTACGCAAAATATCATAAGTTTATAAATGACCCTAGGATTAGTGCTTTTGGGGCGTTTTTGCGCAAAAGTAGCCTTGATGAGCTCCCACAGCTTATAAATGTGCTTTTAGGGGAGATGAGCCTAGTAGGGCCTAGACCTTACATGGTAAATGAACGCCACGCAATGAAGGGCTTTTTGTCTGAGATTTTGCTAATTCGCCCAGGCATCACTGGGCTATGGCAGATCAGCGGACGCTCAAACACTAGCTTTCGCTCTCGCCTTAGAATAGACCTGCTTTATATCAAAAACTGGAGCCTGCTCTTTGATTTTGAGATTATGATAAAAACGATATTTGCTGTGCTAAAAAGCAAGGGGGCAAGCTAGGGAATTCTAGAATTCCATAGCTAATTAGTAAGTTTTGATTTGAAAATTTGTAGATTTATTGTACTCTCTAGGCTTTGTTTCTTTACTCTTACTTCTGCGGGGAATTCTAGAACGATGATGTTTTTATAGTCGTTTAAAAAGTCCATAAACTCATAGAGTTTTTGCGCAGAGTAAATAGTAGAAACTGTATTTAGCCTATAAACGCTTGCTCCATCATCATTTGGTATGCTTATTAGCTCCACTTCGCTAAAATATTTTTTTGCTTGTTCAATAAAGTCTTTTTCGTCAAAGGGTGCCACAGCAGCATTTAGTAGCTTGTTATTTTTGATTTTAAAGTCATTTAGTGCGCCTGCATGACTCTTGTAGATCTGCTCAATTTTGTTTAAATTCACAATGCTAGCTTGGTTTTGGATTTTTAGCTTTTTATACTCTTTTATGCTTGGGATTATGAGCAAAGCGATAAAAAACACCAAAGCAAAAATAAAAGCCAGCACATACATAATAAGCTTTAAAACATCTATTTCTTTTAAGCTATGGTCTTTTGTTATCATTTTAGTCCTCGCTAGTGCTAATGCTAGAAAAGTTCAGCCAGCCGTTTGGCAGCTGGTAAAATGTGGTTTTTGTCTTGGTAAAAATACTTTTTAGCGGTGCTTCCATAAGCAAGGTAAAAGCCTCTTTGCTAGGCGTTTGGCCACGGATTTCTAAAGAGTTTTTATCAAGCTTAACAAAATCAAGCGTAACAGTATCAGGCACAATATCATAGATATTTTGTAAGCTTCGTTTTAGTGCTTGGTTTGTAGCCAAAATGCTTTCAATCTCATCTTGCTGTTCGCTTAGATTTTTGATGTGTTCTTTAATGATTGTTATTTTGCGATTATACTCATCATAGCTTACTTGATTTGCGTTTGTGGCTTCTTTTAGGTTATAAGAAAGTATTTTTATAGAAAAGTTCACAATCAAGCAAACCACGCTAATAAAGCCTATAAGCGATATCCAAATCAAGCTAAATAGTGATAAAATAGGCTTTAATTTTGGCTTAATAAAGCTATAAGTAAGAGGGCGTTTTGTCATGGCTTTAGCTCTCTTTTTATAATATTTAGTAGGTCTTCGTTGCGATTTACCTTAAACACAGCTGAATCTACAAAAATCTCGTGTCCCACAACATCAATAAAGCTTTGTTCATCAAGCACATCTTGACTATCAAAAACAACGATTTTTTCTATAAACTCACTTTGATACAGCGGATTTCGGTAGTATTCTTTCATAGCTTCTTTGATATCATTTAGCATATTACCGCTGCGGCCTACTTTTTGTAGACTTTCTTCTATTTGAGCTCCACTACGCTCGACATCTTCTACCTTAGTCATATCGCAAAACTGCTCATTTAACTCAAAATTATCATCATCAAGGTCATTTAGCGCATTTAAGGATGAGAACTTATCATCTTCTTTTGCGATGATATTATCGATATCAGCAATATTTATAGGTGCCATCATGTCTTCTTCTGCCATTTTTTCTTCTTCACCCTCGCAAAAGTATGCAGCATAGTGCATCTCCAGCCCAGCAAAGACCATCATCGCAGAGCTAGTATCTTGAGCATAAACATACAGCGTGATACGATCATCAGCTCTAAACTCGCAGATTTTTTCATACAGCAGTACATAAGGCGAGTAGAGCAAATCAGGCTTTAAGCCATTTAAAAACTTAGTTTGATTTGCTATTTCATCATTTGAGATAAAAATACTCCAACCACCTGGCATATTTACTACTTGAACTTCATTATAATTTACGCCAAATTGATTATACCCCACACGATCAGCCACCGGCAAAGCCCATTGCTTTTTAGTGCTAAGCAGCAGTGCTACATAGGTAGAGTGGGCTTTTTTGGTATTTTTTTTGATATAGTCGTTAAACTTAAAATCGATGTGCTTTTCAGTTATCTCAAAATCAGCCTCAATAGTGCCTAAATCGCTTTGATTTTTTACAAACTTACCAAAGATAGAACACTCTGTATTATCGACAAATACGCACACATAAAGGTTTTTGATAAAAGAGCGAATAAAACTCACAGTCCCAACCTAAAATTTTTTGGTATAGATAATAGCAAATTTCGCATTAAAAACTCTTTATTTTAGCAAATTCTTGCGCAATTTTTTCTTTTGCAGCATGGGAATCAAGCCCATCAACGCTAAAAGCCTCTCCAATCATAAACTCAACCTTTGAAAAAGGCTTAGGAAGCTCCATCTTATCCCAGCTTTTAAAATGCCACGAGCTACTTGAGCTATAGCTTACTACTACTAGCTTTGCGCCTGTTTTTTGCGGTATAGTCACACAGCCATCGCTAATAGAGTGCCTAGGCCCCCTTGGGCCATCTGGGGTGATTACTAGATTATCGCCGTTTTTTAGCACTTTTAGAGCTGCTATCATGGCTGATACAGCACCTTTTTTGCTGCTGCCTCGCACGGCTTTTATGCCAAAATGGCTAATAATGCGCGCAATAAGCTCGCCATCGCCGTGCTGAGAGATAACTACATAAAAATCTTTTTTACAAGTTTTTCGCATAGAGTCTTGGCACAAAAACGGCATAAAAGCTAGGCGGTCGTGCCAAAACAGCACGATAAAAGGCTCACTTGGAGGCCTGCCTTTAAAGGTCTTTTTACAAGTAAAATGTATTAGTCTTAGTAAAGCGGTGATGATGTACTCAGCGATTTTTAAAACAAATTTATTTTTCAACTTTTTACTTTTATATTAAACTCTTAGGAATTCTAGAATTTTATCTTAGAAATTCTAGATTTAGGAATTCTAGAATTTATCCTAGAAATTTTAGATTTAGGAATTCTAGAATTTTGCTCGCTTTAGTGGGGCAAACCCCTAGCCCCGCAAATTTTATAAGGGCTACGCTCTAAACCTCTGCTGCCCCTAAAACTCCACTAAAATTTGAGGTATTTTTAGGGAATTCTAAAATTTATCCTAGAAATTCTAGATTTATTCTTAGGAATTCTAGATTTATTCTTAGAAATTCTAAATTTAGAAATTCTAGAATTTATCCTAGAAATTCTAGAATTTTGCTCGCTTTAGTGGGACAAGCCCCTAGCCCCGCAAATTTTATAAGGGCTAGCTCTAAACCCCTGCCGCCCCTAAAACCCCACTAGAATTTAGAATTCCCTTGCTTTATCTGCGTTTTTTTTGCTTCGCATCCGTTGGTTGGCTTAGGGAGTGTTTTTAGTCTTAGAAATTCTAAAATTTATCCTAGAAATTCTAGAATTTTATCTTAGAAATTCTAGAATTCCCTACACTAGCTCGCCGCTTAGCAACATACGCTGTGCGCTTGTGATGCGAACATCGCAGACCTTGCCAAGTAGCTCTTCGCTACCATTTACTGCCACAGCAAAGTTATTATCACTTCTGCCAGCCGCCTTGCCGCCAGCTCTTAGCTCATCAAAATACACGCTCATCACCTCGCCTACCTTAGCGTTTGTGATATCATCAAGTATTTCATTATGGCGAGATTGTAGGTGGCTTAGACGCTCGCTAGCGATTTTTGGCTCTATTTGCTCCATATTTGCAGCCGGAGTTAGCGGGCGAGGCGAGTATTTGAAGCTAAAAATCTGCTCAAAACGCACCTTTTCTATCACATCCATGGTGTCTTTAAAGTCCGCATCGCTCTCTCCAGGGAAAGCCACGATGATATCGGTGCTGATTGAGAGTTTATCACCACAAAGCTCTCTTAACCTGCTAGCTCTATTTAAAAACCACTCTTTTGTGTAGCCTCTTTTCATCGCTTTTAAAATAGCTGTTGAGCCTGATTGTAATGGCATGTGAATGCTTTTGCAGATTTTTGGCTGAGTGCTAAAAACTTCAAGGAATTTATCATCCATATGAAGTGGATGCGGGCTAGTAAAGCGAATTCGCTCAATGCCCTTTATCTCGCAAAGTTCGCAGAGTAAATCGCTAAAATCTATTTTTTCTTGCTCGCTAGAAAAGCGTTTGCCGTAGTTATTTACATTTTGTCCTAGTAAGCAAATCTCTTTTGCCCCACTTTCAGCCACCTTGTTCGCTTCGGCTAAAATAATGCTTTTTGGCACGCTTAGCTCGTCTCCTCTGGTGTGTGGCACTATGCAGTAGGTGCATTTTTTATCACAGCCTACCATGATGTTTATGTAGCTTTTGTATGGATTTGAGCTATACGAGTTTTCAAACTCAAAGTTTGTTTCGTCATTTTCTATGCTCGTTCGCACAAAGCGTGGTGTAGCAACAGCCTCTCTAATCAGGCTTACATTTCTAGCCCCAAGCACGAAGCTTACATATGGCGCGCGCTTTATTATAGCCTCTCCAAGGTGAGAGGCCGTGCAACCACACACGCCAAGCTTGGCTCCACTTTTCATATCTTTATGAAGTGCGCCTAGTTCGCTAAAAAGCTTTTGAACTGGTTTTTCACGCACAGAACAAGTGTTAATCAGCACTAAATCAGCATCATTTGGACTATCACAAAGCTCATAGTCGTCTTTTAGCTGTGAGATGAAATGCTCTGAGTCTTTGACATTCATCGCACAGCCAAGCGTGCGAACAAATAACTTCACAGTATATGCACCTCATAGCAATAGTCGTTTTCATCAAGTCCGTATTTTACTATGCGGTGATATACGCTAAAGCCCTTTTTCTCGAAGTTTTCTACCAAAGAAATTAGCTGTTTATGGGTGTTATCCCTGTCAAAATAGTAGATTTTCTCGCCTTCTTTTTCTAGGTCTTGTTCGATTTTATTAATGCTAATGCTGGCTTTTGGCTTTGATTTAAGCTCAGTTCTTGCTAGTTTTAACTCCATTTGCCACCCTTTTTTTAAAATTTTAAAGCGTAAATTATAGCAAATTTGCCTTAAAATTTTATTTAACTTTAATAAAATTAAGCTATAATTGCGCTCTTGCTTTTTAATTGCGTTCTTGCTTTTAAAAATTCCCAAAAATTTTAAGGTGTAAAATGGAAAAAATCGCAGATATAATAGAATCAATAGCAAATGAAAAAGGACTAGAATACGCAGATGTCGCTGAGCGCATAAAAACAGCCTTTATCCAAACAGCCAAAAAAGTAATAGGCGAAGGGCTAGAATACGATGTCCAAATAGATAAAGCCAGCAAAGAACTACGCCTTTATGAGCATATTTTAGTAGTCGCAGATGATGATGAGAGGCTTGATGAGAGGCATTTTATCAGCCTAAAAAAAGCTAGGCAAATTGATAAAAGCCTAGAAATCGGTGACTCTTTAAACTACGAACTAAACCTAGAAAACTACGGCCGCACCGCAGCTGCTGCCCTCTCAAAAGAAATAGAATACCACATCGGCAAGCTAATTGATGATAAAGTGTATGAAAAATACACCGCTTTAATAGGCAGCTTAGTAATCGGCGTGGTTACAAGCGTGGGAAATGACGAGACGACTTTTGTAGAAATTGGCGAGACAAAAACGCTAATGAGCCGCAAAAACCGCATAAAAGATGAGAAATTCAAAGTCGGCGATACCATAAAAGCACTTATTCGCAGCGTGCATTTTGACAAGCGTTTGGGTATCAAAATCGAGCTTACTCGCACCTCGCCAAAGTTTTTAGAAGCTCTTTTAAAAGCTGGGGTACCTGAGATAAAAGAAGGTAGCGTAATCATCCAAAATAGCGCAAGAATTCCTGGCAAAAAGGCAAAAGTAGCGTTCTTTTCAACCAGTCCAAATGTAGATGCTGTAGGCACTGCTGTGGGCGTAAAAGGCGTGAGAATAAACGCTGTTAGCAAAGAGTTAAATGGTGAAAACATAGATGCAATCGAGTATAGCGCAGACCCTGCGATTTTTGTCGCGCGCGCGCTTAGCCCAGCTCGCATCATCAGCGTAAAAATCGAAGATAAAAAAGCTGTGGTAATGATAGACGCCGAACAAAAAAGCAAAGCCATAGGCCAAGCAGGCATAAACATCCGCCTAGCTAGCATGCTCACAGGCTACGAAATAGAGCTTATAGAGAGCGGCAGCAGCGAGCACAAAGACAACGAAGAAGGCCTAAAAAATCTAAAAGCTCTTTTTGGCGAAGAGTGATTTTAGGCATTTTGCTCATTTTGCTTAGGAATTCTAGAATTTATTCTAGGAATTCTAGTTTTTATTTTAGGAATTCTAGTTTTCTGGGGGTTAGGGGGTTTCTTTTAAGCAAAATCTAGAATTCCCTAGTCCTTGTCATCCCCCGACCTGACTTTCTTTGTTATCCCCCAGCTTGACTGGGGTATCTCTATAGGGAATTCTAAAATTCCCTACGTCATTGCGAGGGAGCAAAGCAAAGGGAGCAATCTCTAAGAATTCTGGATTTTATCTAGAATTCCCTAAGCCTTGTGCCATCCCCCGACTTGACCCGTGTATCTCATCACAAAGAATTTAGAATTCCCTGCGTCATTGAGAGGGGAGCAAAGCGACCGAAACAAGGAATTCTAGAATTCCCTAAAAATACCCCCTAACCCCAACCAGCGGATGCGAAGCAAAAAAACACAGATAAAGCAAGAGAATTCTAGATTTTTGCGGGGTTTTAAGGGTGCTAGCCCCTAAGGGTTTAGAGCGTAGCCCTTATAAGATTTGCGAGCTAGGCTAGATTTATCTAGCCTAAAAGCGAGCAAAAATCTAGAATTCCCAAAAATAAATCTAGAATTCCTAAAAATAAATCTAGAATTCCTAGTGGTTTTAGCTTAGGAATTCTAGATTTGATTTTTATATTTTAAAAAGAGCGTTTTCTTTTAGTCGCACGCTCGGTGTGCTTTTCTTTATCTTTGTAGCAAACATCAAAAAATGCCGAATATAGCTTAAAAAACCTCGCCCAGCTTTTAAAAGAGGTTTTTTATCCCCCATCTTTGCCAAAATGAGCTATCATTTTTGAGTTAATTTTGTTTATCTCAGCAAAGCCATCAAAGCCAGCGCAAGCCCAAAGAGTAGAAATCTTCGTATAGGCTTTTTTAAAACACACATTAAAAGGCTCCAAGGCTGAAATAATCTGTAACAAAAACGATACCGGAAGATTTTTGCAATCAATAAATAAAGCGCATTTGGAAGTTTGCATTGTGCTTTTACTCAAGTTTTTGCTTAAATTATAGTAAAAAAAAAGAATAAAAATAGCCAAAATAAACAAAAAAAACCTTCAAGTCCACAAAGGACTTGAAGGTGGTATTTGACTTATCGAATGTCAACGCAAATTATAGCCAATAAAAACTTAAAATTTTCTATAATTTAAAAATATGCTTGCCAGGGCAAGAACTATTAAAATATATCTAAAAATTAAATATATATTTTCAATTTTTTTAAGGATGCTTTTAGGGATACTAATTTAAATAAAAAAATATTCTTAGAATTTTAGTAAGATTACAAATCAATTTGTCATTTAATGAATTTTAAAGGCTCTATTATGCTTAAAAAAAGTAATATAGAGAATCACTAAAAGCTCTTTAGACCGGCTTTTTAAAGTAGCAAAAATAAGATTTTTTTTGGTGCAAAGGGGCTTTGGGGCTTGTACCCAAGTAAAATAAAATTAGAAGCACAAAGTGTTTGTTTTACCGATATTATAAAAGAAATAAAATTAAAATTTTAAACATTTAAGGCTGTGCGACATTTTATTTTTATGAGTTAAATTAACAACGCTCACACAGCCAAGCTGATGATAGCGGCGCTACTTAATCGCTACCGGCTTCAAGGGATACTATAGCATATTTGCTTTTAGCCTTGATCTTTTTCTTTCAAAATTCTCAAAGCTGACTCAATAGCAGCTAAAAGTTAGCACCGACTCGTGTAGTGACTATATATATGAATCATCTTCAAAGAGCCTGTTTTATAGGAGATATAGCGAGTTGCTACGCAAAAGTCACAAATGCAAAAAACTCATCTATAACTACTGCTCTAAAAGTTGTGGTTCAACGCTTAAATTACGGTGCTTTCTTAGAGTGCGTACCAGTAAGACAGCTCGGGTTACTTATTTAAGCGTTGATAAATCGGGCAATAAAAAGCCGATAAATGCTGAGTTAAAAAGGACTTCATGGTCCTTTAAATTAAATTTATATTCGGTCAGTTTATAGCTGACCGAATATATTTAATGAGTAGCTTCTTTATTAGCTCCTACTCCACTTTGTGCTCTGAAATATTGAGCTTCAAATCCTTCTCTGTCTATCTTTGCTCTGTATGAATTATCAAATTTAGATATCAAATATACAAGTATGAAAGTTATAGGCATAGAAAAAATCGCTGGGTCTTTATATGGGAATATAGCAGTTTCAAACCCAAAACTTTTTACCCAAATTCCAGGACCTAAAATAGTTAAAGCAACAACAACGATAAGCCCTATAATGCCACCCCAGAATGCACCTTTTGTAGTAAGGCCACTCCAATATATAGAGTAAAAAAGTATAGGGAAATTTACACTTGCAGCTATAGCAAAAACAAGTCCTACCATAAATGCTACATTTTGTCCTTCAAAAACTATACCTAAAATGATGGCAAACAAACCTATAAAAAGAGTAGAGATCTTGCTAATTCTTAGCTCTTTTTCCATACTAACCTTGCCATGTTTTATAACATTTGCATATAAGTCATGAGCTATGGCATTTGCTCCACTTATAGTTAGTCCAGCAACAACAGCTAAAATAGTAGCAAACGCTACAGCACAGATGAAACCATAAAACGCATTTCCACCAAGTATCCTGGCTAACTCTATGCTTACCATATTTGAACCACCCATGATCTCTTTTCCAGTCAAAAATGCTATAGCGCCAAATCCTATGATAAACACTAAAATATAAAAATAGCCAATAAATACAGTCGCCCAAAATACACTTTTTCTAGCTTCTTTTGCAGAATTGACTGTAAAAAATCTCATTAGTATATGAGGCAAACCAGCAGTTCCAAACACAAGAGCCATACCTAAAGACACAGCACTTACCCAGTCTGTTATAAGACCACCTGGGTTTAGTATAGCTTCGCCTTTTGGATGTGCTTGTATAGCGTCATCGAAATATGTTTTTATATCAAAACCGCTAGAGTTTAATACTAAAAACGCCAAAATACTAACACCAAATAAAAGAAGTACAGCTTTGATTATCTGAACCCAGGTTGTTGCATGCATACCGCCAAAAGCAACATAAACCACCATCAAAAGTCCTACTATAACGACTGCTATATTGTAGTCTAGCCCAAAAAGCATTTTTATAAGCTCACCAGCTCCTACCATTTGAGCGATGAGATAAAAACACAAAGTAGCAAGAGCAGATATAGCCAAAACTGCTCTTATAGGGCGTTGTTTTAGCCTAAAAGCCGCCACATCTGTAAATGTGTATTTGCCAAGGTTTCTAAATTTTTCAGATATTAAACATAGCATGATAGGCCAACCAGCTAAAAATCCTACAGCGTATAAAAGCCCATCAAATCCATTTGCAAAAACTAAGGCTGAAATACCTAAAAACGATGCTGCGCTCATATAGTCTCCAGCCGTTGCCAAACCGTTTTTAAACCCAGATATTCCTCCACCTGCGGTATAAAAACTATCACCACTGCTAGCTTTTTTAGCTGAATAATATGTTATAAAAAGCGTGCTTAATACAAATATCAAAAATAAGATAATTGCTGTTGGATTTAACTCGCTTTTTTCTCCTACAACAGGTTCTGCTGCATTAGCAAAAATAGATATTATGAGTGGTATTAAGATTTTTTTCATATCTCATCTCCTTTTAATTTTCCGTTTTCGTCTATTAAATCTGCTTTTTCTAAGCGTTTTATCGCTTCACCAAACTCTTTATCTAAAAATGTATTTGCCACATAAGTGTAAATCCATGTTATGATTATGCAAGAAATTATGATGAAAATTCCCATCACTATCCCAAGACTTACTGGAAAATCTCCTATTTTTAACCCTAAAAATTCTGGGGCTAGACCGACGAGTAGCATCATAGAGTAGTATAAAACTACTACTATAGCCACTAAAAACCAAGCAAAATTGCTACGTATTTTTACCAAAATGTTAAAATTCGCTACTTCTGCTCTCATTTGTACCTCCTTTTGTTTCTAAATTAAATGTATCATAGCAAGAATTTATAAATTTAAGCATGTAATTTGTGGTGTATATATTACTTTAAAAATAATATGTTACTTATAGTAACAAAAATATTATATTTAAAGAAAATAAGTTACGGTTTTTATCTGATTATCAAAATAAAGTGTGTAAATTTGTAAATTAATAGGAGTTGGCTGAATTTTTAAGCAAATTTGGCTATTTGAGTTATTCTGCTTTCAATAGCTTTTTAGTAGCGCCTTGGATCAAAGCAGTATCATTCATAAGTGAAGTAGCCATCGTATTTGATATCTTTTTTCTCCTAGTAGCGTGTCTAGAGCTAGTTCGTCATTGTTATAATCATTGTAAATTTCTTTTAATTCTTTTAGCTCAGTTTTTAGATCGTCTCATCTTTTAAATTTGCCATTTTAGCCATAATCCTTAGGCTTTTTAAAAGTTTTATACTAAGTTTGTCATATTCTGCTTTTATGTATGGATTATTAGAAGTGATAAATTTATATATGTTTGGTTGAGAGTTTTTTATATCTTTTAACGCCTCTGCAAGTAGCAGCGCGACCCTTCGAAGATCCATAAATTTACCCATATCTTCTTTTTTAGAGTTAGAGCTAGCAAAAACGCTAACTAGACCGCTAGATTGCATTATAGCAGTTATTAAAAGTCCAAAATTAAAGCTAGATATTTTGCTACTAGTGGCTTTTTAAAGAAAACTTTTGTTCCCCGCAAACATAAAAAACTATTTTCTAAAACTATCATAGCGTATAAAAATATACATACGCCAAAACTTATCATCAAAAACTTTTACTTATATACATAAGAGCACATAATACTAGCAATAATAGGATTTTATTCAATTTTTAAGCCCTGTAAATTTGATTTTTTCTAAGTAGTAAATGGGTAAAAAACATAACGAAAAATAGCTGAAAAAATAGCCCTACAAAAGGTATTAAAGACAATGTGTAAAAAATTAAAGCGACAAATTTAAACTCAAATCCGCCATCTTTTCTCATCATAAGTTCAAAACTAAGCTCATCAAGTGAGTTTGAAGCTACATCTATCAACATAAATTTATAAAAAAGATAAAAAAATGGCACATTTATGATAAATAAATTTAAAAATGGAACAAATACAAAAGGTATTATTATCAGCAATATAAGTATAAATTTAAAAAATACAGCTAGAGATATTTTTATCACCTTTGCTCTACCTACTTGAGATTTTAATTTTGTGTTGTAGTATTTTTGGTCTACAAATTTAGTTACTATAGGAGTTAAAAATCCTACTATTATAGCTGCTATAATCACGCTTAGAAGTATTCCTAATAGTCCGCCTAATGTGTAAAATACGCTCATTACAAGTATTCTAGTAATATCAAATGAGAACAAAGAGATTAAAAAACTTTGTTTTGTTTCATCTATAAATGAAAAATCTATATTTATAAGACTCTGTTTTAGCAAATCAAATAATTCATTTGCCCCAAATATCAAAACAAGACCGATTAATAAAAGTGATGATATAAATGGTAAAATCGAAAGCAAAATAAACTTTTTTTTAAAAAAGTCATTTATGCATAGGCTAAGTATCTCTATCATTTAACTTTTTCATATCTTTGCTGAAGTGTTTTGTAGATTTTATCTGGTGAGTGTAAATAAGAGTTAATACTTTTCTAAGGAAAAACTATTTAGAATATTAGATATTTCAATATTTAGATAAAATTATTTTTATCTAAATATACAAGATTTTGATTACAAAAAGTATGAAATTTTAACAAAAGGACTTAATATAAAAGAAAACTGAAAAGTATATTTTTTTTAACATATTTTAATAAAGTGTTAAAATTTTGACTTTTTTTTAACACATATAAAATAAATATGGAGCATATCATAAATGACTATTCGTGTTAGCAATAAGGATAGAGAAATACTAAAAGACTTATCTAAATATGTTTGGTGGCAAGACAGCGAATATGCTATCAATCACAATACCTTGCGCCTTATTGCATCTGCTATGTGCTTAGCAAATAATGTAGAAGATTTTATTAAGGTAATAAATCTTGATAAAGAGCTTTTAAAAGAAGCATTAAATCAAGCACAGCCCGGCTGGTTTCATATAAAAAATTGGCATTTTTGGCATTATAGGCTTAATGTTTCTACTCTAAAAGTTGATGAGCTAGTTGCTATAAATAATTTGAAATACGCTTGGCAATTTATTTTTGATACTATGCAATATCCAAAAGTTGATTTTGCTTTTGTTTGTGAAATAAATATAATTATAGGATCAGGGCTTTATAATAATTCTGGCTTTATAAGAAGTGTGCCAGTAGATATTGGTGGAACTTCTTGGAAGCCGAATTTAGCGATGAAAGCAGATATAGCAGATATAATAGATGATATAAATAATACCGAAAATGCTACGGAAAAAGCCATTGATTTAATGCTTTATATTATGAGACAGCAAATGTTTTTAGATGGCAGAAAAAGAACTGCTACTTTATGTGCTAATAGAATACTTATTGAAAATGGTGCTGGACTAATTAACATTAAAGTAGAAGACATTGAAGAGTTTAAAACCAAACTTCTAAAATACTATGAAACAAATGAAAGGGATGAAATAAAAGATTTTTTATTTAAAAATGGCATAGATGGAATGGAGATAAAAAAACCTAGTCAAGAAGAAATTGCCGAACAAGAAGCAAATACTAAAATATTTCAAAATTATAAAATGCAAAAAGAAAGCAATGTGGAAATTAAAAAAATAGAAGAAATGCGCAGAGAATTGCAACTAAAAGCAATAGAACAATTAAAAGCGAATAAAGAGCGTTAATGAATATTGCTTACATCCGTGTTTCTACTGATAAACAAGACAAAGCTTCTTGGAGGCTAGAAATAGAGCAATATTGCGCAGAAAAAAATATTAAACTAGATAAAATCTTAGAAGTAGAGATCTCTACTAGAAAAACTGAAAAAAAGAGAAAAATTCCAGAGCTTAGAAAACTAAAAAAAGATGATTTGCTTATTACTTGCGAGCTTTCACGGCTTGGGAGGTCTATGTTTTAGCTCATCAATCTCATTGATGAGCTAAATAAAAAAGGTGTAAAGCTTCTTTTTTTACGCCAAAGAGAGCTTTCAAATTTCAATGAAGGAGGTGCTATATCAAAACTTTTAGTGGCAATATATTCGTATTTTGCCGAGAGTGAGAGAGAGTTTATTAGCTTGCGAACAAAAGCTGGGCTTGAAAAAGCTCGTGCTGTTGGTAAAATTTTAGGTCGTCCAAAAGGGCTTCGATTATCTAGCTTTGATAAAAATGAGCAGAAAATCAAAGAGCTTTTATCTCAGGGCTTAACAATAAGAGCGATTTATGAAGAACTCTACAAAAAGTCCAAAAAGACTTATGCTAGCTTAGCTTGGTTTTGTAGAGATAGAAAATTGACAAAAAATAAAAATTAAGCTAACATTAAAGTTCTCCCAGAGAAAGCTAAAAAGTAAAAAATTCCACTTAAAAAGCTTTTTTATTCTAAATTTCACCTAATTTATCTCCCCACCATTGAAGTAATTTTGCCTTTTGTGCCTTAAATGTTGCGTGGTTATAGGCAGCTTCAATTCTATCTTTTTGCTTATGACCTAGACAACTATCTATTATGTGTGGTGCAAAGCCGTGTTCATCGTAAAGTTCATTTGCTATAGTGGAAAAAGTCCCACGAAAGCCGTGCATATCAATCACTTTTGAGGTATCATATCCAAGATTTTTTAACATACCTACTCCACTTGCTTCATTCAGTGGCCGTAGAGAGCTTTTAGGGCTTTTAAACACAAAGCCTTTTAGCTCAGCACTCATATCAGCCCATTCTCGCAAGGCTTTTAGAATTTGAGAGCTTAGAGCTATTTCCATAGCTATACCAGTTTTACCCTTTTTATCTACATTGTTGCGTTCTGCTGGAATAGTCCAAATGCCCTTATCCAAATCAAACTCATCCCAGGTAGCCAGTCTAGCCTCGCTCGGTCTTGTAGCAGTATAAAGCTGTAGCAAAGCACAAAGGCGTAATTGATAGCTACCCCAATAATTAACTATACTATTTTTTAGCGCAATTACTTTTGATAAATCGTTTAAATGTGGATGATGAGTTTCTTTTGCTCTACCAAATAAAGCAAAAGTATTTATTGTGCTGGCAGGATTGTATTCACAAAAATTTTTTTCTATCGCCCAAGCAAAAAATACTTTTAAAATATTTGTAGCTTTAACAAATGAAGCTCTTTTTTGTTCTTTTTCATATTTAGCCAAAGATCTTAGAATATCGCTTTTATTTATCTTGCCAACTTCCATTTTTCCAAAATACTCTTTAAAAAGCTTAAAATAAATCAAAGCTTTTTTATAGTGATCTTGCGACCATTGCTTTTGTTTTATCTTTAAAAAATCATTTGACGCAGTCTCAAAGTCAATTTTGTTTTCCATACCTTTTGGCAGCCCTTTTAGCCTGATTAACTCTTTTTCCCATCTTTGCGAGCTTGCTCTAAGCTAATTATTGTAGCATCACCCAAAGATATTCTTCTCTTTTTGGAGTTTATGCGAACAATAACCTCAAAATACTTTGAGCCATTAGGGCGAATTCTTACAAAAAGATTGCCACCATCTCCAAGTGAATATTCTTTTTCTTTTGGTTTGGCTTGTTTTATTTGCAAAGCAGTTAAGAGATTTTTTGCCATATTTATCCTTCTTGTTTAATAGTCCCCTTAAAATATTTTGGGGAACTCTCAGGGGTACTTTGCAATTAGTATAGCATAATAAAATCTAGTAAATCAAGGTATAACGAGAGAAAGAAAAAAATAGCCAAAAAATATGAAAATTCCAAGCATTTTTGGTAATCTAATATAACTTGGTATAATCAAAGAAATATAAGTGATGGTTGCGAGGGCAGGACTTGAACCTGCGACCTCCGGGTTATGAGCCCGACGAGCTACCAACTGCTCTACCTCGCGATAAATAAGAAGGATTTTTTGTGGATGGGGTAGGAGGATTCGAACCTCCGAATGTCAGGACCAAAACCTGATGCCTTACCGCTTGGCGATACCCCAACGATAAAAAGACTGGAATTATAATGATTTTTTTAGCTTTTGTCAATTAAAATTAGCTTAAATTCTTATATTTTAGCCAAAATGCTTGAATTTTAATCTAGAATTCTATTTCTCAAGCTCTAAACGCATCAAAATCAAATCCTCGCCTTTTGTCACCACAAGCTCTCTACTACCACACATAGGGCAGACAAACTCATTTGCCATGATGGTGCCCTCTCTGCCACACTGGCAGCAACGCACGATGATATCTTGGATTTCTATTACTAACTCAGCATTACTACAATACCCATCTACCTTAAAAGCATCAAAGGCCTTTTTTAGATAGTGCGGTTCTACACCACTTAACTTGCCGATTTGGATTTCTACTCTTTTTACGGACGAAGCACCTTGTTCTGTGGCATTAGTATCACATACTTTTAGCAGGTCTTGGACTATTGATAATTCATGCATTTTTTATCCTTTTAACAAATTCTAGGCAGCAACTCGCCCTTTGGCTCATCTAAAAATCTTTTTGAGCCATAAATATTTTTTAGCCTAACGCCCTTAAAATCAGCGCAAAACTCACCGATAATCTGCGCAGCTAAATTAAACTCTTTTAGTACCTTTAGCGCAATTTGGCTCTCATCTTCGCTCACAGCTAGCACAAAAGTGCCTTCATTTGCCAGCTCATACGCCTCAAAGCCAAGTAACTCACAAACCCCCATAACCTCAGCACTCACAGCGACTTTTTCTTCACATACTTCTATGCCACCACGCACCCTAGCCCACTCGTGTAAAACAGCACTAAGTCCGCCTCTAGTCGCATCTCTCATCGCTAGTGGTCTAACGCCTGCGTTATAAAGGCTTTCAACCACAGCATTTAGAGCAGCGCAGTCGCTACTAAGCAAGCTTTGCAAACCATGCCTGCTAGCTAGCAAGGCTGCTCCGTGCCTGCCTATATCGCCACTTAGCAAAATTTTTATCTTTTTTTCAGGGCTTGCTGATTTTAGCCTTTTTGTGCTAGCTGGCAAGCTCTCATCTAAAAGAGAGCCGATTGCGCTAGTGTTTATAAAAATACCATCACAAGCACCCTTTGGCACGACCTTTGTATCGCCACACACTACGCACAGGCCAGCATCTTTTGCCACGCTAGCAAGAGAGCATAAAATACGCTCTAAATTAGCAAGCTCAAAGCCTTCTTCAATGATTAAAGCACAGCTTAGATACAAAGGCTTTGCGCCCATCATAGCTATGTCGTTTATACTGCCACAAGCTGCGATTTTGCCGATGTCGCCACCAGCAAAAAATATAGGATTTACCACAAAGCTATCAGTGGTAAAAACCAGCTTTTTAGAGCCAAAATCAAGCAAAGCCCCATCATTGCTTTGGCGCAAGATTTCATTATCAAAGCACTTAAAAATCACATCATTTATAAGCGCATTCATCTCTGCCCCGCCACCACCGCAGGCTAGGGATACTGATTTTATCATTATTTATCCTATTTTTTTAGTATTTTTAGTGCTTCTTTTATGAGTGAGACGGTCTCGCTTGAGCTACATTTTGATAGTGCTAGGCTAATAGCATCACGCTTAAAGCCAAGGCTCTCTAACGCTAAAAGTGCTTCATTATTAGCTGGATTTGCACTAGTAGTAGCTAAAAAGCTAGCATCACCAAGCTGGGCTAGAAGTAGTTTTGCTGTCTTTTCGCCTATGCCGGGCACTCTTTTAAAGGTAGCTATATCGCCGTTTTTTACAGCTAATACAACAGCATCAGGCTCAAGGCTAGAGCACACAGCAAGAGCAGTAGTAGGTCCTATGCCACTTACTTTTAGCATTAGCTCAAAAATGCGCTGTTCGCTAGTGCTAGTAAAGCCAAAGAGCAAATGCGCATCTTCTTTGATAATCTGCGTGATAAAAAGCTCGCAGACCTCGCCTAGCTCAAGTTTTGCACTGGTAAAAAGTGAAACTGCTACGCCGTAGCTAACTCCGCTTGTTTTTAACCAAATATAAGTTGGTTCTTTTTTAACAATTTTTCCTTCTAGTGCTTTTATCATTTTTTCTCTTTTTTTATTTTTTACTTAGAAATTCTAGAATTCCTGCGAAAATTCTAGAATTTCTACGCAAAATCTAGAATTCCTGCACAAAATCTAGAATTCCTGCGAAAATTCTAGAATTCCTAGAGCAATTCTTGAGGCATTTCGTTGCTCTTTTTGATCTCGTAGATGTGCTCACCTGCGATTTCAAGGTGCCTAATAGTAATCACACGCGCTAGTTCATTTTCTTTTGTTACATAGCATATGCTTTTGCGAGGTTCGATTAGCTCAAACTTTATATCATTTAGCTCCACCCAGCGCCCTTTGTTTACTACCTTGCTATCAAAAATCATATCTTGCATTTTTTGTATTATTGCGATGACCTCATCGTAGCGTTCTTTTTGGACGCGGTAATGTTTGGCGATGGTGTTATATTCGTATACTAGGCTTTGGTAGTCTTTAAGTTTGTTTAGTAGTCCCGCTGGGGCTTCTGCACCGGTGGCTGAGAGCTCTTCTACTCTTTTTTTTACATATGCTACTGAGTTTTTATTTGAGTTTATTAGCGAGAGTTTATCTTTGAGCTTTGTTTTTAGTTTGCGAAGTTCCTTGTCTAAGGTTTGTTTTTCGTCTGTGTGGATTTTTAGATTTTTGGCGTATTCTGGGGTTTGCATTATATCTATGATGATGCGATTATCTCTGCCACGAAGCTGATTTATCACTACTAGCTTGGCTGCTGTTATGGTGCAGTTTGAGTTTAGTTCATTTATATATACTTCCTCGCCTGTGATAGACCCGCCTACTGCGACATTTACATTTACTACGCGTGCACTTACTGAGCCACCCTCTAATCTGTCAATTTTTGCCTCGCCTGAGCAAGTTAAAGTGCCTAAATGCGTGGCTATATCAGCATCTACGCTCTCTATTGCGGATTTTGCGTGTGTTAGGCCACCTATGGTAACTGAGCGTGCCTTTATACTAGCACCCTCTGCTACTGAGCCTTGGACATTTAGCGTGCTTGTCTCTATACTCATACCAGGGCCGATGGCATCTTTTAACACATCACTTTCAGTTACATTTATGGTAACATCGCTATCGACGCCTGCTTCTATGCTACCTGTGGTTTTTAGATTTACTGAGTTAACTTCTAGCTTTTCTTTTATATCATACACGCCGCCCTCATCGCTTACATAGCCTTGACTAATAGCGATATAGCGAATGCTCTCATCATCTTCTTCTTTGCGTATTTTTTCTGTGGTTTTTATCTCTACTGCATTTTCGTTTTTAGCTTCTGTTACAGCGATTAGCTCACCTTTTAGATTCCGGCCATTGCGACCTGGCTTTGATTTTACATATTCTATTATGGTTTCATTTTCGCTAACTACTGAGAGCACGCTAGAGTTTGGGTCATCAGCGTTTTCTAGCTTATCTTTATAGTGATATATCATAGCATCATCAATCGGCTCTAGCGGTTCTATGCCTTGTGCTACATCAAACATCACATCTTCTATCAAAGCTCCATTTACACGAATTAGACTTGCTACACGGCGAACTTCGTTTTTTAAGTTATTTGAGCGAATGCCTATTAAAAATCCATATTTTAGCAAGGTTCTATTTATCGCATTTTCTAGTTCGTTTGCTAGATCGGCTTTGTATCTAACCTCGCTATCTGCTAGGATTTTGGCTTTGATTTTGGTTAGAGTTTTGTTTGAGGCTATTGCGATTTTTGGTAAGTATGTTTTCCCAGTTACGGTTTTATCGTAGTAGCGCACACGATAACTTTGTTCTATGCGAAGTTCTGGGTTTAGAAAAAACTCGTCATTGTCAAAAATGCTAAGATCTTCTACGCTTTGTATCTCGCCTTCGCCTATCATGTATTTTGTATGAACAGCTAGGATGTCGACATCCACATCTTTTATAGGGACCCCAGAGACTTTTGCGGCTACTTCAAGGTCACCGTAGACATTTTCTGTATTGATTATAGCTGATGAAACTTTTCCCATATTCTCACTTTATTTACCAAATTTGTGCCAAAAACTTAGCAATTATACAAAATTATCCCTTAATTTTTACGATTTTTTGCTAAAATCATTTAAAATTAAAGGATTTTTTATGAAAAGAATAGATGATAAAACTGCCCTTGATTTGCTAGCAAATGCTGATTTAGCCGAGCTTGGCAGGCTGGCCGAGAGCGTTAGAAAAGAATTGCACCCTAATGATATAACCACTTTTATCGTTGATCGCAATATAAACTACACAAATGCGTGCTGGGTGGATTGTAAGTTTTGTGCGTTTTATAGGCATGAAAAGGACGAAAATGCTTATATATTAAGTCTAGCTGAGATTGATGCTAAGATTGATGAGCTTATCTCAGTAGGTGGTACGCAGATACTTTTTCAAGGTGGCGTCCATCCAAAGCTTAAAATCGAGTGGTATGAAGAGCTTGTGCGCCACATCAGCAAAAAATATCCGCAGATTACCATACACGGCTTTTCGGCAAATGAGATAGAGTATATCTCACGCCTTTCTCGCATAAGCCTTAAAGAAGTGCTAATGCGCCTAAAAGATGCTGGGCTATACAGCATTCCAGGGGCTGGGGCTGAGATACTAAGCGATAGAGTTCGCAAGCTAATAGCACCAAAAAAGCTAATGAGCGCAAAGTGGCTAGAAGTGCACGAAACCGCTCACAAAATCGGTATAAAAAGCACAGCTACAATGATGTTTGGCACGCTAGAAAATGATGAGGATATAATTGAGCATTTGCGTGTTTTAAGAGAGCTGCAAGACCGCACCGGTGGGTTTAGGGCTTTTATTTGTTGGAGTTTTCAAAGCTCTGGCACAGCTCTTATTAAAGAATTTCCGCAGATAAAAAAGCAAAGTCCAGCACGCTATTTGCGCATTTTGGCTCTTGCTCGCATTTACCTTGATAACTTTAAAAATATTCAAAGCAGCTGGGTAACGCAAGGCTCAGCTATCGGGCAGCTTGCGCTTCGCTTTGGCGCAAATGACCTTGGCAGCACCATGCTAGAAGAAAATGTAGTAAGCGCAGCAGGCACAAGCTATCAAATGAGCCAAAATGAAATGATCCGCTTAATTCGCGAACTAGGCTTAAAACCAGCCAAGCGTAACACAAACTACGATATTTTAGAGAGATTTTAGCTTAGGAATTCTAGATTTTAGGAATTCTAGAATTTTTTAATAATTTTGCTAGGAATTCTAGAATTTAGGAATTCTAGATTTAACTTAAAATTCTAGATTTTGGAATTCTAGATTTTTGGGGGTGCGGGGGTATTTTAGCCTTTGGAATTCTAGAATTCTTTAATAATGTTGCTAGGAATTCTAGAATTACCTTAAAAATTTTAGATTTTAAGAATTTTAGATTTTGGAATTTTAGAATTTGGAATTTTAAATTTTAGGAATTCTAGAATTCTTTAATAAATTTGCTAGGAATTCTAGAATTCTTTAATAAATTTGCTAGGAATTCTAGATTTACTTTAAAAATTCTAGATTTACTTTAAAAATTCTAGATTTACCTTAAAAATTTTAGGTTTTAAGAATTTTAGATTTTTGGAATTTTAGAATTTGGAATTTTAGATTTTAGGAATTTTAGATTTTTGGGGGTGTGGGGGTATTTTAGCCTTTGGAATTCTAGAATTCTTTAATAAATTTGCTAGAAATTCTAGATTTTAGGAATTTTAGAATTTGGAATTTTAGATTTTAAGAATTTTAGATTTTAAGAATTTTAGATTTTAGGAATTTTAGATTTTGGAATTTTATATTTTTGGGGGTGTGGGGGTATTTTAGCCTTTGGAATTCTAGAATTCTTTAATAAATTTGCTAGGAATTCTAGAATTCCTAGCAAATTTTACCTTAAAAATTCTAGATTTTAAGAATTTTAGATTTTAGCTTATTAGTGCTTTTAGAGCCTCATCTACGATTTTTTGTGAGTCAGGTTCAACAAGGCGGCTGCCTACTTCTGAGCCATTTTTGTAAAATATCATAGTTGGAATTCTGCGGATGTTTAGCACATCTTTTAGTCCTTCTGCGCTGTCAAAATCCACCTCAAAAAAGCTGATTTTGCCCTCATATTCTGGCATAAGGCGAGATAAAATAGGCTTTAGCACCGCGCAGTCTTTGCACCACGGCGCACTAAAAGTCACCACGCAAGCACCATTTTTAATGCTTTCGTTGTAGTTTTGTTCGTTTAGTTTCATGTTTTCTCCTTTATTTTAGATTTGTTAAAGTTAGATTTTTTCACATTTTGCGATGATTTTTGAGCCAAATTCTTTAAAACTATATATCCACTCATCAGTTTTATAGCTAATTTGCTTTTTGACTTTTGATGTTTTTTGCTTTGAGAGCTTTTCTAAAAGTGGCGGTAGCTCTTTTAAAATCAGCCTTTTTATGCTCATGTCCATGCCGTGACCAAGGTTTTTGATAAACTTACCATCAACTTGGCTTTGCTTGTTAATAACATGTAATGTCGCATCGTAACCAAGGGCTTTTAGATTCTCATAAAAGGCGATTTTATCATCTAAATTTGCTATATTGTCTTCGCTGCTGTGATAGCCTACATAAATAGGCTTTTTGTTTTGCGCTTGATTTGCTAAATGCCCCTTAAAAGCAACATCTCTTATCTCATAGCGAGAGCGAGAGAAGTAATTTGGCAGGCTCTTATCGCTAGTCCATTTGGTGGTATTGCTAAAACAAAATAGAAAGTTTTTTTGCCTATCGTGCGCTTTGTGAAGCCCTTCATTAGCCATTTCTTTGCCAAAGCTTATAGTGCGAAAAGCTGCGTCTGTATATAGCTTTTTATCAAAAATCTCAGTTTTTAGATTCCAAGCAGCATTATCTATCACAGCAGCTATCGCCCAGGGGGCAATTTTGGCAGCTAGATTTGCGATATATGCGCCATGGCTTGAGCCTACTAGCACGCAAGGCAGCTTTTGTAGCCCAAAGTCTTTTTTTACATATAAAAGCGCATTTATAACATCAATGG
Organism: uncultured Campylobacter sp.; assembly: GCA_945928165.1. GTDB lineage: Bacteria > Campylobacterota > Campylobacteria > Campylobacterales > Campylobacteraceae > Campylobacter. The sequence continues at coordinate 29,635 of CAMENE010000005.1, forward strand.
CACTCATCACGCCAAAGTTTTGATACTCACCATTTGGTGGGGCAAAACTCACGCTTATACTCATGCGAGCATCAGCAGAGATTTCGTCCCTAGCTTTTAGCGAGTCTAAAACACCGCTAATTTGGTTTATGATTAAATTTGCGTATTCAAAATCCTTTGCTTTATCTCTAAAATCATCAGCTACTCTAAATTTCGCTCTAGCGCAATTTTCTAAAAATATATCTATATCGCGTTCGTCTAAATAAGGTTTTGCGCCTTGGTCAGGATTTAAAGAAACACAAAAATAATCCACACTTAGCACAGCTACTTGGCCTTTAAAATGCTTTGCTATGCTAGAAGCTAAATGTGTTTTATAGCTGTTTTGGGCGTCTTCACCAAGGCCAGCAATGATGCTAAGCAAGGCCTTTGGTTCTACCTTATCATCATAAGTATATAAAAATCTAAGTTTGCTTTTTCTTTTGATATTTAATTCAAAATCATCGCAACTAGAAATGAAATATTCTTTTGTAGTAATCATTTTTTGCCCTTTATAGCCACCACAGCCACAGCAAAATCGCCATCGTGGCTAATGCTAAGACTAGCTTTTTTGATTTTAAAAAATTTGCGTGTTTTTTTAGAGAATTCTAGAATTGGAGCACCTTTTTTGTTTTTTGAGATTTTAATATCTTTAAAGCCGCAATGTTTGCTAATACCGCAGCCTAGAGCCTTTGAGGCAGCTTCTTTTGCTGCCCAAAAGCCAGCTATGCTTTGAGAGTTTTTGCGCAAAATTTTTATCTCGCTTTTGCGCAAAAACTTTGATAAAAACGCAGCTCCAAGCCTTTCATAGCTTTTTTGGATGCGAGTAATACTAGTAATATCAATGCCGATTTTCATAGTTACTGGACGATAAAATCAGTAAAGAATACATTTTTGATATAGCCATCACGAAGTGTTTCGTTGATTTTAGCAGCTATTTCATCTTTTAGACGCTCTTTGCCTTTTGTGGTGCTTATGTCTTCATAAGTTTTTGAGCTAAGTATTCTTATTACTATATCACGCAAAAGTGGCTTTTTTTGCTCTATTTCAGGTGTTAGTAGCTCTGAGCTTAGTTCTATGTTTATAGTCATTTTTAGGTATCTTGAGCCAGTTTCGCTCAGCAAATTAACCAAAAACTGATCAAGCGGATAAATAGGACCTACATTTAAAAAGTCATTTGAACGCTCTTTTGGGGCACCTGCAGCTGGTTTGCCACCTTGGGCTGCTGGGGCGTGAATCTCTGTTGTAGCTGCGGCTGGGTCTTGTTCGCCACTATCTCCACCACTAGCAAGAAGCACTACAATAAGCCCACCAAGCAATAAAACCACTGCTAGCAAAACTGCTACAATGATGAGAACTAGGCTATTGCCACCTTTTTTGCCTTCTTGCTTTTCTTCTTTTTCGTCTGCCATTTTATCTCCTTTTTAAAAGCTAGGAATTCTAGAATTTCTTGTAAAATATAGCTAGAGAATTCTAGAATTCCCTAGCCAAACTGGCAATTCTAGTATCGTGCGTCTAGTGTGAAAAAAGGCGGTTTGTGCCGCCGCAGGGATAGAATACAAAATTCATCCCAAGGCGGCGCAAACTGGCTTTTTTTGCAATAGATGTGCGAGACGAATTGCCCCGTTAGCCTATTTTAAAGATTTAAACAAATCTACGCTATCAGTCTGCTCCCACGGATAGTAGCTTACTCCCACCTGTCCCTTTGCTGCCACATCAGCGTATAAAAAGCTCTGAGCAGATGGCTTATCAAGCCCAAACTTTTGTGTTATCCAGCGTGGAGTTAGTGGGAATTTTTCTAGCACAAAATCACTTAATTTATCATCACTTACATTTGTAAGGTTTGTCCCCATACAATCCACACTCACACTTGTTGGTTTTGCCATGCCTATTGCGTAGCTTAGCTGGACTATACACTTTTTAGCAAGTCCTGCTGCTACGATATTTTTGGCTATATATCTAGCTGCGTATAGCCCTGAGCGGTCTACTTTTGTGTAGTCTTTGCTAGATTGTGCTCCACCGCCTATTGGCGAGTAACCGCCAAAGCTATCTACAATTAGCTTACGCCCTGTTAGACCGCTGTCGTGAAGTGAGCTGTGATTTACATAGCGACCAGTTGGATTTATGTAGATTATAGTATCATCTGGGCTATATAGCGCACTTGGCAGTCCTGAGCTATCAATTAGCTTTTTAACCTTTACTCTTACATCATCTATGCTCATGCTCTCCACGCTTGGCACACTTACTACAATGGTGTGAATTTTCTTTGGCTCGCAGTTTTCAAAGCCACTTTTATCGCCGTAGTCTATGGTAACTTGCGTCTTTATATCCACACCAAACTCATCAGGATGTGCTAGAGCATACTCATAAACTCTATCACAAAGCATTCTAGCGTAGCTAATTGCTGCTGGCATGAGATTTTCACACTCACAGCTAGCAAAGCCAAACATAATTCCTTGATCGCCTGCGCCTATTTCGCCACTTGCTTGATCTACACCTTGGTTTATATCTGGGCTTTGTTGGTTTAAAAACACATCAACTTCAAGATCACTTTGATGCAAGCACTGCTCCCTAGTAAAATATGGATTGTCGTTATAGCCGATTTTTGCTAGGGCTTTTTTTACTATATTTCTGTAATCTTGGTGAGTGAAGTTCACCTTAGCATTTACCTCGCCACCTACTACTATATGCTTACCAGCTACAAAAACCTCGCTTGCCACGCGCCCATTTGGGTCTTGTATAAGTATAGCATCTACTATACTATCAGCGATGATATCAGCGCATTTATCAGGATGCCCTGGGCTTACTACTTCGCTTGTAAAAAGATACATTTCTTGCCTTCTTTGATATAAAATTTAAAAATTAAAGCTCGCATTCTAGCTGATTTTTGGTTAATTTCAGCTTTAAAGACAAATTTTATCTATAAAAATCCACATCGCCAAAGTCTTTTATACCATCAAGCATATCACGGCTTGCTTTCATTTGTCTCTCAATTAGTTCATTTGCTTGCTTTTTTTGCTCTTCTATTTTAGCATTTACGCTTAAAACTTCATTTGAAGTGCCAAAATCTTGTTCCCCAAAGTCTGTTTTAATCTCATCTTGGCTACTAGGAATTCTAGAATTGCTTTCTTTATTTGCGCTATTTTTATAGTATTTATCTAGCTGTTTAACAAGCCTTTTTATATCAATATTATCAATTTCTTTTAAAGAGAGAATATACACATCATCTATTTTTATTTTATATTTGCTAGCTGAGTATTTTTTTATCGCTTCTTTAAAGGCTTCTTTGCCCTTTGAACTCATCAAATCCTGCGCATAAAATGAGCTAACAATCACATTTATAGCATCTTTTATAGCTGAGGATTTTGCTACTTCGCTTGTAAAAATATGTAAGTCCATTGAGATTTTTTTCATCTCTGAGCTTGTTTTTGAGTATAAATCTACTTCTAAATTTTTTATCTCAAAATCAGCCCCAAAGAGAGCGTGAAATTCTAGAATTCCTAGTAAAAAAAATACTAAAAATATCTTTTTCATTACCTTTCCTTTATAAACTCTTGTTCTGCATAAAACTGCGCCACTGCATCATTTGGGCGGATTTTTGAGCGTAGGCGATTTAGAGTGCTATTTTGCTCTAAAAACAGCCCCTTAGCACTTCTAGCGCGAGAGAGTGCGACATAGAGCTGTCCTGAGGCAAAAATATCATTTACATCGCAAATATAATCATCCAAGCTCATACCTTGACTTTTGTGAATTGTAATAGCATAAGCTAGGCGCAAAGGATATTGAACGAAGCTTGCTAGCACCTGCTTTGCTACCTTTGAGTTTTCATCAGCATAAACATTAAGCTCCAAACAAACAGGCTCGATGCTACATAGCTCATCATTATGCTTTCGCACTATTATGCCATCTTCTTTTAGCTCTAAAACCTCTGCTCGCTCGCCATTATAGTAGCTGCCTCGCTTGTTTGCGCAGATTATTACCTCTGCGCCTACTTTTAGCTCTAAAACCTTAGCAATATTTATTCCAGCTAGCCAAGATTTTAGCTCAGTCTCGCTTATGCTTTGGCTTGCTTTTATCGCTGCTTCTATATGAAATAATGGAGTTTTTAACATATTTAGCCGCTGTTTATTTAGGGCATCTACCTTAGCATTTGTGCCAAAAAGTCTTAGGGCATTAGCTGGGGGATTTTGCTCTACCCTACTGGCTAAAAATTCCATAACTTCATTATCACAAACCCCTACTCTAATGCGTTCTAAAATGCTAAAAAAGTCTAAATCACTAGTGCGCTTTGGCTTTGTTAGCATGAAATTTATAAAACTCATATCACCCCACGCCATACTCTGCCACGCATAAAAGCCGCTAAAAAGGCTGTTTTGCCCCTTTTCATCCCTGCTAATCACAGGTTCTAGCTGATAAAAATCCCCAACAACAAGCAAAGCCCCCTTAAAGCCACCCATACGCAAGCGATAAGCCACCATCTCAAAAGTGCTAGAACGCACCATAGAAATCTCATCAATAATAATAAGATCAAGCTTGCTAAGCACTTTATATAGCTCTTTTAGCTCATTTTTTTGAGTTTTATCGTGCCTAGCAAGTTCGTTTATATCATTTATTCTGCCAAAGCGAAAAAAGCTATGAAGCGTTATCCCACCGATATTTACAGCACTTATACCAGTGCTGCCAAGAGCTACTACATTTTTACCACTTTTATAAAAATGCTCTATAATACACTTTGTAGTATAGCTCTTGCCAGTGCCTGCCCCACCGGTTAAAAAGACATTTTTTCTAGCTTGTAAGCTTTTTAGAATTCTCTCAAACAAAACGCACCCTTTTTTAACTTTTTTGCCTAGAATAAAGCGCAAAAATAATACTCAAAAGCTATAATTTTAGCAAATTTGTGCTACAATTATAGCCTTATTTTTAAAATCATAGGATACTTTATGAAAATTTTTAATAAAATACTGCTTTGTGCTTTTGCGCTAGTATTTTTGGCTTGTTCTAGCAAGGATTACGGCCCTAAAATACAAGCAAGCAAAGAAAAATCAGAGTTTAGCTCACGCTACAACGTAGAAAACAAAGGCAAAGCCCCAGCTAGCCTAGATCCCTTTATTAGCCAAAATGCGCAAGATTTAGGGCATTTTGGCTATAAAATCAAGCTTGATGAAAATGTATATTTAAAGCAACTCTTTCGTGCGTGGAATGATGCTATGCCAAAGCCTAGCAAAACTACAAATGCTAATGTTTTTTGGGCTGTTAATCACTTCAAAAAAGGCTTTGATGAAAATGGAAACTCGCGCAGTCTAAAATGGATAAAAAATCTAAGAGCAAATGCTAATGTAGCAGCCTATGCAAGTGTGAGTCTGCCAGCACTTACTACAAAAATAGTTAGCGTTAGAATGCTGCCAACAGCTGAGCCGCTCTATCCTAGCAAGCAAGCAGCAAAGCAACAAAACTTCGATGATTTACAAGGCAGCAGTCTAGGGGCTTTTGCACCTGTTTTTATCTCGCATTATAGCAGTGATGGACTTTGGGCTTTTGTGCGTACAGATGCCTTTTGGGGCTGGATAAAAAAATCACAGCTTCTAGTGCTAAGCCATGATGAAGCAAAAGCGTATCAAAAAAACGACTTTGCTGTGTTTATAAAAGATAATGAAAAAATAAATGTAATAGCTACTAGCACAGCGAATTCTAGAGCAATTAGCATAAAAACCAAGCAAAAACTAGCTACTAAAAAAGGCAAAAAATCTAGCAAAAAACCACAAGCTAGCAGCCAAAATATACAAATCAAACTAGATTTTAGCCAGGCTAGCATCACTTCTCGTGTGGGAGCAATTTTTCCATATACCTCTCAGGATAAAACTCACTTTTTCTTTGATGGAAAAATCGGTGTAAATAATCTAGAATTTTCTGTGCCAAAAGGCGTTGGGTCGCACTTTTTACAAATAAATGATCAAAATCTAAAAAATGTGCTAAATGAGCTAATCGGTCAAGGATACGGCTGGGGTGGGACAAGAGAGCTTAGAGACTGCTCGCTTTTTACCAAAGATTTCTTTGCTGTTTTTGGCAAGCATTTACCTAGAAACTCTCAAAGCCAAGGCGCAGTAGGCGGCAAAATAGATATCTCACAACTCTCAAACAATGAGAAAAAAGAAGTGCTAAAAAATAAAGCTCTAATGCTAACTACGCTAATAGTAATGCCAGGGCATGTAATGCTCTATGCTGGAAATGCTGAAGTAGCTCACAATGTCTGGGGAGTGAGAACTGATGATGGTGGACGCTCAGTCATCGGCAAGGCGGCTATAACCGACCTTGAGATTGGCAAAGGCTATGATGATATAAAAGATAGTGCGCTTTTGCTTAGTAGAATAAAAAGCATAAATATCATCGTAGACCCTAAAAAAATCGCCTTAGAACACGCATATAACGCACAAGTAAATAGCAAAATTCGCTTTGATGATGGCTACATTATGGACTATGATGAGAGCATAATGGAGCTAGAATACCCACTTTATGCCCCGCTATCTGCGCCTAGAAGCGATGCTGGCAGGGCTAGAAATACTGAGTTTTTCTCTCACATTTACGGCAGTAATGAAAAAGAAGTTAGCCAAAATCTAACAAAGGTAGTTTGGCTAAAATCTAGTAAAAACCAAACTCTACTTTTTAACTCCAAAAATGGCGCAGCAAAAGCACTACAAAGAGTAAGCGACGAGCTTGATATAATGAGCAAAAAAAAGCCTGAGCTTTTAAAATATCTAGATGCTAATGACACTTTGCGCAAAATTGCTAAAAGTGATGAGCTATCTTTTAGCTGGGGAATTTCACTTGATATAAATGTCCAAAACAGCAGCTACTGGCAATGGAGTAAAGAGTATAAAAACACCTTGCCAAAAGAAATAATCGATGTTTTTGAGCGAAATGGCTTTATTTGGGGTGGGCGTTGGGAGCATTTTGATACTATGCATTTTGAGTATAGGCCGGAGTTTATGATGCTAGGTCAGCTAAAAAACTAGGGCAATTCGTCTCGCAGCACTATTGCACCAAAATCCTGCGGAAATGCGCACGGCTTGATGAACTATCTGTTCTATCTGCGCCGTGCGCACCGCAGGCTTTTGGCGCACTAGTACTACGATACTAGAATTGCTATTTGCTAGGGAATTCTAGAATTCCCTTGTAAATCATAATGAAAGGATAAACATGAAACACGAATTCTCAGCCCAGGTTGGCGAACTACTAAATCTAATGATACACTCGCTTTATTCAAACAAAGAAATATTCTTGCGTGAGCTTATCTCAAATGCTAGCGATGCTATAGATAAACTAAATTATCTAAGCCTAAGTGATGAGAAATACAAAGGCATCTGCGAGAACTGGAGGCCCCGCATAGATATAAAATGCGACAAAGAAGCAAAAACCCTTACAATCAGCGACAATGGTATAGGCATGGATGAAGCTGATTTAATCGCAAATCTAGGCACCATCGCAAATAGTGGAACAAAGGGCTTTTTAAGTAGGCTTAGCGGCGATGCGAAAAAAGATAGCGCACTTATTGGTCAGTTTGGTGTGGGCTTTTACTCAGCTTTTATGGTCGCTTCTAAAATCGAGGTAAAAAGCCGTAAAGCAGGGCAAGATAAAGCCTTTTTGTGGAGCAGCGATGCTAAAAGCTATGATATAAGTGAGTGCGAAAAAAAGGGCTTTGGTACAGATGTGATTTTATACCTAAACGAGGGTGAGTTTGCCCAGAGCTTTCGCATACAAAATATAATAAAAAAATACTCAAATCACATTGCCTACCCGATATTTGCTGACATAGACGAGTGGGTAGCTGGCGATGAGAGCGCAAGCGATGAGAAGCTAAAAGATGGTCATTATGAGAGCAAAAATACGCAAATAAACAAAGCTAGCGCAATCTGGCAAATGAACAGGTCCCAGCTAAAAGAAAGCGATTATAATGAGTTTTATGCTGGACTTAGCCATGATAGCTCTGCTCCACTTGCTACTATTCATACAAAGGCTGAGGGGACTTTGGAGTTTGCTACCTTGTTTTTTATCCCTAGCACTGAGCCTTTTGATTTATTTAGGGCTGATTATCAAAGTGGCGTTAAGCTCTATGTAAAAAGAGTTTTTATCACAGATGATGCAAAAGAACTGCTTCCTAGCTACCTGCGCTTTGTTAAAGGCGTGATGGATGTAGAAGACCTGCCTTTAAATGTCAGCCGTGAAATCCTACAAGAAAACCGCATTCTAGCAAATGTCAAAGAACAAAGCATAAAAAAGATTTTTGCCGAGCTTGAAAAAATGATGAAAAATGATAGGGCAAAATACGAGAAGTTTTGGCAGCTTTTTGGTAAGGTGCTAAAAGAAGGGCTTTATGGCTTTAATTCTCACAAAGAGCAGATTTTAAAGCTTTGTCTTTTTAAATCTAGCCAAAAAGAAGGACTTATTAGCTTAAGCGAATATAAAGAAGCTATGACTGCTGGGCAAAAAGATATTTATTTTATCAGCGGTTCTAGCGAGGGCTTGCTTAGGACTTCGCCTTTATTAGAAAGCTACAAAAAGCGTGATATAAATGTGCTTATCTGCGATAGCGAGATTGATAATATCGTTATGCCGATGGCTGGGGAGTTTGAAGGTTGCGCTATAGCAAATATCGCTAATCAAAAAGCCGAGCTTAGCGAAGATGAGAAAAAAGAGCAAGAAAACGCCACAAAAGACGCTGGTGCTATCATCTCTAGCTTTAAAGAAAGTTTAAAAGACGAGGTAAAAGATGTAAAAATCTCAAGCCGTCTTACAGACTCAGCTGTGTGCTTAGTCTTTGATGAAAACGACCCAGACTACGCCACGCAAATGCTAATGCGCCAAATGGGACACGAACCAAAAGATGTAAAGCCGATTTTAGAGTTAAACTGGAATCACGAAATCTTTACTAAGCTAAAAGATAACGCTATCTTAGCCCCAAGTATGGCAAAGGTGCTTTTTGGTATGGCAAAAATCGCAGAAGGTGCTAGCATAGAAAATCCAAGCGAGTTTAACAAAGCCTTAGAAAAAATTCTAAGTAAAGCGTTATAAAGCTAGCAGAAATTCTAGATTTTAGAAATTCTAGATTTTAGGAATTCTAGAATTCCCTGGCTTTTTGCTAAAATACAAAATACAAAAAGGCAAATAATGCAAATTCTCATCATAGAAAGCGAGACCTACCTAGCCCAAAGTTTAGCTAGAAAGCTAGAAAACGAAGGGCATATTTGCTGTGTGCGTATGCCAAATCAAAATATCCAAGATGATAGCGAGTATGATGTGGTTTTGCTAGGTTCGTTTTTTGAATCTGCAAAACTCATAAAATCCTATCCAAACTCAGTAATCATAATACTAGCAAACTACCTAAATAGCGACATCACATCAGCACTTAGGGCTGGGGCAAACGACTATATCCTAAAGCCAGTTATCGTAGAAGAGTTGCTACGCAAAATCAACATGCACAGCGCATTTTTGCGTGCTAAACAGCTAAATGAGAGCTTTGAGGGCATTTTACAAGAACAAAATAACTATAATCTAAAAGATCTGCTAAAACTACGCTTGCCGCTGCATTTAGAGTGTAGTAGCGTTACAAACTGCGATATTTTTGTCTACGCTCTGGCTAAGGCAAAAAATCAAAGCTTTTTGCGCCTAAAAAACGATCTCTCAAAACTTAATAGCTCTTTACAAATTTTGTATTTTTACAACTTTGATGAACTTAGCCAAAAAGAACAAGATAGCATAAAAGAAAGCAAAAACAAAAAGCTAATCATCCGCTCAAGCCAAGAGCTAGAGGGCTTTAGCACCTATGAAATCAGCAGTTATAATACAAATATCATGCCTATTGATGATTATATCAAACACTGCATCATCAGACACCAAGACACATACAGCGACACTCAACTAGCTAGTATACTAGGCATTTCTCGCAAGTCGCTTTGGGAAAGGAGACGCAAATATGATATCGCCAAAAAGAAATAAAACACTAGATATCACCCTTGAAGAGTTTAGCACATTGGAGCTTATTGATAGCGGTGCGCTTGGGAATTTTAAATCTCTTATGAATGAGGCCGAGGCATTAGAAGTAGAAAGTAGCGGTAGGCTTCATGGCGTGATTATGCCCTTTGCTTATAGCTTTGCGCCTTCGCTTGAAAGTGCTCAAAACCTGCTAAAAGAGCTAAAAAGCTCTATTAAAAAAGAAATTAAGCTAAATCTAGCCTTAAATGGAGAAATAATCGGCGATATTGATATAAAAAGCTTTTATGAACAAAAAAATCCCGATTTTAGCATTTTTACTGCCAAAAATATTTGCATTTTAAACACAGATGGCGAACAAAGTGGCAAAATCGCAATTAGTGGCGAGTTTAGCCTGCACAAAAACGAGCTAGCAAGCACAAAAGAACAAATCCAAAAGCGTATAGCAGAAGTTGGTGCTAGCAAGGTTACAGCTATCATGCTTACAGCAGACCCCATGCACCGCTTACATGAAAGACTTATTCGCATGACGATTGACAAGGCTGATTTGGTTTTGATTTTTTTGGTGCGGACTTTTAGCAGTGAGGGCAGGCTTGATTTTGACCTGCGTCTTGAGTGCTTGGAGTATGTTTGCCAGAACTATATCCCAAAAGAGCGAGTTTGCATCGTGCCTTTTAGCAATACCACACTTTTTAGCGACCATATAAATCCTGTTTTAGAGGCCATAGCTGCTAAAAACTTTGGCGCAAATAAGCTAGTAATAGGACAATCTCACACCGGACTTGGGCTTCATTATGACCACAACATCGCTAGCACCTTGCTTGATGATTATGCTAGTGAGCTTGGGCTTGAGCTTATTGTGATGCCTGAGATGTTTTACTGTGAGCTTTGCCACACCATAGTAAGCTCAAAATCCTGCCCACACGGAGCGCACCACCACATCAAATACCATGTAAATACGCTCAAAAAACTGCTATTTAAAGGCATAATGCCACCAGCCATGCTCATGCGTCCGCAAGTCTCTGCTATAATTTTAGATAGGCTTTATCCTAAGCGTTTTAACTCACTTCAAAAGCTCTGCGGCGATTTATTCCCAAATGATGGCATAGTAGAGTCTTACTCACAGCGAGATTTTTATGAAAAGCTCATGCGCTTATACCAAACCAGCTCGCTTGGTAGCTAGTTTTCTGGGGGTTAGTCTTTTATTCTAAGAAATTCTAGAATTTCTTAGAATTTATAAAGCCAAAAACTAGGAAATTCTAGAAGTTTTTAGCTCTAAAATTCGCTAGATTTTAGGCTTATGTGGTATTTTTACTTAGAAATTCCGGCTTAATGGTAAAAAGCGGGTGTGAAATTCCGCTTTTTTATCTTATCTTTGCTCATTTTTCAGCCTAAAATAATGTGAAATAATTTTCATTCTATTTGTTAATTTTAATCTACTATCAACTCTAAGAGCAGTCTTTAAATGAGTAAATTCGCTCTGGCAAGCTATTATTTGTTTTTGGCAGATTCTCTACGCTCTCGTAAGTAAAAAGATATGCTAAATTTCGCTTAAAAGTGCGATACGCAGAGCGTACTTTAGCGTGTGTATACCGCCATTTGCCGTTCTCATCTATGCTTTTTCATTTAAAAAATCTTTGTGCTTTTCTTGCCAGTTAGCTTTTTCATCACAGCTTACCCAAAATAGCGCCCCAAACACCACTACACCGAAGTCTTTGCCCCAGTATGCCGTATCAACTAGAAGTATGATTTCTTTTAGATTTTCTATCTTTTGTGGCTTGCGATTTTTATGGTAAATACGCGATTTTAGCGTTTTTTAGCAGATATTATTCTCTTTGGCTAAGGTGTTTTTTCTTTTCAGTGACGCAAGAAGCAAATAATTTACCAGCTTTATTTTTACTATTAAAAAACTACCGCAATTTGGACAAAGATACTCATATTTTTTTTAATCCCCTTAAATGATGATTTTAAGGGGCTATAATAGCATTTTCATACCCACTTTTTACCATTAAGCCGAAATTCTAGAATTCCCAATCTAGAATTCCTTATTAAAATACAGCTAAGAATTCTAGAATTCTTGATCTAGAATTCCCAATCTAGAATTCCTTATTAAAATACAGCTAAGAATTCTAGAATTCCTAAAAATACCCCCTAAGCCCAAAAACAATTATAGAGTATTTTCACTCTAGCTTGTAAATATTAGAAGTAATTTTGCTAACAAAGTCTTTGTCATGACTAGTAATCAGCATGCTAGCATCAATGCTACCTAAAATCTCAGCTAACCTAGCAGAGCTACTCTCATCAAGCCCAGCTGTAGGCTCGTCTAAAAACAGGATTTTTGGCTCAGTTATCAGCACGCCAGCTAGGGCTACTAGCTTTTTCTCGCCACCGCTTAGATGAAAGCAAATTTTATCCTTTAAGTGTGAAATACCAAGGCTCTCAAGCATTTTTAGAGCCTTGGTATCAGCTTGTTCTTTGCTAGCACAAAGCTCAAAACTAAGCAGACCAAAGCCCACATCATCAAGCACACTATCCCTTACAAACTGCTCATTGCTGTCTTGGAACAAAAAGCCGATTTTACTGCGGTGCTTCTCAAAATCTTTTAGGCTTTTCATCTCATCATCAAAGATGAAAATCTGCCCAGAATTAGCTGGCAAAAGCCCTGCTAAAATCATTAGCAAGGTGCTTTTACCCCTACCATTTGGTGCTAGTAAGGCTAACTTTTGCTTATGCGCAAGGCTTAGGCTAAAATCTCTAAAAAGCTCACGCCCAGCTATCTTTGCGCAGATTTTCACAGCCGATAACGAACAACTCATAAAAACTCCAAAAACGCCAAAATAACGCAGATTATAACGCAAATTAGCAAAAATATCTCAACCCCAAAAGCCCTAAACTTCTGCCCCCACAAAATCTGCGATTTAAAGCCCCTAGCTTTTAGCGTAAGCTCCAAGCTAGCAGACTTTTTTAGTGCCAAAATCACAAGCAAGGCAACGATATTTGCATATGCTTTTAGCCTAAAAAGCCCCCGCCCTGCCCCGCGAGATCTAAGCGCAAGTAAGCGAATGCCAAGCTCACGGCGCAAAATCTCTACAAAAAATAGCGAGAAATACACAAGGCTAACAAACTTTGCGCTAAATTTAAGCTCGCTAAAAAGCCCAGCGATTTGCTCCTCTTTTAGCCCAGCAAAAAGCATGAGATTAAAAAGCATAATAAGATTTGCCCGAAGTGCTATAAGCAAGGCTAGTTCGTAGTTTCTAGTTAGCATCACGCTAAAAACAGCAAAAGCTACAAAAAGATTTAAGAAAAATATCTTTTTAAGCAAGTTTAAAACCGCTATTTTTTTAAGGCAAAAAAGTAGCAAAATTGGCAAGGCAAAAAAGGGGCTAAACTCTGCACTAACACCCACGCCAAAGCTATAAATAGCCGTGATTATAAGGCTAAGTGCGCCGTGATTTTTCATCTTTTTTTCTTGGCAAAATATATCACGCTAAAAATGATAAAAATTGCTAAAATTGAACCAAAGCCTTTAAGGAATTCTAGAAAAACCGAGCTTTTTTCATCTAGCTGATTTTGCGTGTTTTGGGGCACTGGCGAGCTTTTTAAGCTTTGCGTGTTTTGTAGCGGCGACGTAGGGTTTTTGCTGCTGTTATTTTGCTGATTTTGCGTAAAGTTTGGGTTTTTAAACTCTATTTCTTTTAGATGCCCGCCAGCTGCGCTAACAGCGATTTTAAAGCTAATTTTATTTGGCAGCTCCACACTTGCTCTGCCCTGCTCATCTAGCTCTAAGCTAGCAAAGGCGCCATTTTCATCTCTTAGTTCTACCGCGCAACCCTTACAAGCTGAGCCACCATAGAAATAGCCTTTGATTTCAAGGGTGTCATCACTAGACTTAGCAAAGACTTTTAGCGAGTGCGCAAACCCCAGCGAGCATGAAATAATGAGCAAAAATAAAAATCTATTTAACATTTAAAAGCTCCGGTTTTACCTTTAAAATAAAGCCAATAGCAAAAAAGCTTACAAAACCTTCGATCACCATCAAAACAGCATTTGAAGCTAGCATCACGCCAGAAAGTGCCTCAAAGCCCTCGCCATTTAGCAGTAAAACCACGCTCAAAATCACAGCTGAAATCAAAATAGGCACAAAACCAGCCAAAAACCAGTTAATTTTGTGCTCCAAATGCCTAGCAAAAACGACACCTAAAATCGCAGGCAAGCCAAGCATGAGCGCATTTAGCCCAAGCACGCTAAACCCACCAAAGCCAAAAAGTAGCCCCTGAAAAATAAGTGCTATCAAAATCGCCAAAAAGGCATTTTTGCCAGCAAAAACACCAACTAGGCCACTAAGCATAAGATGAATAGAAGTAATCCCAAGTGGCACATGTATAAACGAACCCATAAAAAAAACAGCACTCATCGCAGCCGTGCGAATTATCTCATCACTTTTAAGCCGCCACAAAAAATATCCTGCAAAGCAAACTGCCGCCACGCTAGTAGGGATGATAATCTCAGGGCGCAAAACCCCTTCGCTAATATGCATTTTTTGCCTTTTATCACAAGGAATTCTAGAATTCCTTAAAAAAATTGCTATGGAATTCCAAAATTCCTTAAAAATTCCCCCGCAACCCCATAAAAAGAATTGCTAGGAATTCTAGATTTTATTTAAACTCATCAGCCTTAACCCAAATCACCGCACCAAGCTCAACTGGGTATTCTTTGCCATCGCGGCTCATTTTCTCATCATCATCCAAAATAGCTGAAAAGCCCCACCAGCCAGCGCGCGGCATAGTGAAGCTAAACTCGCCAAGCTCATTTGTGCGAACCTCAAGCGTAATGTGATCCTCACTAGGCGCACTAAGCTTTTTGCCCTCGTTCATAAACTCTACTTCAACCACAGCGTTTTTTACCGGCTTGCCATTATAAAGCACAAGAGCGTTAAAACTCATACCAGCATAGAGCGCATAAGGGCGAGTTAGCGGGACAATCTCGGCTTTTAGCCCCACAGGCTCGCCCCAGCCATCACCATAGCCATAGGCATTTACCACGCTTTTTGTGATATGGCGGATGAACTTTTCTTCACTAGGCTCAAAATAGCCTTGCGGATCAGCGTAAAACACATATAGCCCAGGCTCTTTTATCTCAAACTCGCTTTGCCAGTATGAGTTTTGCCCATCTTTTTGCTCTTTTAGGCTTAGATCAGTTTTTTTGCCGTTTATAAAGACGCCTGCTTCATTAGGTTTTGCCATATTCATCATCATTTGCTCAAAAGGATGAGTGAATTTATAAGTGATTTGAAGTTTTGCTTGCTCTTCGTTTTCAACCACATTTGCGCTAGGGATCACCACACCAAAATGCGCTAGCAACGAGCTTGCACTAAAACTAACAGCCATAAGACTTTTAAGAAAAAAGCTTTTCATAGATTATCCTTTGCTAAAAAATAATCACGGATTTTAACGCAACTTTTCTTAAAGCTTGATTATTTTTGTGTTTTAAATAATCAGCTATTTTATAGCCTCATATTTTATCAAAGCCTTTGAAATTAGCCTTTTTTTTATATTTTCGCAGCAAGCAGCGCAGTTTGCTTTTATCACGCTTAAAGATTGCTTTATTTAAATTTTCGTGTGCTTTTTGCTAAAAAGGGCTTGAAGTTATTGCTATATCATCATTTTTAGCAAACTTTATCGCCCATTGTGAGTTTGATTTTTGAGCCAAGTTTTGGCGTGGGAATTCTAGAATTCTCTCATTTGTCTCATCATCAATGCTAGCATCATCGCCAAAGTGATTTTTGGGGCTAGCCATGATTTTTTCATGCTTATCGCTTGTTTGCATAAAAGGCGAATAGAGCGTATGACACTGCGCGGCACTCGTGGGCAAAGTCGCTATTTTGCGCTTTGTAATAAGCAGACTGCAACCCAAGCGCAAATAGCGTATTTTTGGGGCTTAACAAATAAAAATTAGCAAAATCACAAGCAGCCAAAAGGCACTAAAAAGCCTGTGAAATTTATGAAGCTCCACATTTTTATAGCTATTTTTATATCCGTTAATCATGCTTTTAAATGCTGCGGCTTTATTTAAAACGCAGTCTAAAATAGCCCCACAAATATACACGCAAACTATTGCCAAAAGAGCATTTGCTAGCATTTTGTACGCATCTTTTATCCACGCAAAAGAGCTATAATTTTCAAGCATAAAAGCAAAGTATCCCACTCCCTCTTCGCTAGCAAGGTAGCCAAAACTACCAAAAATACGCTAATGCCTAGCATTACTAACACAAAAAGCGAGCCAAAAAAAGCATGAACAAAACCCTCGCTAAAATACGCCCAAATAATGAAATAATCATAATAAAATGTGAAATTCTAAGAGCAAAAGGCCAGATATATACTTTTTTCATTTTCATCCCTTGGATTTTGGAATTGCAAAATTCTTTAAATTCTAGAATTCTAGAATTCTATAAAATTCTTTAAATTCTAGAATTCTATAAAATTCTTTAAATTCTAAAATTCTAGAATTCTATAAAATTCTTTAAATTCTAGAATTCTATAAAATTCTTTAAATTCTAAAATTCTAGAATTCTATAAAATTCTTTAAATTCTAGAATTTCTAAATTCTAGAATTTCTTTAAATTCTAGAATTTCTAAATTCTAAAAATTCTTTAAATTCTAGAATTCCTAAAAAATCGCTAGTCTCTCCAGGCACCATAAGTAGGCATTTCAAGCGTTTTTTTGCTAAATACA
Organism: uncultured Campylobacter sp.; assembly: GCA_945928165.1. GTDB lineage: Bacteria > Campylobacterota > Campylobacteria > Campylobacterales > Campylobacteraceae > Campylobacter. The sequence continues at coordinate 46,365 of CAMENE010000005.1, forward strand.
CCATTATCAGCTTTTTTATGACAAGCCGAGCAATTTGCCATTGTTTTTACTTCTTTTGCGTCGCTTAGTCTGGCTTTATTCACACTTGGCGCAAGCGGGTATATCTTTGCCAGTAAAGATATTTTGCGCTTTTTGACTAAGGTTATTGCCGTGAGAGCTAACGCAGTAAGCTTTCATTTCAGCGTTAAGCTCAAGCCCAAAGGCGCACACAACTCAGAGTGCTAGCTGGTATTTTCACTTCTTATTGATAATGCGAGCGAAAGTTTAAGAAAAAACTTGTTAAGGCTTTGTTAGTTTTTATAAAAAAGTAGAATTTTATGTAGAAAAAGTAGAGCTTTGACCTCAAAAGAGGTCAAAGTAAAATTATTTTTTAAGCTCTTTAATACGAGCAGCTTTACCGCGGCGATCACGTAGATAAAATAGTTTAGAGCGGCGAACACGACCTCTGCGAACTAGAGTGATTTCTTCGATATTTTCGCTATAAATAGGAAAAATTCTCTCAACCCCAACGCTGTTTGCCCCGATTTTACGAACGATAAAAGTCTCGCCAGTACCAGTACCACGGCGTGCTATACAAATTCCTTCGAAGTTTTGAACACGAGATTTGTCACCTTCTTTGATACGAAGTGCTACACGCAAAGTATCGCCAGCACGAAACTCAGGGACTTGTTTGCCTGCGATTTGAGCATTTTCAAAGCTCTCAATGTATTTATTTCTCATTTCTTTTCCTTTATTTTGGCTATTTTAGCATACAGATCTGGACGAAAATATCGTGTTTTGCAAAGTGCCATTTGATTTTTTAAAGCCGTGATTTTAGCGTGGTTTCCCTTTAAAAAAGCTGAAATTACACTAGAATTTTTATAAATATTTGGCTTTGTAAAGCTTGGAGCTTCTAAAAGCCCAGCTTCAAAGCTTTCAATATCCAAAGAATTCTCATTGCCCAAAACCCCAGCAATGTGCCTAGAAATCGCATCGCACAGACACAAAGCTCCAAGCTCACCTCCGGTTAGAACAAAATCGCCTATGCTAAAAATTTCATTAACCGCTAGTTCACTCACACGCTCATCAAAACCCTCATAGCGACCACATATAAAGGTTATGTTTTCGTGTTTTGATAGGCGTTTAGCATCATTATTGCTAAAAGGCTTGCCAGCTGGAGAAAGCGCAATAACATGCCCTTTTTTCTCCCCCAAAGAACTAAGCGCCTCCATTATAGGTTCAGCCTTCATAAGAAGCCCTGCGCCACCGCCTATCATGTAGTCATCTACTTTTTTGTGCTTATGCTCGCTAAAATCTCTAGGACTAACGCAATCTACGCTAATCAAACTAGAATTCCTAGCCCTAGCAAGTATAGAATCCTCAAAATAAGGTAGAACAAGATTAGGAAAAATCGTTACAAAATGAAAATTCATGAATTTTGTAGAATTCCAAAAGCATTTTGCGTGGTAATTTTTTTCTCTTTTATATTAACGCTAAGGATGAAATAGTCATTATAGGGGATAAAAAACTCTTTGGCAAAATCATCTTGTAAGCTAGGGCTAGTCTTAACACAAAACAAAAATCCAGCACCTACTTCTATAATACCCTTTACAACGCCCAAAATTCTAGCTTCTTCACTAACCTTACAGCCTATGATATCAAAGTAAAAATACTCATCTTTGCCAAGTTTACAATGCTTGCGAGTATCATCAATGCTACGATAAAGTATGTTATTTACAAGGTTTTTTGCTAGCTCAGGACTTTCAAAGCCCTCAAAAATAACAAGAGAACGAGAAGGCTCAAAGCTTTTTATTTTCAGCTCCTGGCCGCCTCTATACTTAAAAACAGCCCCAGCTTTAAACTGAGCTAGAAAATCGCTAAGATTATGTAAGCGCAAAGCACCCTTTAGCCCCACGACTTTACCTAGTTTTGCGACTTCTAGCATATCGCAAGTAGCAGTTTTACTCATCTAGTGCTTTTACTGTTATTCTATACGAAGTTGGTTCTTTGGCTTTGTAGCCTGTGATAAGCGTTTTTAGCGCATTTATCATTTTGCCATCTTTGCCTATTAGCCTGCCGGTGTCGTTTTTGCTAGTGCGAACGATAATCTCATCAAAACTCTCACCTAAATTAACACGACTTACACTTACATTTTCAGGTTCGCTGGCTATTAGCTTAGCATATTCTTCGATGAATTTTTCAACCATTATTTTGTGATTCTTGCCACTCTATCGCTTAGTTTTGCGCCTACGCTTTTCCAGTATTGCAAGCGCTCAGCATCAAATTTTATAACCTCAGGTTCTACCATAGGATTGTAATAACCGATGCTCTCTATCCAGCCGCTATCACGGCGTTTTCTGCTATCAGTTACTACGATACGATAAAAAGGAGCTTTTTTGCGTCCCATACGAGTTAGTCTTACTACTGTTGCCATATTTTGTCCTTTAAAAATATTTTAGGTATTTTACCTATGTCTGAGCTTGCTTAAGCCCACAAATAGATAAAAATTCTAGAATTCCTACTTAGGAATTCTAGCTTAGGAATTCTAGAATTCCTAAGCTTTAATGTGGAATTCTAGCTTGACTCATCATAGAACTAAGTGCTTGCAATCCACCTTTTCCGCTAAATTTCTTAGCTAGTTTTGCTGCGTTTTCAAATTGTTTTAAAAATCTATTTACTTGCATTTGATCAAGCCCCGCACCAGCTGCAATGCGGCGTTTTCTAGTATTATTTAGCAGACTTGGATTTGAGCGTTCTTTTGGCGTCATTGAGTTTATCATTGCTTTTATATACTTCATTTGACCGCCGTCAAGATCCACATCTTTTAGTGCCGAAGCCATGCCTTGCATGCCAGGAATCATGCCTATTAGGTTTTGAATATTTCCTAGTTTTTTTACGCTTTCTAACTGGGCTAAAAAGTCATCAAAGTTAAACTCACCTTTTTTAATCTTTTTGCTAACTTCTTTGGCTGTTTTTTCATCAAAAACATGAGCAGCTTTCTCAGCCAAAGTAGCCAAATCACCCTCGCCCATAATGCGCTGTGCTACACGCTCAGGCACAAAACTCTCAAAATCAGTTACCTTCTCGCCAATACCCACAAAGCGAAGTCCAACGCCTAGCTGTTTTGCTACACCAAGTGCTATACCGCCTTTAGCATCAGCGTCAAATTTTGTAAGAATCACGCCAGTTATGCCAAGGGCTTCGTTAAAGCTAGCTGCTGTTTTTAGAGCGTCTTGTCCGCTCATAGCATCAGCGATATAAAAAATCTCATCAGGGCTAAGAACTTCTTTCATCTCTTTTAGCTCGTTCATCAAAACCTCATCTATAGCTAGGCGTCCAGCTGTATCGATGATAAGAGCGTCATATAGACCTTCTTTTGCTTTATTTAGCGCAGCTTTTGCTACATTTAGAGCCGAGCTCTCGCCAGCAATACTAAAAAAATCAAGTTCATTTGCCTCGCACAGCTGTCTTAGCTGCTCAACTGCTGCTAAACGCTGAAGGTCGCAAGCTGCTATCAAAACCTTTTTATTGCGAGTTTTAAGGTAATTTGCAAGCTTTGCTGTGCTAGTAGTTTTACCGCCACCTTGAAGTCCGCTCATTAGCACCACAGTAGGTGGCTTAGGCGCAAAAATAAAGCCTGCGCTAGCATTTGGAGCTTCTAAAAACTCGGTTAGATTTTTTTTGATACTATCTAAAAACTGCTTTTGACCGATAGTTCCACTTTTCATATCGGCTTCTACAGCAGTTACTAGCTCTTTTGTTACTTTGTGATGAACATCAGCTTTTAAAAGTGCTTTTTTTAGCGTATCAAGCGCATTTTTAAGCGCTTTTTCATCATCTACAAATTTTAGCTTATTAACAGCAGATTTTAACGATTCACTAATAAACTCAAACAATTTTTTTTCCTTAAAATAAAAGGCGCAATTGTAGCTTTTTAATGCTTTAAAATACTTTAAATTTACGCAATTTTAAGCTAATTTCTTAAAAAATTCTCAATTTTGTCAAAAGGAACTTTTTTATCAAAAAGATCTGTGTGACTAGCATCTTTTACTATAAAAAGCTCTTTATTCTCGCCTTTTAGCTTTCTATAGGTCTCTTCGCTAAAAAATAGCGCATGAGAGTTTTGCCCTTGTATAACAAGCACAGGCTGGATTATCTCGCCTAAAAATAAAGAAAGAGGAGAGTTAGCCACGGCAAGCTGGTTAAACACGCTCCACGCTGAGTTTGAATTCACTGAGCGAGGATGATAGCCACGCTTGGTCTTGTAATAATCAAAATACTCAGCTATAAACTTTGGCTCATTTCCACTAAGCTTAAATGGCAAAGTATAAATTGAGCGAGTAGGAGATGAGTTAAGAGCATCATCGTAGCGAACCTCGCTTAGATCTTCTTTCATTAGTGTCCTGCCCTCAAAGTTTATACCATCATCATAGCCACTACTATATAATCTACTCATATCATAAAGCGTGCTAGCAACGATTTTTGAGATGCGGATGTCAATAGCAGCAGCATTTAGCCCAAAGCCGCCAAAGCCACCTATACCGATAATGCTAATTTTTTTTCTATCTACAAAATCTTGAATTCCTAAAAAATCCACCGCTGCGCTAAAATCTTCTGAGTTTATATCATTTGATGAGATATTTCGTGGATATCCACTGCTCTCACCTGTAAAGCTAGGATCAAAAGCAAGCGTTACAAATCCACGCTTAGCTAGCTCTTGGGCATAAAAGCCAGCGGCTTGTTCTTTTACAGCTCCATATGGGCCACATACTGCCACGGCTGGTATTTTTGCGCCTTTGCTAAGCTGAGATTTTGGTAAATACAAATCGCCTGCTAGGCTAAAACCATAGCGATTTTTAAAAAGCACCTTTTGATGAAAAACTTCATCACTTTTAGCAAAAGTCTTATCCCAGTCTTTGCCAAGCTCAATATTTTCTACATTTGGTTCGGTTTTGATGATGATTTGCGCAGCTGATAACTGAGTGCAAAAAACACAAGCAAGTACTAACAAAGCAGTTTTAGCAAGCTTCATTTTCTCTCCAAAAAAATAAAATATGGAATATTAGCATAATTTTGCAAAATTTAATCACAAAAATAGCGAATTGAAGCAAAGCCCCCAGCCCCAGTTTCTAAAACAGCCTTTATTTGCTCGGTGCTAATAATTCCGCCTAAGGCAATCACGCCTTTTTTATAGTTTTTTGCGATATTTACAGCGTATTTTAGAGCTTTTAGTCCTTTTGGCTCGCCTTTATTTGGCGAGGCAAAAATAGGGCTAAAAGTAACAAAATCAGCTCCTTTTTCAAAAGCAGCTCTAAGCTCGTATTCGCTGTGCGTGCTAGCAATTTTTATTAGCTCTTTTGGGGCTTGGCTTAGCCTAGAGATATTAGCAGAGCTAAAATGAATACCATTTGCGCCTAATTTTAGGGCTAGTTCAAAGTCATTGTGTAAAAATAATTTTGCGCCAAGTTTTCTGTAATTTGCCATAAACTCTTTGGCTCTTGCTTGGTAATTCTCAAAATCTCTAAATAAAATAAAATCAGCTTTGAGAATTCTAGAATTAGCTAAAAAAGTAGTTTTATTCGTTATTGCGTATTGCATATTTGCGTAAAGAATAATAACAGGCAAAAACCAAAAGCATAGCAAAAATAGAACAAGATATTCTATTTAATAAAAAATAATCAAAAAGTCTAAATGGCGGGAAGAGCATCCACAGCACAAAAATACCCCAACTAGCACCAAGGCAAAAGCGCAATGAACACTCTACCAAAATATTTTTAATGCTCTTCAACTACGACTGCACCAGCTATATAAACATAGGTTAGAATCATAAAAATAAAGCCTTGTAAAAATGCCATAAATGTAAGCAAAGCATAGGCTGGCAATGGTGCTATCCAAGGCATAAGTGCTAGAATAACAGCTAAAAACAAATCATCACCCTTAATATTACCAAAAAGACGGAATGAAAGCGAGATAATGCGTGAAATGTGTGAAACTATCTCTATAGGAAACATTAGTGGCGCAAGCCATTTATTTGGCCCCATGAAGTGAGCAAAATACTTAATCACGCCTTGTTTGCGTATACCTTCAAAGTTATAATAGAAAAACACACAAAGCGCAAGACAAAGAGTAAGATTAAGGCTAGAACTTGGAGCTTCAAAGCCAGGGATAATGCCGATAACATTGCTAAAAACAACAATAAGACCGATTGTAGCAACAAGTGGCAAATACTTTCTAGCCAAAGCCTCAGAACCAAGCACACCAGTACCCATGCTAACCACACCTGTAACATAAGCCTCAAAAATGTTTTGAAGCCCCTTTGGCAACAAGCTAAGATTGTTAGTAGCAAGCTTAGCAAGCACCAAAATAATCGCAACTACTAAAAACAAGTGAAATAGATAAGTGAAAGTATGCGAATGCATAATCCAATCAGAAAAGAGAAACAAATCTTTCATTCCTAGTCCTAAAAGTAAATTTTGGCGAAAATTATAACCAAATAACCTAAAATTAGGCTAAAAAAATCAAGTTTTCTTGCATAAAAACTAGGGAATTCTAGAATTCCATAGACAAAATCTATAATTCCATAGACAAATTCTAGAATTCCATAGACAAATTCTAGAATTCCATAGACAAAATCTAGAATTCCCCAGACAAATTCTAGAATTTCTAAGAAAAAATCTAGAATTCCCTACTTTCGCCCTGCTCTCATCGCATTTAGCACGCATAGCAGACTTACTCCCACATCAGCAAAAACAGCCGCCCAAATCCCAGCAAGCCCTACTGTGCCAAGCACCATTATAACAGCCTTTGAAGTAAGCGCAAAAATTATATTCTCCCACGCAATGCCCCTGCTGCGCTTTGCTATACCAAAAGCCTTGCTAAGTGCCCTTATATCGCTATTTATTATCACCACATCAGCAGCACTTGCGGCTGCGTCTTGTGCGTTTATCGCTATGCCCACATCAGCCCTAGCAAGCGCGGCTGCGTCGTTTATACCATCACCCACAAAGGCTACCACACCACCGCCAAGCTCGCGCTCTAAAAGCTCTAGCTTTTGCTCTGGCAAAAGCCCAGCATAAAATCTATCAATGCCAAGCTCCTTAGCCACAGCCTTTGCGGCTATTTCATTATCTCCTGTTAGCATGAGCGTGTTTATGCCAGCGTTTTTAAGCCCCTTTATCATCTCTTTTGCGCCACTTTTTAGCTCATCACCAAGCAGCGCATGACCCTTATAGCGCCCATTTATCGCAAGGTGAATTATACTGCCCTCATGCTCGCAGCTATACTCAAAGTCGCTTATAGAGTAGTCTTTCATAAGCTTAGCATTGCCAGCTAGTAGCTCATCGCTGCTTGATTTTGCCCTTACTCCAAGACCTGAGAGTTCATTGCACTCATACTTGCCACAAAGCTTACAATCAGGCTGCATTTTAGCATGCGCTGCGCCTAGGCTCTTTGCTACTGGGTGGTTTGATGAGCTTGTAGCGTGAGCTGCGTGTGCTATAAAGTCTTTATCGCTTAGTGTGTCGCTACATATTGAATTCAAGCTAAAAACGCCTTTTGTAAGCGTGCCGGTTTTATCAAAAATAAAGCTTTTACTCCTAGCTAGCGTGCTTAGCACAGCTGATGAGCGGATGAGAATTCCACTCTTGCTAGCAGCGCCTATGCCAGCAAAAAACGCCAGTGGTACCGAAATCACCAAGGCACAAGGACAAGAAATCACTAGAAAGATTAAAGCCCTATTTGCCCACACCTCAAAGCCCCCAGCCGCAAAGCCTTCATCAAAAATAAAAGGCAAAATAAAAGCAATTAAGCCTGCTAAAATCACCACCACAGGCGTATAAACACGGGCAAAACGGCTGATAAAACGCTCATGTGGGCTTTTGTTTGCGCTAGCAAGTTCAACGAGCTTGCTTATTCTAGCTAGGGCTGATTCACTCTCGCATGCGTTAGCTTTGGCTCTAAGTGTGCCGTCTTTTAGCACAAAGCCAGCTAGCAAAATATCGCCATTTTTAACCTCCCTTGGCAGGCTCTCGCCTGTTATAGCAGAGGTATCCACAAAGGCCTTGCCGCTGATAACCTCGCTATCAAGGGCTACTCTCATACCAGCTCTTAACTCTATCTCATCGCCTATTTTTACCTCGCTTGCTAGCACTTGTTTGCAAATGCCCCCTTTTAGCAGCAAGGCTGTGCGTGGGCGAAGTGCTACAAGCTCTTTTATAGCGTCTTTTGAGCGAGTGATAGCAAGGTCATTAAAGTACTCGCCTATCATATAAAATACCATAATAGCAGCTGCCTCAGCCCACTCTCCTAGCGCAAATGCGCCAAAACAAGCAATGCTCATTAGCACATTTTCATCAAAAATCTTGCTAAAACGTCCTTTAAAGATATTTGCAAGGCTTTTTAACCCAGCAAAAACCACGCTATATCCACACAAAATAAAGGCTATTAAAAAAGCAGCCTTGCTATAAAGCTCATTAAAATTAAAATAGCTTAAAACAAAGCCAAAAATCAGCAAAAATAATGAAATAACAATTCTTTTTAGCATTTTACCCTACTCGCTAATATGCTCTAAGCCAGCTTTAAGTATAGAATACACATGCGCATCGCTTAGAGAGTAAAAAAGCTGCTTGCCCTCTCTGCGAAACTTCACTAAACCAGCGGATTTTAAAATGCGTAGCTGATGAGAGGTCGCTGAGGATGAAAGCCCAGCAATCTGCGCCAAATGCGCCACGCAAAACTCACTTTGAAAAAGAGCTAAGAGAATTTTTACCCTAGCACTATCGCCAAAAACCTTAAAAAGCTCAGCCAAATCCAAAAGCTCATCATCGCTTGGGATATCATCTAAATTACAGCTGTGCTTTTCTAGCATTTCTTTTGTCATTTTTGTCCTTTGTTTATTTAAATATATTTAAATATATAAATATATTTTCATATGTGAGATTATAAAACTATAAAGATTAAAGCAAGCTGAATTCTAGGGAATTTTAGAATTCCTAAGATAAATCAAGATAAATCTAGAATTTCTAGGGCTAAAATCTAGAATTCTTAGCAAAATTAAGCAAGATTAAAAAACTATTTCACCAAATCATAAATAAGCTTACAAATGCTAGCAAAAACAGCGATTAAAAAGACTTTTTTTACAAAATGAACTTCTTTTTTTACCACCATTGCTGCCCCCAGCCTTGCGCCGATTATTTGCGCTATTGCCATTGTGATACCAAGTAACCACAAAATATTGCCACTAAAAGCAAAAACTATAAAAGAAAAAACATTTGAAGCAAGGTTTAAAACCTTGGTTTGTGCCACAGCCTTTTTCATCTCTAAGCCCAAAATCGCAACCAAAGCAAAGGTCCAAAAGCTACCAGTCCCAGGCCCAAAAAATCCATCATAAAAGCCAATAGCAGCACCAAAAATAAAATAAAATATAAAAGGCTTTAGCTTTGCTTTTTTGTCACTCTCGCCTACTCCACGGTTAAAAAGCACATACAAAAAAATCGCAATTAATAAAAATGGAATTACTGCGCGCAAATACTCAGGGTTAATTGAAAGCACCGCTAAACTGCCAAGCCCAGAACAGACAAAAACCCACAGCGAAGGGATAAAAACCTTTCTAAAATCCAAAAGCCCAGAGCGAGCAAAGTGCCAGCTAGCCATAGCTGTGCCCCAAAGGGCTTGGAATTTATTTGTTGCCAGTGCTGCGTGCGCAGGCAAACCCACAGCCATAAGCATAGGTATGGTAATAAGCCCTCCACCACCAGCAATAGCATCTACAAACCCAGCTACAAAAGCCACGCCAAACATCGCTATATAAATCCAGAGTGAGAGATCTTCCATTAGAGAATTCCTTATAACTATTTATTAGCATTTTCAAAGCCAAGCAAAAACTCTAATCTCATCTATTTTAGTTTGCAGCACTTCTTTTAGCCTGGCTTTTAGCTCAAAAATCGCTTTAAATAGCTCCATAGCCCTGTTTTACCCCAAAACACTTTTTGCTTTTGCATGCTAGAGCTTTATTTTAAAAATTTCTAGATGTTAATTAGCAAAAAAATCTTCCCTAATTTTCGCAATTTTTAGCTAAAAATTTAATAAAAGCGGTGCTCGTCGCTTCTGCTACACTTCAAGCAAGCTTTGATAGATATTATATCTTGCCTACTTACCCAAGCGATTTAGCTAGCATTTAGTTTGACCGCTCAGGCACATAGGCAAATATCTTATTAACCACAGCTTTCTCAGGATTAATTGGCGTATGCTTCTCATGCCTGGCAGGATATATCCTAGCTAATGTTTATGGCTATTTAGTTTAAGCCTAAGAAATTCTAGAATTTCTAATAAATTTTATAAGAAAATCTAGAATTCCTAGATTAAAAAAACAGCAAAAATCTAGAATTCCTAACATAAAATACACTAGAAATTCTAGTTTTTCTAGATTAAAAAAGAGTAGATTAAAGATAAAGAATTCTAGATTTTATATTGCTTTAAAAAATTTTAAAAAAATAGTGAAATAAAAAGGGAATTCTAGAAATAATCTAGAATTCCCTAAGGTTTATGCTAAGCTATTATTCTACCTCAGCGTCGATTACATCATCGTCTTTTTTCTTTTTGTTATCAGCACCAGAGTTTGCACCCTCGTTTTGTTGCTTATACATAGCTTCTGCTAGCTTGTGGCTAGCGTCGTTTAGAGCTTTTACTTTTATATCAATTTGCTCTTTGCTAGCACTCTCATCTTTTAGCACATCTTTTAGATCATTTAGCGCGCTCTCTATTTTTGCTCTATCTTCGCTAGCGATTTTCTCGCCAAGTTCGGCTAGGCTTTTTTCTGTTTGGTGAGCTAGGCTATCGGCTGCGTTTCTAGCCTCTACTGCTTCTTTGCGCTTTTTATCTTCTTCTTTGTGGGCTTCTGCGTCATTTACCATTTTATTTATTTCTTCTTCGCTTAGACCGCTTGAACCTGAAATAGTAATGTTTTGCGCCTTACCACTAGCCTTGTCTTTGGCTGAGACGGTTAAGATTCCATTTGCGTCTATATCAAAGGTTACTTCGATTTGTGGCACCCCACGCGGTGCTGGCATAATGCCCTCTAAGTTGAAATTTCCAAGTGATTTATTATCCCTAGCAAACTCTCTTTCGCCTTGAAGCACATTTATAGTAACTGCGCTTTGATTATCTTCTGCGGTTGAGAAGGTTTGAGATTTTTTAGTTGGGATTGTGGTGCCTTTTTCTATTAGCTTACTCATAACTCCACCAAGCGTCTCAATACCAAGGCTAAGTGGCGTAACATCAAGCAAAAGCACATCTTTTACATCGCCTTTAATCACAGCGCCTTGGATAGCAGCACCGATTGCTACTACTTCATCAGGATTTACGCTTTTATTTAGCTCTTTGCCAAAGGCTTTTTTTACTTCTTCTTGAACTAGTGGCACACGAGTTGAGCCGCCTACCATCACTACTTCTTTTATATCGCTTTTGCTTACATTTGCATCTTTTACTACTTCATTGATTTTGCTGATTGTTTGGCTTACAAAGTTTTCTATAAGCCCTTCAAACTTCGCTCTACTAATAGTCTTTGTAAGGTGCTTTGGCCCTGTGGCATCAGCTGTGATAAAAGGCAGATTTATATTTGTCTCCATAGCAGAGCTTAGCTCTTTTTTAGCATTTTCAGCGGCTTCTTTTAGGCGTTGAAGAGCCATTACATCACCTTTTAGATCAATTCCGCTCTCGCTTTTAAACTCGCTAACCAAAAAGTCAATTAGCGCATTATCAAAGTCATCACCACCTAAAAACGCATTACCACCAGTTGCTAGCACTTCTACTACATTATCGCCAGTTTCTAGCACAGTTACATCAAAGGTTCCACCACCTAAGTCATAAACTACGATTTTCTCAGCTTCTTTTTTATCTAGACCATACGCAAGCGCAGCTGCTGTTGGCTCGTTTATAATGCGAAGTACATTAAGCCCAGCGATTGTGCCTGCTTCTTTTGTAGCTTTTCTTTGGCTGTCGTTAAAATACGCTGGCACGGTAATAACAGCATCTACTACCTTTTGGCCAAGATACGCCTCAGCATCTTCTTTTAGCTTCATTAGCACTTTTGCGCTGATTTCTTGTGGGGTGTAGGTTTTACCAGCTATCTCAACAGCACACGCACCATTTCTATCTACTATATGATATGGAAGGCGGCTTTTTGCTTCTTGTGCGTTTTTTTCGTTCATCATTAGACCCATGATGCGCTTGATAGAAAAGATTGTTTTTTCTGGGTTTGTTACTGCTTGGCGTTTAGCTGTATCGCCTACTAAAATTTCGCCTTTATCAGTAAAAGCCACTACGCTTGGAGTTGTGTTTTTACCTTCTTTATTTGGTATTACTTTGCTCTCGCCGCGTTCATATACGCTTACACATGAATTTGTTGTTCCTAGGTCTATTCCTATTACTTTTGACATTGTTTTCTCCTTAAAAATATTATTTGAATTCTTTATATACTTTAATTGTATAAGTATATTTTGTTGTTGGTTCTGTGTAGAACACCTTGTTTATGCTGTTTTCTATGAAATCTCTTAAGCTATATTTATACATTTCTTTAAAATATTTTTTGTCAATATTTCCTTTAATATAGCCATAGCATAGGATTTCATAAAAATTTCTAGAGTCTTCATAAAAACTTTCTAACATGTCAAATGCGAGTATTGCTTGTTTATAGTCGTCTATAAAAAACAATTTCTCGTGACAAGAAAAAATTTTTTCTTTATTCTCACTTATTTGCCTCCAAATTTCAATTGCCTGCATATTTTGGTTTATAAGTTTTTGCGACCTAGCAATGTATGCCGACCCAAAAGCTACAAAAGCTGAGATGACCGAAACACATAGTGAAAAAATAGAAATAATTTGGCTATTTTCCACTCTTTTGCCCTTGCTTGGCTTTTTCTAGCTCTTTTTGGCGTAAATATTCTAAACGCTCTTTAGCTGAGTTTGCTATAGCTGTATAAAAGCCTGTACTTTTTACACTATCCAAGCTTTCATTAGCCATTTGGACTCTTTGTGAATTTTCTGTGTTTGACATCTTGTCTCCTTTGAAATTATTTAGCTATCAGCACCATCGCTGGACGCAAAATACGCTCATTATACATATAGCCATTTTGATAGATTTGCGCTATAAACCCACTTGCTATGCTATCACTTTCTACATAGCTCATAGCATTGTGAATTTCAGGGTTAAACTCGCCTCCAACGCTAGTTTCTATCATCTTTACGCCGTGCTTAGCAAGGGCAGCTTTAAAGCTCTCAATCGTAAGGCTTACGCCTTCTTTTAGGCTTTTTGCTTGCTCGTTTTCTTCGCTAATTTGCGTATTTAGCGCCATTTCAAGGGCATCAATCACGCCAAGTAAATCCCTAGCAAAGCTTTCATTTGCGAAATTTACAGCTGTGATTTTCTCCTTTTCAAGGCGTTTTTTTATGTTTTCAAAATCAGCGTGAGCCTCGATCAGCTTTGTTTTTACATTTGCTAGCTCCTCTGTAGCAATAGCCAAAGCCTCAGCATCATCTTGTGCTACTTCTTGGCTCTCAGGCTGATTTTGTTCTTTTTGCTCATCTTTTAGAGCGTCAAAATTTACTAAATCATCTTTGTTTTCTTCTTTCACGAAGCCTCCTTTATAGTGTTTAAAAACTTCTCATAGTCGTTATACACGCTACCTGCACAAATCATAGTAGCAGGCTTACCCAAAAACCTCACACTTTGCATAAAGCCCATAAAACCATCATCAAAAAGTGGTCCAAAGGCTATTTGACTTTTAAAAGAACGAGCAAAAATAGGATCAAGCGCAATTTTTATACGCTCATCGCCAAACATCTTAAAAGCTACTTTTTCATTTTCTTGAAAATAAATTAGAGAGCGTTTAAACTCTTTAATCTTAGCCCTTAGCTGAGAAAGCCCAACTTGAATGCTGACAAGCTCTAGCTCATCAAGATTGGAGCCAAGCAGCGAGCTAAGAAACTTCTCCACCTTTGGCGAGTAAGTTATGCTAAAGCTTTCATTTTCAAGCTCAAGTAGCAAAAACTTATCATCTATTTTGTGAAGTTTGGTAAATTGCGGATTATTCGCCCCAAAAATCATACAATAAATATCAAAGCGAGAGAGCAAAAAACTTAGCACTTCATCATCGTCAATGCTAAGATTTTCATCTGAGACTAGATTGTTTTGCCAGTAGTATTTCATCGCTAGCGAAGTAGGAATTCGCCCACCGCTTATGTGAAGCTGAGTGATAGCACCCTCATCGCTAAGACGCTTGAAATACACTCTTATCGTGCTTGCCGGTATGTTTTGAGAGAAAATATCAGCGATTTTACTCTCCAAAACAGAGCTACCTACTGGAGTGTTTTGCTCTAGATACGCTTGGATAATGCTTTGTAAAATTATGTCTCTTTTATCTATTTTCATTTTATGCTTTTTTAGTTTTTTAGCACTCTACTACTTCAAGTGCTAAGTGAATTATACAACTTGAGCGAAGTAATGTCAAGGGTATTTGAAAAAAAATTATTTTATATACAAAAATATTTAAAATTTTATGTAAAATTTAATGAATTTTTAAAGAAAATTAAACTAAAATAACCATCTTTAAATAACTTGATAGATTTTAGGGATGAATATGACAAGTTTGACTTTACAAGAAAAAGCAGATTTGAGCGATTTGTTCGCAAAACTAGAATACGCTCGCAAACCACTAGCTTTGCGTGTATTTTTGGCAATCAAAGCTTTTAGCAAAAATTGTATCAATAAGCTAAGTTCAAATAAAAGAATTCTAGAATTCCTACATATAAAAACTATAAATTCTAAAAAAACTTAGATAATCGCACTTTAAGCTACAAAAGAGCAAGCAATTTTATAAAATCACTAAAAATTACTTAGGAATTCTAGAATTCCTAAAAATCATAGTAAAATCTAGAATTTCTAAGAAAAATCATAACAAAATCTAGAATTCCTAGACAAAAACACCTAGGAATTCTAGAATTTGCTAAGCCAAAGCACAGATTATTTCTCAAAAAGCTCGGCGTGATTTTTGCGCAGGTATTCTACCACAGCTAGTATTTCATCTACGCCGTCCACGCTCTTATCAAGGCTTGCAAGCACATCATCGATGTTTTCTACATACAGCTCACAAGCCTTTTCAAGCTTATTTCGCTTAACTCCAGCATTTAGTAGCATTGCCTCAAGCATAACATCAAGCTCGTAGCTTAGCTCTTCAAAACTAACTTCTTTTTCATAATCTTTCATTTTATTCTCCTGTTCTTTCTTTTATGAGATTTTCTATTTGTGCTCTAATCTCTGAGTAGTCGTATCCATCTCTAAAGCCAGCAAAAAACCCACCGCTAGCATTAGCATGACCGCCCCCACCTACTAGCTCGGCTGCCATTTTGCTTACATCCACCTTGCCATTACCACGGAAACTTAGCGTCTTTTTGCTCGTTACATTGATAAAAAAATCATACTCACTATTTGCCATCAAAAAGTCATTGCCGATAACTGAGACATCGCCTATATTTGTGCTAACTAGCCCTTTGTGACCTCTGTATTCTACGCTCATTTCATCCTTTGCCTCACTTAGAAGCCCTACTATATAGTGCGAGACTAGATTGCTTAGAGTATCGTCGCTGCCTTTTCTAAAAAAGTCCTTTTTTATGCTATGCAGCGCATCATCAAGGGCAATGTGGCCATTTGCCACCCCACAAAAATCCCCAAAACGCTCAATCATATAAAAAATATAGCTCATACCCTGGACATTAAACATAACTTTATTTATCTCTTTTGCGCTTGAAATCGCACCCATGCAGACCTTGCCAAGCTCAAAGCGCGGGTCATCATCTAGCCAGATATCAACAGCATTTATAGTATCAACAACTGCGCTAAGTTTTTCATTGCCCCCAAAAATACCGCTAAAAAAATCATAGCAAATCTTAGTCGCACAGCGGCTTTCATCAAGGTAATACCACGCATTTTCTCTTTGGCAAACCTCGCCTGTGATGTGATGGTCAAGTAGCACTAGCTTTACGCCGCTGCGTTCACGCACAGCCGCAGCAAAGCTATCACACTGCGCTGGGGCAAGGTTAAGGTCGCTAATTATTATCACAGCTTTACTGCCCTCAATCTCACCCAATATCATATCAAACTTTTCTTCAATCTCTTTGCCATAATTTGAGTTATAAAAACTCATCTCATAACGCTTGCTAAGAAAAAATCTACTTACATACTGACAGCCGTAACCATCTAAATCCGTGTGGCTTAAATGTATAATTTTCATTTTTATCCTTTAATTTATCTTTATTTTAGTAGAAATTCTAGATTTTAGAATTCTAGATTTTTGGCTAGAAATTCTAGATTGTTAGAATTCTAAATTTTTAGAATTCTAAATTTTTGAAATTCTAAATTTTTAGAATTCTAGATTTTCTACAAAAAACCTCAAACAAATCTAGAATTCCTTATAAGCCTGGCACTTCTATCATGCCAAGAGTTTCCCACTGCGCGCCCTTGGCAATCTCAGCAAAGCTAATCACCACAATTCCAAGGCTAAAATTTATGCTCGCATCGCTTAAAAAGCGCCTTATACTAGGGTCTACGCACAGCACCATCTCGCCCTCAGCACTCATCGGTCTTGCCTCTTTTGCCACCCTTAGAGCATTTACTAGGGCTGTTGTTTGCGCTGCGCTTATTGCGATTTTATACTTGCCGTCTTTATAAGTCACGCTCTCAACTAGCTTTTGCTGTGCGCTAGCTTCTAGGATGTAGAAGTTTAGCTTGCCATTGCTGTCTTTGTATAGATCGGTGATTACACGGCTTAGAGCACTTCGTACATGCTCGCTTATTATCTCAGCATCTTTGATATTTCGCTTGGTTAGGCTATCAATTGCATCAACTATACTTAGCATATCTTTTATAGGTATATTATCTTTTAGCAGAAGCTGTAGAACATTATACACAAGCCCCACATCACAGCTTTTCATTGCTTCTTCTACAACTACTGGATAATCAGCTTTTAGTCTATCAAGCAGATTTTGCGTCTCTTGTTTGGTTAAAAGCTCGCTTGCATTTTGTTTGATTAGCTCACTCATATGCGTGCTAATCACACTGGCTGGATCAACCACAGTGTAGCCATTTAAAATAGCATCTTCTTTGCTTTTGCTATCTATCCACAGCGCATCAAGCCCAAAGGCTGGCTCTTTTGTAGGAATTCCATCTATATTTGCGCTCACATAGCCACTATCCATAGCCAAAAACTTATCAGGATAAATCTGCCCAGAGCCAATAGGCACGCCTTTTAGCTTGAATATATAATCATTTGGCGGCAAGCTTAGGTTATCACGGATGCGGATTTTTGGCATGATAAAGCCTAATGCGCTAGCGATATTTCTGCGCATACCACGAATTCTCTCTATTATCTCACTCTCAGCAAGTTTTAATAGACCATAGCCTAGATCAAGTTCTAAAATCTCTATTTTTAGTATATCATCGATTTTACTTTGTTCCTCTTTTGCTATTTGCTCATCACTTTTCTTTGGCTTAGCAGCTGACGTAGCTGCGCTACTATCTGGCGTAGCACCTGGTTTTGTCCCACCAGCACTTGGTGGGCTAACTTTTGTCTTAAAGGCATTTAGCACCTCAAAGCCACCATTTTGGCTTTTATAAATCACAAAACCTATGCTTAAAAACACCAAACTCATAAAACCAAGTGAGAGCGTAGGCAGACCTGGTACAAGGGCAAACAAAAAGAGTATTCCGCCCACGATAAATAGCGTCCTACTTTCGCCAAAAAGCTGGTCAACCACGCCTTCTGCGAAGTTTTTCTCATCATCGCCACCACCGCTTGAGCGAGTGATGATGATGGCAGTAGCAGTTGATGTTATAAGTCCTGGTATTTGGCTTACAAGGCCATCGCCGATGGTTAGGATTGTGTATGTGCTAGCTGCGTCATTTACTGCCATGCCATGCTCAAACACGCCTATAGCAAAGCCACCGATGATATTTACTATTGTAATGATAATACCAGCTATAGCATCACCTTTTATAAACTTAGAAGATCCATCCATCGCTCCATAAAACGCAGCTTCATTTTGTATATCTTGGCGGCGTTTGCGAGCAGTGGCCTCATCAATTAGCCCTGAGTTTAGATCAGCATCTATTGCCATTTGCTTACCTGGCATCGCATCGAGCGTAAAGCGAGCTTGAACCTCACTTACACGCGTTGAGCCTTTGGTTACAACCATAAAGTTTATAAGCACCAAAATACAAAAGATAATAACGCCTATAACGAAGTTTCCACCCACCACAAACTCGCCAAAGCTAGCGATGATCTCGCTTACAGCGCTTGGGCCGTTTTGTCCATTGCTTAAAATCATTCTGGTTGTAGCGATATTTAAAGACAGTCTAAATAGCGTGATAATAAGCACTAGCGTTGGAAAGGTGCTAAGATCAGTTGGCTTTGGTACATAAACTGCAATTAGGATAATAAGCACAGAAAGCGAGATTGAAAGTGCCAAAAAAAAGTCTAGCACCGCTGTGGGCAAAGGCACAATGATAATTGTTAAAATCGCCATAATAACAAAAACAATAGTAAGACTCTTGCTTTTCATAATAGGCGCCAAAATAGGCGTTAGATATGGAGCGATGAGCTGTAAAATTGATTGTTTTTTAGGCATTATTTTCTTCTATTTATTCTTTCCAAGATGCGCTAGGGTAATAGCGTCTAAAAAATTATCCACCAAATCTTGAAGTGAGGCAAAAAGATACCAAACATCACAGCTTTGTGCTATGCCTCTAGGGCAGTCTTTAAGATCACCTGAGCAAAGAAAAACGCTTGCATCGTGCTTTTCAGCTGATTTGATGATACTTTTTATTTTTATCTCATTTGCATCTTTTGCTAGACAAAAACCTCCATTTGCGCCTTTTGTAGAATTTAAAATTCCATCGCGCGCTAAGCATTGCAAAATCTTTGCTAAAAAAGCCTTTGAAATATCAAGTTCCTCTGCGATTTGCCCTACATCTTTTGGTTCATTTTTATCACGCAAATAAATACTTGCTAATAGTGCATACTCACTAGCTCTGGTAAAAAGCATATTTTATCCTTATAATTAAAAGTGAGATTTTAGCACAATAAGGTTAAAAGCACTTGAAAATTTTAAAAATTTAAGCTGAAATTTTGAAATTTTTGCTAAAATGCCGACTTCGTTTTACGAAAATATATTACCTATCAGGAGGCTACTATGGCTTTAGATACGGCGAAAAAATCGCAAATTATCGCAAAATTCGCTAGAAAATCAGGCGACACCGGTTCTGCCGAGGTTCAAATCGCATTACTTACTGCTCGCATTAGTGAGCTTACAGAGCACCTTAAAATCAACAAAAAAGATTTTAGCTCTCGCTTAGGTCTGCTTAAACTAGTAGGTCAAAGAAAACGCCTACTTCGCTACCTAAAAGCTACTAAATACGACACTTACGCAAAAGTAGTTAGCGAACTTGGTCTAAGAGATAAATAAGCTCTTATTTTAAATAAAAATCTGGAATTTCTGGCTGGAAATTCTAGATTTTTTGCCTTATTTTTTAAATTTACAGCATTTTTTAAATAAATCTAGAATTCCTTATATCTATGGCGCAATTAATATAAGCCACACTCAAAATAACTACACTAAAACTACATAAAAAATCTGTGAGCCATGCACTCCAAGGACAAGCTGAAGTTCTATATCGCTAGTTCTGCTTGGCCCTGAGATAAAGACCACATTTGTAGGCAGCCTGCCATCTTCTGCTTTGATTTTATTTAGTTGTTCGCTTAGTGATTTTACTATATTCTCACGCTTTAAAATAACCACGCAAATCTTTGGTGTAAGGCTAAGTAGTCTAGGTGCCTGGGCACTACTTACGCAAGTTACGCCGTGGCTTGATACCCCACCACGAGCATTTATCACGCTGATATCATAGTCAAATATACGCTCTTTAAAGCTCTCTATATCATTATCAAAGGCAAATTTACTCTCTATTTCAAGCTCACTAGCAAGAGAAGCTAGATTTTGGGGATAGATGAGATTTTTAGCATTTTCTTTGGCGATGATTTCATTTATACTATCTTTTAGAGTTTGTTCGCTACTTTCTATAATGATACTTTTGTTCGCACTTGCCCTTGCGATAAACTCAGCTACAATATCACTATCAGCACCCACAATAAACTCTTTTGGATCAGGGGTCGCACCGCTAAAAAGCGTCTCGTGCTTAGCTCCATTTTTTAGCGCATTAAAAATCTCTGCTTTACTCATAAATCACCCCCTCGACTTTTTTGATATTTGCGTCTAGGTCGTATTTTAGACTAGGTAGTTCTTTGTATTTGCTCCACGCTTTTAGCATAGGCACAAAGCTCATTTTTGGCACAAAAGAGTGCATTTTGTGAGCTAATGAGATCATAAAGCGCCATTTTGTCCCAGAAGTAGCTAAGCTAGCAAAGCCTTTAAAGGCGATATTTTGCGCTATTTTTGGCTTGGCTTTTGTTTTTAGAGTGCTTTTAAATGGATTTACTCTTTCACGGCGCAGTTTGCGTATGAGATCAGCCAGAGGAATTTCTACAGGGCAGACCTCAGAGCAACGCCCACAAAGCGAGCAAAGATCAGTAATATCGCCGTATTTATCCATACCAAAAAGCTGAGGGCTAATAACCTCTCCAATAGGCCCTGGATAAGTAGCACGGTAGCTGTGGCCACCGATTTTTTCATACACTGGACAAAAGTTCATACAAGCCCCACAGCGAATGCATCGCAGTGCCTCGCTAAACTCAGGGTGAGAGAGCATATCGCTTCTGCCGTTATCTAGCATGATAATGTGGCATTCTTTTGGGCCATCTTTTTCGTCCTCTCTTCTGGGGCCACTGATTATGTTATTATAGTTTGAGATAAATTGCCCAGTAGCACTTGGACAAAGCAAGGTATCAATGGTGGCTGCGTCTTCTATGCTCTCAACTATTTTTTCAAGTCCGCAGATTGCTACATGAATATCGGGCATAGTGGTACTCATCCTACCATTGCCCTCATTTTCTATAAGCCAGATCGCTCCTTCTTTACTAAGGGCGAAATTCACGCCACTTAGTCCCATTTTAAGCTTTTTAAACTCAGCTCGCATCTTAGTTCTTGCGATTTCATTTAGCTTTTCTGGTTCGCTTTCTTTTTGTACGCCCCAGCTTTTAGCAAAAATCTCGCCTACTTCATAGCGGTTTTTATGGATTGCAGGCACTACAATATGCACAGGTGCTTCATCAAGCAGCTGGATAATAACCTCTCCAAGATCAGTCTCAAGCGGCCTTAGTCCGTGCTTTTGGAGATAATGATTTAGCCCTATTTCCTCGCTAGCCATGGACTTGCCTTTTAGTATGGTATCTATGCCATTTGACTCCATTAAATCAAGGATAATAGCACAAGCTTCATCAGCATTTGCGGCAAAATGAACCTTAAAGCCATTTGTGCTAGCATTGCTAACAAACTCTCCAACACGCTCAGCCAAGCTATTTAGCGCATTTTGCTTGACATTTTTGCCTCTCTCTCTTAGCTCTTGCCAGTTTGTGAAGTTTGCTGCGATTAGATTTTTGCGGTTACGCTGTAAGGTGTGCATTGCGCTATCAAGGTTAGCGCGCATTTGCGCATCATTTAGTTTTTCTTGTATTAGCTTATTATTTGCGCTCATCGCTAACTCCTTTATCATCTATACTCTGCCCTTCTAATCTAGCAAGCAAAAAGTCGTATAAATGAACGCATTTTATATCTTCATTATTGCGTCTTAGCGTGCCATTTATGTTTAAAAGACAGCCGCCGTCGCCGCTGATTAGGTATTTTACACCGGTTTTTTTGATATCAGCGATTTTTGCTAGTGCCATTGCGTTTGAGATTTCTGGTTCTTTTATGCTAAAAGTCCCGCCAAATCCACAGCACTCTTCTTCACGCTCAAGCTCGATTAATTCTACATTTGAGAGTTTTTTTAGCAGACTTTTACTAGCTTCTACGCTTTTTGTTATGCGCAGGGCGTGGCAGTTTGAGTGCCAGCTGACATTCACAGGCTCGCCTTTATCAGCAAGCTCCAAATGCTCGTTTAAAAAGCTACTTACTTCTTTACAGCGAGAAGCAAAGTTTCTAGCTTTTTCTTCGTGCTCGCTACCTTTAAAAAGCTCTATATAATCATGCCCCATCATACCAGCGCATGAGCCAGCCGCTACTAAAATCGGCTCATCTCCATCGCCAAAAAGGCTTATATTATAAAGCGCAACTTCTTTTGCCTCGTCAAAATATCCTGTGTTAAAAGCAGGCTGACCACAGCAAGTCTGGTCTTTTTTATATACAACCTGAGCACCACAGCGAGCAAGTAGCTTAGCAGCACTCACAGCCGAGGCACCAAGTGTGGCTTGTCCAAGGCAAGTGCTATATAGATAAACTTTCATTCCTAACCTTTGATTAAAATTATTCCGTGATTTTAGCAATAATTTCTTAAAATTACGGCAAAGTTTTTAGATAAAATCTCTATGGAATTCTAGATTTGCCCATCTAGAATTCCCTATATTTGCTTGGCAAACTATCGTGTGACTAATATGGTAAAAATGAGTGAGTGCGAATGAGACGCACTAAGCGTGCGTCGCAATAAAGCACGAACGAATTTTGGCCATAGCAGGCGCACGAGAGGCAGCCAAGCTACCCAGCTAGTGGTATCCAGCTGTGTAAATAATGAGCATAAACCCAAGTTAAAGCACCACAGAAAATTACAAAGGCAACCGAGTATTTGATAGTAAATTTAAATAAATCACTCTCTTTGCCCACTAGCCCAACTGCTGCGCAGGCAATAGCTATGCTTTGTGGGCTAATCATTTTACCAACAACGCCACCAAAGCTATTTGCAGCTAAAAACAAGGTATCAAGACCTTCTTTTACAGTAGCATTTGGAGCAGCCATGATAACCTTAGCAGCTTCTACTTGAAGTGCGCCAAATAGCAAGTTTGAGCTAGTATCAGAACCTGTTAAGAACACACCTAGCCAGCCAATAATCGGGCTAAAAAACGCAAATGCATCGCCAGTTTGCGCTAGGCTGGTGCCTAGAATTTTAGCCTGTCCGCTACCACCTGCTATGCTAGCATAAGCCACAACTAGACCTATTGTTAGCACTGGAATTTTCATATCATTTAAAGTCTCACCAGCTGCGCTCCACACGGTTTTCATGCCAATTTTGCGCTGTAAAAGTAGCATAATAGCAGTTATCACACCAGCTAGCAAGATCGCTGTGCCTGCGCTTTTAAATATATCAAGCGTCCATTTTGTAGCAATTTCAGAGTTTCCGCCAGGAGCAATGCTAAATATAATGTTTGTGTAGTGTAAAGCTCCGCCTGGTGCGAACAAAGCCTTAAATGCTGGTATCTGCCAGATAATCACAGTTACAATTAATGTTAAAAACGGAGTCCAAGCAATAAGCGTTTCTTTTACACTGATTTGCTCGCCATCATCAACTTCGCTACCATCAACTCTAAAAATCTCACTTGGCTTCCAAAACTTTAAGAAAATAGTAGTAACTACCAGTGAAACCACAGCAGAAAGAATATCAGGCAATTCTGCGCCGATGTAGTTTGAGCTGACAAACTGCGTAATAGCAAAGCTAAAAGTTGCTACTGCTACTGCTGGAAAAGTCTGCTTAACGCCTTTAAATCCATCCATCAAAAACACGATGAAAAACGGAACAAAAAGTGTAATAGGCACTATCATGCGTCCTACCATTGCTGAAATTAGGTTTTGGTCAGTATTTGAGATGTTTGCTACGCTTTGAGCCATAGCGATGATAGGAATTCCCACCGCACCCCACACAACAGGCGCGGTATTTGCTATCATACAAAGACCTGCTGCATATAAAGGACGAATCCCAAGCCCTACAAGCAGCGCAGCAGTAATAGCCACAGGACCACCAAAGCCGATGGCTCCTTCTAAAAACGAACCAAAACAAAATGCTATCAAAATAACTTGGATGCGATGATCTGGCGTGATGCTAATAACACTATGCTTTAAAATCGCAAAATAGCCACTTTTATCGCTTAATTTGTATAGGAAAATCGCAGCAATAATAATCCACGCAATCGGCCACATGCCTTTTAAAAAGCCCTCTAAAAATAGAGCAAATGAGCGTGCAAGCGTAATATCGTTGTAAAAAATCGCAATCAAAGTAGCGATAAAAACTGTCAAAGTAGCAGCTAGCCAGCCTTGAAGCTTAAACCACACGAGCGAGGCGAAAAACACGATTATAGGGATAAGACAGATCCCAAAACTCAACCAAGAAACATTTCCTTCTTGCATAAACCCTCCTTAAAAAAATTTGCCATGCTATAATTTTATAAAAATATTTGGTAAATTACAAAAAAATAGCAAGAATTTTTTATGAAGTGTTACGATTTTTCACACTTTTAGTAAAATTCTAGATATTTACTAATATTTTAGTTAAAATTTTAAATTTTTTATAAATTTTTACAAAAAAACAGCAAATTTTTTGCTACAATTTTGCCAGCGTTTCTAAGTAGGGAATTTATCCGAACTAAGCGCAAATATATTTTTAAAGGACTTATTATGAAGAAAATTATTCTTCTTACTCTAGCTTTTGCTAGTTTCGCATTTGGTGCTGAGGCCGATGCCACAGCTACAATTCAAGCATTTTCAGTGCTTGCAGCAGTCGTTGGTCTAGGAATTGCCGCTCTTGGTGGTGCTATTGGTATGGGTCATACAGCAGCAGCTACTATCCTTGGTACAGCTAGAAATCCAGGCCTTGGCAGCAAGCTTTTTACTACAATGTTCATTGCTCTTGCGATGGTCGAGGCACAAGTTATTTATACACTTGTTCTTGCGCTAATCGCACTTTACGCAAATCCATTCTTATAGGATTTGGTTAAAAGCGACTCTTATTGCAGCACTATTGCGACTGGGGCGAGCTTAGGTGAATTATATATTCTACCTTCAGCTCGCCCCAGCCACACTAGCACTACACTAAAAGTCGCTTGGGGAATTCTAGATTTTTTACTAGGAATTCTAGAATTCTCTAATAAAATTTACTACTTAGGAATTATAGAATTCCCTAGCTTGCGATCATGGTGGAATTGGTAGACACGCTATCTTGAGGGGGTAGTGGGCTAAGCCTGTGCGAGTTCGAGTCTCGCTGATCGCACCATTTATTTTCGTAACTTTGCTAGCTTTTTAAAGTCTGTTATTTCATTCTTTTTAGCATTTTTATCTTTTTTAAATTCTTAGGTTTTTGCAAATCAAAGCAAAAAAATATATACTTAAAGTGCAAAAATTTTGAGCGCTGGCTAGAGCGTGAGATTAAAAGAGTTTAGCTAACCTTTCTCTTTTATACGCATTAAAAACTGCGCCAATGGCGCCTATAAGCACAAGCGCACCTAAGCTCACAGCCAAAAATATAGGCGCAAATGTGTATAAAGCTACACCAATAGGTAAAATTATAAAAAGCCAAAGAAAAGTTTTTTTGGCGATTTGTGGGTAATAGTAGCAAAAAAGCCAAATAATAACAACAGAAAAAAGTATAAATTCAGCCATAAAAAACCTTTAAAATAAAACAATGGACAAATTTTATAAAAAAATGTCAAAAAGTTAGCTTAAAATTCTCAAAAACAAGGCTAAAAAGTGGCAAAAATCAGCGACATTATTTAAACAAGTTTAACTACGAAAATATAAAAAACAAAAAGAGCCAAAACAACGCTCAAATCGCTCTAAAATTGACTTGGGAAGCAAATAAAGAATTAAGCAGCGAGTATGAACGCAAGGCTACATACGAACTATCAAGTTTAAAAAGACCAAAGCTAACACCGCTAAATATAGATATTTAAATTTTAGATGTTTTGTTTTAAAAAGTTTTGCTAGGTTTTTGCTAATCTAAGTAAAACACAATTAGCAAAACAGAGTTAAAACACCAAAAAACTAGCCAATTTTGCCTTTTTGGCCGTTTATTTCATTTATAAAGTTATACTCTACTTTGATTTGCTTTGGCTTTGGCAGGTGCTTTGCTAAGCACTCAATCTCGGCTGTAAAATCAGCAAAAAGATAGTTTGCCAGCGAACCTGGATTTGGATTAATTTCATTTAGATACACCTTGCCCTCGTGGTAGAAAAAATCGCATCTTATAAGCGCACCATCAAAGCCACCAGCCTCATAAATGCGCCTAAATGCGTCTTTTAGCTTGCTTTGTGTGCTAGCATCAATGTCTGCGCTACGCTTCCCACTCTGACCTGAAAAGCTAAGGTATTTTTGCTCGAAGTCTAAAAATGCTGTTTTTTTAGGCTCTTCAATCATGCTAAAATGAAACTCACCTTCAGCCTTAAAGCCAGCTAGATTAAACTCTCTAATGCCCTCTATAAAAGGCTCAGCTAGCAAGGTATCATCAAACTCAAATCCCACATCGCAGGCGTATTCTAGCTCGCTAGGTTCGCGCACGATTTGCACGCCTATACTAGAACCCAACCTTGCTGGCTTTAAAATCGTAGGCAGGCTAAGTCCTAGTTTATCGCCTCTTTTTAGCACTTCGTAAGGCAGACTAGGCACAGCGCAAAGCTCGCAGAGTTTTTTGGTAAAAACTTTATTAAAGCTCATCACAGAAGCCTCTAATCTTGGGCCGATGAAGTTAATGTCGTAGAATTCTAGAATTCCAGCTAGCTTACCATCCTCGCCGTCCATACCATGAACGAGATTGATATAGCAATCCACATCAAGCTTTTTAAAGCCAGTTAGCGTGTGCTTGCCAAAGCCACCTGTGGTAATCATCAAACGCTTGGCTTTTTTATACTTGCCAGTGGCAAAATACACAGCTTTCATATCGCTTGGCGCAATCTCATAAAACTCACGCTCAGGACTAATAAAAATAAAGCAAAGCTCGGCGTTTAGCACTTTTTTCATAACCACAGCTGAAACAATGCTAATTTCATGCTCCCAGCTTTGCGCACCAAAAATAACTGCGTATTTCATAATAATCCTTGCAAAATAAAAAGAAGTTTTAAAAATATTGTATCCTGGTATCCCCGACAGGGTTTGAACCTGTGACCTCAGAATTAGGAATTCTGCGCTCTATCCAGCTGAGCTACGAGGACAAAAAGGGAATTCTAGAATCTAGAATTCCCTATACTCTGAGCTAAAAAGCTTGGTAATTAGCCATTGCGGCTTTTGATAATCTCATCAGCCACATTGCGTGGAACTTCCTCATAATGGTCAAACTCCATTGAGTAAGTAGCACGGCCTTGAGTTTGGCTGCGAAGGTCAGTAGAGTAGCCAAACATTTGTGAAAGTGGGCAGAAGGCTGTAACGATTTTGTTGCCGCTTCTTTCATCCATTGAGTTTACTTGGCCACGGCGTTTATTAAGATCGCCGATAACATCACCCATATACTCTTCTGGAGTTTCTACTTCAACTTTCATCATAGGCTCTAGGATAGCTGGATTTGCTTTTTTCGCACCTTCTTTAAAGCACATTGACGCAGCAAGCTTAAATGCCATTTCAGAGCTATCAACTTCGTGGTAAGAACCATCAAATAGTGTGATTTTCACATCTTCAACAGGGTATCCTGCCAAAATACCATTTTGAAGTGCCTCTTGGCAGCCTTTTTCTACTGCTGGGATATATTCTTTTGGTACAACACCACCTTTGATGTCGTTTACAAAAGTAAAGCCACTACCAGCCTCAACTGGCTCTATACGCAAGAACACATGTCCGTATTGACCACGACCACCAGATTGTTTTGCGTATTTGTATTCTTGCTCAACTACTGATTTGATAGTCTCGCGGTAAGCAACTTGAGGTTGACCTACCTCTGCTTCAACCTTAAACTCTCTTAGCATACGATCAACGATGATCTCAAGGTGTAGCTCGCCCATACCAGAGATGATTGTTTGACCGCTTTCTTCATCAGTGCTAACTCTAAATGATGGGTCTTCTTGCGCTAGTTTTTGTAGGGCTAAGCCCATTTTTTCTTGGTCAGCTTTTGTTTTTGGCTCAACAGCAACGCTGATAACCGGATCTGGAAAATCCATTTTTTCTAGGATTACATGGTCTTTTTCGCCAGTTAGAGTATCACCTGTGAAGGTATCTTTTAGGCCTACAACTGCGCCGATTTCACCAGCGTAGATTTCTTTTACTTCTTCGCGTTTGTTTGAGTGCATTCTAAGCAGACGGCCGATACGCTCTTTTTTGCCTTTTACGCTGTTATATACATAGCTTCCACTCTCCAAGCAGCCACGATATACACGAACGAAAGTAAGCTGACCAACAAATGGGTCAGTCATAATCTTAAACGCAAGTCCAGCAAACTCGCCATCATCGCTATTTGCTACGCTTACTTCGCTACCATCGTCATAAACGCCTTTTATCTCAGCAACTTCGTCTGGTGCTGGTAGGTAGTCAATAACAGCATCAAGCAGTGGTTGAACACCTTTATTTTTAAACGCAGTTCCGCATAGCATAGGGATGATAGTCATGCTTAGACAGCCTTTTTTGATACCTTTTTTGATCTCATCTTCACTTAGTTCCTCACCAGCAAAAAACTTCTCCATCAAAGCATCATCAGTCTCAGCTATAGCTTCGATCATTTTTGCTCTGTATTCTTCAGCTTTGTCTTTTAACTCAGCTGGGATTTCACCGATATCTGGCAGGCTTGGGCCTTTTGCATCGTCCCAAGTAAGCGCTTTCATAGTTACAAGGTCAACCACACCTTTAAAAGTATCTTCTGCACCGATTGGGATTTGAATTGGAACTGGATTAGCTTTTAGGCGGTCTTTGATTTGTTGTTCTACACCAAAGAAGTTTGCGCCGGTTCTATCCATTTTGTTTACAAATACCATGCGTGGAACGCCGTATTTGTTAGCTTGGCGCCAAACGGTCTCGCTTTGTGGTTGAACACCACCAACGGCGCAAAATACAGCCACAGCACCATCAAGCACACGCATAGAACGCTCAACTTCAATAGTAAAATCAACGTGTCCTGGGGTGTCAATAAGATTTATTTGATGATCTTTCCAAAAACAAGTTGTAGCAGCAGATGTGATAGTAATACCACGCTCACGCTCTTGCTCCATCCAGTCCATAGTAGCAGCACCTTCGTGAACCTCGCCTATTTTGTGGCTAACGCCTGTGAAAAATAATATACGCTCACTAGTAGTTGTTTTACCAGCGTCGATGTGAGCTGCGATACCAATGTTTCTAACACGGTTAAGTGGAGTTTTTCTAGCCATTTTCTCCCCCTATTACCAGCGGTAGTGAGCAAAGGCTTTGTTTGCCTCTGCCATTTTGTAAGTGTCTTCTTTTTTCTTAAATGCTGAACCACGAGAGTTTGCAGCATCTAGTAGCTCGCCAGCTAGTTTTTCTATCATTGTGTGCTCGCTTCTTTTGCGTGCGAAGCTGATTATCCAGCGGATTGCAAGCGCTTGTTGACGTGCTGGGCGAACTTCTACTGGAACTTGGTAAGTAGCACCACCCACACGGCGTGATTTTACTTCCATTACTGGTTTTACATTGTCCATAGCGTCGTTAAAGACGTCTATGCCTTTTACTTCTTTATTCTTGCTCTCGATTGCTTTTAGAGCACCATACATGATTTCTGTGGCAACTGATTTTTTGCCATCATACATAAGTGAGTTGATAAATTTTGTAATGATCTTGCTTGAATAAATTGGATCAGGCATTACTTCCCTAACGGGAGCTTTTCTTCTTCTCATTGTTTTTCCTTCAAATTTTTGTAATTTTACTCAGGCTGCGAAAAACACACTTGAGAGTCTTGGCAGTCTGCGTCTGAGTAGATTATTTGACAATATAACCGCACTTTGCGGCAACTTTAAAACTAGAATTCCAAAGAATTCTAGATTATTTTTTCGCTGCACCCTCTTTTGGTCTTTTTGCACCGTATTTAGAGCGAGAAACTGTTCTTTTAGCAACGCCAGCAGTATCCAAGGCACCGCGAACGATATGGTATTTAACACCTGGTAAGTCCTTAACACGACCGCCACGAACTAGCACGATGCTGTGCTCTTGTAGGTTGTGCCCCTCACCACCGATGTAGCTAATAACCTCAAATCCGCTTGTTAAGCGAACTTTGGCAACTTTACGAAGCGCTGAGTTTGGTTTTTTAGGTGTAGTTGTATATACACGAGTACAAACTCCACGTCTTTGCGGACACTCTTTTAGCGCAGGTGATTTGCTCTTGCTAATCACTTTTTTGCGCTCTTTGCGAACTAATTGATTGATAGTAGGCACGCAAAATCCTTTCTTGAAAAAATTTAAAAAAGACTGAAATTATATAAAAATAAGCTTAAAATACATTGAAAAAGAATAAAAATCTAAGAAATTCTAGATTTTTTTATAAAATAATTCTAGAATTCCCTAAAAAATCTAGAGAATTCTAGAATTCTTTATTTATTTAAAGCATGTTTTAGCACATCTGAGATGGTATTTACTGCTATGATCTCCATGCCGTTTTTTACTTCATTAGGGATATCTACTAAATCTCGCTCGTAGTTTTTAGCAGGTATTAGCGCGGTTTTGATTTTGGCTTTAAAAGCTGCGATTAGCTTTTCTTTTAGCCCACCGATTGGCAGCACTTCACCACTTAGCGTGATTTCGCCTGTCATCGCTACATCGTGGCGAACGCTTTTGTTACTAAAAATACTAGCAATAGCCGTGCTCATTGTAATTCCAGCACTTGGGCCATCTTTTGGCGTGGCGCCTTCTGGGACATGGATGTGAAGGTCATAGCTATCATATACAGACATAGGTTTGCCCTCTTTGTCATTTCTTATAAGCTCTTTTGGCACTTTTAACTTGCCTGAGTCAATTAGCGTTTTGATTAGCGATCTAGCAATTTGCGCGCTTTCTTTCATCACATCGCCTAGCTGACCTGTGATTTCTAGCTTGCCGCTGCCTTTTATGCGAATTGCTTCTATGCGTAGCACATCGCCACCTACGCTAGTCCACGCTAGACCATTTACGATGCCTATTTTATCGCTTTTAGGTGCTGGGTTTATTTCATAGACTTTTTTATCTAAAAACTCGCCTAGATTTTTTGGCGTTATGTTTATTTTATAGCTTTTTTGATCGCCGTTTTCTAGGATTTTTAGGGCTGATTTGCGCAAGATATTTGCAGTTTGGCGGCGCAAATTTCGCACTCCGCTCTCACGGGTGTATTCTTCTATTAGAATCTGCACAGCAGCTTTGCTTATGTTTATTTCGCTAGCTTTTAGCCCGTGATTTTCTAGCTCCCTAGGTAGCAAGTATTTTTTGAAAATCTCCATTTTTTCTTGTGGAGTGTAGCTATTTAGCTGAATAAACTCCATTCTATCCCTAAGTGGCGCAGGTATCGGCACTACTTCGTTTGCGGTGGCTATGAAAACGATTTTAGTTAGGTCAATATTAAAGTTTAGATAATAATCTCTAAACTTGTTATTTTGCTCTGGATCTAGAATTTCAAGCAAAACCGCAGTTGGGTCGCCACGATACGATCTAGCAAGCTTGTCAATCTCATCAAGCACCACTACTGGATTCATAGTCTTTGCTTCAATCAGCCCTTGGACTATGCGGCCTGGCATTGCGCCGATGTAGGTTCGGCGGTGACCACGAAGCTCATTTACATCCTCCAAGCCTCCTAGTGCTATGCGGACTAGCTTGCGTTTTAGTGCCTTTGAAATGCTATTTGCTAGGCTAGTTTTTCCCACGCCTGGAGGTCCTACAAAGCAAAGAATAGTGCCTTTGTTTGCCTTGCTTTCGCACTTTCTTTTTTCTAGTAGTTCTCTTAGAGCAAAATACTCTATAATACGCTCTTTTGGCTTTTTTAGCCCATAATGATCATGGTCAAGCTGCGTAGCCACCATATTTACGCTAAGATCAGCGTGGCTTAGCTTTTCAAAGGGCACATCCAAAGCCCAGTCTAGATATCCTTGCGTCATGCTAGCCTCGCTGCCATCAGGATGCATGCGTGAAAGACGCTCTATTTGCTTATTTATTTCTTTATAAGCATCTTCGCCCATAAAATCTTTTTTCTTTGCTAAGCGTTTTCTATACTCTTCAAGCTCTTCATCACGGTTAGTATCACTGCCTAGCTCTTTTTGTATTTCTTTTAACTGCTCTTTTAAGAAATATTCTTTATTTACCTTATCAATTCTGCTATGAACTTTTGATTTTATTTCTTTTTGTAGTTTGCTGGCTTCTATCTCGCCATCTATATAATCGCTGATTTTTATAACTTTTTCTTCTATATTTGTTACTATAAAAAAGTTATATGCTAACTCTTTTTTTAGCTTCAAAGCCGAACAAACAATATCACAAATGCGCTCTAAATCGCTGCTATCATTGATAGTGCGGAGCAAATCATCGCTGATTGCCTGAGAGACTTTGCCAAGGGCTTTGATTTTTTCTTTTAAAATTCCTAGCAAGGCTTCACATTTTTGCTCATTTGGGATTTGTATGTTTAGAGTCTCCAAGCTTGCTAGCATAGGTTTTTGGCTGATTATCTCGCAGATCCTAGCCTTTTTTTCGCCTTGAAATAGTATTTTTATCTTGCCATCTGGCATAGTGCTACGGCGCAAGATATTGCCTACCACGCCTGCTTTATAACAGCTATCAAAGCCACTTGCTTGGTTGTTTTTGCTTGGCATGATGGCTATTTGTGTGTCTTTTTTCATCGCAAGCTCAACAAGCTCAAGCTCGTCTTTTGATGAGAGAAAAATCGGCGTGATCATAAAAGGATATAAAAAAAGATCACTTTCTACAAGTACAGGCAAAACCTGAGAATTATTAGTCATTTCCACGCTTTCTCCTTATTCAAATGGACGCATATACCAAGGCAAGGTTGGACGCACAAAATCATCTGTGCCTATGCCGCCTCGCTCTAGCCTATCACGGTAGATCTGTGCGCTATCTTCTCTGCCTTTGCGCTCGTATAGACTAGCGATTTCTTCGTGTAAATAAGTCTGCGCAAGATGAAGTTTTGCTAGCATAGTCTCTATAAGTGGGCGATACTGCGAGTTTGGATACTGGGCTAGAAAATCACTAACCTCATCAATGCTTTTTAGCATCAAAGTTTGATTGCGATTTGGCTTAGCAAAGCTATCAAAATTTGCTTTGATTTTAAGAAATTTCGCATACTCAATGCCCTGCGTGTCGCCAAAACGCTTGATATACTCATCTAGGTAGAAGTTTGCCATAATGTAGCGCTCCTCTGCTGTGTGAGCAGCTGAGAGGATAAGCACAGTTTGAGGCAGATAATCAGAGTTTATATGCTCGCTTGCAAAGCTGATATAGTGTTCATCAGCGTTATCTAAGTTTTTATCACGGATATCAGTTAAAATCTGCGCAAACCACTCGCTAGGTGTGAGATTAAAAAGTGCGTCGTCTTTTTTATTAAAAGTGCTACAAGCACTAAATATTAGCGCAAAAATCAATATAAAAGTATATTTCACAGCTACTCCAAAAAAATCAAATGCGATAATTCTACAAGCTTTTAGTTTAAAAATCAAGTCTTTTACCATAAAAATAAAAATTTTATTTTCTAAATCTAGAATTCCTAGAATATTTTTATTAATTTCTTGTAGGAATTCAAGTTTATTGTGCTATAATCGGCGGTTTAAATTTATTTTTAGGATTACAAAATGGATGTAAGAGCTGAATATTTAAAGTATTTTAAAAATCTTGGACATGAAGTAACCCAGAGTGCGCCGCTGGTGCCCGATGATGCGACTTTGCTTTTTACAAACGCTGGTATGGTGCCATTTAAGAGCATTTTTACAGGTGCTGTGCCTCGTCCAAATCCACCCATACGCACTAGCTGTCAAACCTGCATAAGAGCTGGTGGTAAGCATAATGACTTAGATAATGTAGGCTACACTGCACGCCACCATACTTTTTTTGAGATGCTAGGCAATTTTAGCTTTGGCGAGTATTTCAAAAAAGAAGCAATAAGCTATGCGTGGGAGTTTGTAACTGGCGTGCTAAAACTGCCAAAAGAGCGTCTTTATGTAAGTGTATATGAAAAAGACGATGAAGCTTATGAGATATGGAAGGCTTATGTGATTGATGAGAGCCACATTTACCGCTTTGGCCAAAAAGATAATTTTTGGGCGATGGGCGATACTGGGCCTTGTGGGCCTTGTTCTGAAATCTACTACGACCAAGGCGCAGAGCATTTTAAAGGCGAAGAAGACTACATGGGCGGCGATGGCGATCGCTTCCTTGAGATTTGGAACCTTGTATTTATGCAATACGAGCGCTCAAGCGATGGCACTCTAAGCCCACTACCAAAGCCTAGTATAGATACTGGTATGGGTTTAGAGCGTGTTCAAGCGATTTTAGAGGGCAAGTTTAGCAACTACGATACCCAGCTTTTCATGCCTTTAATAAACCATGTAGCAAAATTATGCGAAATTCCGTATGAATACGAAAAAGGCGCAAGTTATAGAGTAATTGCTGACCATATCCGCTCGGTTAGTTTTTTACTAGCCCAAGGTGTAAACTTTGATAAAGAAGGCCGTGGATATGTGCTTAGACGCATTTTGCGCCGTGCTGTGCGCCACGGATATTTGCTTGGCATAAAAGAGCCATTTATGTATAAGCTAGTTGATACTCTTTGTGAGATTATGGGCTCGCACTATACTTATTTAAATGAAAAGAAAGAAAACATTAAAGAACTAATCCGCATTGAAGAAGAGAGATTTCTAGCCACTATCTCAGCTGGGCTTGAGCTATTTAACGCTGAGCTAGCAAATACAAAAGATGTATTTTCTGGCAAGGTGGCATTTAAGCTATATGATACTTACGGCTTTCCGCTTGATTTAACTGCTGATATGCTAAGAGAAAAAGGACTAAGTGTAGATAGCGCAAAGTTTGATGAGCTAATGAATGAGCAAAAAGCAAGAGCCAAGGCTAGCTGGAAAGGCAGCGGCGATGCGAAGGCTGAGAGTGGCGATTTTAAAGAGCTTTTAGAAGAGTTTGGCGAAAATGAGTTTGTAGGATATGATAATTTAAGTTGGAATTCTAGAATTCTAGCCCTTTTAGATGAAAACTTTAAGCGTGTTAGCTCTCTTAGCTCAGGCGTAGGTTATGTTCTACTTGATAAAACTCCACTTTATGCTAGAGGTGGTGGGCAGTGCGGCGATACTGGCTTTGTAGGCAAAAATGAAGTGCTTGATACCACAAAGCACTTTGGGCTAAATCTAGCGCAAATCAAGGTCAAAGAACCACTAAAAGCAAGCCAGAGTGTAGAAGTAAAAGTAAATGAAAGCGCAAGACTTCAAACACGCCGTCATCATAGTGCTACGCACTTGCTTCACGCCGCACTTCGCAAATTCCTTGGTGAGCATATCGCTCAAGCTGGATCTAGTGTGGAGCCAAATCGCTTGCGCTTTGACTTTTCGCACCCAAAGCCTCTAACTAGCGGGGAATTAGAGCAGATTGAAAGCTGGGTAAATGCACAAATCCAAAAAGGCGCAAAGGCAAAAACTGAAATAATGGATATTGAAAGTGCTAAAAACTCAGGCGCAATCGCACTTTTTGGTGAGAAATACGGAGATATGGTGCGTGTGCTAACGCTTGGCGAGAGTAAGGAGTTTTGCGGTGGCACGCATGTAGAAAATATAAATGAAATCGGCTCATTTTTCATCACAAAAGAAAGCGGTGTAAGTGCTGGCGTTAGGCGCATCGAAGCCATTTGCGCCCATTCAGCTACGCAGTATGCAAACGAGCTAAGGCATGAGCTTGGCCAGTGCGAAATAGAGCTGAAAAATGCTGATTTATTAAGTGCTATTAAAAAGCTAAAAGCTGAGCTAAAAGCAGCCAAAGACGAGCTAAAAAATGCTAGTTCTAATAGCAGTTTAGAAAGCTTTGATATAAAAGGCGCAAAAGTCGTAATCAGCGAGTTTGGTGGCGATATAAAAAGCAAAATTGACGAGCTAAAAAATGGAGCCGATAAAGTAATAGCCGTGCTAGCAAATGTAAAAGACGGCAAAGTAAGCTTAGCTGTGGGTGTAAAAGGCTGCGAGCTAAAAGCAGGTGAAATAGTGAGCAAAATCGCTCCAATTGTAAATGGTGGCGGTGGTGGCAGAAGCGACTTTGCCACAGCAGGCGGTAAAGACCCAAGCCGTCTAAGCGAAGCTTTTAAAAGCGCAAAAGAGCTAATAAGCGCAAGTTTGTAATCTAGAATTTCTATATAAAAATTCTAGAATTTGGCGCGGGAATTCTAGAATTTTGCTCGCCTTAGTGGGGCAAGTCCCACTGCTCACAAATTTTATAAGGGCTACGCCTTAAGCCGGTGTCGCCCCTGAAACCCCACTAAAATTTAGGGTATTTTTAGTCTTAGGAATTCTAGAATTCCTAAATAAATTTAAAAAAATGAAATAAATATTTTTAGCTTTATTTTTGCTAGTATTTTGTGCTTATTCGCAAAATGATAGTGATGAAAATCAAAGCGCAAAAATCCCTGGGAGTATAAAAACACCGAGCATTGAGAAAGCTAAAAAGTCTGCGAAAATAAAGAAAAAAACTCTTGTATAACAGCAGTTAGTATGCTGCTAGGCAACAAAAACTCTAACGCAGTTAAAAGAAGCCTACAAACTAACCCAAATTGGCTGTGATATAAACGCGCAAGAAAAATTAATCTGCGATGAGCCACAAAGCAGCCAGTGTAAGAGTTTTTTTATACAAGCAGTGTAAGGGAATAGAAAATAAGGAGCTTTGTCGCTTTTATATGCTAACTTGGAATTCTAGTTACGAGTTTATCTCACATGATGGTGCTAGATATTTTTTAGAAAATATGCTAAGCCAATATGGCATAAGCAGCGGCGAGCTTGAGCAGCTATTTAGAACATACAAAATCAGCCCAAAAATCGCTGAAATTTTCACAAAATAAGGCAAAAAATGACAGAAGCAGCTTTTATGAAAACCCAGCAATTACTACCCTTTTTGCTTAGTTCTTTTGGCTCGCTTTTTATAGCTGCGCAAGTTGGACTAATAGTCTTTTGCCACTATCAAAAAGAAAATAAAATCGCCCTTAGAGAGCTAAAACGCTTTTTTGCAGCGATTTTTTTCTTGCTTATTTGTTTGATAGCTTTTGGATTTATTGCTTGGAAGCAGCAAGAAAACATCTTTTTTGACCCTATGAAAGAGGCGATAATCACTACAAAAATCGCCGTGAGCCTTTTTATAGCTATAAATCTTTGTTATATGTATTATAAGTTTATCAGCGCAAAAAAAGCCTTTAGCAAAAACGAAAGCATTGAAATACGCGAAAATATCGTGCTTATTGCTTATTATTTCACACCTTTAAATATAGTGCTTAGTATACTTAGTATTTATCTTGGCATTGCTTTGCGTGATTTTTAGGGGTTTGCGTGGTATTTTTAGCTTCTAGTTCGGCTTCAAGGGCTTTGCTTTTAAAGCAAGCTGGCATTACTTATGAGCAAATAGCATTTGATTACGATGAGAGCAAGATCTGCGCTATAAAAACTGCGCCAGTTTCTTATAGCCAAGCTGTAGTGGAACAAAAAGTCTTGCAGTTTAAAGCGCATTTTGGCTCAC
The DNA here is from genome assembly GCA_945928165.1 of uncultured Campylobacter sp. Lineage (GTDB taxonomy): Bacteria > Campylobacterota > Campylobacteria > Campylobacterales > Campylobacteraceae > Campylobacter. The sequence goes on from CAMENE010000005.1 coordinate 83,925, forward strand.
AGCTGGAGCAGTTTTTGAAGCGTGGGGCAATAATTTTTGCTGATTCTAGCGTGATTTGTAAGGGGCAGATTTTAGGCAAGGCAAAAGATGAGAGCCACGCAAAGGCTATGCTAGAATTGCAAAGTGGAGCAAAAGCTAGCGTATATAGCGCAATGTGCGTGCTAGCAAAGGATTTTACGCTCACAGCTCTAAGCGTGGCAAGCTATGATTTTGCGCCTTATCCTGAGCGTGAAATTGATAAATATATAGCAAGTGGCGAGTATATAGGCAAGGCTGGGGCGATGATGATAGAGGGTTTTTCTGGGCGGTATATTTTATCACAGCACGGCGATATAAGCATAGCTATGGGTCTTGATGTGCCTTTGCTAAAAGCTTTTTTGGGCTAAAATGAGTGTTTTAAGTATTTTAGGTATTGGCTGCGCTCGTTTTTGCTATTTTGGCACCCTTAGCGTAAGAGCTTTGTTTTAAAAATTATCTTAGGGAATTCTAGAATTCCCTAGACTTTTTTGCTTCGCATCCGCTGGTTGGGGGTTAGGGGGTATTTTTATTTAGGAATTCTAGATATAAACTCACTCCACATACGCATCGCTTCTACATCCCTAGCAAAGCTAGCTGTATTAAATACCGGCTTATCTTTGATATACTCGCGCATATTTGCTCTTAGATAAGCGCTCTTTACCTTTTGTGGCAAAATAAATAGCATTTTTAACATACTCATCATCATTTTGACTTACAAATTCACTTAAACCACTATTTATCATTATGCTATGACACGCTCTGCTTTGATAATTATGTCCTTTTAAACATAAAACTGGCATTCACATAAATACAGCTTCTAGAGTAGTCGTAACGCCGTTATAAGGAAAAGGATCAAGTGCTAAGTCTACTCTATTATAAGCATTTAGTAGCTCGTAGCGTGGAGAGCTTCCTTCTAAAATAAGCCTATCAGCACTCATGCCATATTTACCAAACCAACGGCAAAAATGCTCTTTTTGCTCATCATCATTTAGCTGGCGGTATTTTAAAAACAACTTTGAGTTTGGCACTGCTTTTAGTATCTTTGACCACAGAGCTACTACATGTTCGTTCATTTTGCTAAGGTTATTAAAACTACCAAAGGTAAAATATACATTTTTATCACAAGGCATAACTCTATCAATTTGTAAAAGTTAATCAGTAAAATAATCTGCTCTCAAAGAGTAATTCAAATAACAATTAGGCAAATTCCAAATTCTCTCAACCATGAGGGGTAAGCCAAAAACTAAGCAACACACAAGCAAGAGCGCAAAAAGGCTTGTTTAACACCTCTAAAAACTCTTTTTGCATTTTGTAAAAAATTATGCGCTATGCTAGCGCAATTTTGCTCCTTTTTTAGTGCATTTATATAAGAAATCAAATACTCATCTTGCGCTGGCTCAGCTTTTAAGCGCTTTTTAGCCTTAAAGCCTTGCGCAGCCCAGCCCTTTTGCAAAAACTTTTGCACTGTTTTTCTGCGTCTTGCGCCTTGAAAATTCAGCGCAAAATTTTTGCAGCTGCTGCCGCAGACGCTCCCCCACGGCTAGCGCAGCGGCTTTAAAACTAAAAATCGCTCACCCAGCGGGTCCGAAGCAAAAAATCTTGGAGCCTAGTTTTTACTGCCGCTACCGCGAAGTTTATAGGACAGCGCGAGTTTAGAATTCCTAAACTAGAATTCCTAAGCAATTCTAGGGCTAAAAACTTAGAGCTAGAATGCTTTTTAGGCTGTTTTTTTGCTTTGTTTTAAGGGCTGTGATGTAAGCAATATTTTGCTCTTTTATCTTAGAAAAGCTTTCTTTAATGCCTAGCAAAAACTTCGTGCTAAAGGGTGCCGTGCTAGTAATATCACCCTCAAACTCATAGTAGCAAAGCTCGGCTAGCACACGCTCACGCACATACTCTAAGCTAGGATAAAACAGCGCAAAACTAAGCGGGTCGCTCTCATAGCTTTTTCTTTGAGTAGCGATTTTGCTACTTAGGTGCGAAAGGCTTAGGCGCACGGCTGAGGCGTAGTTTGTGGCGATTTTGATATTTAGCCTTTCAAAAAACACATCTAGCCTAGCAAACTTAGCTTCAAGCTCACGCTCGTATGCCAAAACAAACAGCCCATAAGTATCGCAACTAAACTCTCTAATATGCGCAAAAAGTATATCAGAGTGCAGGGCATCATCCTTTCGTACGCTCTCAAACCTAGCCTTGTAATCCAAAGCCTGATTTTTAAGCTCATCAAAAATGCTTTGCAAATCGCCTTTAATGCGCTCTTTTAGCTCTATTAACTTTCTTTTTAGCTTGTTAAACATTTTAGCTAGCTTATCGTCATTGTAAATAAGTGCTAAGAGTGCAGCGTCCTCATCTAGTAGTGGTGCTTGGTAGCTAGCACGCTCGATTTTTTTGCCAAAAATACCACTGCTAGACTTGAAATACTCGCATTCTTTTGGCGCAATGAAGCTTAAAATCTGCTGGGCTACAAAGCTAGCATTTTGCTTTAACTCATCAAAAATTAACAAAAAGTTCTTTTTATACTCGCTCTCAATGTCTTTGATTTTTTCCTTAAAGCTCAGATCAAAACTCTCCAAAATCTCTGTAAGCTCGTCCAAAACCCCAAGGGCAAAGCGGTTTTGCTCTAAAAGGGAATTCTTAATTTGCGCTAGATTTGCCTTTATAAACTCATCAGCACTAAAACTATCCAAAAAGCTAAAAATCTGCTTAAATCCACTCTCATCGCACTGCCTGGCTCTTTGCATTTTAGCTGAGATTGCACAAACTTCACTAAAATACTCATTATAAGTGATTTTGCTGTGATTTAGCACGCGCTTTATTTCTTCATCATTTAATTTGTCTTTTTGATTTAGCGCACAGATTGCGTGGTTTTTTAGCGTTTTTGGCACAAGTGAGAGCTCATTTAGCTCCCCAGCACGAGCAGCATTATCTATAAGAGAAAGCCAGATTAGTCCGCTACACTCTTTTAGTATTTTCATGGTCTCTGCTGTATCCTTAGCACTTCTAGAGTTTAGCCCTGGGGTGTCTATGAAGCTAACTTTTTTTAAAATCTCGTTTGGTAGATGAATATACAAAGCTTTTACGGCTTTCATATCCTTTCTTTGATCTACAAAATCACCAAGAGCATCAAGGCTTAGATACTCCTCTCTACCATCTTCATAAAGTGCTTTTAAGAAAGCTTGCGGGGCGTATTTGATAAAAGTAGGCTTTGCTGTTACTGGTATGATGCCAGTAGGTAGTATATCTGCGCCTAAAATTGCGTTTAAAAAACTTGATTTGCCACTACTAAACTGCCCCACCACAGCCACACTAAGCGGCTCGTAAAATAGCGTATTTAGCGCATTTAGCCGCTCTTTTAGCTCTGCGCTAGGCAGCTGCGAAGGCTCTAAAACAGCAGCGCAAAATCTCTCAAACTCGCCCTTAAAACCATCACTAAATGTGCGATCAAAACGCTCTGTGTATTCTCTTATAAAGGTTTCTAGCATTTTTCTAACCTTTCTTTTAGCTCTTTTGCTTTGTTTAAGTTTTGCGCACAAAGCTTAGAATTTTGGCTTAAATCTGCGCTTTTTTGCTCATTTTTGCTAAGGAATTCTAGAATTTTTTCATTTTGGCTAGCAAAATGCTCTTTTAGCTCTTTTAGCGAGTTTTCAAGCGAGTTTTTAAAGTCTTTTGCACACTCGCTAAGCAAAGAAATAATTTGCCCCTCCAAATCTAGCGAGCTTAAAAACTCGTTTAAAGCACTTTTTAGCGCACTAGAGTTCTTGCTTAGATCCGAGCTTTTTAGTGCTTCTTTTATGGCATTTTTGAGACTCTCTTGCTCTATTTTTAGCTCTTTGCTACCGATATATTCTTTAAAATCAGGCATTTTAAAGCTAAAATCATTTAAAAGCTCTTTTAAATTAAGCGCAAAACTTTCTAATTTAAGCTCTAAAATGCGCCTTTTATCCCTAAATAAATCAATTAAAAAGTCGCTAATTGCGCTATTTGCGATAGCAAAAAGCAAGTCATTATCAGCCTTTTGTTTTTTAGCGCTTCTATATTTTACCTCATTCATCACCCTATCAGCAATCTTGCTTGAAATTGCGCTTATTTCATTTTGGGTGCTGATTTTCTCATCTTGGAGAGAATTTGTGATATTTGCGATTTTTTGCTCGCTATCATTTAGAGCTAGTTCTAGCTGGCTAGCTTGCGCTTTTAGCTTTGATATTTCATCATTTGCTTTAGCTCCACTAGCATTTAGTGCCCTTAGCTCGCTCTCAAACTCAGAAAAAAGCGTGCCAGCAATAAGCCCAAGCTCTTTTTTATAAGCATTTAGTATAATGCTAGCCTTTTTAGAGCTCTCTCCAAAAAAGCTAGCAAAAAGATGCGCTTTAAGCTCGTTTATACCGATATTTGCAGGTGCCGAGACTAGAAAATATTTTATATTTTTTGCTAGCTCCTCATTTAGCTCTCCAAGTTCTTCAAGCACGCTTCTTTGCGTGTATTCAAGCACACTTAGTCTCTCAGCCTCGCTAAGCTTGTCAATGTGTGTAAGAAGCACGAGAATTTCAGAATTTTTACTAGTTAAAACTATATCACGCAAAAACGCCATATCCTTAGCACTTGCAGCTTGGGCTGCGTTCATTAGATATAGTAGGCTATCACAGCTTTTTAGGTAGTTTGCGCTTAACTCTTCTCTTGCTTTTATCGCATCGTCTATGCCTGGAGTGTCTATTATATCAATGCCTGAGAGTATCTCAGCATTTATGCCAAGAGTGCAGAGTTTTACATACTGGGCTAGCTCGCTACTAGCAGCTGTGTATTTTGGCAGTTCATCAAGGCTTATGTTTATATCTTTTAGCTCTTTTTTTGGCAGCTGCCCTTGCTCATCAGTGCTAAAAAACTCAATCTTAGCATAAGGCTCATCGCTGTATTTTAAAGCGCAAATCGCTGCTGTTTGGGGGATATTTGAAACGCCTAGTAAATTTTGAGCGATAAGAGCATTTAAAAGGCTTGATTTGCCAGCATTTACCACCCCGCTCAAGGCTAGGCTAAAGTTTGCGTTATTTGCCGAGTTTATAGCTTTTTGTAGCCTTGAGTCCATACTTTTATCACAAAGCAAACTTAACTCTTTTGCTATTTCATTTAGCTCACCCATACTGCGCTTAAAGCTCGTATTTGACGCACTTGGAGAGCTTAGCTCATCGTAGTTAAGCCCTAACATAAAGCTTTTTAAAACTTCAAGGTAATTTAAATCTAAAATTCCTACCTCATTTAGCCTAGAAAGAGCCAAAATAAGCTCATTTCGTGGCATTTTTAGATTTTCTAAAGCATTTAAAATCCCAGCTTGAGCACTTTGTATATTATACTTATCCTTACCGCTAGCTACGCTTTTTAGCACGGATGTAAAAGAAGGCAAGCACTCCAAGCGAGCGATATTGCTCTCATTAGCACACAGCACTATAGCCCCGCTGTGCGCATCGCAAACTACCTGCTTGGCATAATCTACACGCAAAAGCTCCACGCCCCAAAGTGCGCTTAAAACATCGTTTTTTTGCAAAATAAACCTCCAAAAAATCTAAAAACCAAAAGAGCCAAAATAAAAATAAAAAGCACAAGCGAAATCTCAGCAAGGCTTATAAACTCATACTTTGGCACTAGATACCAGCCTCTTTCATAAGCTTGTAAAAAATAAGCCCTAAGCCCATCAAAACTAAGTCCAGGTGGCGGCTGCGGGGCATCAAAGCCACAAAGTGCCTTTGGCAAAAACATATCGCTCCACCACTGATGTAGCGGCAAATCAAAATGAAAGCTAGGTTCTAATTTACAGCCACTTGTGCCAAAGGGGTTTGCGGCATTTAGGCTGGATTTTATCTGCATTAGCGTGATAGACACACTAGCTCCATACCCTGCGCCGTAGATGATAAGAGCGTAAGAAATAAAGCGCAAAATACGAGGCAAAACAAGAGCCAAAACCGCACCTAAAAAGACCACACAAAAGGCGTAGCGGATATAAACGCAGTTTTCACAAGGCGGTATAAAAAGCCAAACTTGAAGAACAAAATGCGACACAAACACGCTAAATGCGCTTAAAAACGCAATAAAAATCCAAAAATATTTTGTTAGTAAAAATTTTTTCATAAAAGCAATTTTAAGCAGATTTTGTAAATATAGCGTATTTTTTTAGCAGATTTTTACTTTTAAAAAAGAGAATTCTCTTTTTTAAAAGAGCATTCTTAGAGTAGTTTTAAACTATTTTTTAGCTTTTTAGCGCATTTTTCTTTTAGTCGCAAGGCATAAATGCTACCCTTAATAAATGTTGTCCTATATCTATAAGCTTGCATTTATCGCCCTTGCACTCAAAAACTAGGCTTAAATCATCCCCTCTTTCTTGTTAGTTGCTCATACTAATTTGCCATTTTGGCAGATAAAGACATAGTCTTTTACATCTTTAAAAAAATCTATGCTAGCAAAATGCTAGAGCATTGATTTTTGCTGTTTTTAAAATTGGAATTCTAGAATAAATTCTAAGGAATTTTAGAATTCCCTAAGATAAAAAACACCACCTAACCCCTAAAAACGCAGATAAAAGTTAGAGAATTCTAAAATTCCAAGAGAATTCTAAAATTCATTAAAATTAGAAAATTCTAAAATTCCTTAAAATTAGAGAATTTTAGAATTCCCTAGAATTCCCTAAACTAGAATTCCTAATCTAAAATTCCCTAAGATAAAAAACACCCCCTAACCCCTAAAAACGCAGATAAAAGTTAGAGAATTCTAAAATTCCAAGAGAATTCTAAAATTCATTAAAATTAGAAAATTCTAAAATTCCTTAAAATTAGAGAATTTTAGAATTCCCTAGAATTCCCTAAACTAGAATTCCTAATCTAAAATTCCCTAAGATAAAAAACACCCCCTAACCCCTAAAAACGCAGATAAAAGTTAGAGAATTCTAAAATTCCAAGAGAATTCTAGAATTCCCTAGAATTAGGGAATTGAGAATTTATTCTAGAATTCACTAGGGCTTTATTTTTTGGGGGTTACGGGGGTATTTTTTGAGAATTCTAGATTGGCTAAAGCCTTTATAAGCTTTCTTTTATCTCTATTTTTACGATTTTATCGTTTGGCTTTATGCTATCAAGCACTTTTAGGCTATCTTTGCCCTCTGCGTCGCCAAAGATAGTATGAACGCCATCTAAATGCGGCTGCGGCGCAAAGCAGATAAAAAACTGCGAACCGCCAGTATCACGGCCTGCGTGAGCCATTGAGAGCGTGCCTTTTTTGTGTTTTTCTTTTTGCCCTACGCACTCGCATTTTATGCGCCAGCCAGGTCCACCTGTGCCAGTGCCATTTGGACAGCCACCTTGTGCGACAAAGCCAGGTATTACTCTATGAAAGCTAAGTCCGTCATAAAAGCCACTTTTAGCAAGCCCAGCGAAGTTTGCCGCGGTTTGCGGGGCGCTTTTTGGATATAATTTTATATTTATATCGCCACGCTCTGTGCTAAGCACGGCATAAGCGCACTTTGCTAGCTCAGTTTCATTTATTTCATAAGTTTTTAACTCTTCCATTTTTGTCCTTTATTTTGATTTACGCTGTTTTTAGGTTATTTTTTGATTTTTTATCACTACTTTTTACGACATATAGCATACCAGCAGTAAAAAACGCAGCAATAGCCACTATAAAAACAAATTCCATTTTAGTCCTCCAAAGCATTTCTTGCTAAAAGTAAAGTAAAAATAGCTAACATTACAGTAGCTGATGAACCTAAAATAATTCTAGTGTTATCTAGCGTGTAAAAATTAATAAAAACATAACCTGCCGTTCCTAATGTAGCTACCAAAAGAGTATTAACTGAGTTTTTTAGTAACTCAAACTTTTTTTGTTTTCTATCCATTTAGATTTGGCTCTCAAAACTCATAGCTACTCTACATTAGTATAGACAGCTTGCACATCATCATCATCTTCAAGCTTATCAAGCAGTTTTTCAAGCTCGCTCATTTGCTCATCGTTTAGCGATATAGTAGAGTTTGGCAAGAATTCCAAAGCTCCTTTTTTTATCACAAGCGAGTTTTCTTCAAGTGCTGTGCTAAGCGTGCCAAAAGCCGTGTAATCGCCTATTATGCGAAGCTCATCATCGCTGCTCTCCATCTCTTCAAGCCCAGCGTCTATTAGCGCAAGTTCTAGCTCGTCAGCCTCACCCCCATAAGGCTCGCAGCTAAATACAGCCTTGCGAGAAAACATAAAATTTAGTGAGCCAGAAGGCAGCATTTCGCCGCCGTTTTTGTTAAAAATTGATTTTATATTTGCTACGGTGCGAGTTGGATTATCAGTTGCGGTCTCTACTATGATTTGAACGCCGTGTGCGCCTTTGCCATCGTAAAATATAGTTTTGATATCCGCACTGTCTTTACCATTTGCCCTTTTTATCGCAGCATCGATGTTGTCTTTTGGCATATTTTGTGCCTTAGCAGTTGCGATTGCGGTGCGAAGTTTTGGGTTCATATCAGGGTCAGCTCCGCCCTCTTTTGCAGCTATTGTAATTGCCTTGCCAAGCTTTGGAAATAGCTTGCTCATCTTATCCCAGCGTGCTTCTTTGCTTGCTCTGCGGTATTCAAATGCCCTTCCCATTGTCTTTGTCCTTAAAATAAAAAAATTATAAAACAGCGATTATATCAAAAAATGCCCAAAAAAGCTAGTAATAATCGCTAAACGCTTTCATTGCGTGATTTTAACATATATTTTGCTAATATTTAAAAAAAAGGGGCTAAAATCGATTTTGAAAAAATTCACTAAGGAGAGCAAAAATGACTTTTGAAGCAAATAATATAAACTGCCAAAACTGCGCAAATACTATAATTTCAGAGCTTAAAGAGGATTTTGGCGAGATTAGTGTTGATCTTAGCCTAAGCCCACGCCGTGTAAGCGTGGAGCTTGATGAGGACAAAGAACAAGGCTTTAAAGAGGCAATGAGCGAACTTGGCTTTGATGTGATAAAAAGAATTGATTAAAGCTTTCTAGAAATTCTAGAATTTAAGGAATTATCTTTAAGAATTCTAGAATTTAGGAATTCTAGAATTTAAATATTTTGGAATTCCAAATTTAATAAAACAAAAAATCATGAGCAAACTTCATCTAAACATCACCGGCATGACCTGCGTAAACTGCGCAAATGCTATCACAAGAGCGACAAAAAAAATAAAGGGCGTAAAAAGCGCAAGTATTAGTCTAAGCGATAATAGTGGCATTTTTGAGCTAGAAAACAAAAGCGTAGAACAAAAAATAATAGAAAAAATAAAAGCCCTTGGCTTTGGCGTAGCGCATGATTTTAATGAGCTTTTAATGGCCCAAGCAAAAGAACAAAAAGTCCTAGCTATAAAGCTAGCAATAAGTGCTATTAGCTCAGGCTTAATCATGCTTTTTCACTTTGGCTTAATTCCGGCTAACCACGATTTTATTGCACTTTCATCGCTTATTTTGTGCTCCCTTTGCCTGCTTTGCGGTACTAGCTTTTATACCCACGCCTTGCGCAGCCTAAAAGAAAAAAACTTTGATATGAACACCCTTGTTAGCCTTGGAGTGTTCTCAGCCTTTTTCTACTCGCTGTTTGCGTATTTTGCTGGCTCGCACGAGCTGTATTTTGACAGCCCTGCGATGATTATTAGCTTCGTGCTGCTTGGCAAGTTTTTAGAGAGCAAAGCAAGGGCAAAAACTAGTCTGCGCCTAAAAAACCTAATGGACTTAAAGCCAAAAATAGCGCATTTGCTCTTAGCTGATGGCACAGAAAAGCAAATAAATGCAAGCGAGCTAAAAATAGGCGATATAATTAGCATAAAGCCAGGTGAACACATCCCAAGTGACGCTATAATCACTTATGGCGGGGCTGAGTTTGATGAGAGTGCGATAAATGGTGAGAGCCTGCCACGATATAAAAGCGTGGGTGAAAATATCTTTGGAGGCAGCACAAATATAAATGGCACCATACTAGCAAAAATCGCTAAAAACCCAAAAGAAAGCCTGCTAGAAGGCATTATTTCAAGCTTACAGCAAAGTGCGAGCAAAAAGCTAAACATAGCTCGCCTAGCCGATAAAATCTCAAATATTTTTGTGCCTAGCGTGATTGGGGTTTCGCTGCTAACGCTTATTATTTGGAGCTTTTTTGATATTAATAGGGCTGTGATTTGCGCTATTAGCGTGCTTGTGATTTCTTGCCCTTGTGCCTTGGGGCTTGCTACGCCTATTGCCATAGTCTGCGCTCTTAGCAAGGGCTCAAAATCTGGAATTCTCATAAAAAATCCAGCCATAATAGAGCTCATTAAAGGCGCAAAAGTCGTAGCCTTTGATAAAACAGGCACGCTTACAAAAGGGTCTTTAAGCGTGAGTGCTACAAGCTTAAATGATGATGATTTAAGGCTTGCTGGCTTTTTAAGCAAGGCAAGCTCGCACCCTATCTCAAAGGCAATCAGCAAATACGTGGGCACAAGCAAGGGCGCAAAGGGCATAAAAGAGCTAGCAGGACTTGGCATAGAGTATGAAGAAAGCGGCGTTTTAATGCTCTTAGGCAGCATTAAACTGCTCCAAAATCACAGCATAGTTCTAAACGAAAGCCAAAAAGAGCAGATTTTAGCACAAAACGCAGCTTTGGCACTATTAGCCGTGGGTGGCGAGTATAGGGGCTTTATCGCCCTAAGCGATGAGATCAAAGAAGGCGCAAAAGAGCTAATAAGCAAGCTAAAAGCAAAGGGGCTAAAATGCGTAATGCTAAGTGGCGATAATGAAAAAAACGCTGGACAAATAAGTAGAGAGCTTAGGCTTGATGAGTATTATGCTGGACTTTTACCAAACGAGAAAGTAGAGCTTTTAAGGGGCTTTGGGGGGAGTACTGTTTTTGTGGGTGATGGTATAAATGACGCGCTTGCTATGAAAGAAGCGATGATAGGCGTAGCAATCAGCAATTCAAGCGATATTAGCAAAGATGCTAGCGATATAATCATCATAAAAGATGATATAAAGGCACTCTATGAGCTTTTTAGCTTAGGGCAAAAAGCGCTAAAAATCATCAAGCAAAATCTTTTTTGGGCGTTTTGTTATAACGCTCTTTGTATCCCGCTCTCAGCCGGCGTTTTTGGGGGTGCGGGGGTATTTTTAACCCCAGCTATCGCAGCATTTGCGATGAGTTCTAGCTCAGTAATAGTCGTGCTAAACTCTTTGCGCCTTTTAAGGTAATTTTGGAATTCCAAATGGAATTCCAAAATTACCTAGCAAACTAGAATTCCTATAAATTATACTTAGCAATTCTAGAATTCCCTAAAAGCTATGCCTTGCTTAAAAGCTCTTTTATCTCGCTTTTACTTAGAGCCCTGCCGGCACTTAGCACCACTTCATTTACCACTAGCGCAGGCACGCTTAGCACACCATAGCTAGCAATCACCGAAATATCCTTGATATACTCCACTTCAAGCCCCAAACCTAGCTCTTTTAGGGCTGATTTGCAATTTTCATTTAGCTCATTACAGCAGCCTGTGCCAAGCACTTTTATGCTTGTTATTTCACCGCTAAAACTCTTTGGCTCAAAGCTTGTCTCATTAGCATTGCAAGCACATTTTAGCTCTTTTTTCTTAAAAAACTTAAACATTTTCTCTCCTTAAATAAAAATATATGCAAAAGCATTAAAAATATAGCCTATGAGAATAATCCCCAAGCTAAGCGTAATCACAAAAGCTGCTAGCAAGCGTGGACTCATAACCTTTGAGAGCATCACAAGCGAAGGCAGACTAAGTGCTGTAACACTCATCAAAAAGCTAAGCACTGTGCCTAGTCCTGCACCTTTTTCTAAAAGCGCAAGAGCTACTGGAATAGCCGCAAAAGTATCAGCATACATAGGAATTCCAACCACGCAAGCAAGTAGCACGCTATACCACAAATCAGCCCCAAGCACGCTTTCTACTAGGTTTTGGGGCAAGAGATTATGGATAAAAGAACCTATTGCCACGCCTAGTAAAATATAGAGCCAAACTCGCTTTATAATGTCTTTTGCGCCGTTTTTGGCTTCTTTTATGCGCTCTTTTTGGCTTGGGGACGTGTAGTTTGCTGTGGCTTTGATGGCTGTGATTTTTACAAAGCCTAGTTTTTCTATGATATATCCGCTCAAAATCGCTATAACAAGCCCTGAGAGCAAATACGCAAGAGCGATTTTGTAGCCAAACTCGCTGATTAAAATAGCAAGCGAGGCAAGGTCAGCCATCGGCGACATAATAAGAAAGCTAAGCGTAACGCCTATGCTAAGCCCTGCGCTGCAAAATCCTATAAAAAGCGGAATGCTAGAACACGAGCAAAAGGGCGTCAAAATCCCTAACAAAGCCCCAAAAATCCTGCCCCAAAAGCCATTCATAGAACCTAAGATTTCTTTGGTTCTTTGTGGCGGAAAGTAGCTTTGGATATAGCTAATGCCAAAAACAAGCACAAAAAGTAAGAAAAAAATCTTAATGCTATCATAAAGAAAAAAATGTAGCACCGAAAAAATCTTTGAGCCAAGCTCTAAGCCAAGGGCTTCTAAAAGCCTGCTTAGTCCAGTATCTAAGTAAGAAAATGAGAAAATTTCTTTTAAAAAATTCCCCAAAGCACCTAAAATATCTTTCATTTTTTATCCTTTTAATTGATGTTTGTCTATATATTTTTGCCTTTTTAGAGCGTGAGTTTAGAGTTTTAATTCTACTTTTACCTTTTTAATTACGCTCTTTATGCTCGCATTTTAGGCAAGAAATCGCATTTATGCTTTCTTTAAACTCCTTAAAACGCTCACAGTTTATGTCGTAGTGCTGCCATTTGCCCTCTTTAAAAGCAAAGACCAAGCCGCACTCACACAAAATCTTCATATGATGAGATAGAGTAGGCTGCGTTACTTCAAGCTTTTCTAAAAGCTCGCAAGCACAAAGCCTACCTTTTGTTAGCATTTTTATTATGTTTAGTCTATTTGTGTCGCTTAGGGCTTTTGCGATTTGGGCTAGTTCTTCTATACTCATTTTTTGCCTTATATTGATATTTGTCTATGTATTGTAACAAATATATAGACACTTGTCAATATATTCTATAAGAAATTCTAGAATTCCTAAGCAAATATCTTGGAATTCCAACTGGAATTCTTAAAGAATTTAAGATTTATTTTGCTAGAATTTGTCAATTTCTTTTGAGGTTTAAAAATGATTAAAGTATTGAAAAATCTCGCATTTTGGGTCGTTTTAGCAATAGCACTTGGTATTTTTGTAGGATATGCTTTTCCGCAAATTGGCATTGATAGCAAGTTTGGAATTGATTATTTTATAATGATTTTAAAGTGGATGGTAGGACCAATTATCTTTCTTACTATTATCTCAGGCATTGTGTGCTTAGAAAGCCTAAGAGACCTTGGCAGCATAGGCTTAAAAGGCTTCATTTACTTTGTCATTATCCGGCTTTGGGCTGATAAATTCATTTAAAATTTCTTGATACTTATCTTGGCAACTTAGGCAAGTATCAATTAAATAGCCTTTTATATTATTATATTCTCTTAAACCTCTATAATAAAAAAGCTTATGTTCGTCATCAATGATAAATGGCGTTATGTTGTTTTTTAGGCACTCTTTAAACATTATAAGCCTACCCGTTCGTCCATTACCATCTTCAAATGGGTGTATGCTTTCAAATTTATGATGAAAATTAATAATATCTTCTATATTTACACTTTTTAATTCATTATATGATTTTAGTAATTTTGCAATTTCACTACTCACATTTTTTGGATTAGTTGTTTTTAAATCTCCTATAAAATTTGCCGTTTTTTTAAAATCCCCAACCACTCTATCGCTTGTATCTTTTTTTACAATAGCGTGAATTTGTTTTATAAAATCTTCATCTAGTGGCTTATCATAATTTTCTAAAATAAAATCAAATGCTTTAAAATGGTTTTTAGTTTCTATAATATCGTTAATCTCTATAACTTCATCTTTTTTTGATAATAAAGAGTTTGTTTCATAGATATATCTTGTCTGCTCTTTGCTTAGCTTACTTCCCTCTATTCTGTTTGAGTTGTATGCAAAAACTATCTGCGTATAATGATAGAGTCCGTTTTTTATGCAGTTTTTGTACTCATCAAGTAAAATTTCCAACGCCAAATTTCTACTCATCAAACATCCTTTTACACTCAGCCACTACATCAGCTTTTACAAAGCCTAAAAATAATTACAAAAATAAAAGCTTGATTTTAACTATATTTTTAAGTATTGTTGTAAAATTATATCAAAATTTACTAAAAGCTCATAGCTTTTTTACTTTGCTAGCAATGATGGCGGTATGAAAGAGACTGGGGAAATGGCTGAGTTTTGCGCAAAAGCTGGAGTTCGCCCAAATATAGTAAAAATCACTGGCGAGCAGATCAATCAGGCTTGGCGTGATGTAGTAGCAAAAAGAGCTAGATATCGCTTCGTGATCGATCCAAAGAGCTTTTAAGCTCTGTGATGAGTTGGGCTTTGAGATTTAAGATAAAAAGAGCTTAAATTTATAAGAAATTTTAAAATTTGTTATAAATTTGTCAAATTTCTTAACTCATATTTGAGTAAATTTAATGGTTGTTTTGGAAAATGTTTTAAAATATCGCCAAAATCACAAAATTAAAGGAGCAAAAATGAAAGTATTAATTTTAGATGGTGGCAAAAAATTTGGTAGTAGCAGTGGCAAGCTAAATACCTTGCTTTGCGATGTAGCAAGTAGTGAGCTAGAGGCTAAGGGATATGAGGTTATCCGCACCAAAATAGATGATGGCTATGAAGTGGAGAGTGAGGTGCAAAAGCTCATCCAAAGCGATATAATCATCTTTCAATACCCTGGCTGGTGGATGAGTGCGCCGTGGATTGTCAAAAAATATATAGATGAGGTTTTGACAGCTGCAGCGCCACACTTGACAAAAAGCGATGGTCGCCACGCTAATGACCCGGAGCATGGATATGGCACAGGCGAGAAAACAGCGAAGAAAAAATATATGATAAGCACTACTTGGAATGCACCAATTACGGCCTTTAATGACAAAAATGAGTTTTTTGAAGGGCGTGGGTGTGATGGTGTAACCTTTGCTATGCATAAGGCAATGGAGTTTTGCGGTATGAAGGCACTGCCAAGTTTTATCTGTAATGATGTAATCAAAAATCCAAAGGTAGATGAGTATATAAATAGCTACAAAGAGCATATAAGAGCAAATTTTTAAGCTAAGAGAATTTTAGAATTCCCCGGGGAATTCTAAAATTCTATAGGGAATTCTAGAATTAAAAATACCCCCGCACCCCCAGCCAGCCGGATGCGAAGCAAAAAAATCCGCTATTGGCAAATTTAAAAATACCTGCGTCTTACCCATGCATAGTAAAACGAGCCTAAAATAAAAAGCACGCCGATAAAGCCGGTGATAACTGGCAGGCTAAACCCAAGCTCAAAAGCAAGCCCTACCCCAGATGCTACAAGCGAGGCTATGATAAAAAAGACCATATCGTTATAAGCTACGATGCGTCCGTAAAATGCGCTATCGCAGGCACTTTGAAGGCGAGTGAAGGTGTAGCTCCAAATGCTATTACAAAAAAATGCTGCTAAAAAAATACCTAGTAAGCTCGTGTAAAAATTGCTTTCTAAGCACGCCCAGAGCATTATACAAAGCCCTTGAAATGCAAAAAAATAAATCATATTTTTCTCACTTACAAAGCGTGAGAGTAGAACTGGCCCCACGCACAGCGCAAATGCTCTGGCTGTGTTTAAAAAGCCAATAGCAAGAGCGACGCTCAAAATGCCCTTATACTCATAATCTACGAGCAAAGCCACGATAGTATCGTAAGCAAAAAGCCCCACTAATGCGTGTAAGAAAATAAGGTGTAAAATCACAGGCTTTGATTTTATGTAATAAAAAGTCTGCGTAAACATTTTTAGAGCGCCGGTGGCGGCGTTTTGTAAGGCAGGCTCTCTAAAACGAGTGCCAAAAAGTATAAAAATACCGACGCAATAAAGCGCAAAATCAAAAAGAAAACTAGCCTTAATGCCGTAAAAATGCACAAAAATCCCAGCAAGCCCCATGCCAGCTGTGTATGAAAAAGCAAAAATCATTGAGTGGATTTCGTTTGCGATGATAAGATGTGGTTTTGCTAGCAGGCTTGGCAGCAGGCTCATTTCGGTTTGAAAAAACAGCGTCCCCACGCCCATACGAATAAAAATAAGTGCCATGAGTAACCACAAAAAATCCAAGCTATCAATTAGCAAAAGTGCTAGCACGCTAAGGGCTTCTGTGAGCATGAGAGCTAACATTAGCGTGCGTTTTGGCAGTTTGTCAATGATAATGCCGTTAAATGGCGCAAGCACAATGCTAGGCAAAAACGCCATCATAGCAGCCAGCGAAAGCGCCCAGACTGGGGCTTTTAGCTCTATTAGCAAGGTAAAAATGCCAGTGTGCGAAAACCATGCGCCAAAATAGCAAATGAGTTGAACGGCACTAAGGCGCGCTAAGGCGTGATTATAGCGAAGTAAAGCAAGGTATTTTAGTAACATTTTTTCTCTTTTTTATTATAGGAATTTTAGAATTCCTAAGGTTTTTTAAACATTTTACTAAGAAATTCTAGATTTTTATTTAGGAATTCTAGAATTCCTCATAGCCAGCCCTTCTTTTCATCTCAGTTATCATTATGTCAGCACATTTTTCCCAGCTAAATAATTTAGCTCGCTCTAAGCCTTTTTTTGAGTTTTCTTTTCTTAAATTTTCATTATAGTAGTAGCTT